>NZ_JBHUMF010000020.1:0-23616 GCF_042684945.1 Bacillus seohaeanensis | reverse complement strand
GGGAAGGTTGCGTGTTTTATTTTGCCTTCTATTGTGTGTTAACCCCAACAAATATTATAGAGCCTATATAATATAAGTTTATATAGATTAAGAAAGGAAGTGGCATATGTTACTTAAAGAACGGTCAGAATCCGAGGGATTAGTGGCTATGCGTTATTTAAACACACGTATAGAGTTAACTAAAAAGGAAAGGTTTCACTATTTAAACCTTGAAAAAGGCTATGAAGGGGAATTGAAATTTGACCTTCTAGCAAAAAACCTCCAAGAAGAAAGATTTATTATCAATGACTTACTGCTTGAACTAAACAACTCGCATTTTCAAATTGATTCATTGATTATATCACAAGGGGTTATTCACCTTTTGGATATAAAAAACTTTGAAGGTGACTGTTATCTAGAATCCGACAAGCTTTTTTCTGTAACAACCGGGCGCGAATATAAAAATCCAGTTAACCAACTAAAAAGATGTGCAACTCTATTCCGTCAACTACTCCAAAACCTCCAGCAAAATTACCCTGTAGAAGCTTCGGTTATTTTTATCAACCCTGAATTCACCTTATATCAAGCCCCAATGGACCAACCTATTTTTTTACCAACCCAAGTAAATCGTTTTTTTAGAGATCTAAATAATACACCATCAACGCTGAATGAAGCGCACCAGAAATTAGCTCAAAAATTAATTTCATTACATCAAACTAAAAATCGATTTACGCTTTTGCCTGAATATAGTTATGACCAGTTGAAAAAAGGGGTTTATTGCAAAAATTGCAGATCGTTTCAGGTTACTATTAAAAATTCTGATTTTGTATGCCATAATTGCGGAGAACAGGAAAGAATTGAGCAAGCTATTTTGCGGAATGTAAAGGAATTCAAGCAATTATTTCCTGATAGAAATATTACTACCCAAAGTATTTATGAGTGGTGCAAGGTAGATTTATGTAAGAAGACTATTCGTAGGTTTTTAAAGAAAAACTATGCGGTATTTGGAAAAACAAGGGGTACTTATTACAAATAAATATTCAAATTGCCTTTTATTGAAAGGTTTCTGAACATCTCACTGTTTGTTATGTATTCAGACTTTATTACTTTTTCAGGCAATCTAGATAAAAAGGATCACTTTTGGACTAGGTGATCCTTTTTTCTGTCTTTCTTTGTCCGAATGGTGTTCGATTTCGGACTCGGGCGTTCTCTTCCTGCCTTTCTTTGTCCGAATAGTGCTCACTTTCGGACTCGGACGTTCTCTTTCTGCCTTCTTCTGTCCGAATGGTGTTCGATTTCGGACTAGATCGATCCTTTTTCTGTCTTTCTTTGTCCGAATAGGGCCCACTTTCGGACTCGAGCGTTCTCTTTCTGCCTTCCTCTGTCCGAATGGTGCTCGATTTCAGACTAGATCGATCCTTTTTCTGTCTTTCTTTGTCCAAATAGGGCCCACTTTCGAACAGAAGCAAATCCTTTCTGCCTTCCTCTGTCCGAAGTGAGACTTCTTGTTGAAACTTAATTACTCAATCATAAAGCACTAGGTAATAACTAAAGAAAAATTACCTACTTATGATACGGTTCATTCCGTATAATTCGAAATACCCGATACACCTGCTCGACCAACACCAACCTCATGAGTTGATGCGGAAACGTCATTTTTGAAAAAGACAATGTTTCATTAGCACGCTTCATGACATTATCACTTAATCCTAGCGATCCACCGATAACAAAGACAATTTTACTTTTTCCGTATGTAGCAAGTTTATCTAGGGTATCAGCTAGTTCTTCCGATGTTCGCATTTTTCCATTAATAGCTAGGGCAATGACGTGAGCATCTTGATTAATTTTTGCAAGGATGCGTTCTCCCTCTTTATCCTTTACTTGTTCCATCTCAACTTCACTTAATTGCTCTGGAGCTTTTTCATCAGGTACTTCGATAATATTAACCTTAGCATAGGCCCCTAATCGCTTTAAATATTCATTAATTCCTTGCTTTAAATACTTTTCTTTTAATTTACCAACCGTTATTATTGTGATGTTCACAATTCATCCTCACCTTATAAACAGACTATCCACAGACTTTATCCACATATCCACAATTACTTTCTGTATATTGTATGGGAATATTAGTTCGACACAATATACATTGGCTTATTCCCACAATATTCACAGGTTGTGGATAAGTTCTCTTCACTTTCCTCTATCTTTTTTAAATTTGGCGCTACTTCATACTCATCTACGATTACATCCATCGCAAGTTCCACATGTTCTGTACAGCAATATATCATATATTACTACTCCCTTTTTTCCTTTTTATTTATACTTTCCAATTTATCCACAAGCTATCATAACATAGACAAAAAAGGCGGGAAAGGTTTAAAACCTTCCCCGCTTTTTCGTTATCCACACTTGATAACTTTATAACCTAGCCCCATCTGTCAGCTTCATTGTCACTTCTTGTAACTTACCGTCACGATAGAACTTTACTTTCATTTGATCTCCAACATTTTTTTCATTGTATAAATGTTTACGTAGTTCAATATTATTATTTATCTTTTCTCCATCTAACTCGACAATAACATCCAGCTCTTGTAATCCTGCTTGTGCCGCAGGTGTATTTGGCTGAACAGCCCTTACCATTACACCATTTCTAACATCTTCCGGAAGCTTTAATGTTTCTTGTTGATGGTAAGCAGGGACTTCACTAACATTTTGCAGTGTAATTCCCATTGCTGGTCGCTTTACTTCTCCGTATTTTTCTAAATCCTCAATGATTGGCTGAGCGTAATTAGTTGGAATCGCAAGTCCTATACCTTCGACTGCCTCTTGTGCTATTTTCATTGAATTAATACCAACTAGCTGACCTGCCACATTAACAAGGGCACCCCCACTGTTACCTGGATTAATAGCTGCATCGGTTTGCAGTACTTCTGCCTGCCAATCTTCCATACCATCTTGGTTTATATCTACTGGAATCGTACGTTCTACCCCAGAAATTACACCTTGTGTAACAGATCCTGAAAAATTTAAACCTAAAGGATTTCCTATTGCAATTACAGGCTCTCCTGCTTTTAATTCATCGGAATTACCGAATTGAATAACATCATCATTCTTTATATTCTTTCCACTCATTTCGAGCACAGCTAAATCTGTCCAAACATCCGTACCTATTAGTTCTGCAGTGACCTTCGTTCCATCTGCCAATGTTACTTCAAGCTGTTCCGCACCTTCTACAACATGATTATTCGTAACAACATAAGCTTTACCACCGGCCTTTTTATAAATAACCCCTGAACCTGTACCAGCCTCCTGTTGCCCACTTTCTTGACCCCAGAAACTAGCTGACTGTATATTCGTAATTCCTACAACGGAATCACCGGCTTTTTCCACTGCTTTTGTTACATCCGTTGTTACATCAACTGAAACGTTTTGTGTATTCACATTACTGTTATTATGATATTCTTCATCTGTTTCTGCTAAGTCTTCGTTTACATCATAAGGGAGAATATTATAATTACTTAATTGAGGAACAGCAATAATCACTAATATTGCACCTAATAACAAACCTAATAAACTTGCAAGGAAATAGCCTCCCCGATTCCCTTTTTGTTTACCGGAACGTTGACTTTCTTCATCATAATATCCCATTTATTTCATCCTTTCTTACTACTATCCATTTATTATTTTCTCTTTATAGCCTTTATTATAATCGGGAAAAATTAAAATAAAATGAAAAGATTATAAGAAATCCATTGAAATTGGAAAAATCATGTACTAAAAAAGGCAAAGACTGCGCCTTTACCTTTTTTATACCTCAAACTGCTAACAGGTTTGTCGGAGTTTTTGGATCCGTATCAAATAACTCAATTTGTTCCCCGACGATTACTCCTCTTGATTCTAGCGTCTGTGTTACACTCATTCTCGCTAAATCTTTCATATTATTATCCGTGCTTAGATGCGCAAGATAAATTCGCTTTGTACGATCACCCATCACATCACTCATTGCAATCGCTGCATCTTCATTGGAAACATGTCCAACATCACTTAATATTCTTCTTTTAATATTCCATGGGTAACGACACATTCTTAACATGCCTACATCATGATTACTTTCAAAAACGTAAGCGTCCGCGTTAGAAATAATTCCTTTCATCCTGTCACTTACATAACCTGTATCTGTAATTAAGGCAATCTTTTTCTCACCATGATGAAAAACATAAAACATTGGCTCTGCTGCATCATGAGAAACGCCGAATGACTCAATACTTAAAGAACCAAAGTGTTTTGCTGTTTCCATATCAAAGGTAAATTTCTGTTCCACATCTATTTTTCCAATAAGCCCGTCCATCGCATGCCATGTCTTTTCATTTGCATAAATCGGCAAGTTATATTTCCTAGCTAAAACCCCAAGCCCTTTAATATGGTCACTATGCTCATGTGTCACTAGGATACCCGATAAGTCTTCTATTTTACGATCAATTTGTTTAAATAAGCCATCCATCTGTTTCCCACTCAACCCTGCATCAACAAGAAACGAATGTTCCTCTGTCTCCACATAGATTGCATTCCCTGTACTTCCACTCGCAAGTACACTAAAATGCATCGACATAACTCCTCACTCCAATGACTCTTTTTCTGGTTGTTCTATTTCAATAATTTGACCGTTTAAGGCATTGATAAATAAATCTTCTGTTTTCCCCTCATGCTCGACTACAAAATGCCATGTAGGGGTAAGCACTTGTGATTCCGCTAATGGGAGTAGTGTATAATAACCTACTTCAGGATCTGCAACCTTACTGTTTGGCAAGATCTTCTTATCTTCATAAAAAGCTTTTAACGTTTGTATTGGCGTAATGAGCTTCTCTTTCTCACTAATTTCTTCAAACGATTCAAGCATTGTCTGTTTATAAGAGATTATTTCATTATCTTTGTTTACGTAAAAAGTAATTTCGCTATTAATATTATGGAAAAGAGGTTCGTCCTTATATGTTTGATAATAAACAATTTTTTGATCTTCCTCATTTACATTCCATAACATATAACGATCACCATATAAAACAGTGCTATTAACAAAACTAGTTAATTCTGCTGTATTTAATTTTTCTCCTAGTGAATACGGCTCATCTAGTGTAGATTGAATCGTTGTATTATTCAAGACGGTAACATCCTGATCCTCTAAACTTGCTATCTCTTTCTCCGTAAATTTCTTTGGCTTTGCACTAATATACGCTTGAGATAACACCTCATTGGTGAAATCATACTCAATCCCCTCAGCCTTAATTCTTTCTTCAAATGTTGTTTCCCCAAACACTTCTAGGTTATTAACAGATAACTTCTGCACAAAAATGGATAGTAGAAAAATATCTAGGATGAGAAAAACAATGATAAAAATTGTTTTTGTTTTATTCCAATCCATTTTCTACCTCCTTTATTTCCTCCATGGAGGGTAACCGAATCCAAGATCCACTAAGTTTATAATACCAAGACGGTTCGAGTGCAATAATTTTTAGTTGGCTCCAATTAGGTTCTTTCTTTAATTTATATCCAATGGCTACATCTTCAATGTATTGTCTTTCTAGCATTTCTGCATTTTCAGCCCGTTCTAGTATTGTTAGTAACTCACTTCCAGATGGCACCTTCACCTTTTTAATATAGGAAGGGATGGAAAGTTTCAGAGAAAAATAAGGACGTTCATATCGATTTATGCTATCTCTTCCCCATACTTGGGTAATCACAGACATATCTCGGTCATCAAAAACAGGCAACCCTTGTAAAAATAATCGGTAATCTATTTTATTTTCGGATGTACTCGCACTGAAAAATTGATAGTTATCTGTCCATCCTCCATGATCATTAACATATTCAATACTTCTTTCTACTAACTGATTGAGATTCGAACTGCCTGTTGGCTCTTCTGCTGGATTTACATACTCAAGTGTATTATTTTCTGTGTCAACTCTCATAATGCTTGTCCAGTCTGTAAACTCTTCCCCAGTACTAGAGTAATCCTTTTTTACACTAGTCGGATCACTAAATAGAGCTAGTTTAAAGTCCTCTGTACTAAATTCCTTTGTATAGTATTGATAACTTATTTTCTCTGGCCTCTCGACTGGTAAGTGAAGGGTTTTTTTATTAAATTTGCTAGTAAAGTAACTTGCGTAATTATAAGGTATTTCTCTTATAACTTCCTTTTCTAACAATGGCAAGTAGTTGGAATTAATCCTACCTTCAAAAACAGAACTTTCATTTTCTCTATATTTGACAAAATAAACAATATTCGTATCGTCATTATTATCAGTTGTATCGACAATAATTCGATCAAATGAATTCGAAGGGAGACTTTTATCTTCAAAGTTTAATACATTACTGTATTCCTGAAAAGGTACAATGTCTGGAAAAATAATCTCTAACCGCCTGTCTCCATGTACCATTTCGTCTAAGGCCTTGTCTGAAACAGAATTGGTAATATTGTTTAGCTCAGAAATATTCCATTTCATCATTTCATCTAATAGCGTATTGATTTCAATCTCATTTGTTGTACCCCAAACTTTGTCACCTTCATGATAAAAAAACTTGAATGGCTTAATCAAACTCTTTGTTTCTTTTTTTTCACTAATAGAAATATCATAAGCATCTGCACTGTCCATCGTGTCATATTTCGGCTGATACGTCCAAATATTCCACGTTAGAAAAATACTTACAGCAACTAGCATTATTAGGATAATAGATTTTACTGTTTCATATTTCATGACCAATCATCCTCTTGTATACGGTCATAAGGAAGGTAAAAAGTAATGGTTGTTCCTTTGCCTTCTACACTGGAAGCCCATATATCACCACCGTGAGCAGAAATCATTTCCTTGGCAATGGCTAGCCCCAACCCTGTTCCTCCCATTTGTCTTGACCTTGCTTTATCAACTCGGTAGAATCGTTCAAATATTTTTTCTACATTATCTTTTGGAATACCCATACCTTGGTCAGAAACACTTACTTCGATAACGTCATTTTTTTCAATTACTTTAAAAGTAACTCTTCCTCCATCTGGAGAGTATTTTAATGCATTTGAAATGATATTATCTAAAACCTGTGTAATTTTATCCTGGTCAATTTCTACAAACAAAGCCGCATTTGGTAAAAATCTCTCGAAGTGGACATTTTGCTGTTTTGTCATTTCAAATCGGTCAATAATTCGATGGAAAAATCGAATAAAATCTATCCAATCTTTATTGAAACGATAATCTTTACTATCCATTTTTGACAATTGAAGTAAATCGTTCACTAATCGAATCATCCGTTCCGTTTCATTCTGCGTGACATCTAGGAACTGTGGTGCAATCTCTTTATCCTGCCATGCTCCTTCTGCAAGTGCTTCTAAATAACTTCTCATCGTAGTAAGCGGTGTTCTCAATTCATGGGATACATTCGCAACGAACTCGCGTCTTTCCATATCTATTTTTTCCTGTTCTGTAATGTCATGTAGAACCGTAATAAGCCCATTCACAAAACCTGTTTCTTTCTGAATAATCGAGAAGTTTGCGCGTAAAATATACGGCTTTTCTTTCGTGCTATAATCTAAAATAATAGAATCCTGCTCATTAGATAGGTCATCAAACGTATATTGTTCTAAACCTAATAGTGAAACAATTGGCTGAGAAAGGACTGTTTCACGTGAAACATTCAACATATTTGCCGCTGGGTCATTGATTAAAATAACCCTTCCTTTCCTATCCGTCGCAATTACCCCATCGGTCATATAAGAGAGAACTGATGAAAGCTTTCGTCTTTCTCCCTCCGTTGTAGCTTGAGCTTCTTGTAAGCGTTTCGTCAAATTATTAAAAGTGATTGCCAACTGACCAATCTCGTCATATCCAAACACTTTAACTTTTCTAGAAAAATTCCCTTTTGCCATTGCTAACGCTTGCTTTCTCATATCTGATATTGGCCTTGTCACCGTTTGGGCAAGCAATACACCGAGTATAGCAGTAATGCCAAGGGCAATAGCCGTTCCATTAGTAAAAATTCGGTTAATCTCATTCAGTTGACTATATACCTCTTCAATTTTGGTTTCTAGATAGATAGCACCAATTACCTCGTCGTTAGAGACAATTGGCGTTGCCGATCTCCATACACGGTTACCTGTCTGATTATCAACAAAAATATTATCCATTACTACCCCAATAGTAAGCACTTTTTTAATCATTTTCTCCGCTGTAATCTGTCCAACAAGCTCTTGGTTAGTATCATCTGAAGTTCCAATGATACGACTTCTATTATTTATCACTCGTATTTCTAAAATATCAGAGGAGGTAGAATCGGTTAAAATATTATTAACTTCAGATTCCAGTGTAGGATCATCCGCATCCCGCTCTTTGACCAATTCCTCTTTTAACGTAAATTCTAATAAATCGATCCTTTCTTTAATGGAGCTTTTGAAGTTATCTACTAGACGATCTTCTAGTTCTCTTACAAAATACACTCCAATAATTTGCATTGCTAAAAGAATCAGTAATACATAAATCATAACGAACTTAAAATGTATGGAACGCGTAAATCCAACTTTCTTCATTTTTTATTACTCCTGTTCAGGATTACGCAAATAATAACCTACTCCTCTACGGGTTACAATCCATGTAGGATGACTTGGATTATCTTCAATTTTTTCCCGTAATCTTCTCACTGTTACGTCAACAGTACGAACGTCTCCATAATAATCATATCCCCAAACCGTTTGAAGCAAGTGTTCACGAGTCATTACTTGTCCAATATGCTTTGCTAAATAATGAAGAAGTTCAAATTCTCTATGGGTTAACTCAATCGTTTCTCCCCTTTTTGAGACAACATATGCATCAGGATGGATAACTAATAAGCCTACAGAAATTTCATTATTCTCATCTTCTTCCTCTTGTTGAGGCACTTGCTGGTGGCGACGAAGATTTGCTTTGACACGAGCAATTAATTCACGAGTACTAAATGGCTTCGTAACATAATCATCGGCACCAAGTTCTAATCCTAATACTTTATCTATTTCTGAGTCTTTTGCCGTTAACATAATAATTGGCATTTCATATTTCTTTCTTATCTCACGACATACCTCCATACCATCACGATTGGGAAGCATAATATCTAGCAGTACTAAATCCGGCTTCACTTCTTCTGCCATCTTGACTGCTTCATCCCCATCATAGGCACAATGAACCTCATATCCCTCTTTTTTTAGATTAAATTGTAAAATATCTGCAATTGGTTTTTCATCATCGACTACTAAAATCTTTTTTTCCATAATAGTTGAGCTCCTTTGAATATATTTTGAACTACGTTGCTAGTTGAAATAATATGGGACTCTTCCCTTAAATTTATCACTTTCTTGAAATGAATTCACCCTTTAAGCCAAATCATCCAAATAAAGGTGCTTCCAGTTAAGGGGGGTAATTCCCAACTAAAGGTTATTTCCAAAAACAAAAGCGTGTTACTTTATCTTTGTACATTAAGAACAGAATTGATGCAATTTTTCATCTGCTAATAACAAACACTGTTTACAAAAAACATTAATAAAAGAAGAGGACTGACATTTAAAGATAGCAATCTTTTTTCCTGTCAGTCCTTTGTTTTCTTATTCTTTTAGACTTTTTTCATAAAGTTTATTGTTTGTGACCAATGGACGGTGCCTTTCTGTCTTTAGGGTCCTGACTTTTCCTCTATATCCTGCAGGATTCAAGTACCTTCCGCTCCAATCCACTCTATGTTTTCAACTGTTGCTAAAAATAACAAACTTTTGGAAAGTAGCTTTCTTTTATTAGAACATTGATAATGGGTTTACTAGTGAACCATTTTTATAAACCTCTAAATGAAGGTGTACACCTGTTGATTCTCCTGTTTGGCCCATCACACCGATTTTTTCTCCTGCAGCAACTGTTTCACCAACGGAAACGTTGATAGAATCTAAGTGTGCATAGAGTGTTCTATAGCCATTATTATGATCAATAATTACTTTATTTCCATATCCATCACTATTAAATCCTGCTGAGACAACAACACCATTATCTACTGATTTAATCGTATAGTTGCTCGGACGTGCGATATCAATTCCTTTGTGGATTTTTCCCCACCGTGCACCTTGTCTGGATGAAATGTATCCACCATTTGTCGGCCAAGTGAAATTTCCAGAGCCTCTTGATGGAGTAACTTTTGTACCTCTAACAACAATATATTTTACAGGTTCTTTAATTACTTTCTCTTCTTTAACATTCTTAGATGTTTGATTGCCATTAAGCTCGTCCACAACGTAAGTCACGGATCTTTTTCCTTCTTGACCTTCCTGCTTCACTTTCATGTCGCCTTTATACATGGAAGAATCTTCTATAACCTCTTTTTCATAGTCAACTGTTTCTATTTTATTAGTCTCTCTTTTTACAGCAACATGTACAACTGGTTTAGAAACGGTCACATTCACTTCATCCCCGATTTGTAACACTTGATCTTCTGTAATATTAGGGTTAAGCTGCAGCAACTTAGCAGTTGTTAAATCATGCTTTTCAGCAATACTACCAAGTACATCTCCTTTTTGAACTTTGTACTTTTTCTCTGCACGTGTACCCTTTAATAGAAAATCAACTGCTTGTTGAGGAGATAGAATCTCACTAGGATTAACTTCTTTTTTTTCAAAAGAAAACTTTTCCTCTATCTTAACATCTAAAACACGCGTTTCGTTTTCCTTTAAAGGGGGTAGAGTTGTAGTAGTGTCAGCTTGACGCTTTTTCACTTGCTGTAATTCCTGTTCTGTCACGTACTTTAACTTGAGTTTCTGGATTGTCTCTTCCGCAGCCTTTTCATCCTTCACATATGCAACAGCCTTATCGTTTATCACTAACGCATAAGCCTCTGATTCGACAGAGATCGTTTCACTTACTTTATTTAAAACCTGCTTGTTATTCGTTTTAGCAGTAAAGACTTGTTCTTTTATGTAAGAAACGCTATTCTCTAATTCTACATTATAGTTAGGATATTTCTTCTTCGCCTTTTGAAGAGTACCCTTTGTAACTGCTTCAATTTTTGTTTTATCTGAAACTGCTCCAACGTACTCGTTGTTCATATATATATGATAGATCGTTTGCAGCCCATTTTCTTTAGAAGATTCAGCTGAAACGGATGTAAGTGTTAATGTGGAAATAGCTAATGTAGTAATCGCTACTTTTTTTATTAAGTTATTATTTAATTTTTTTAATCTAGTTGAATAGGTTGAAATTCGCTCTCCCCAATTCATTTTCTTGCCTCCTAAGCACTGCAAAAGAAATATCGCTCTCTTGATAGTTCTTTTCACCTAAAAAATAAATTTTCTATAAATTTAGTACTCTAATAACTTATCATAATTCGACTTTTAATAGAGAAAAGTTTTTATAATGTAACATAATTGTATATTTGATGACAAAATATAACAGTACCTTGTCGAAAAATCAAATTTAGATAACTAATTAAATGGAGAGAAGGATACCTATATAGCGGGATTCAATTATGCCTAGGAGAATAATTGGTATGGAATAAGTAGGGCTTTATATTACATTAATGTTACAATGGTGACATATTAACTATAGAAGTTAAGTAAAAAGCTTTGATTAATTTGTGAATATATGGATATTATTTGTTGGAAATAGAAGGGGATCCTTCTAATAGGACCTTTATTTAACGCTATTTTCGTAAAGTTTGTTGTTTGTGACCCATGGACCGTTCCTTCCACTCTATATTTTCAACTGTTATTAAAAGCTACACTCTTTTAGAAAATTGCTTTTTTAGAGATGCCTTTTTATAATTAATTATAAAAAAGTACTGCGAGAGTCTATGTCGTCGCAGTACTTTTTGTTGATGGCTCAGGACGGAATCGAACCGCCGACACATGGATTTTCAGTCCATTGCTCTACCAACTGAGCTACTGAGCCTTAATAATATTGTATCCTAATTTTAGATAATGCTTTTTCCATCGTCCAGCTCTCAAGATGTTTATTCAAGATGCTTATTGAGCTGCACGCTGATATATGTATATGTAAAATGGTAAAGTTAAATGGCGGTCCGGACGGGACTCGAACCCGCGACCTCCTGCGTGACAGGCAGGCATTCTAACCAGCTGAACTACCGGACCAATTTTAATATATTAGTAAGTTAGAATGAGAATTTTAACTTACTATGACCCGTACGGGATTCGAACCCGTGTTACCGCCGTGAAAGGGCGGTGTCTTAACCGCTTGACCAACGGGCCTTGCTAAATGGTGAGCCATGAAGGATTCGAACCTTCGACCCTCTGATTAAAAGTCAGATGCTCTACCAACTGAGCTAATGGCTCTTAAAATAAAGTGAGTTTATACTTATATCTCTTTCCAGAAGAGAGTGGCATCTACGACGTCCAGCTTTCAGTAAGTATTTCAAGGTGCAGCTCAAGCTGTACGCTGATGCTTATTCACTGATGCTTATTCTTTCGTGCTCTACCAACTGAGCTAATGGCTCTTAAAATAAAGTGAATTTATACTTATATCTTTTCTATAAAAACAGTTTCTAGAATTTTTAGAGATTAAATAAGTCTTTTTCATTTGTTAACGCTGTGTAAAACTTCTGTAACAACGAAATTAATAATAGCATACAGTCTTTTCATTCGGCAATAGTTTTTTTGTTTTTTTGTCGAAAAAACAGGAATTTAGCTGTTTCCTGTAAAAAAGTTTAGGAAATTATTCATTTGCCTCCTATTACCCTAGAAAATAAATTTCAAAAATAGGAATTAATTGGTATGATTATACTTATTGAAACAGCTTCCCTAAAGTATTGGTATATATTACTTTGTTAAAACGAGGCAATTAATAGGGGGATTTTTAAATAAGGAGGATGATGCTATGACAATTTTCTTTCGTTTGTGGAATAAAATTTCAAAAATGGATTTCAGTTTGATTCTTCTATTATCATTCATCATCGTGCTCTTCGGGAGTATCGGTATCCATCTTCTTGAACCTAATAACTTTCCAACCCTTTTTGAAGGGTTCTGGTGGACGATGACAACATTAACTACTGTCGGTTATGGGGATTACTCACCTTCTACCGTTGTCGGACGCTTGCTTGGAATCTTTTTATTTATATTTGGAATCGGTATTATCGGTTTACTAATCAGTAAAACAGTAGACTCCATTACTACCTTTCATAAGCTAAAAAGGGAGGGAAAACTTGTGTACAAAAAGCAGAATCATTACCTTTATATAACGTGGTCTAAGAAAACAGAACAGGCAATCTTTGAAATACTAGCACATGAACCAAAGGCAGAAATAGTATTGATCGATAATCGTTCCGTATCCCCACTTGAAAACGAACAAGTGCATTTTATTCAGGGTGACCCGTCAGACGAAAAGATATTACTTAAAGCAAATATTCTTGAAGCGAGCAGAGTTGCAATTTTTTCTGATTCTAGTATAGAGGATCCGCTTTTGACAGACGGAAAGACGCTCCTTATTGCCTCTGCAGTAGAATCACTAGCAAAAGAACATAAAAAAGAAATACATACGGTTGTGGAGATATCGGAGGATCGTCATATTCCAAAGTTTCAACATATCGCTGTGGAAGATTTTATTTTATCGAATGATTCCGTTTCGTTACTCATGGCAAAAGCAACACTTCATCCTGGAACAACTAATCTATTTAGACAGCTGTTGAGTAAACGTTTTGGTAATAACATTCACATACTAAAAGCACCAACTCAATGGCATACCTATAAAGATGCATCTGAAAGTCTTTTGCAAATGGGAGCAACCTTGCTTGCGATAAACGATGATATGGATTTTACCTCCGCAGATCAGAAGCGGATTGAAAAAGGAGATATTCTTTATATTGTTTGTCATGATAGCATATTTGAAAACATAAAAAACGATATAGCATAGTTAAAAGGACTGGATTTCCTCGTTTTTAAAAACGAGGAAATCCAGTCCCTTTTTATTAGTAATATCTACTGCTTAATTTGCACTCCAAACACTGCGAACGACATTTGTTTGAGAACGGTCTGGCCCAACAGAGAAGATAGAAAGTGGAATGCCAGTTAACTGAGACACACGTTCTAAGTAATGACGGGCATTTTCTGGAAGTTCACTTAATGTCTTGCATCCTGTGATATCTTCTTTCCAACCTGGAAGCTCTTCATATACAGGCTCACACTCCGCAAGGATATTTAAATTAGCTGGGAACTCTTCCATAACCTCTCCTTTGTAGCGGTATGCAACACAGATTTTTAACGTTTCAATCCCTGTTAACACATCGATAGAGTTAAGAGAAAGGTCTGTTAAGCCACTAACTCGGCGAGCATGGCGAACAACGACACTGTCAAACCAACCAACACGACGCGGGCGTCCTGTTGTTGTACCATATTCACGACCAACTTCACGGATTTGGTCACCAATCTCATCACTAAGTTCTGTTGGGAACGGTCCATCACCAACACGAGTTGTGTAAGCTTTTGAAACTCCTACAACATGATTGATTTTTGTTGGACCTACACCTGAACCTATAGTTACTCCTCCTGCCACAGGATTAGAAGATGTTACAAATGGGTATGTTCCTTGGTCGATATCAAGCATAACCCCTTGAGCACCTTCAAATAGAACGCGGCGACCATCATCAATCGCGTCATTTAATACAACAGATGTATCCACTACATATTTTTTCACTTGTTGTCCGTACTCGTAATACTCTTCTAATATATCTTCTAACTTAAAGCCTTCTGTTTCATAAAAACGCTCAAGTAAACGGTTTTTCTCCTCAAGATTACGTGAAAGTTTTTCTTCAAACAGTTCACGATCTAATAAGTCAGCAATACGGATACCGTTACGTGCGGCTTTATCCATGTAAGCTGGACCGATTCCCTTTTTCGTTGTACCAATTTTATTAGCACCTTTGCGTTCTTCTTCTACTTCATCCAATTTAATATGATAAGGCAGGATTACATGTGCTCTATTGCTGATTCTTAAGTTATCTGTTGAAATATTACGATCATGTAAGTATTTTAATTCTTGCATAAGTGCTTTAGGATCAACAACCATTCCATTTCCAATTACAGCCGTTTTCTCATTATAAAAAATACCGGATGGAATTAAATGAAGCTTATATGTTTCACCATTAAATTTAATCGTATGTCCAGCGTTATTACCACCTTGATAACGTGCAATTACCTCTGCATGTTCTGATAGGAAGTCGGTAATTTTACCTTTCCCTTCGTCTCCCCACTGTGTTCCTACTACTACTACTGAAGACATTTCAGCACCTCCGACGGGAAAAATCTTTCCCTCTTTTTTCAAACAACACCATTTTATCAATTTTAGCGGGGAAAAGTCAATCTAAACACGAACGATTATATGAAAATATAAAAATATGTTCGTAATAAAAATATATAAAAAAACTCACTAAAAGAATAGCATTGTACTATACTACCCTTTTAGTGAGTTATGACTTTACTTAACTATTAAACTAGTTCTGCTATGCTCCAGGCGGAACACTAGCATCGTCAAATCGCCGTTCTAAGTTAACGAATTTATTGTATTCCTTCACGAAAGCAAGGGATACAGTACCGACAGGACCATTACGTTGCTTAGCAATAATAATTTCAATAATATTTTTGTTCTCTGATTCTTTATCATAATAATCATCGCGGTATAAGAAGGCAACAATATCGGCATCCTGCTCAATACTTCCTGATTCACGAATATCAGACATCATTGGTCGTTTATCTTGACGTTGCTCTACTCCACGAGAAAGCTGAGATAATGCAATAACTGGCACTTCTAGCTCACGGGCTAACCCTTTTAGTGCACGGGAAATTTCCGATACCTCTTGTTGTCTATTTTCCCCGGAACGTCCATCCCCTTGAATTAGCTGCAAGTAGTCAATAAGGATCATCCCTAGTCCATGTTCCTGTTTTAACTTACGACATTTAGAACGAATCTCTCCTACTTTTATTCCTGGAGTATCATCAATATAAATACCAGAATTAGAAAGGCTCCCCATCGCCATTGTCAGTTTACGCCAATCCTCATCGGTTAAGGACCCGGTACGTAGATTTTGGGCATTAATATTCCCCTCTGCACAGAGCATACGCATAACAAGCTGTTCTGCACCCATCTCAAGACTAAAAATAGCTACATTTTCATCGGTTTTTGTAGCAACGTTTTGGGCAATATTAAGTGCAAATGCTGTTTTACCAACAGAGGGACGTGCTGCAACAATAATTAGATCATTGCGTTGGAATCCGGCAGTCATATGATCTAAATCGGAGAATCCAGTAGGTATCCCCGTTACATCACCTACTCGGTTCTGCAACGTTTCAATGTTATCATATGTCCGAACGAGCACATCTTTAATATTATGAAAGGCACCAGCATTTTTTCGTTGTGCCACTTCCATTATATTTTTTTCCGCTTCCCCTAAGAGGGCATCGACTTCATCCTCACGATTATACCCATCAGAGGCAATAGTTGTCGCTGTATGAATTAATCTTCTTAAGAGAGATTTTTCATCGACAATTTTAGCATAATATTCAACATTAGCAGCAGTAGGAACAGAGGCAGCAAGTTCGCTTAAATAGGAAACACCGCCTACGTCCTCTAACTCTTTCATTGCAGCAAGTTCTTCTGTCACCGTAATTAAATCCACCGCTTCACCAGAATCCGATAATTTTAACATTACATTGAAAATTCTCTGGTGTGAAATTCTATAAAAATCTTCTGGAATCAAAAGCTCAGAAGCTACCGTTAGTGCAGTACTTGGTTCTAAAAAAATAGCTCCTAAGACAGCCTGTTCCGCCTCAATATTCTGTGGAGGAACACGATCTTGTAACATTTCATTCATTTATCCATTACCTCCAGTTATAAAGAAGGGGTATTATTTATCATTCGAAAGTAGCAACAACTTTAGGAATTAAGTTGAGATTAACCAAAGAGTCGATATCGCTTAAAAAATTTTATGCTTAACGAAAGGCTCTTTTCTCATAGATTGGTGTTTTTACTTATAAACTCTTCCCGTTGATTAAACTTAGTTTGTAGTTGAGAAGCAACAAACTTTACGAAAACACTAGAAAAAATGTGATCAGGAAAATTCCAGATCACATTACTAAGAACTTATTCTATTTTAACATGTTTTTTCAAAAATGCAGTTACCAAATTACGTATTTTATATTCCACATTTAACGAATGGTGGGGTTCTCTTCCAGTAATAGCTCCGCTTTATACTACTATTACCCTTATTCTTCCGTAACGTGAACCTTTAACGTTGCGGAAACATCAGAATGCAGCTTAATAGGTACATTAGAATATCCTAGGGCACGAATGGCATCATTCATTTCAATTTTACGTTTATCTACTTTAATGCTGAAGTTTTTCTTTAACGTTTCCGCAATTTGCTTACTTGTAATAGATCCGAATAAACGACCACCATCACCGGCTTTGGCTTTCATCTCTACTGTCAAACCTTCTAATTTTTCTTTTAATTGTTTCGCTTCTTCCAATTCCTCTTCAGCAAGCTTTTCTTCTTTTTTCTTCTGTGCATCTAGCTTGCTTATACTTGCATTGTTTGCTTCAATCGCAAGCCCTTTTTTTAATAAAAAGTTATGTGCATAACCGTCTGCTACATTTTTCACTTCGCCTTTTTTACCTTTACCTTTTACATCTTTTAAGAAAATTACTTTCATATGTCCTTTCTCCCTTCAAAATAATCATCTAATGCTTCTTTTAATTGTTCTTCTGCTTCTTCAATTGAAATATCCTTCAACTGAGTAGCAGCATTTGTCAAATGCCCTCCACCATTTAGGTTTTCCATAATGATTTGAACATTGACTTCCCCTAAGGAACGAGCACTGATTCCAATCGTATCCGGATCCCTCTTTGAAATAACAAAAGAAGATACAACTTCATCCATTGCCAATAATGTATCTGCTGCCTGCGCAGTGAGAACTGGATCGTATATAACGTCATCTTCTCCTTGCGCAATCGCAACTCCTTCATAGTAAAATTCAACGGATTCAATGAGTTTGGCTCGTTTAATGTACGTTTCTACATCCTCTTTTAGAAATTTTTGTACAAGTACTGTATCTGCTCCTTGGGCACGTAAATAAGAGGCAGCGTCAAAAGTTCTTGAACCCGTACGCAATGTAAAGCTTTTGGTATCGACAATAATTCCTGCGAGTAGAGAGGTTGCCTCAAGCATACTAATCTTTTCATGTTTAGGTTGATATTCCAAGAGTTCTGTTACTAGTTCCGCTGTCGAAGAAGCATACGGCTCCATATAAACAAGAAGAGGACTTTTAATAAAATCTTCACCTCGACGGTGGTGGTCGATGACGATAACCTTGTCTATTTTACTCAATAACCGTTCATCAATAACAAGAGAAGGTTTGTGTGTATCTACCACAACAAGGAGGGTATCCTCTGTCGCCATCTCTAATGCCTCTTCGGATGTTATAAAGCGGGAATGAAGGTCAGGATTTCCCTTTAGTTCATTCATTAACCTTTTCACACCGGTATCTATTTCATTATAGTTAACAACTACATAGCCCTCTCGTTGATTCATCTCTGCAACTTTCCTAACCCCTATGGCAGCACCTATTGCATCCATATCAGGAAGTTTATGCCCCATTACAATGACTTTATCACTTTCAAGGATAAGCTCTTTTAACGCATGAGATATGACACGCGCACGGACCCTTGTCCGCTTTTCCATTGGGTTTGTTTTACCGCCATAGAATTTCACTTTACCATTGGTTTGTTTGATTGCTACTTGGTCCCCGCCTCGTCCAAGGGCTAGATCTAAGCTAGATTGAGCTAGCGTGCCTAACTCCGGTAAAGATGATACACCTGTTCCAACCCCAATACTTAAGGTCAGAGGAACATTTTGCTTAGATGTTGTTTCTCTAACATCATCTAAGATCCCAAATTTCTCCTTTTCTAACAATTGAAGAATTTGTTCATTCATTACCGCAATAAATCGTTCGGAAGAAATTCTTTTCAAGAGTAATCCATATTCTTTTGCCCACTTATTTAAAATTGATGTTACTAGACTGTTTAGGCTACTTCTTGTCTGATCGTCCATTCCTTGTGTCATTTCATCATAGTTATCTAAAAAGATGATGGCAATATTCGTCCGTTCGTCCTCGTATTGCTTTTCAATTTCTTTTTGTTCTGTAACATCAAAGAAGTATAATAACTTTTCTTTCAATTTTAAAATGACCCGGTATTTCCTCCCATTTAATGAGATGATTTCCGATTCGACTTCTTGTTTGATAAGCGGTACAAGTGTGTCCGCTACATCATATAAAGACCTACCCACTAACGTATCTTCGTTCAAACAGGTTGCGAGAAATGGATTTGTCCATTCTATGTAATACTCATCATTGATAAGCATAATACCGATGGGCATTTCCATTAAAGCTTCTTCCCCGACACGCTTAACACGATAGGAGAGAGTAGAAATGTACTCCTCTGTTTCCTCATGGGCTCTTTGTTCAAAATAAAAAGCAAGAAAATAGATGGAAACAAAACCAACTGTTCCTATTACTGCAAGATAAATGTTGGTAAAGGCTGTCCAAATTAAAAGGAGCACTGTCAGAACGGCGAGACCGTATAAAGGATATCGGATCATCCGCTTATTAAAATAAGATGGCATGCTTTCAGCTCCTAAAACTTAAAATAAATGATTCTACTGTGCATCAACAACATAATAACAGTAGGTTTCCCTATCATTACTTACGTTGAAGGCGCTGTCTAAGATCAAATCCTAAGTCAATTATACCTAAAATCCTCACGATATAAAGAAGAGGAATGGAAACAATTATAACTAATGTCAGTAGCCCTTTGGACCAGCCCTTTAGATGGCTATAAAAAAAGATAAATGCTAGACCTTGTACTGCCATCAATGTTTGGAGCACATAAAGCAAATTGATTAACGCTGTGTAATAGTAACTTCCTGTTTCCGGTTGAATGGCAATTGATAAAACAAGCACGAGTAAGTAATACCAAAGTATACTTTTAGGAAGCTTCCATTCACGAAAAGGTTTAAATTTAGGTGTATCTATTCCCAGTCGTTTTACAATTGGGAAATTCACTAAAATGAAAAGCAAAACTAATAAAAATGCTGACATTAAAAATAATGTTGGTGTTAGCGTCCCTATCAAGTCTATCGAATTATTGAACTGCTCCATCATTTCGCCATCAACTGACTGACCAAAGTTTGCGAGCATATCAGCAGATTGGTTAAAAGACTCTTTCATTAACTTTATTGTATCTTGAATCATGTCTATATCAAAAAGAACAATAGACAAGGCATATTGAGCAACTATATTAACTAACATTGTAAGGCTTGAAGCAATAAATAATGTCACTTTATCCTTTTTCTCTTTAATAAACCATCCCATAACAATTCCTGTTGTTCCTGAAGCAAGTGCAAGCGGAACAGCAAGAAATGTCCCTAATAAAGCGGAAAGAATACAAGCACCAATTAGCATCAAGAGTGAATACTTAAAGGGATGCTTTGCACTAAATAAAATAAAAGGAAGGACGAGAAATAAAAAGGAAATGATCCATAAAATTGGAACATAAATAGAAATTAACAGTAACACAACAAAAACGGCAAGCAATAACGCACCTTCCGTTAACAACCGGGTATTTTTCAAAACACACTCTCCTTATTAGTCTAATGACATTATTATTGTTATCATACCAATTTTAACAATAATTTTCGAATATTTGAGTAGTGCAAAGTGAACTTTGTCCTGTAAGAAAATTAACCTTTAGTATATATAACAAAAATGGATGTATCTTTTCAATTAATAGTAATTCCAACATCCTAGCAACAAAAAGGCTTCAATTTGGTACCCAGTCTATGGAAAATACCCTTCGGAGGATATTGGCGCTAAGCGAAAGGAACAATGTAAATATTAAAAAAATTACCTTTTGCAACTAAAAATTAGGCTGTTTCCTAAAAAAATCTTACTTTTAACAACAGTTGAAAGCATAGAGTGGGTTGGAGAGAAAAGGAACGGCCCATTGCCCACAAACAACAAACTTTACGAAAAACTCACACGGTGGCTGAAACCAAGCCACCACCATCTAATATAAAAAGGCCCTTTTCTCATAGATTGTTGTTTTAACTTATAAATTCAGCCCGCTGATTTCTGCTACGGGCACTTGCTTTCCGCGGGAAGAGAGGGAAGTGCCCTCCCATCCAATCCATTCAGTTAGTTAAACTTAGTGTGTAGTTTAAAAGCAACAAACTTTATGAAAACAGCCTATAAAAAGGAAAGTTAGTGCCAAAGTGGTGTAGTATCGATTCATTTTGGTTATTCTAAACGATTTTACGATGCTTAAAAATACTTTTTTCATACAAACAGCCAAAAATTAAAAAGAGTACCTTTTCCTTACTTTTATCATAGGCAAAGTAGAAGAAGGATACTCTTTTTTCCTTGTTATATTTTAAAGCGTCCTATTGATTCCTGCAATTCATAGCTAAGCTGCGTTAGCTTTTCTGCAGAATCTGTTACAGACTGAATAGCTCTTAGTTGTTCATCTGTAGAGGCACTTACTTGTTGACAAGAAGCAGCAGTCTGTTCTGATGTAGATGACATCATATGTATCACATTAACTACTTCATCCTTATCAGCGTTTATTTTTTCTACCTCATTGTACACCGAAGTAATTTCTACTTGCATTTCCTTCATTAAACTAGCAGTACTTTCAAAAATTTGATTGGTCTGTTGAACTACATGGTGCTGGTCATCCACTGTTTCCTTCGTTTTAAACATTTCTTCCACTGCTTTTTCAGAACTCATTTGAATGTCCAAAATGGATTGCCTTACTTCTTCTGTAGCATTTACCGATTGTTCTGCGAGCTTCCTGACTTCATCGGCTACGACTGCAAACCCTTTTCCATGCTCACCCGCACGTGCTGCTTCAATACTTGCATTTAGTGCTAATAAATTGGTTTGAGAAGAAATATCCGTTATCGTTTTCATGACACTTTCAATCGTTTTCACATTATCCTCTAAGTTCAAAATTACCTTTTCCATAGAAGAAATAAACTGTCTCGATGATTGATGCGACTCCTGAAGTTTGCCCATTTGTTGAATACCCGAGTGGTTCATATCATCTGCTTTCTCAGCCATCTCTGACATTCCCTTTGCTTTTTCATATACTTCATTAATTCTTTCACCAAGCAAGCTGGATTTGTTGTTTGCTTCCTCGGCATCTGAAGCAGATTGAGAAGCTCCATTTGCAATTTCTGTAACAGCTGTTGCCATTTCCTCACTAGAAGCATTTGTTTCTTCTGATACAGCACTAAGACCCTCCGCTGATCCCCGAACATTTACAACGGAATCCTGAACAATCCTTAAAGTATTTCTCATATTACTAATCATCTTGTTAAAATCAGATGCAAGCTTTCCAATTTCATCTTTAGATTTAATATCTGATTGGATAAGCAAGTCTCCTGCAGCAACATTTGTTACGGTTTGTTGCAGTTTTTTTAAAGGTCTCGTTATTGCGTTAGATACAGAAATAACAATGACTAGCATTATAATTAACGTAATAACAGCTGTTAAAAATAATATATTTTCAATTTCCTTCGACGTCTGAAGAAGATTTTCTTCCGTATAAGAAGCTCCAATAATCCAATTTGTTTTTGGTACAGTATCATAAATCATCATTTTATTATCGCCATCTAGTGAGTATTTAACCGTACCACTCTTTTCTTCACTATCTAGCATTTTTTTAATAAAGTCATGTTTTGATAAATTCTCCCCACGGTCAGATGGATGAACAATTGCTGTTCCATCTGTTGCTAACATAAAAGGGTAGCCCTCATAACCAAGGTCCATCTCAGCAATATTTTCTGTCAGTATAGAAAGGTTAATATCTACACCTATAACCCCAATCACTTTATCATTTGAAACTACTGCCTGAGAAGCCGTAATGATATATTTATCTGTCGCTTCATCTATATAGGGGTTACTCCATACTACTCCCGATTTGGCTTCCTCAGCTTCTTTGTACCAATCCCTTGAAGTGGGGTCAAAATCACTCGGTAAGTCAGCAGACGGTACAATTTTTAGTTTTTTATTAGGAGAAGCCAAATAAATAGATGATACTTCCTCATATAAACTTAGATAATTATCAAAATCCGCTTGAATAGATGTATACAGTTCAGAGTCTACTACTTCCTTTTCTTTCTTCCCCAACTGATTTTTTGCATAGTCTATTAAGGAATTAGAAATAGTAAATTGCTGCACACTTTTTTCATATTGTCCTAAAAATAGCTGGACAGAGGTATTTAACTCCCCAACCATTCCACTAGACTGAGAAATTACATTATCTTCTGTCTTCTCTCGTGTTTGCCAACCAGAAATAACAATAATAGCAGTAAACGATACAATAAATAATAAAGAAAAAACCAATATCAGCTTCATTCTAATTGATGATAATGAAAATAACCCTTTAAAATTCCTCACTCCCCACACTCCTTATGAAATAATTATCTCTATTTATTTTATATTTCGACATTTTCAAGAATTTGTTTAGAAAGGTTCTACGTCAAATGTTGGGGTAACATAGGCTACCGCGCTTTTGCTTGGTGGCCTTTTATAAG
>NZ_JBHUMF010000019.1:0-40170 GCF_042684945.1 Bacillus seohaeanensis | reverse complement strand
TTTTTAATAAATACGAAAGAACTGCCTAGAGATTAATCTAACAGGTTCTTCAATTAGGGGCAAAAACAGAAGATCAGCTAATTGATCCGGCTATTGCCCTTGTTCAATTATTGGGCAGGTTAATTGAAGATGCGACATATTAAAAGAATGAAGGAAAAGGGGTAAGTTTATGAATAAACCACGTGCTTTGAAAAAGGGTGACAAAGTAACCATTATTGCACCAGCTGGTCCAGCTGACAAAAAGCAACTTATGCAAGGAAAACGTGTACTCGAAGAGATGGGGCTTGATGTCATTCTCGGAAAACACGTATTCGATGTGGAGGAAGACATATACACTTTGGACCAAAAGCGGCTCTTTGATTTACACGAAGCCTTTAGAAATCCTGACATTAGCGGGATTTTTTGTGCTAATGGAGGATTCGGTACAGCTAGAATTGCCCCTCAGATTGATTATGCATTGATAAAAAGAAATCCTAAGATATTTTGGGGATATAGTGATATTACATATCTGCTTAATGCAATTCAAAACTTCAGTGATTTAGTTACTTTTCACGGACCGATGGTGGCATCCGACCTGAATGATGAAGAACGAACCACAGAAACAGTATCCTCAATTTTATCTTTGTTTACGGGAGAACCCTTAACCTATGATTCTAAAATCGCGTCTCTCAACACGTTTACATCTGGAACAGGAGAAGGACGTTTGGTCGGAGGGAATCTAACTTTGCTCACCAATGGGCTAGGCACGCCGTATCAAGTGAATACGGACGGAGCAATATTACTAATCGAGGAAGTTCTAGAACCTGCTTTTAAGGTTAATTTGATGCTTACTCACCTTCAACAAGCTGGCGTGTTTGACAATGTTAAAGGTGTGGTCATTGGTAATTTCCAAGCGGAACCAGACGAACATAAGGATATTAAAAAAGTGCTTCAAGACTTTTTCACCAAAGTATCATTTCCTGTTGTTGAAAATTTTCAAATCGGTCATTGTCAGCCTAATTATGGGGTGCCGCTAGGAGTGAATGCTAGACTTACAACGTCCCCACCTTGTCTTGAAGTCGATTCTGGCGTTAGATAAATGATTATGAGTGTGGAAGTTCAAAGTTTATTGTTATTCAATAACCGGGGGCGATTGTTTAATAAATGAAACTCTTTATACTTATGAAAATATAAAAAACAAATTGTAGAGGATTGAGTTTAGATGAAAAGGCGCTTCAAAATTGTAATAGGGTTTTCTCTAGTCCTAATTTTCTTATTAGTGTTAGGGATATTTACAATGAATGCAACATTTAACCTGAGTAATTAATATCGAGCTATGCATTCCAACCATTGATTATAAGAGTAAGGAAAATAATCATTTGTTATTCCATAATAGGGCGCAATTTCAGAATGAAATTTGCGCTCTTTCTTTATGTAAAGAGCCATTTAATTGAATATTAGGATTGATTAAAATTTTATAATTTGAAATAATTGGAAGTGTAAAAGAGGATAATGTTTTGAAAACAAATCAATAAGGCCATTAAATAGGAGTTTTAAAAGAAAGGGCTGATTTTTTGAAACGAATTGCTATAGATATGGATGAAGTGATAGCTGACTTTCATAAGAAACACTTGAATATGTATAATCAAAACTTCAATGAAGAGCTGATTAATTCTGATTTAGATGGAACAAGATTATGGAAAATTCGTCCTCAAGTTGCTGAAGAGATACTCGCTTATGTAGATGAACCAACCTTCTTTCGTGATTTAGAAGTAATGGAAGGGAGCCAGGAAGTAATAAAAGAGCTCAGTAAAACATTTGAAATCTTCATTACCACCGCCGCAATGGAACATCCGAATTCTTTTACAGCGAAGTATGAATGGCTCAAAGAGCATTTTGCTTTCCTATCCGACTTGAATTTTGTCTTCTGTGGTAACAAAAGTATCATTAACGCTGATTATTTAATTGACGACAGCCCAAGGCATTTTAAAGACTTTAAGGGACAAGGGATTCTATTTTCTGCCCCTCATAATAAATATAGGACCGATTATGTTCGTGTGAATAACTGGGAAGAAGTAAGGATGTATTTTCTTAAATAGATTTTGAAGAAAATAGCTAGAGAGTGTGGAATTAATATGAAAATAGTTAAGTTGACCGGAACTCTGTTATCTCAGTATAAAAATCGAAATTCGCCATACCGGCCATTTATTCTTGGTATTGATGGACTAGGTGGATCAGGTAAGACCACACTAGCCTTACAGCTCAAAAACGAATTGAAGGCAGCTAATTGCGAAACAGTAATTTTGCATATCGATGATTATATTGTTGAGAGAGAACCGTTACCAAACAGGTTATGAAGAATGGTACGAATATTACTATCTACAATGGGATATTGCTTTGATTCAAGCAGAATTGTTCAAGAAGTTGCATAGTAACATTAGTCTTTTAACTTTACCTTTTTATGATAATTCAAGTAACAATATACTCGATAGAAAAGTGAAGATGCCGTCTAGTGCAATTATTATTGTCGAAGGGGTATTTTTACAAAGAAAAGGATGGCGGAATTACTTTGATTTTAAAATTTTTCTTGATTGTACTCAAGAATTAAGATTTAAGAGAGTTTTAGGACGAGATGTGTATCTTGGTGACTATCAAGCAAGGCTTGAAAAATATAAAAGAAGATATTGGTTAGATGAAAATTATTACCTTAATGAAGAAAAACCAATAGAAAATGCAGATTACATATATAGCGTTACATAAAAAAGACATTCTGTACAAAAAAATATTAATGAGGTGTAAAGTGATTAAGTATTTAGGAACCCCACATATAGAAACTGATAGATTAATACTAGAGAAGTTTCAGCTCAATGATGCCCAAAAAGTTTTTGATCACTGGCTATCCGATGAAAGAGTAGCAGACAACCGCATAAATGCAGCCCATAAAACAATCTCAGAAACTATAGAGAGAGTGAACAAGATTGTGACGGGATATGAAAGTGAAGAGTTTTGTTACTGGGCTATAAAACTAAAAGATAGTGGAGAACTAATTGGCGAAATAGACTTGTATGATTTTGATAAAGTGACCGAAAATTGTGAAGTGAGTTATTCACTAGGCTATGAGTGGTGGAACAGGGGCTATGGTACTGAAGCATTGAGAGCAATTGTAGAATTCGGCTTTAGACAAATGAACATTCATAAAATCTCAGCCGCACACAATACAGATAATCCAGCATCCGGAAGAATAATGAGTAAGGCTGGGATGGTACAAGAAGGAATTATTAGAGATATGATTCGCAATTCAAAAAATCAGTATAAGGATTGTGCGATTTATGGAATTCTACAAGAAGAATTTAATAGCAAGAATTTTGTTCTTCAACAGGGAACTAATTAACTTAGTTTGAATCAGACTATATATGGAGAAAAAAATGATACAAGTAGGGGAAGTAAAGAAGGTTTTGTTTGAATCCTGGTCTTTAGAGTCAAGTTCAAAATGGAGTAAGGACAACCCTACCAAAGGACAATGCCATTAGTAGTACATGATATCTTGGGTGGGGAGATAAGGAAAACTAAACTGTCAGATGGATGGCATTTTTATAACTTCATTAATAAGGAACGATATGATCTAACAGCTTCTCAATTTAAAGAGATCATCTCTTATAAGGACTTACTTTCAACATCTATCCATAATTCAAATGTCTTAGCTATATAAATCTCTTAGGAATATTGAAGATAAGCGAGAAAACAAGAGTTATCTCTTTCTTTATAGAGGGAGTTTAATTTAATAAGATATAGTTATGCCTTTACATTAATAACCCATAATTTTCCTTATGTATCGTATTTGATATGTTAAAGAAAAGAAAGGGGAATTATAATGAGAATTTTTGATGCGCATTTTCATATTATTGATTTTGACTTTCCAATTATTGAAAACCAAGGATATTTGCCTCCTAGTTATATTGTAGAAGATTATCAAAATGAAACTGCTGATTTAAATGTATTAGGTGGAGCTATTGTATCTGGGTCATTCCAAGGATTTGACCAAGAATATTTATTAAAGGCACTTAAACAAATGGGTTCAAGATTTTGTGGCGTAACACAATTACCTTTTACAGTGACGAACGAAGAAATACTAAATTTAAATGAAAACGGGGTAAAAGCATTACGCTTTAATATTAAAAGAGGTGGTTCAGAAGATTTGTCAAAGCTGGATTACTTCGCTAGAAGAGTTTATGACTTAGTAGGGTGGCATAGTGAACTTTATATTGATGCAAAAGAGTTACCTGAAATTGCATCTACTATTGAAAAATTACCCGCAATATCAGTTGACCATTTAGGGTTATCTGAAGAAGGATTACCATATTTATTAAAGCTAGTTGATAAAGGCGTTCGAGTTAAAGCCACTGGTTTTGGTCGTGTAGAATTGAACATAGAGAATACCTTAAAATCAATTTATGATATTAACCCAGACTCTCTTATGTTCGGAACAGATTTGCCATCTACAAGGGCGAAAAGACCATTTGAGTATGCAGACATTGAATTGATTCAGCGTCTATTTGATGAAAAATCTGCCGATAAAATCTTGTACACGAATGCTTTTAAATGGTATTTCAAGTAATTCAGCTTTTATTAGATTTAGAATGAAAATTGTAAAGTTTGTAAATGAGTACACTTAAAGTAATGGGTGTGATTATTCAATAAGTGTAGTCAATTTTTTTACGAACGGAGCGGGTTTATGGAATATAATCTCTATCGGAGGGGATTAAAATGAGAAAGTATCTAGGGTGGGTATCAATCGGAATTATAGGAGTTACTTTTATATTATTTTTATTTATCAGGGGTAAGGTTAGTGGGTATATAGGAACCAACGTCTTAATTATTGGTGCCGCTTTAACTTTGGTGACTGTTTTATTGAGTGAAAGGGGAAAAACCAGGACAACTTCAATTTCAATATTAGGAGTACTTGTAGGTGGATTCATAATAATTATTATAGGTTTTATGATGAACGGAGGATTATAATCTCCTTATTCTAGAAAAGGGCGCTTTTCCGTATAAGGAAAGCGTCTTTATCAATGAAACTAAGGATTGAGTTATTTGCCTTTTTTTGAAATAATTGGTATTAAGTTAAAGGGCAGGATTGCTTAACAAGGATATTGGATTTTTATTGTTTTTAAGGAGGGATTATGTTGAAAGAAACTACTGATACTAATGACTTTGAGAATACGATAGATACTATTAATCATCTTACAGAAGATGATGCTAAATCATTGTTAAGAATCATCTATGGATTTGTCGATACTGCTATGACGGGAAATGGCGGAGATAAAGTGAAATTAGAGGTTATAGAAAAGGTATCAGATATTTATAAACGTATTCCAGATTTAAACGAGTTAAGAAATAAATAAAGGGTGTTAGAAAACGGATTAGTCTTTAGATATTGTGAATAAAAGAACTTAAAGTAAAGGGGCGGATTCTTGAATAAGGAAAAACGCTCATTTTCCATTTTAGGCCATTTAATGAAAAAAGGAATACACAAATGTCTTCAAATAAAAGTTCTATTCTTTAGAAAAAATTAAGGGTTCTTAAATAAAAATTACATTCCCAATCCGAAGATTTTCCGGTACTTTTTCCAGCAGACCTTTGGTTTTTTTATGCCAAAATTGGAAAAAGTCCCATCTCCATTTCAATCATTCCTAATCCATTCGTTTTCCTCTATTCTGCAACTCTCCAACCCTTGTCCAGTAAGGGTTCAGTCCATCTTCAATTCCTTCTCAGTTAGTTTCCATACATAATAGAGTTAAACGATTTTAGGCGTTTCAACTGGTTTCTCATTAGTTCTTCATGAGGAAAGTAAATTCGGAATCCGTCTACTCTGGAACGTAGTTTTTCGATGGGGGCAACAAAGTAGATTTCTCCTAAATTTTTGTCTAATTAAAATTATTTTTATGAAAAAATGTCATTAATACCGAACCCTTTTTGAAGTTTAAAAGTAATACATGTGAATTATAAAAAATAGCTAAATTTTATGAGGGGGAAATATGAAAAATTCGTTTGTATTTACTATAGTTATACTTTTGTTGTTAGTAGTAAGTGGTTGTGCGGCACCAAAACAGGAAATTGAAATCCTAGGTAACGTTAAGACTGTCGGCAATAATATCTCAGTCAACGGCACTAGTACATTAGAAGGTGGATCAGAGATTAAGGTTGAATTAGAAAAATTAGGTACTAATACGATACTGAATGAAAATGCTGTAAAAGTTGATGAGGATGGAAATTATAGCTTAAATTTTTCCAGAGAAAACAGGGAAGAGGATCAAAAATTAGTCGTCTCATTTCATCCGGAAGAACAACCGGAAGAGATACAAAAGATATACGGTGCTAACGGTGAAAATATAAGTGAGAACTCACCAGGTTTATTTCAATACAGTATAGATGGCGATGAATACACGGGTGTCCAAATGTTTGATTTTATTTTTAGGGTTGTTAAGGGGGAGACTGGGCAGAGAACTTTTCTGAATGAATACTTCGATAATCCCAATGAGACTATTAATGGGGAGGAATAACGAATAGCTATTTTTCTATTCAATTACTTATGAAAATATATAAATGGTTAACAATACCTGTGAAAATAATTACGGAAATAATAGTCACTTGCCTGATGATTCTTTCATTACTTGCTTTCTCAAAAACATTCCTTCTATTTTTGCAGCCTCATTGGTTTCAAATGTTTCTTCTGAGGCTTAAGGAATTACTGATTAGTGTAATGAACTTCCCTAATATAAGGGTGCGAGTTTCAGACTTTAAGAATCAGAGTTTAATGGAGGCTTTGGCAGAACCTTATTTTTACTCCGTAAAAATTCTTATTTGCGTATTTTTACTTTCGATCCTCATGGGTATTAACTTTTCTATAATCGTTTCCTTATTACCAAGAAAAATGCAAAAGATTATTAAAGAAATCGTGTTTTTCTTCGAGTCCATTCCAGATGTGATATTGATATTTTCAATACAATTAATAATTATATGGATATTTAAAAAGTCTGCGATTCTTATTGTAAATCCTATAGGGTATTTGGAGAACATTTATATACTTCCCATTGTAGTAACATCGATTATTCCGACGATTATGCTGTTTCAAATGACTTTATTTGGTATAGGTGAAGAACAGAATAAGCCCTATGTGGAATTTGCTAAAGCCAAAGGAATAACTCGGCTTAGAGTATTAACATCTCATATATTTCAAAACGTTTGTTTAGTCGTATTTTCCAATATCCAATTAATACTTTGGCTAATAATTTCTAACCTTTTAATTACTGAATACATCTTCAACACGAAAGGCATATTTAGTTTCATGTTCAGGCACCTAAATTCAGCTGATGTACTAGCTGCCTGTTTGCTCCTTATATTTATTCCTTTTTATTTCATAGATTACTTGGGAGGCGCTATATCTGTCAGAATGTCAGGTCAAGGAGGAGATAGAGCTTGAAAAAACTAGTTAAGAATAAAAAACTGTTCATAGGGTGTTCCTTTATACTCCTTCTTTTACTATTCAGTTTTGTGTACTCCTTATTTTTACATAACATCATATCGCAACCACCAGATGCAATTTATGGGGAAGATCACCGTTTAGTGGATGTTCCCCCATATCCGCCAAGTAAAGAACATCCTTTGGGGGTTGACCGCTATGGCGAAGATATATTATGGAAGGTGATAGATGGAGCAAAATACACAATTATGGTGGCTTTTATTGTTAGTGTGATTCGAATTACTATAAGCCTTTTCGGAAGTATACTATTCGTTATGTTTCTACATCGGTTAACGTTTATCATAGAATCTTTCATTAGAGCTTTCAGATTTATTCCTGGTGTTATACTGGCTTATATCTTTTTTATGACTATTAAATCCGATACTGGTATTTCCAATCTGACTCTAATAACTCAACAAGTATTGGTTTTAGGGTTTATCGGGGGAATACCTCTAACAGGATATTTGGCAACCGAATTAAGGGGATTTCTAAAAAATGACTTTATAAAGTGCTCGCAGTCTTTAGGGGCAACTAAAAGTTGGCTGATAAGAAAACACATTATGAATTACCTTAGACCAAGGCTGTTAATTCTCTTCGCTCAGCAAGTGGTTCAATCTCTATTGATTCTAGTTCATCTAGGAGTGTTTCAAATGATTATAGGAAAGGTAAAGACATTAAAATTTATGAATGGAATAAGTTCTGCTGACAGTGTAACATTGTCATTGTCAAATGAGTGGTCTGGGTTAATTGGTCTCTCTTATCGTGAGTTGATGCTTAATCAATGGATTGTAGTAGGTCCTTCTGTAGCTTTTGTTTTGACAATCTATTCTTTTAGATTAATTGAAAAAGGATTAAAGGAAACCCTTGAAGGTCCCGAGCAAAACCATATTCTTATAGAAAAAGAAACATTAACGGCGGAAGATTCAGGCAGCCCTTTTACACTGGTAACCAAAAAAAGCAGTCACCTTCATACATAATAATATATTTCTAATTTTCATTATATTTTGGGGGGAAAAGACCAAACCATTCTTAAGTCTAGTAATGTAGGTGTAACCCTTTTAGAGGAGTGAAAATAGTTCATTGTTTATTGATGAGGCAAAAGCAGAATTAATTTTCAAGGAATACCGAGATTATGTTTTTAGAACTGCCTTACTATTGACAAAATCACGCAGTTTGGCAGATGACATAACTCAAGAGACCTTTATTATACTCTTGAGTAAATATGATACTTACGATCCGGCAAGGCCATTTAAACCATGGATTTATACCATAACAATGAATGTAGCTAAGACAGTTATGAAGAAACAAAAGATTCTAAAATGCTTTTCTTTCTTTTCTAATGATTTAGCTCAGGATCAAATCAATTCAGTTGAAGGAAATTTTTTAAAGGCAGACGAAATTCAAGAGCTATGGAAGATAGTCAACTCTCTCTCTTGGAAAAGTAAGGAAATTATTGTCCTGCATTTTTACTCAGAACTTACATTAAAAGAATGTTCCCATGTTCTGGGGATACCTTTGGGTACTGTAAAATCTAGGTTAAATACTGCGCTTAAACAATTGAGGCGTTTAGAATTAAAGGGGAAATTTGATTTTACCAAGGCGGGGTTATATGAAGAAAGATGATTTAAAAAAGCTATTTGATTATGTTGATGAAAACGAAAAAGCGTCAGTTGAATTTCAGACTGTTTGGAGAAAAGCTCATCGGAAAAATTGGAAAAAAAGACTTTTTCAATCAGCTGGTCATAATTTAGCAATTTTAATTACAATCTTAATTCTCACACCTATTGTAGGGCATTACGTAATTAATCAAAATCCAATATCTAATTCTGCTCAATATATGTCTGATCATTCTTCTCAAAGCGATTACAGTATCTCTGGAAAAGTGTATAACTTCCCTAATCAAATAGTAATAAAAGGTGAGAGTAATTTACCAGAGGGAACTATTATCAATATTGAGCACTTAGAAAAAAGTGGAGAAACTCTCTTATTTCAAGGTAAAGTAGCGACTGACTCAGATGGCTCGTTCCAATTTACGACTGATCGACTAGAAAAAAATAAGGAATATGTAATTGATGTAACGGTTTACTCACATATTCAAAATCAAAATGTTAAAAATATGCTGGGAGATAGAGGTGAGAACTTAATGAATAGAAAAAATAAGAATAGTGTATTTCAATATCATCAAGATGGTGAAAATTATTCTGGATTGAGGAAGTTGGGATTTGTAAATAAGATTGACGATACCAGCCAATATGTTATAGCGGAATTCCTTATGGCTCCCCAAGAGTTTGAGGCAATTAACTGAGCAGTAATCTGTAAAGTGGAAAGAGAAGTAGTTATATACGAGTTGATGAGTAAGGTTAAATTATCAACTCTTTTTTCTTTTAAACAACTAATTTAGGCAAAACCTTTTAGGGGGGATTGCTAAATTACTGTTACGTAACCAACAGTAATTTTCTTTTTCAGCTAAAGGGTTAATTAAATATTAGAACAAAAGTTGAAACTTATATTATTTTTACAAGCAATGAGGGTCTGAAAGAAAAAATAGTATCCATGTTAAAGTAGTTTGTTCAACTAATAGGTGCAATTCCAGAATAAAACTTGCGCTCTTTCTTTATATAAAGGGCCAGATTGTGAAGGAAGGAGCCTTTTATAATTTTGTCTTACTTCTTTCTTTCAAGTAAAGTATCCCCAATATATTTAGTTTTTTAGGAGGTTGAATTAAGTGAACAGTCCCCAAAACGAAATGAAGCTGATCATTCCAAAAGGATGCGACAATGCTCCAAGGAAACAAATAGTTATTGATTTTACAATAGCTATATTAAAGCAGCAAAATGAAATCATTAAGGAATATGCAGATAAATCTATTATATGGTATCAATTAAAAGATAATAAAAAAATAGAGGGGCAATGTTCATTAATTACTACATTGCAGGATGAAAATAAAAACATCATTGATTACCTTGAAATTTACCAGGTGATAACTCATGGGAAATTCGCTTCAATAAATGGTGTGATTTCATTAGCAAATGGTACAAAAATTGATTTCTGCGATGTATATATGTTTAGTAATACAACAAGGTCTGGAAAGATAAAGGAAATAAAATCATATAGACTACCCCCTCTAAATTAAAAGTTCCAATGTCCATAAACGAGCAGCATTAATTAAATATTAGAACAAAGGTTTAAACTTATTATTCAGAGTATACGTATATTTACATAGATATGGAGCCAAAAGTATCCCAAGTCAATGACCAGCTACATATAAAAGATTGATAATATCAGCTTTGTAGGTAACATAGTTATAAAGATATTAGGAGTTGGCATTATCGCAGCTGGGATATTGTTCGCAAGAAAGAGGAAAGGGTATCAACTAGTAATTACACAAATTGACCCAGAGAATATTAAATAGTTTGGTTAAATCTTATTAAGTTAACGGGCGCGTTTGTAAAAGAAGAGATTGCATAAAATAACCCTTTTTTATACAGCCACCAGGCTTCTTCAGAAGCCAAAAACGTTGATTTATCAACCTTGTATAAAAACATGTATAAACGATAAAAAACGAACAAGAGCCAAACCATTGGTAGACATGGGTTTGGCTCTTTGGCGTACTTCCTGATATTGACTTTATGTTAACTAGATTTGTATGGAGTATTCATATTATTTTTCGGGGGCTTTTGTAAATAACAAACGTCTAATAATCAACTTTTAAAATAAAGAACATCTATTTAAGGTTTTGTGTTAAGATACCAGCAAGTATCTTAACACATCGAGAGAGGAGCCCGGATAATGAAAAAAATATTGTTAAACTTGTTAATGCTGTTGCTACTGACTTCCTTAATAGGATGCAACAACGGTGAAGAAGGAATTAGCAGTAAAGAGGCTGAAGAAATCGCTACAGAGCAATTGGAACAAGATCTTCAAACGTATAATGAAGAGAAAGATCAAAATATAAAGATGGATGACATTGAATTATTACAGAATGAAACTATATTTAGTAGTAATTCTAAGGCCTGGGAAGTTTATTTTAATTACAAAGACTTAACCAATGAGGAAGTAGGGAGTTCAGTTGCTCACTATAGTGTTGATTTAGAGGGAAATATTACAAGAAAAACAATATCATTTTAAAAAACACTTAGTTTCAAGTGTTTTTTTATGCTTAAAAGAATATAGAAATGTATATAAAGTCGAATACGGTAGTATTTTAACTTTTTATTGTGTTTTTTGTATTTATAAGGAACTCACAACGTTTTTACTATATAACTATATATATTGTATTGTTGAATTGTTAAAAACTTGGAAAAAGGGAGGGTAAAGAGGACTATTGATCAAGAAAAAGAACAAAATTCAGGTTCAACAAAATTAACTGACGTACTACAAGAAATCCCCTCAAAAATATCACCTTTTATGCAAATAAGAGGCCAAAACGGGCTGCTTTAAAGCGCTGAGAACCTTGATAGATCAGCATTCGTATATAAATTTAACAAACACCCAATCCGAGCATAATAAAAACCCTTATTTGATAAGGGTCCAAGAGTCTCCTTCCGATAACATCCGATTATGTTGATTAGATTTGTCTAAAGTACTCATGTTTTCCTTAGAAATCCTGTTCAACAAAAGGGGAACTTTCCTTGAGTATAGAAAGTGTCCTTTTTCTTGTATTGCAAGTGTTCTCATGGTTCGGTGAATTTGTTATTGTCTGCGATTGCGGAATAACTTACGTATGAATAAGGCTCTCCTTGAACATAATAGAATCCAGATTAATTGATTTAAATAGTAGGAGAGTGAAAGAATAATGTTATTATCAGAAGCGTGGGAAAAGTACCAACAAGATAAAAAAATTGAGGGATATTCGCCACTCACATTAAAAACATATTGTTTTCAATATAACCTCTTATTACGATTTTTCAGCGATATTGACATGAGTAAGTTTACTACTGAGAAACTAAAAGAATACCTAGTACAGGCAGGGGGGCATTTAAAGCCATCTAGTTTAGGACACAGGGTTCGCTGTGTTAAATCACTATTCAAATGGACACATGAAGAAGGCTATATTCCGAAAAATCCGGCTGCGAAATTAAAAGAGCCGAAATTAGGTAAAAGAATCCCAAAATTCCTATGTGAACTAGAGATTGAACATCTTAGAGAAGCTTGTCATACAACGATGGAGAATGCGCTATTTGAGTTTATGTATTCGACAGGCTTCCGTATAGGAGAAGTTGTAAAGTTAAATCGAGCCGATATTAATTCTCGGACGAATTCAGTCATTGTACATGGTAAAGATGATAAAGAAAGGGAGGTACACTTTAATACCCGTTGTTCTATTTGGTTAAAAAGGTATTTAGATGAATGAGATGATGTAGAGGCTTGTTTATTTATTATGGGTGTTGGCCAAAAAGGCGTATGAGCATTGATAATCTGAGATATATAATCAAACGAATATCAAATCGAGCGGGGATAAAAAAAGCGTATTCATCCCCACCAACTACGACACAGCTATGCTACACATATGATCAATAACGGTGCGCCACTTGAAGTGATTCAAAGCTTACTTGGTCATGAGAAGAGTGAGGCCACAAAAATATATGCTCAGCTAAGAGGCAAATTGAGACACGATTTTTATAGTAAATATTTTTAAAAGCTATACAAATTAAACTTAATCAAAACTTGGGCGCGCATTTAAAACGGCGTGTCTTTTTGCTGTTGGGCCAGATTGTAGAGGATTGGAAAAGGAAATCAATGTATCATTAGTGATGTAAATTTATGCTTTTTATGTAATAATTATTTTGTAGAAATATAAATTTACAATTTATACGTAGTGAAAGTGGGAATCATAATGGCAACGGGAATACATACAGTAGAAATTCCAGTAGATGTACAAGCAGTTTGGGATTATGTCAGTGATCTTGAAAAATGGGCAACGTCAGTACCCGCCTATAAAGAACATGAAATCATAAATGACAAGCAATCTATTTGGACATTTGAAGGTAGTGTGAAAGGTATTAAAAAAACAATACAAGCGCAGGTAGATATCACCGAATGGAATGAACCTTCAAATATTAAGTTTGAACTAAAAGGTTTATCGGATAATTTTACAGGAAGTGGTCACTTTACTGCAGAAGGTGTTAATAATAAAACAACAATGACTTGTACGGTGAACGTCCATGCAGGTGGATTATCGGGTGCGGTGTTAACACCAATTATTAAATGGGCTGTTCCAAAAGTAGCATCTCGTTTAACAGAATCTATCGCACGTAAAATTGCAGTATTCTCATAGTTTTCAAAGAGTGAAAGCTGATTTATTTTGGAGATACCATCTCTGAAGTAAAAATGGTAACATTCTAAAATGACCAATGTAATGATAAAGAGTTTTACTAGAAGTTTTATAATTAGCGGAAAGGGGCTATCCAAAAATGGATGGCCTCTTTTAAAAATATTCCACAAATGGACGCCATTCTTTAATACGAAGGCGTCTCTTTGTGTGGATTCATATTGTGCAAGGTCGGTGAAAGAGGGAATCATCAATTTATAGAAACGGAAGAACTGACTAAAACATGATCAATATAAAATTGTACCAAATTGTTAACGGCCAAAAGGAATTAAAAAATACTGAGGAGATATCGAGCATCGGATTGTTGCATTTTTGTTAAGAGTTTGAAATGTGTTTCGTTGACAAATGTGTTATTTTAATATATTATGAATTCGAGATAATAACATTAATAATAATTAAAGGGGTTTTACAATATAATGAACGTATTAGTAGTAAAAGCAAATAACCGTCCAGCTTCAGAAGCTGTTTCAAGTAAAATGTATGAAACTTTCATGGAGAATCTTGAAGGTGTAAACGTAACAACTTACGATGTGTTTGCAGAGGATATGCCTTATTTTGGTCAAGACTTGTTCAACGCATTTGGTAAAGTAGAATCAGGCGAAGAAATGACAGATGTAGAGAGTCGTATTTTAGCTGCAAAGCAAAAAGCAATGGATGCATTGTCAGCAGCAGACGTAGTTGTATTCGCGTTCCCATTATGGAACTTAACAATCCCAGCTAAATTACAAACATTCATCGATTATGTATACCAAGCTGGTTTCACATTCAAATATGACGAAAATGGCCAACTTGTATCATTAATGAATGATAAAAAAGCCGTTATTTTAAGTGCACGTGGCGGCATTTACTCAACACCAGAAGCAGCACCAATGGAAATGGCTGCTAATTATATTAAAAATGTTGTTGGTGGCGTATTTGGTTTAGAAATCGCACAAGAAGTTATTATTGAAGGTCATAATGCAGCACCAGATCAAGCTGAAACTATTATTGCTGAAGGTTTAGAGAAAGTTGCAGCTGCAGCAAAAAGTTTATCAGCAGTAGCTGTGTAATAATTATTAAATAATGTCTCTAGGTTAAGGGGATTCAAAATGCAGTAAAATCTACTATTTAGATTTTACTGCATTTTTTTATACTCTATTATAGATGACATTCAAGAGTATTATAATCACAGTTGAAGATTTACTTGTCAGTAAAAAAAAGGATTTTTTGCACTCATGCATTAACACTAAGTTAAACAGCGCCTCTTATACTCAAATAATAGCAATAATGTTCATAAAAATAGCCTTAGAAAAAGACTAGGTCAACAGCTAACATGTTATTATCATGGAACTTACAGACTTAATCTCTAATAATGGAAAATGAAAAGGGCATAATAAGGTTATTATTTAAAGCTGAGAGGAGTATCATTTTGAGTACAAAGGACAATGCCTTATCCATTTTCGCATTAGGTGGCTTGAATGAAATTGGTAAAAACATGTATGCAATCCAATATTCGGACGATATTGTGATTATCGATTGTGGTAATAAGTTTCCAGATGAAAGTTTATTAGGGATTGATTTGATTATTCCCGATATTACTTACTTATTAGAAAACAAAGATAAAGTCAGAGCTTTAATTGTTACACATGGACATGAAGATCATATAGGCGGGATTCCATACTTCTTAAAAAAATTAAATGTCCCCGTCTATGCAACACGTTTTACACTAGGATTAATTGAATTAAAACTGCAAGAACATAAACTACTACGAGAAACCGAACTGATTGAAATTGATTCAAATTCAAGCTTAAATTTTGAAGAAATAAGTGTAAACTTCTTCAAGGTGAACCACAGTATCCCGGATTGTCTAGGAATTGTCTTTCACACACCAGAGGGTACGATTGTACATACTGGGGACTTTAAGTTTGATTTAACTCCTGTGAATAATCAGTATGCAGATATTCATAAAATGGCTGAAATCGGTAGACAAGGCGTCTTGCTTCTACTGTCTGAAAGTACCAATGCAGAACGTCCAGGATTTACCCCATCGGAGCGAATTGTTGGTGAGCATGTTGAGGAGGCTTTTAAGAAGGCTGAACGGAAAATTATTATTTCCACCTTCGCTTCAAATATTAATCGCGTTCAACAGGTAGTTGATGCTGCACGAAAAACGAATCGTAAGCTTGCGTTGCTTGGAAGAAGTATGGTGAATGTTGTAAAGGTTGCGATGGAGCGAGGGTATTTAGAAGTTCCTGATGGGATGCTAATTGAGCCACATGAAATCAACGAAATGCCCCCTGAGAAGGTGACCATTCTGTGTACAGGAAGTCAAGGAGAGCCATTGGCTGCTCTTTCCCGTCTTTCCACCGCAAACTATAGAGGGGTGGATATTTTACCAGAAGATACCGTTATCTTAGCAGCAGGACCAATACCAGGGAATGAACGGAATGTCTCCCGTATTATAGATAATTTATTTTCTCTTGGAGCTAAAGTTATTTATGGAACGGGAAGTTCAACAGGAATGCATGTTTCCGGTCATGGATATCAAGAAGATCTAAAACTAATGCTTACATTAATGAAGCCAAAATATTTTATTCCTATTCACGGTGAATTTAGGATGCTCCACCACCATCGCCTGTTAGCTGAAACCGTTGGTGTAGAGAGAGAAAATACGTTTATCATGAATAATGGGGATGTCGTCGATATTGAAAACGCGATTGCCCGTCAAACTCAGAAAATACCTACAGGAAATACCTATGTAGATGGAGTGGGTGTCGGTGATGTTGGGGATATTGTATTACGAGATCGTAAGCAATTATCTGAGGATGGAATGCTCGTGATTATTTTAACTCTAAGTAAAACGGAAGGAAAACTTGTTTCTAGACCTGACACAATTACTCGTGGGTTCGTGTATGCTAGGGATTCCGAGGAACTCCTAAAGAACGTTAACCGTCTTGTTACTAATACCGTTAACGACTTACGAGGAGGAACGAAAAACGAATGGAATGTTATAAAGCACAGCATAAAAAAATCGGTAGGACAATATTTGTATACACATACCAAGAGAAAGCCGATGATTCTTCCTATCATTATTGAAACGTAATAAGATTTTCATAACTGAACGGACTGGTCTTCCGTAATTAGGCGTGTTTCTTTAATAAGAAATGCGTCTTTTTATATTAGGGTCATTTAATTAGTCTTCTTGTGCTAATTATTTTGTGATTTCTGCTACGGGTTGTAACGTTTTTTATCGTTATTTAAAATTTTCTCTACAAAATGGACCTACTTCCGGTTCAATTTCTCTTTTTAACTTTTTTGTAAGTTATGAAAACCAAATAAAGGTGTTTAAAAACGGGGGATTATGTTATTCAATTAGGCTCTTTTCGTAAACTTTGTTGCTTTTTAACGAAAAACTAAGTTTAACCAACGGGCTGAATTTATAAGTAAAAACAACAATCCATGAGAAAAGAGCTTTCAATTAAAAATCAACTTTCCAATTAAGATTTTTTATTAAAAAATTTAAGATGTAACAGTTTCTGACAAAATCCTATAAATATCCTCGAAGGTTTAATAATATTAAAGATGGGTACAGATTATGTAAGGGAAAGTAACAGGTAGACAAAGGAAAAGATGTGACAAGAAATCCTTTTTAGATTGGTATGAAGATAAGAATGTGTAAGGAAAAAATTTCAAGGAGTGGATTCCTGTGGAGAATTTTTCACCTGATACATCGCAACAGCAGAAAACCAATACTTTGGATTCTTTATGCGCTGAATTAATGGTAGACAAAGCTCTTTGTGATTTCCGAATTGAACAAATTTATAAGGAAATTGATCGGTCGTTACAGTGCAAAGACAAGGAAGAATTCTTGCGATTAACAGAAGAATTGAAGGGTATTCATAGAGCATAAGAAATCGGGAAAAAGATCTGCATCCTTTTGGAAGAAAGAATCCGAAATAAAGGAGAGGAAAAATGTTGAGGGAGAAAGAACTAGATGATTTTGTTCTAGAAGGTCGATTCGAATTAAACGCTTACCTACATTATTTATTCTGTCTATTTCATCCCAATGTGCGAAGCCAATCTAAAGATAAAATGGTAAAACAACGGATAAAGCGAGTACGGTAAACGGAAGGATTTAAAAAGTAATAGCAGAACCAAAAGCGACCTTGTTAGTTCGACTAGAATAACAAGGTCGCTTTTGGTTGTTATATAAATCTTTTTTTTTGCTTTACCAGTTACTTTTAGACGATAGAGCTAGAGCTACAGAATGATAAAAGAGTTCTGGCATTACGATACATGTTGTTTTATCCTGTAGAAATCAATATAGTGTTGAAAAAATAAAACCATTCTTCCATTGAGATGTAGTCTATGTTTTATCTATAGGAGAGCACCATTAGGCAATAAAGGAATTGCTTTGATAACTCCTAGCCTAAACTTATGTCAATTGCTGTTCAGCAAACTCACGATATAATGCATGGGATTGCGTTAGTTCTTGATGTGTTCCAATACCAGTTACTTGCCCATTTTCAATAAAAATAATTTTATCCGCATCGACGATTGTTGATAATCGATGGGCAATGACGAATGTTGTGCGTCCTTCCATTAGTCGTGTTAATGCTTGTTGGACAACACTTTCTGATTGGCTATCTAAGCTTGCCGTTGCTTCATCCATCATAAGTATTTTAGGATCCCGTAAAAATGCACGTGCGATAGCGATACGCTGTCTTTGCCCACCAGACAACTTCACACCACGTTCACCGACTTCCGTATCTAATCCTTTTGGGAAGGTTTCAATAAATTGGTCTGCATACGCCATCTTGGCAACTTCCCATAGGCGCTCGTCTGATATATTTTCTTGATGAGGTAAACCGTAACATAAGTTTTCACGAATCGTACCAGCCATCATGGCGCTTTCTTGAGAAACGTAACCAATTTGACTGCGCCATGATGCAAGAGATAATTCGTTTATAGGAGTCTGTCCGATTCGTATTTCACCTGTTGTGGGTTCATAAAATCGTTCGAGTAATCCAAACATTGTTGTTTTCCCGCCACCGCTCGGACCTGCTAAAGCAACCATTTCACCTGGCTGTGCGTCAAGTGATATATTTTTGAGTACAGGTTCATCTTCGCTATAGGAAAATGATACGTCATGGACAAAAATAGGTTCATTTGTAATATTCTTTTCGATTCCACTTTGACCTTCTTCTAATGGCACATCTAAAATTTCAATAATTCGTTCCGTTGCACCTTTTGCTTTTTGTAATTGGGTAAAAAACATTGCAAATGATGTTATTGGGTAAATGATTTGAAATAGATAAAGTAAAAAGGCAACAAGTGAACCTGTTGACATAGATCCTTCTGCTACGCGGATCCCGCCATAGCCAATAATAACCACGATTACAACCATGATGATAAGGTAGATGAGTGGACCAATTAGGGCAAAAATACGGGATTCCTTTAAACCAAAACCTAGTAATTTTTCAATTCCGGCTATTCCTTTTGTTTGCTCCATCTGTTCTGCAGTAGAGGCTTTCATTAACCGTATTTCACTTAAAGTTTGTTGAATATCGCCTGTAAAGCTAGCTGTCTCATCCTGTAAACCACGTGATATTTTTGACATTTTACTACCAAGGGGCATCATAATAAGTACTGTTAACGGAACAGAAATTAACATCAAGAGTGTCATCTTCCAGTCCATAATGAGTAGGATTATAACTGCACCGATAATAGAAATAACTCCTGTAATGAATTGCGGGAAGTGTTGTGAAATTAAATCTTTTACAATTCCTGTATCGTTTACAATACGGCTTACGGATTCACCACTTGCTTTTCTGTCAAAATAGCTTACCGGCAATCGAATGAGCTTTAACCACATACGTTCACGCAACCTGGCAACAATTTTTTGGCCTACTGCTGCCAGTAGGTAAGTGGATACTCCATCAACAATTGCTTGGACGATAAATACGACTCCAATAGTAATGATGAGCGTCATGCTCAATGATTCAACAGAGAAACCATCAACTAATTCTCTTGTTAGTAATGGTATCGTAAGTCCGACAAGCGTTGTAATAATACTTCCAATTAAACCGATAGTAAGGGCTAATTTAGGAATTTTAGTTGATAAAATAAGAGAAATAAATGATTTTAGGTTATTTTTTTTGACGGTTGCCATTGCTTGTAACTCCTAACATTGCTAATTTTTAAAAAGAGAGAAGGAAGAGTTTATTTTACTTCAGATAAACCCTTGTAGAAAAGGTATAAAACAAGAATGGGAACAAAATTCAAATATACACAACTGATTATATGACCAAACTAAATATTGAAAGGTGCTAGAGCAGCCAGCAAAATCATTGTTGCTAGCTGTCTATTCTCAATGGAAGCGACCTATGATAAGGTTATATTACCTTGATTTACCAAATAATTGATAGTTGGTTATTCTATTAAACCAGCTAATCAATCATTTGGCAAAGTGGAAGTCATAGATATCGACTCATAGGGAAGGTAGGACCATCTCTATTTAAAGATGGATAATTAATTAGAAGGAAGACGTCGTTTTATAGAAAATAAACGGTTCACCTTGAGAGATATATCCATTGTTTCTACTATTTGTGCGCAATAAGTTTTTGGAATATTCCGTTTTAAGTTCATGGTAACAGATGTTTTAAAGGAAGGAGGACAAATATGATTCCCGCGGAAACAGATCCCTTTTTGATCAGTAAGGTAAGAGAAAAGGACATGGAATCAATCATCGATTGGTTTGATCAAAATCAAAAATCGTTCTATACACTCGGTTGGTCCTATAGGAGGAGTCAGCAGGATATGGAAGAGATTTTTCATCGTACGATTGTAAAAGTGTATGATGAACTGCATCATTTTAAAAAGGATACATCCTTTGAAACTTGGGCTACTTCCATTTTTATAAATATATGTCGGAGTCTTTCCGAGAACAATCAGAAAAGGAGTTTACAAGCTTCAGAGGAAACGCAACAGAAAATATTCCATGCTTTAGATCAATTAGAAGAACGCGACAAAGAAGTGATTGTCCTAACGTATTTAAAAGAATGTCCGCTAGATGAAGTAGCCGATATACTTCAAATTCCTGTTGATACCGTTAAATTTCGTTTATTTTCTGGAATTCAGTCACTTAAAGAAGAAATGGGATACCATACATATTTGGAGAGTTGCAAAGAATATCATAAGCATTACATTGATTACCTAGGAAGAACACTCAATAGACCAAAAAAAGTAGAGTTTGAGATACATATCTATCATTGTCGAGGGTGCCATGAGGAACTGTCCTTTTTTCAGGATATCATGCTAACCCTAACAGAAGTGACAGACGCGTTTAGCGTACCTTCTAGTTTCATGGAGAGGGTCAAAGGTAAAGTGATTGAAACTGAAAAGCGTAGGCAGGATAGAAAAAAGAAGCGTAAATTAATGGGAATCACTTTTGCCAGTACCTTAGCATTGATTATTTTTACAGGTTTTATTACTAATGGCTTTACAAACATCTATTATTCATGGGTAGATTGGCGAAATCAAGAGGATGAGCAACTGCGTGCCTTTTTTAAAAGTGAACTGGGAGAACGGCTGAATATGGAAGAGGTAAGTAGTGGTGTGAAGGTAAAGATTAAAAGTGCCATAGCCGATGAGGTGCAGACGCTTATTTACTATGAAATAGAAGATACAAATGAAGAAAATCGATATATGATGAATTTTTATGACGGGGTAAAGGTTGAGAATGATTATGAAATTATGAATCTTGCGGCTCACTCAGTATACTCTCCTCCCATGGAGCAGTTAGAGTTAAAAAATGAAGAAAAAAACGTGTATAGAGGAAAAATCAGTCTTCCACCAATCTTACCAGACAGCGGGACAATTGAACTAAAGCTCACACATCTTCAAAAGTTGGTTCAAGATCCTGAAAGCCCGACAGGTTTTAAGGCGGTACCTTATGAGGAAATGGAGTATATTGAAGGGGATTGGAGTTTCGATATTCCTGTAACAAAACAACCATCAATCGTCCATGAATTGGATAAGGAAACTAAAGTTGATGGGATTCCAATACGATTGGACAAATTAATCATTGCTCCAACAGCGACACTACTGCAATATAGTTACCAGAATAATCAGGAGGATAAGCGTATTGAGATGATCAACTTTGCTAGCCTTGAGACGAAGGGAAAGAAAGTACAAGCCGACCTATATACAGGGAATTCGTTTATCGACACAAACCAAAACAGTGAGTGGACTTCCCTACAAACAAGCTTCGAAACTCTTTATTTCGAAAAACCAAAAGAGGTAGCCATTCAGTTTGCTTCCATTCATTTATCTATAGAAAAACTTAAAAAGATTGATATTGATGTTTCGAAGGGTTTTCCACAAACCTTTGAATATCTAGGGAACAACTTATCTATTGACAAGGTAAAGGTTGGAAACCCAACAGAAGTAGTCATAAAAAGCGAGGTAACAGAAGATAGAGTATATGAATCATTAGAGTTTCAAATTACTAGCGATAATGCTCGGAAAAAAACTTCTATGGGGATGAGTGGAGATGGTGTGCTAATTGATAAAAATGGTAAACAATATGATGTTAATGAATACCCCTTTTCAATTGAAAAGGTAGGTCAACCTCGCTTTTTCCAAACGAAACAAAGTATTGAATTATTTAATGATGCATCTGGTGAACAAGTCATTCCTAAAACGCTGGAAATTCAAGGTTATAATACAACAAAATATGTGGATAATACCGTAAATGTTTCGCTGGATTAATAGTAAGAGGGGCGATTACTCAAAAAAGTGTAATCGTCCTTAAATTTTTCAATATAGTACAGATAGTAGAAGATTTTTCCAAGTAGGTCAAATCTGTTATAGGGGGTAGTGAAATATGAAAATTATTCCGTTTAGAGTACAAGGATATTATTTTAACAAAATGATTGCGTTGTACTGTTCCATTTTCGGGACAGATCCAATAGGAATGAAAAAACAATTTCAGCACCATTCTAAGTATCCAAATTTTGAAGGATATTTGGCTATAGCAGGCCATCAAGTTGCAGGATATATTTACGGGTATACTTCTATTAAAGGGCAGTATTATCATGATTTATTAGAAAGTCATTTACAGTCTGATCGGGAATGGTTGAAGGACTGCATGGAACTGGTGGAATTAGGTGTTCATCCGCAATACAGAAGACAAGGAATCGCTAAGCAGCTCATCCAAACGCTGCTTCAAAACAGACGGGAAAAAACAGCTCTATTAACTACCCGTAAAGATAATCATCAAGCGATTTCTTTTTACAAAAGGCAAGGCTGGGTAGTTATTCGTGAGGGTTTTTATCCCAATGTACCTCATGAATATATAATTATGGGGAAGGTGATTAAAAACATTCACGGTAAAAAACTGTCAACATAAATCAGGGTGTTCTGGAGAAAAATGATTATTCCTTGTCTTGTATTTCTTAAATCAAAATGTAATAATAAGGTAAATATATTGATGGGAAAATTAAAAGCGATGATGAGAAGAGTAAATCAAGTTTTTTCTTTTACAGAGAGCTTCGGTAGCTGAAAAGAAGCATAGAAGGATTGATTGAACATGGTCTCAGAGCTGCATAGCTGAACTTATTTTATAGGTAAGGCTATGACGAGATTTGTCACTCGTTATAAATGTCAGGGTATAAGAACATCATTGTTCCGTACTTGCTGAGGCTAATCATGTGAGTGGTTAGTAAATTAAGGTGGTAACACGAGTATAACCTCGTCCTTAGACAATCTAGTTGTCTTGGGGCGAGGTTTTTTTATTGGTTTTAAAATCAAAGGGAGGGACAATAATGAGTGTACTTATTGGAGGAGCATGGCCTTATGCAAATGGATCATTGCATCTAGGTCACATTGCTAGTTTGTTATCGGGTGATATTCTAGCTCGATATTATCGTGCCAAAGGGGAGAACGTTCTTTATGTTTCAGGGAGTGATTGTAATGGTACTCCAATTTCTATTAGAGCTAAGCAGGAAGGGGTAACGCCAAAAGAAATTGCTGATAAATATCACGAGGAGTTTCGTAATTGCTTTGAAAAATTAGGGTTTACCTATGATTGTTATACTCGTACGGATACAGCACATCATCATAACGTTGTACAGAATATTTTCTTAGAGTTATTGAACAACGAAAAAATCTACACAAAGGAAATTGAGCAAGTTTACTGTAATACTTGTGAACAGTTTTTACCTGATCGATTTGTAGAGGGAATTTGTCCAAGTTGTGGTCAGGGTGCCCGGGGAGATCAATGTGATCATTGTTCTAAGATTTTAGATCCTTTAGATCTTCTTGAGAAGCATTGTAGGATATGTGGTGATTCTCCTACTACAAAGAAAACAGAGCATTTTTATTTCAAGTTAAGTACGTTTCAAAAAGAACTTGAAAAATATGTTCACACTGCTAAGGAGCATCGTTTATGGCGTGCAAATGCAATTCAATTAACAGAGCGATACTTAAAGGAAGGGTTGCATGACCGAGCTGTTTCAAGGGATTTACCAATAGGCGTTTCTATTCCAGTTAAGGGATATGAAGAGAAGAAAATTTATGTATGGATTGAAGCTGTTTCAGGTTACTACTCTGCCTCTAAAAAATGGGCAGAGGACAATAACAAAGATGATTCTATTTACTGGAGTGAAAATACAAAAGCATATTATATTCACGGAAAAGACAATATTCCTTTTCACTCCATTATCTGGCCTTCCATCTTAATGGGGGTAGGAATTAAAGGCTTACCCACCTATATTGTTTCCAACGAGTATTTAACGGTTGAGAAGAAAAAACTTTCTACAAGTAAAAATTGGGCAGTTTGGGTTCCGGATATGTTAGCGAAATATCAGCCTGACTCTATTCGTTATTTTTTAACCATTAACGCACCTGAAAATCGGGATTCTGACTTTTCATGGAGAGAGTTTGTTTATAGTCATAATAGTGAGTTGTTAGGAGCTTACGGGAACTTTGTAAATCGAACACTAAAATTTGTTGAGAAATACTATGATGGTATTATTCCAGTTGGGAAAATTAACTCACAATTAAAGAGTGAAATACTCCGACTTTATAAAGAAATAGGCTCGCACATAGAAGATACAAATTTTAAACCTGCTTTAGAAGAAATATTCGATTTCATTAGGAATGCAAACAAATATTTTGATTCACAACAGCCATGGATTCAGATAAAAGAGAATCCAACACAATGTGCGGATATAATCGCTACCTGTGTATATTTAATTGGGAATTTAGCTCAATTATTAAACCCCTTTTTGCCGTTTTCAAGTCAGATCGTAAAAGGATTACTAGGAATGGAAGACTTTAGTTGGATTCCTACTGGGAATTTTTCGAATAACCTAACTAATGTTAGACCATTATTTGAAAGAATTGAAATAGAGACAATCACTAGTGAAATCGAACAATTAAACAAACAATCTGAAACATGAACTTTTTCTTGTAATGCAATTTCAGTTGAATAAACTGTAAAATGATAAATATTTCCATTCATCTAAAGGGCACTTTCCTGTAATAAGGTTTGTGCCCGTTTTACATTTAAAGGATCATATAATGGAGGGAGAAGGAAAGTCAATTCAGAAAGTAGAAGTTAATAGTATTGAATTCTTTTGAATAATATGAAGGTTAGAAGGTGGACTATGGAGTTAGTATTCATTAGGCATGGTCAGGGTTATCATACATTAAATCTTCCAGAGAGTTTGCAGTTAAGGGATTCTCCATTGACTGATCAAGGTATTAAACAAGCTATTTCGCTACGGGAGACCTTTCCTTTAACAAACAAGGATATTATTGTTATTAGTCCAATTAGAAGAACCTTACAGACAGCTTTTATATGGAGTAAAGGGATGGAATGTAAGAAAATAGTCAATCCATTAGTGTCACCTAGAATGTTTCCTCAAAAAACAAAATGGAGCACACTTCCTTGTGATAAAATGATGGATTCTAAACTAATTGAAAAAGAATTTCCAGACTTTACTCTAGAGGGAAATTGGTCAACGGAACTATGGTCTGAAGGAATTAATACTATATCAGAGGAAGGCTTCAGCATTTTAGGGGAAAAGTTTATTGAATGGTGTAAACAGCAAAATACGGAAACGATTTATATAGTATCCCATGATGGAACGATTACGTCGTATCGTCAACTCTTATCCGGTCAGCGGTTATCACGAAAAGATTTTCCTGAAGAAACGGGTTGGATAAAAATTAAAATATAACGGTCTTAAAAGAGGGGATTTCTTAGTTTCAATTTCTTTTTCACTAGAATTATTGTTTTAGGCAATTAATAATCTAACATCGATATTGGTATCAGTTTGGGTGTCAATTGGATGAACTTAGTTTCAGAACATCCTTTTATTTGTTTGAAAAATTGATATAATTATTATATCAGTGTGTAGAGATATTGGTAGTAGTTTTACTGACCAAAAATATATGTCGAATGATACGTCTACCATCTGAAATTTTAATTTCGGAGGGTAAAATATGTATAAGGAAGACAGACTGCCTCAAAACCCAAAAGAAGGTATATTATTTTTATTGATTATTTCCATTATTTCAGTAAACACTATCGCCCCAATTATTATGGGGATGGAACGTGGCTTCAGTAAAGAAAATTATTTAGAAACGCTAAAGATTATTCCGTTTATGTGGATTATCGTTATAGTGTTAGTAAGATTGGTTGCAGGACCGTTAGTTGGTAAAGTAATGCCAAAATTCGTAGGGCAAACAGATGGATTTAATGCTAGGATTTTACTGAATACTTTATTAAATGTTACGGTCTTATCTATTCTTCTAACCATTATAGGAACTTGGGTTGGTACGAAACAAGTGAGTCTAGAACCTTTTCAGAATTTCTTTCCAAGTTGGCTTAGAAATTTTGGTGTAGCATTTTGGATTGAACTATTGATTGCTCAGCCGATAGCAAGATTTGCAATGAAAAAAATACACGCAAGACAGGAGAGCCAAGCAGAAAGTGTAAATTCATAACACCTAGAATTGTGTATTGAAAACATAGGGAAATTTCTTGTATAGCCGTGAAATTGTAGGAAACATACCATCTCATTTATGCTTGCAATGTTTTTTGCTCCCTTTGCTAACAGATAACATTAATAAAAATGAGGATTGTCTTACACAAAGACAATCCTCATTTTTATTATGGACTTTAAACGTATCATTTCTATAGATATTTCAGAAAATACATCTCAAGACAGAATCCTTTGTTTAAAAAGTGATACGGTTTTGATGTACTTACATAATATTTACATGTCGAGTGAGTGTTGGAGAAACAGAGAGTGAATTCCTAGTATTATTCATTCGACAACTTCAATACATCAAGCACTTTAAAGAACATGGCTAAAAGGATAGCGACGATTGTTGCTAGGCCCATTCCTTTTAATTCAACTTCGCCTATTTGAATTGCTGCTCCGCTGATCCCGATAACAAGAACGATGCAAGTTAGGATTAGATTTTGTGAGCTGCTGTAGTCAATTTTTGATTCGACTAACATCCGAATCCCACTAGAGGCAATGATACCGAATAACAGTAGGGAAATTCCCCCCATTACTGGTGCAGGGATTGATGAAATCAGGGCAGCAAGTTTTCCGCAGAAAGAAAGGACAATTGCTATTATAGCTGCTCCTCCAATAATCCATGTGGAATATACTCGTGTGATTGCTAGTACACCAATATTCTCCCCATACGTTGTGTTAGGTGTGGAGCCAAAGAAGCTAGAGATAATGGTTGAAATTCCGTTCCCCATTAACGAACGATCTAACCCAGGATCTTTTGTCAAATCCTTCTTAACAATATTCCCTGTAACAAATAAGTGCCCAATATGCTCAGGTATAATAACAAGTACTGCTGGAAGAATAGTTAAGATTGCAGATAGATCAAATTTCATTTGGTAGAACTCTGGCATGGAAATCCATGCTGCTTCCTGAACTTTTGTCAAATCGACTAAACCGAATGCGTAAGCAATGAAGTAACCTGCAACAATTCCGATTAAGATAGGGATAATTTTTAAGAATCCTCGTAGTGTTACCCAACAAATGATAGTGATGGCTAATGTTAATAACGATACAAGAGCCACTTTCGGGTCAATCGCCCAAGTAGCGTCGGCGTCAGCCGGTGCAATCCAACCAGCCATTTCAGCAGCGACGGGTACTAGCTCCAGACCAATTACCGTAACAATCGCTCCCATAGCTGCTGGTGGAAATAGTACATCAATCCACGAGGTTCCAGCTATTTTTACGATAATGGCAATAATGCTTAGCACAACCCCAACAGCGAGGAATCCACCGAGTACATAGCTGTAGCCTGTCCCGCCTGAATAGTGACCGAGTACAACAAACGATGGTGAGAGAAAGGCGAAGCTTGATCCAAGATATGCTGGAATCTTCCCTTTCGTAATAAAAATATATAGTAATGTTCCAATTCCATTCATTAATAAAATGGTTGCTGGGTTAACCCCAAACAGTACTGGTACTAACACCGTGGAACCAAACATAGCGAACAAATGCTGAATGCTAAGTGGTAAGCTTTGTAAAAATGGTAAACGTTCATGGACTTGAATTTCTTTATGTGCCATTTCTATCGCTCCTTTAAGGAAATTTGGTTCATAAGTTACCACTAGATAAAATGAATTATCAAGAAAACGAAAAACACCTTGCCTAATTATCGGCAAGGTGTTTTTGAAAATATAAAAACGAATAAAAATGGACACATGACCATTCGTTTTTATATTATTACAGATTTCTCATCTGTTTCACCTTGCCAGTCTCACAGGACTGAATTAAAGGTAACCGTATGAACTTGTCTTAGATATTATTACAGTATACTCGTAATATGTCAATTGTTTTTTTTAATTAACCACTTCCATTTTTTAATGCCTAACACGGATCCTGCTACGATATTCCTTATCATTTGTGAGAAGAAATAAAGATACTACAGTAAAGTAACATTTATAAAAATGGGACAGGCGAAACGACCAATTTTTGCACCAATACACCTATGCTCGTCTATTATAGTATTGTGAATAGTTTTACTTGTCGGATTTCAAAAGGTTAAAGGAGGAATATGTTTTGTCTAGCCTAGATTTATTTAGCGTAAAAAATAAAACTGCAATTGTAACAGGAGGTGGAAGAGGGTTAGGGGAACAAATCGCAGAAGGATTGGCAGAGGCTGGAGCTAACGTTGTCGTATGTTCAAGAAAATTGGAGGCATGCGAGCGTGTTAGTGAAAAATTGAAGCAAATGGGTGTGAAAGCTCTTGCTTTGCAATGTGATGTGACAAATCAAAAACAAGTGGAAGAAGTGGTCAAGAAAACGGTAGAAGAGTTTGGTGGTGTTGATATTTTAGTGAACAATAGCGGTACATCTTGGACAGGACCCGCCTTAGACTTACCTGTTGATAAATGGGAAAAAGTGATGGATGTCAATGTGAAAGGGGTATTTTTATTTTCACAGGCTGTAGGGAAAGTGATGGTAGAACAAGGGTCAGGGAAAATAATCAATATTGCTTCTCTTGCCGGGTTTGGTGGCGCACCGCCAACAATTATGGATACCATCGCGTATAACACGAGTAAAGGTGCCGTTATTACTTTTACAAAAGACTTTTCAGCAAAAATGGCAATGCACGGTATACAGGTGAATGCTATTGCACCGGGCTTCTTTCCTACTAAAATTACAGGGGCCATGTTAGAAAAAATGTATAAGCAGATTGTTCAACTGATTCCATCAGGCAGATTGGGAACAGAGGAAGATTTAAAAGGAGCGGCAGTATTCCTATCATCACGAGCATCTGATTATATTACCGGACAAGTACTTAGTGTAGATGGTGGAAAATCAGCTCTAATTTAAAACGGAAAAGTGGAAGCGGCTTGGTCAGACACAACAAGCATACCGGAAAGGCGTTCTTTGCCTTTTGGGATGATTGACTTATGACGCAGGGGACTAGCCGCTGGAACTAGAACAAAGGAGGAAAATAGAGTGGCAGACGTTAAGTCATTTGATTTTTATAAGTCGTTAAAAATGCTTGGAATCGGCTTAGAAAGAAAGCTTAATGAACAAATTCAAGATGCAATAAATAATAAAAAGGCAATAAATATCGGGAGCTTTGGAATTAAGAAAACCTCTAACTCCATCAATCAACTAAAAGATCTGCAAGAAATTCTCTCCATTCATCTTAATTATCCTACGAAAACAGATGTAACAAATTTATCGAAATTAATTATCCAATCAGAAGAAAAACTTGATTCTATAGAAGAACAAATTATGGAACTTGCCGAGTCTATTGAGGAAATAAAAGTATTGTTGAAAGGTAGAGGTAGTGTGACTAATTTTGAAAAGAGTGAAGAGGATGAATAAACCTTTTTCACTCTTAGGAGATTCACTGGAAAAGGAAATAAAACGATGGACAGGCTTTGGGAGTGTTTGGAATAGCGATAATCCGGAGATAGGCTTAACACCTAGACAAGCCGTTTGGAAAAAGAATAAAGCAACACTCTGGTACTATCCTGCGGAAGAAAAAAAGTTCCGGACACCTCTTTTTCTTATTTATTCTCTTATAAATCAACCATCTATACTGGATCTTGCACCAAATAATAGTTTCATTGAAATAATGACGAAAAGTGGATATGACGTATATTTATTTGATTTTGGTATTCCAGGATATGAAGACAGAGAGATAGGGATGGAAAACTATATAGTGGATTATATTCAAAAAGGTGTTCAGAGGGCACTTAGACACAGTAAAGCAGAAGAGATATCGCTGATGGGTTTTTGCTTAGGAGGGACTTTTGCAGCGATGTATGCTGCTGTAGCGGATGAACCTATTAAAAATCTATTACTCTTTGTGTCTCCGATAGATTTTGCACAGTCATCTTTGTTTGATCAATGGGTGAAAGCGTTGAAGGAAGAGGGGATTGAGCTTGATTCAGCGGTTGATTCATTAGGGTTAATTCCGGCAAAATATATGGAATATGGAATGCGCTTGTTGACCTCACCGATATATGCAAGTCCATATCTAGCTCTTCTTAACCGTGCAGATGATCCAAATTATGTAGAAAAGTGGAGAAGGTTTAATCAATGGGCAAAAGGGCATATTCCATTAACAGGTGCTGTGGCGAAAGATATAACAAACAAACTTGTTAAAGATAATGGCCTTGTAAATGGAACAATTGATTTAGGGGAGAAGAGGGTAGACCTCGGTAACATCCATGCCGATTTACTAGTTGTATCAGGGGAGGAAGATCGACTCGTACCTGCAAGTACTAGCTCTGCTGTAATGAATTTTGTTTCAAGTAAGAAAAAAGAATATGTGCTAATAAAAGGAGGACACGCTAGTTTATTAAAAGGCAAAATGCCCGATTTTATAGAGAACTGGCTGCCTCAAAGGTCAAACAGAATATGAATGGAGGAGAATAATGATGTCTATACGAGAATATTATCGAAATGCTCCTTTAGAGTATTTCGGATTTGGTTATATTGTTTTTAGAGATTTTTTAGTTCATAAGTCTGTTAGAAAAAACTATTAATTTTACAAAAGAGGAGGCCGGGACATAACTAAAATACTATCCCCTAAAGACGAACAATGTCAGGTTAAATTATTTAGTAATCGCTGTTGAACACCGCTGTTGATTTCCGTGTCAAGACTTCGCTTTCCGCGGGCGGTCGGTGAGCCTCCTCATCGCTGCGCTCTTGCGGGGTCTCACCTGTTCCGCTTTTCCCGCAGGAGTCTTCGTCTTGCACTCCAATCAACAGCTAGAACAACTTAAAAAGAGCAACACGTTTTATGAAGACTTATAAAAAAATCCGAACTAATTTTCGCCTTCAAATGAAAGAATTAGCTCGGATTTTTATTTACCTAGAACATATTTGTCCCAGACTTTTTTGTACTGCTAGTTACATTAAGGTAACTATTATTCCGCTGGTTCAGCTACTTTTACAAGCTGTTTTCCAAGGTTTTTTCCTTCGAATAATCCGAGAAATGCCTCTGGAATACTTTCAAACCCTTCTGTAATTGTTTCTTCAAATAGAAGTTTTCCTTCTTTCACCCATTTGCCTAGTTGGATAGAAGCGTCTTTAAATTCATGACTATAATCATTGACAACAAAACCTTTCATTAAGGCACTTGATTTAATTAGGTAGGATTGAATCCTCGGACCTAAGTCTTCTCCACCCTTTTTATTATAGGAAGAAATCGCTCCACAAACTGGAACACGTGCATGCTTGTTTAATAGACTCATTGCAGCGTCCGCAATTTCGCCTCCGACGTTTTCAAAATAGATATCAATTCCGTTAGGGCAAGCAGTTTTTAAAGCGGCTCTTAAATTATCCGTTGTTTTATAGTTTATTGCATCATCAAATCCTAATGTATCTTTTAAATAGCTAATTTTTTCGTCAGAACCGGCAATTCCAATAACCCTCGCGCCTTTAATTTTTCCAATTTGCCCAACAATAGATCCAACAGCACCTGCTGCGCCCGACACAACGAGTGTTTCTCCTTCTTTAGGATTTCCGATGTTAAGAAGACCGAGGTATGCCGTCAACCCTGGCATTCCTAATATTCCAAGAGCTGTCGTTACTGGTGCCAATTCAGGATCGACTTTTCTTACCGTTTTTTTAGACGCAATCGAATATTCCTGCCAGCCAAGCATTCCAGTAACATAGTCGCCTACTTTAAAGGAGTCAGACTTTGATTCCACCACTTGAGCCACTACACCGCCATGAATAGGTTCATTAAGTTTAAATGGTTCAACATAGGATTTGGCACTTGACATTCTGCCTCTCATATAAGGGTCAACAGAAAGGTATAGTGTCTTCACCAAAATTTCATTATCACTTGGTGTTGGAACGGAGACTTGTTCAAATTGAAAATTTTCTTTAACGGGTTTACCGCTAGGTCGTGAAGCAAGTAAAATTTGCTGTTGTTGATTTGGTATCATAAAAAAGTTCCTCCTAAACATTTCATTTAGATTTGTAAAACAGTGTTAACTAGAATGTATCACAAAACAGACAGAATATTCAAAAGATAACATTGTTATATAAGGCCACCACTTGAGATAATAGGAGATTTTGTTTTAGAAGGCCATAAAAAAGATAATATTTTTGGAAGGTACGAACTATTTCTAGTAATATACAGACAACAAAAGAAGCCAATCATATAAGTGATTAGCTTCTATAAAAAAGTTTTTTCAGTGTCTTCAATTAACTAGCCCTTGTTTTTTATCCTTTATAATGTTTCTTCGGTTTTTCTTTATATAAATCTAAAGAATGCGGATGATACTGATTTTTAGATTTTCTTCTATTAATCATGAAAATCCAGCCCGTTATGGACTTCTTTGATGAAGCCGGCACGGATTACATAATCACCGAAATGTTCACCATCTTCCCGTTCTTTTGCATACTGTGAAAGAATTGGGCGCAGTGTTTCCAAAATCTCATTCTCCCCAATATTTTCTTTGTAAAGCTTATTCAATCGATTTCCTGAAAAGCCACCACCTAGGTACAGATTGTATTTTCCCGGTCCTTTCCCGATAAAGGCAATTTCAGCAAGGGCTGGGCGGGCACATCCGTTGGGGCAACCTGTCATACGAATGGTAATTTCCTCTTCGTGTAAGCCGCATTCTTCCACAATAGACTCTATTTTATCTAGCAATACGGGAAGGTAGCGCTCAGACTCAGCCATAGCCAATCCGCAGGTTGGAAGTGCTACACAGGCCATGGAATTTCTGCGTAATGCAGAATAATGCTTGCCATCAGTAAGCCCATATTTCTCCACCAATTCAACGATTTCTTCTTTTTTCTCATCCGTTACATTTGCGATGACGAGGTTTTGATTAGGACTGAGTCGGAAATCGCCGGTATGAATCTTAGCAATTTCTTGAAGGCCAGTCATAAGGGAATAGTCTTCTAAATCTGTAACGCGACCATTCTGAATATATAAAGTAAGATGCCAATTGCCATCGATTCCTCGAACCCAGCCGTAACGATCCCCGTTATGTTCGAAATGATAAGGTCGAGCTTCTTCGAGACTCCATCCCAACCGTTCACTTAGTTCTTCCTTAATAAAAGTAAGTCCTAGCTTATCAATTGTGTACTTAAAACGGGCGTTTTTTCTGACTGAACGGTTTCCATAATCCCGTTGAATTGTTATGACTTTTTCTGCAACATCGACAATCTTGTCTGGTGTGCAAAAACCAATGACTCTGGCTACCTGGGGATACGTCGCTTTATCTCCATGCGTCATCCCCATGCCTCCCCCGACCGCGATATTAAAGCCCTTCAGTCTTCCTTCTTCTATTACTGCAATCAAGCCAAGATCTTGAGAAAAGACATCAACGTCATTGGAAGGGGGAACAGCAATACCAATTTTGAACTTCCTAGGTAAATAAAGGGCCCCGTACATCGGCTCTACTTCTTCCTCTGTTTTGGGACTGCCTGCTACTTGTTCCTCGTCAAGCCAAATCTCATGATAGGCTCTAGTTCGTGGTGCAAGGTAGTCGCTCAGCTTACGAGCCCATTCGTACACTTCAGAATGAACTTCCGACTGATGTGGATTAGGATTACACATCACATTCCTGTTCACATCACCACATGCAGCTAGTGTATTCATTAAAGCCGCATCAATTTCTTGGATACTTTTTTTCATATTCCACTTTAAAATTCCGTGCATTTGAAACGACTGTCTAGTAGTTAGTTTTATCGTTCCGTTGCCATATTTACGGGCAATATTATCCATAACCAACCATTGTTCTGGTGTCGTTACACCGCCAGGAGCACGTACTCTTACCATGAATTGATAGGCTGGTTCAAGTTTTTGTCGCTGACGTTCATTTCTTACATCTCGGTCATCTTGCAGGTAACTACCGTGAAATTTCATTAAACGGTTGTCATCAGAGGGAATTCCCGCACTAATCGAATCAGTAAACGTTTCGGCAAGTGTTCCACGCAAATAGTTGCTGTCTTTTTTTATTCGCTCCACATCACTAGGGGGACCTTCTTGCGTTAGTGGTAATTTATTTTTTATCATTTTTTATCTCCTTTCAACGAAAACTTAATATACGTCACGCTGATAACGTTTTTGCTGTTGCATTTCTGCAATGTAGGCTTCTGCTTGCTCCCTACTCATCTGACCTTCCTGTTCAATAACCGTTATTAGCGTTTCATGAACGTCATGTGCCATACGCTTTTCATCGCCACAAATATAGACGATAGCTCCATCCTCTAACCATTGGTAAAGTTCTTGACTGTTCTCTTTTATACGATCTTGGACATAGACTTTTTCTTCTGTATCACGTGAAAAAGCAACATCCATTTTTGTCAGCACACCATTCTTAAGCCATTGTTGCCATTCAACCTGATAGAGGAAGTCTGTAACGAAATGCTGGTCACCAAAGAATAACCACGATTTTCCTTCTGCTTCGAGCTCCTCCCGTTCTTGGAGGAATGCTCTGAATGGCGCAACCCCAGTGCCAGGTCCAATCATTATAATTGGTGTATCCGGATTAGCAGGAAGTCTAAAGTTTTGGTTCTTCTGAATAAAAACTGGCAAAACGTCACCTGGTTGAGCACGTTCTGCACACTGTACAGAGCAAACCCCAGTCCGGTCGCGTCCATGAGCTTCATATCTTACCGCACCAATCGTAAGATGTACTTCATCTGGGTTAGCCCTTAAACTACTCGCAATCGAGTAAAGACGAGCTGGAATTTTGCGAAGGATTGAAAGGAATGTGCTAGACGGAACTTCCTTTAGAGCGAAATCCCGAACTAAATCAAGAAGGTCGCGTCCTTCAATATACGTTCGCAATTCTTCCTCATTTCCTGACGCCAAAAGTCCATGAAGATCATTGCTCGAGAAAAGCTCTGCTGCCTTTTCCAGTAGAGGCTTAGTCAGCACAGTAATCTCATAGTTTGAGATAAGTGCATTTCGCAATGAACGTGTATCCCCTTGTTTATTTACCTTAACCATTTCATCAGGATTCCAGTTCATTTCCCAAATGAGAAGATCGACTAAGGCGGGGTCGTTTTCAGGATAGATTCCGAGACTGTCTCCCGGCTCAAACTCAAGATTAGATTCCTCAAGCGATAGCTCTAGGTGCCTTGTTTCTTTATTCGATCCACGTCCGTTAAGGTTTATATTTTCAAGAATTTCTGCCTTAAAAGGGTTTGTTCTTGAATAACTAGCTTGCTCATTTGCTGCTTTTGTTTCCATTGAGGCTAGTGAAGAAATTTGTTTTTCAGTAGAATCAGTTTCACTTAGACTAGTCAGAACACCCTCGAACCACTCCTCAGCAGGTTCGTCATAATCCAAATCACAGTCTGTACGTGGAGAAAGCCGTTTACCACCTAGTTCCTCTAGTCGCTTGTCAAAATCCTTTCCTGTTTGGCAGAAGAATTCATAGGAGCTGTCACCTAGAGAAAGCACCGAGAATCGTAAATCTGTTAATTGAGGAGCTCGCTTGCTATTAAGGAATTCATAGAATGATAGAGCGGTATCTGGTGGATCGCCTTCTCCGTGTGTGCTAACTAAAATGAGAAGATTTTGAACCTTTTTGATGCGGTTTGGCTTGAATTCGTTCATGGAAGAGAGTGTTACTTGAAAACCCTGTTCCTTCAACCTGCCTGACATATTCTCAGCAAGCCCTTGTGCGTTACCAGTTTGCGATCCGAAGAGTATTGTTACTTCTTTGGAAGCTACTTGCTCCGTATTTGGAGGGAGCATCTCTGGTGCTTCTTGCAGAGGAGAATTTGTTGTCTGTTGGTAGGCTAGATACCCACTCAGCCACATCTTTTGGTTTTCCGTCAGTGTAGACAGAAGGCTATTTAGGAGTTTAACCTGTTCTTCATTAAAAGGGCTGTTTATTACTTGTAATTGCAATGATACCACCTCATAAGAAATATAAATAATAATCATTTACTTTGAATAGAATGAATGGTTTCATTCCCTTAGGCTGTTTTTCGTAAAATTTGTTGTTTGTGGATAATGGACCGTTCCTTTTCGCTGCAGGTATCTGCTTGCCTATGTATTCTGCAGGAATCAACTGTCTTCCACTCCAATCCACTCTGTGTTTTCAACTATTGTTAAAAGCAACAACCTTCTAGAAAACAACCTTCCCTAAAAAAATACAAAAAGGCCCTTAACATCAGAGTTAAGGACCTTTGGTATTTCCAATCAGTCTAATTATTTAGATTATTTTTAACTTGATTTATATTATACATAATTCCTATGAGTTTACAAGGGTTAATTTAGAATCAGATTTGAGTTAATTTGTTGAGACAATTGGTGGGGATTTGTTAGGGTCAGAACCAATTCTTATAAGTAGCAAAATGTTCTTGTTAGACATACTACTGCTTACAAATGTTGGGCGAACATTCACTTTAGAACCATGCTTTTGCTAGTAATCCAACTGCATCATATAACTCTTTTTCAGACAAAGTAGCGAAACCAAGAAGCACTGTTTTATTATCGTTTTTTCCAAAAGTTGAAACGGGATGTACTTTTATACTATATTTTGCTGCTTGTTCAATGAGCTCCTTCTCTGTCATGCCATTATTCGGACGTACTAAAAAGTGCAATCCGGAATCCTGACCAATTATATCAATGAAATCCGGAAAATACTGCGAAATTGCTGATACAAGTGCATTTCTTTTTTTCTGATATATAACTCTCATTTTATGAATATGTTTTTCCCAATACCCCTCAATCATAAATCTTCGTAAAATAGCTTGATCGATACGTGATACTGTCTGCGTATAAAAGAAATACTCTTCTTGATACGCTTTAATTAGCGGTTTGGGTAGTATCATATAGCTTAGACGTATGGATGGAAGTAACGCTTTTGAAAATGTGCTCATATAGATTACTTTTCCATTTGAGTCTAGTCCCTGTAATGCTGGAATCGGCTTGCTTGAATAACGAAATTCACTATCATAATCATCTTCTATAATATATCGTTCCTTATTCTCCTCAGCCCAATGTAACAGCTGCATTCGTCTTGAAATTGGCATAATCATACCGCATGGAAATTGGTGAGATGGTGTGACAAATGCTACGTTTGCACCGCTTTCTTCTAACTGGGATAAGATGATTCCATCTTGGTCTAGTGAAATCATTTTGACATGTTTTTCACTATTTTCAAATGTAACAAGTTTGCGGTGATATCCAGGATCCTCCACAGCAAATATACTACCTTGTAACAGCTGAAATAGTATTTTGGTTAAATGTTGTGTTCCAGAGCCGATGATAATTTGACTTGGGGAACAGTGGACACCGCGCGATTCATATACATATTTTGCTATTGTTTCGCGAAGCTCATATTCACCCTGTGGATGTCCAAGCATTAGAAGTTTTTCATTTTCAGTACGAAGCACTTCACTGGTTAATTTACGATATAGTCCAAATGGGAATGATCGGCCATCTACGCCTGCAATAGTGAAATTATACAGATAGTCTTCATCCCAATATGCTTTTTCTTTTACCAATTCGACGTTTCGTTTTATATTAAATAAACTTTGTTCCACTTTACACACAAAATAGCCCTTCCGCGGAATGGACTCTATATACCCCTCCGCAACAAGCTGACCGTAAGCAGCTTCAATTGTATTCTGGCTTACTTGCAAATAGTGTGCGAACTTTCGTTTGGAAGGTAGCTTTGTATGCGGCATTAGCTTCCCGGTTTTCATTTCTTCTTTAATATAATTATATAGTTGTATATATAAGGGTTCTTCACTATGAACGTCAAGCTTTGGCGTTAATTCAAACATACAAACTGACCCCTTTATTTTATGTAAAACTGGCGCTTTTTATAGTGCCAGTTCTTTTATATAATACCTCTATGTTTAGCATGAATAATTTTGAAAATCAAGTAAGCATAGGAGGTAAGCATCATGAAATCATCACGTCGTCTTGGCTTAATAATGATTATTAGCGGGGCAACTTTATGGGGGATATCTGGACCTATGATCCAGTGGCTCTTTGATCATACTAGCCTAACATCTAGCAGTTATTTAGTTGTTCGGTTACTAGTAGCTGGAGTTTTCATTTTAGCTTTTTTATTTTTCACGAACCAAAATATCTTTGGTATTTGGAAGCACCCGAGCCACTGGATACAGCTCATCATTTTTTCTGTTTTAGGTATGCTCGGTGCGCAGTATGCTTTTGTTGAGACGGTTCATATAAGTAATGCTGTTACGGCAACATTGTTTCAATTCCTTGGTCCCGTATTAATTACTATTTATGTTGCAATACAGAAAAAGAAATTGCCGTCGGTTATTCAATCATTAGCTGTAATTGCTGCGCTATCTGGCACATATTTTCTTATTACAAATGGCTCTTTCGAAGATGTTATTTTATCAAAACAAGCGATTCTCTTTGGGATTTTAACGGCTATAGGATTCGCTTTTTATACCCTCCACCCAGCGAAACTTATTAAACAATGGGGAACTACAGTCATTGTTGGTTGGGGGATGCTAATTGGAGGGATTGTTTTATTTTTATCTAATCAACAGTATGCCTTTCATCACTTGGCAAAAACTTTAACAATAAGTACGTTTTCGATGCTAGCGATTATTATTTTAAGTGGAACCCTCTCGTTTGTATTCTACATTGGGAGCTTAAAATATTTGACGGCAACAGAGACAGGTCTTTTATCCAGTATTGAACCGCTCGTTGCAGCGATTGTCTCTATTACTTGGTTAAACGAATCATTTGGGGGATATCAGTTGTTGGGTGGAGCGTTTATTATTTTAGCAGTCATTTTCTTGACAATACCTGAAAAAGAAACAGAATCTAGTTTGGCGACAGAACATGTATCTCGATAATTAGAGGCAAAAGCACCCGCAGATGTGGGTGTTTTTGCTTGTTGCATCTGTTCGATTGGTAATCGCCTAATTCGCATCAATAGAGCTGAAGGGGGACTCTGCTGACGAGAGATTCACTTTATCTAGTGATTGTTTTCAAGTGCATTAGCAAAAAATAAGAAAAAGTTAATCGAGGCTAGCAAAGGGATGTAAACGTTAACAATGGGTTTCCTATGAAATACTACCTTGACACCAGATTAGGTTTTCAGATATCATTCACTTATCAGAAAATTTAATATAATGAATACTTATCAAGAGTGACTGAGGGATCAGGCCCTATGACGTCCGGCAACCGCCTTAATGGAACGGTGCTACCTCCTGCAGAATGAGCTCATTCTGAAAGATAAGTCGGGATAAATGACGATGCCTCTTTCAAAATGAAAGGGGCATTTTTTATTTTCAAAAACTGGCTCTATAATATTTGTTGGGGTTAACACACAATAGAAGGCAAAATAAAACACGCAACCTTCCCA
>NZ_JBHUMF010000018.1:0-20143 GCF_042684945.1 Bacillus seohaeanensis | reverse complement strand
TCAATCTCTCTTTATGCAAAGAAAGATGTTATCCGGTATTAGCCCCGGTTTCCCGGAGTTATCCCGGTCTTAAAGGTAGGTTACCCACGTGTTACTCACCCGTCCGCCGCTAACATCAGGGAGCAAGCTCCCATCTGTTCGCTCGACTTGCATGTATTAGGCACGCCGCCAGCGTTCGTCCTGAGCCAGGATCAAACTCTCCGAAAGATGTTTGATTAGCTCTTTTAAAATAAAACTTGAATTAACGTTGACGTTTTGCTTTGTTCAGTTTTCAAAGTTCAATACTCTACTTCTTTCTTAAGAAGCAACTTTTATATCATATCATTTAACTCAATTTCATGTCAATGATTTTTTAAAAGTTTTGTTTAGTTAAAATAATTGGAGCGGGTGATGGGAATCGAACCCACGACATCAGCTTGGAAGGCTGAGGTTTTACCATTAAACTACACCCGCATATGTTTTTTTAGTGGTCGGGAAGACAGGATTCGAACCTGCGACCCCTTGGTCCCAAACCAAGTGCTCTACCAAGCTGAGCTACTTCCCGTTATAAGTGTTCTAACAGCTCGCTAGTAGAATTAATTGAAAATGGCGCGCCCGAGAGGAGTCGAACCCCTAACCTTTTGATCCGTAGTCAAACGCTCTATCCAATTGAGCTACGGGCGCATAAATTAGTTGGTGCGGCCGAGAGGACTTGAACCTCCACGGGGTCGCCCCCACTAGGCCCTCAACCTAGCGCGTCTGCCATTCCGCCACGACCGCGTCTTAAGCGACAAACACTATTATATATCAGGTACTCGATAAAGTCAATAGTTTATTTTAAAATACCTTGATGCGGGTGAAGGGACTTGAACCCCCACGCCTTGCGGCGCCAGATCCTAAGTCTGGTGCGTCTGCCAATTCCGCCACACCCGCATAATAATAAAAAATGGTGAGCCATGAAGGATTCGAACCTTCGACCCTCTGATTAAAAGTCAGATGCTCTACCAACTGAGCTAATGGCTCATTAATGGCTGGGCTAGCTGGATTCGAACCAGCGCATGACGGAGTCAAAGTCCGTTGCCTTACCGCTTGGCTATAGCCCATCGTTTTAATGACGAGGTTTATATACTAACATAACCTACTCACTAATGTCAAGACTTCTTTTTTAAAAATAATGGCGGTCCGGACGGGACTCGAACCCGCGACCTCCTGCGTGACAGGCAGGCATTCTAACCAACTGAACTACCGGACCGAAATGAAACAGACTACCACAGCAGCCTGTCCCAAAAGATAATAGATGACCCGTACGGGATTCGAACCCGTGTTACCGCCGTGAAAGGGCGGTGTCTTAACCACTTGACCAACGGGCCATAGAATGTAATGGCGGAGAAGGAGGGATTTGAACCCTCGCGCCAGTTACCCGACCTACACCCTTAGCAGGGGCGCCTCTTCAGCCACTTGAGTACTTCTCCTCAACTATGGCTCCGCAGGCAGGATTCGAACCTGCGACCGATCGGTTAACAGCCGATAGCTCTACCACTGAGCTACTGCGGAATAATGTTGTTTTTGTCTTATCGACTCTTTGTATTATATAGACTCTTAGTAACACTGTCAACTATTTTTTAGATTAAAAATAAGATTTATTCAATCACGGGGACAAAAAAGTTCAAGAAAACACAGACACGAATAAAGGAGACTGATTTTACAATGGCGTTCAACAGTTTTTAATAACTTCTTACCTAAAAAGCACTTATGTCAGCATCTCCTCTTTTATTAATTTCAGTTTCCCATTACATTTGCCACAAACATATCGCTCTGTGTCAATTCTCCTCTTTCTTCTATAGATGGTATTACATTCACCACACCCATAAACAACTAATTTTTGCTTTTTTTACTAACTTCTAAAGGCGTGCAATGTCTAGGAGCATCCACTTTTCGCAGAAGTGTTTTAAAATCCTGATCCCTATGTTTATATCCTTTACCTTCAATATGAAGATGATAATGGCATAACTCATGTTTTATTATTCCAATCAATTCTTTTTTTCCATGTTCTTCAAGATATTTTTTATTTATCTCTATATCATGGCTTTGTAATAGATATCTTCCTCCCGTAGTCTTCAACCTTGGATTGAAGCGAGCTTTATGACGAAAGGGTTTTCCAAATAAGTTAGTTGAAATTTCTTTTACCAACTTCTCTAATTCTCTATTAATCATATTCCTTCTCCTTTTTTACGAACATGACAACCTATATGTGCATAAACTATATATCAACCTAACTCGATAAAGGAGGCTCTTATATGCCTAAATGGCTAATCAAGCAAATGAGGAAAGCCTACCTTGAAAAAGACCGTTATCAAATTAAACTACTTAATCAGTGCTGGTATTTTTACAGAAAGAAACATATTTCGTAATGGAATACGGGGATGTCCCAAAGCTTCATATGCATATAGGAACACCCCCGACATATTTATATTGGTTTTTAATGAACCATTGTGAGTGCTACCCTTCCCTTTTGAACATCGACTCCTTCAACCCAAACAGTAACTACGTCTCCAACAGAGACGACATCTAGGGGGTGTTTCACAAAACCTTTTTTCAACTTGGAGATATGGACAAGCCCATCCTGTTTTACTCCAATATCTACAAAAGCCCCAAAATCGACTACATTACGAACGGTTCCTTGAAGTTCCATTCCTTCTTCTAAGTCTTCTAATTTTAAAACGTCCTTTTTTAATAACGGTTTTGGAAGTTCGTCACGCGGATCACGTCCAGGTCTGATGAGCGCATCTATTATATCCTTTAGTGTCAACTCTCCTATACCAGTAGATGCAGCAACTTCTGTTAAATTCAGCTTCTCCAATGCATGCTTTAACTCTTCACTTCCAATGGCTTCTTCTTCAAAACCTAATTCACGAATAAGGTTCTTTACTTCTTGATAGTTTTCGGGATGAATAGAAGTTCGGTCAAGCGCTTCGTCTCCATCTAGTATTCTCAAAAACCCAATACACTGTTCGTATGTTTTTGCTCCAAGACGAGGTATTGCCTTTAGTTGTTTTCTAGAAGCGAACTTTCCTTCTTCTTCTCTTTTCTTCACAACATTTTTGGCAACCGTTTTGGAAAGCCCTGATACATATTGTAGAAGCGATGCTGATGCGGTATTCACATTAACCCCAACTTGGTTAACGGCTGTTTCTACCACAAAAGTAAGAGAATCATTAAGCTTCTTTTGGGAAACGTCATGCTGATATTGTCCTACGCCTACAGATTTCGGGTCAATCTTCACTAGTTCCGCCAATGGATCTTGAAGTCTTCTCGCAATTGAAACAGCACTGCGCTCTTCCACTTGAAAATCCGGAAATTCTTCTCGCGCAATTTCTGAAGCTGAATACACACTTGCTCCCGCTTCATTTACAATAAGATAAAAGACTTCCCTATCTAGTTCTTTGAGAATATCTACTACAAATTGCTCTGTTTCACGGGATGCTGTACCATTCCCAACAGCAATCATTTCAATATTATATTGCTCAATCAACTTTTTCATTGTGCTTTCAGCCTGCTCTTGTTTCTGCTTAGAAAGATGAGGATAAATAACATTAATACCAAGTACCTTACCTGTTTCGTCTACTATAGCCAGTTTACAACCTGTACGGTAGGCCGGATCGACTCCAAGGACCATCTTTCCTTTTAATGGTGGCTGAAGTAACAGTTTCCTTAAATTCTCAGAAAAGATATGAATTGCACGATCTTCCCCTTTATCTGTTAGCTCACTGCGAATCTCTCTTTCAATTGATGGTTGAATTAATCGCTTATAGCTGTCTTCAATCGCCTCTTGCACTATTACAGCTGCACCAGAGTTTTCATTTTTGATTAAACATTTGTTTAGATAGTTAAGGATTTTCTCTACATCCGTTTGGATAGAAATCCGTAAAACATCTTCCTTTTCTCCACGGTTCATCGCCAATACACGGTGAGGGACTACTTTACTAACCGGCTCTACATATTCATAGTACATTTCAAAGACGTTTTTCTCGTCAAGCTCTTGTTTCTTAACCTTTGATTCTATTACACCGGTACGAAACGTTTCTTTTCGAATCCATTCTCTAAACTTAGCATCATCCGCTACGTATTCAGCAATTATATCCTTTGCTCCAGCAATAGCTTCCTCCACAGTAGTAACCTTTGCTTCGTCAGACAGATATTTCATTACCTCATCCTTAACATCTGCTTGTGATGGAAAGGATAATAACCATTGTGCAAGTGGTTCTAGACCTTTCTCTTTCGCTACTGTCGCCTTTGTTCTTCGCTTTTGTTTATAGGGACGATATAAGTCTTCCACAGTTTGCAACTTATCCGCTTTCTGAATATCAGCTGTTAACTCTGGGGTAAGTTTACCTTGTTCTTCAATCAGCCTAATAACTTCTTCTTTTCTTTGCTCAAGATTCTGCAAGTAATTCCATTGATCCATAATGGCACGAATCTGAACTTCATCCAATGCCCCTGTTTGCTCTTTTCGATAGCGAGCGATAAAGGGGACTGTATTTCCTTCATCTAGTAACTTGATAACACTTTTCACATTTTTTAATGGTGTATTAATTTGCTTTGTAATTTTATGTAGTAACTGCTCTTCAATGTCTAATACTTTTTCCAATCTGATAACCTCCATCCATCTGTATCTTCATTAATTTTAGCACACTCCTGTTGAAAAGGCCGAAAAGCGGCAATAACAGTCAGCTTAGTCAGCCCGCTGCAACTAGAAAGAAGCTTACTCAAATCTAGAGTAAGCTTCCTATCATGTAAGTAGTATCGTCTGCAGTGTCATCTACGTAATGTTGAATATAGCAAAGAATATCACGCATCGTTCTTTTTTGTTGAAGAATATTCTTTACTCCAGTAATGTTCAGGCCATCTGAATGAATTAAAAATCGAGAGTTTTCTTGAAACGAAAATCGCTGTGTTTTATATTTTTGCGGGCGCCCTGAAAGATACCCCGTTACAGGAAGTGGGTATGTCAACTTTCCTTCGGGGGAATACAGATAAAATCTGATGTTTCCTACACAACTATAGACAAACTCTCTGGAGTGATAAAATACTTTTAAGATTGCAACCGCTGCTCCTCTTTTGCTAGCGAGCGAGCTGTTACACATCTTCATTAACGTATCAATATCCTTCTCATGATGTTCTTTCACTATTTCGGCAACTACACTGGATGATTCATACGCATACTTTCCACTTCCAAGACCATCAGCCAATATACAAATAAAATAATCATTTGTAGAAGTATAATAAAAACTATCTCCACAATAAGGATCTCCGTGCTTAGATGTTTGTTCTGCATATAATTCAATGTTATGTTTTTGAAAATACGGCATTACAAGTAGCTCTCCGCACGCTGAGACTCGTCTTGAATTGCTTCCCTTAGCTTTTTTATCGCTCTTCTTTGTAAACGAGAAACATGCATTTGAGAAATCTCTAGTTTTTCACCAGCTTCTTTTTGACTGAGATTATCTAAGTATGTGTATTGAATTATTAGTCTTTCTCTTTCGGATAAAACATGCAATACCTTTTCTAGCACGAGTTTTTGATTAACTTTTTCATATCCTTCTTCTTGCTCTCCGACAATATCAAGAATCGTCACCGTACTTCCTTCAGAGTCCGCCTCAATGGAGTGGTCGACACTTAACGCTTGATAACTCCTCCCCATCTCCATTGCTTCTAGTACTTCTTCCTCTGTAACCTCTAGGTAATCAGCGATTTCTTGTACTTTTGGAGATCTTCCAAGGGTGTTCGTTAATTCCTCTACTGTTGTTTTGATTTTAGGTCCAAGTTCTTTAATTCTTCTCGGTACATGTACACTCCATGTTTTATCTCGAAGAAATCTTTTAATTTCTCCTATAATAGTAGGAATAGCAAAAGCTTCAAACGACTTCCCATAGGAAACTTCATACCTACGTATCGCTCCTAGCAACCCAAGCATACCAACTTGAACCATATCCTCATGGAACGATTTCCCTTTTGAGTATTTTCGGGCGAGCGATTCGACGAGACTTCGATAATGAAGAACAAGCATCCTCTGTGCTTCATCATCCTGGCTTTCTTGATAATCTTGAATCCACCTGATGATTTGTTTTTTATCTAATTGATCAGGTTGAGATAGTTTTTGCATCCCTCTCCACCTGCTCTCCTTCTAGGAATTTAGTCATGAAGACTGTCACTCCTTCCTTATGGTGAACTTTCACCTCATCCATCAGGCTTTCAATTAGGTATAACCCTAATCCGCCTTCTCTTAAAAATTCAACGGAGTGTTCTGCATTATATGGCCCTACCTCTTGACGAATCGCTTTGAAATCGAAGCTCTCTCCATCATCTGCAACCATAACTTCAAGCCTATTTTCATATAGAGCAAACCCTACAATTACTTCCCCATTATCATCCTTATAGGCATGTTGTACAGCATTTGTAATTGCTTCACTCGTAGCAATTTTTAAATCTTCAATGGAATCATACATAAACCCCATCCGACTCGCTATTCCCGATAAAGTCAAACGAATGACACCTATATACTCAGGCTTTGCAGGAATTTTCATTTCGATGTAATCAAAAGCTGACATCATTCCACTCCACCTTCTACTTCTGATTTAATGTTCATAATATCTCCCAAACCAGTAATATCAAATAAACGTCTTAACCGTTCAGAAAGTCCCGACAAAATGAGCTGGCCATTGTTTTTCTTTATTGTCTTGAATAAACCAACGAAAACACCTAAACCGGTACTATCCATATAAGACACGCCTGATAAATCTACTGTAATTACCTGATTAAGCTTTTCTGCAGAAGGCTGTAGATTCTCTTTTAACTGAGGAGCTGTGTACGCATCAATTTCACCTGAGATGGAGACAAAAAGTTCTTTATCTCGCTCTTTAAGATCTATTGTTAAGTTCATAAAAAAACCACCTTTATGCCCGATTTCATTGAATTAGTTTAGTTTTATGCCTAGTGTCTGCTGATTACTCGCGGTATCAATCCCCTGCAGACATAGACACTTCGCTAAATGTTTATGTATGTCATCATTTTCTAAAATAGAAGTAGCGACATACACGTTTGCCTCTTTAGAAAGTAAATAAATTACCTCGACCAAGCGACTTTTCTTTTTGTACAGTTCCCGCGGTTACGCTACTACTTTCCCTATACCCTGTAAATACGAAGGGTAAACTAACTTTACGAGATTCTTTTAACAATAATGAGTGTAAAATCATCCCTTAGTTCAAAGTGCTGTAATTTTTCAAGTTCTTTATATACATTATTAACGATTTCCTGAGAAGAAAGATGTTGATAGTTACGTATCAGCTGAATAATATCTTTCCTTTCAATAAACCCTTCTTCTGTCCGACATTCTGTAACTCCATCAGAAAACAGAATAATCATATCACCGATATCTACTTTTCTTTCATAGGCCTGATATCTTGCTTTTTTGTCCACTCCAAGCAATAGCCCTTTTGCATCAAGATCTTCAAATTGATTGGTTGATGAACGATAGTAAAATCCGGGTTCATGGCCTGCAGAGGCATATGTAAAAGCGTGATTATCTAAATTATACATTCCGTAAAACATTGTAATGAACATGCTTATGTCCACATTTTGCTCTACCACTCTGTTCAAACTTTCCAAAACGGAACTTGGATCTTGTCGGTGTTCTGGGAGGCTTTCCATTGCATATTTGATCATCGACATGCAAAGAGCAGCAGGAATCCCCTTCCCTATAACGTCCGCAATAGCTACACTTACTACTTCATTGTCATCTTGAACAAAGTGATGGTAGTCACCATTCATCTTTCTAGCTGGAACACTTATCGCTCCTATATCAAGTTCTTCCGTCTCCGGTATCTTTGTACCGAGGAGGGTTTGTTGCATATTGGACGCAATATCGATTTCATTATTAAGTTCTTGCTGCTTACTTCGTAAACTTTGATGTTCTCGATAAGCAAATCCATAGCCAATCATAACTTCTAGTAAAATATCAAAAGAATTAAGAACCTTTTCTGAAAGCTCCGGCTCCATCTCAAGAATGGCACTTTTATGTAAGCTGATAATTTCTTCCGGCGAGACATGGTGTTCAATCGTTTTTCTACTGAATTTCTGACCTAAATAAAGCGCTTGTTCCTCTTGTTTTTTTATATAAGTTTCTAAAATTTCCTTATATCTCGAATCCATAAGCTCTCTAAAACTCATGATATCCTCCTAACGAAGCCATTTAGTCGCACGTATATCAGTACCTTCTCCAGGGGTAGATTCTACGTTAAACTCATCCATTAAACGTTTAACTCCTGGCAGACCGGCTCCCAATCCTCCAGAAGTAGAAAATCCATCTTCCATTACTCTTCGAATATCACTGATACCTGGTCCATCATCACTAGCAATGATTTGTACGCCCTTTTTACCAGCATCTTGCTTTTTTTCAATATAAATCTGGCCATGACCAGCATATAAATAGATGTTTCGGGCTAGTTCGCTAATTGCTGTCGTAATTCTCGCTTGGTCAACTGTGCCAAATCCAAGCTCTTTCGCTACATTTCTCCCTAACTGGCGGGCAGCTACGATATCCCATTCGTTGGTGATTCTCACGTAGGGTTGGTTATCCATACACTAGTCCCCCAGTTCCAATTGTAGTTTCTCTAAACCTTTTTCTAAATCTAAGGCCGTTAGTACATCTTCCAACTGAATACCGAGTTCAATCAAAGTAATCGCAACGGCAGGCTGAATTCCAGTGATGACAACCTTTGCCCCCATTAGTCTAGACATACCAATAACATCGCCAAGAACTTTCGCAATAAACGAATCGATAAAGTCGATGGAAGTAATATCAATAACTACTCCCCTAGCACTTGTCTCATGGATTTTATGAAGCAAGTCCTCTTGAAACTGAAGGGCTGTTTGATCATCCAATTCCCACTGTATGGAAATTAACAAACAATCATATAGTTTTAAAATTGGGATTCTCATTCTATACCCTCCTTTTTAACAATTTTTCTATTAGTCATTTCAAGAGCCTGCTCAATTCCTTTGCGCAAGGTACTATTTGTACTAAATTGATTTAGGTTAATTCCTAAATTAACAATAGTTTGAGCAATTTCTGGTCTAATACCTACCAACATACACTTTGCCCCAACTAACCGAACAGCTTCTGCCGCTTGAATAATATGGTGAGCTACCATTGTGTCTACTACAGGTACACCTGTAATATCAATTAAAACGACTTCTGCACGGTGTTTTACAACCCCACTCAAAAGGTTTTCCATAATCTGTCTTGCTCTTTCTGTATCAATCGTTCCAACTAGTGGCATGACGGAAATTTTTTCAAAAACCGGAATCAATGGTGCAGACAATTCTTGAAGGGCTATCTTTTGCAATGATACCGTTTTCTCCCAAGATTCCGTATAGGCTGTGATCACTTGGTTATTCATAGGTGTTAACCATTGATCAAAATACTGAACAAAATCCTCATAATTATCTTTCGTTATTGTGTTACTTCTTTTTAAATGATCATAGACGACACGTTCAAACGTTTTTAGACCAGTTGTTACAAAAGTTAACGGCCATCCCAATTTAACAATCTTTAAAGCAAAGTCTTCTAATTTCGAATCAAAATTGACGGAGTTCACTAAATTAGAAACGATAAGATCAACGAACTCATTGCTTGTTTTAGTAAAAATTTGATCGGAGACTACATCAACAATCTTTTCATCTGCTTCTTCTTTCACAATCTCCATCCACTTTTTCACAAAATATGATTTATTTTCTTGGATAACATCCATTACTTGACTATACATCCCATTTCTTCTCCCCATTCTATCACATGTTTTTTATAGAATTCCTTTCCCCTAAGGAGTGTAATGTAAACTTAAACTACTTTACATCAACCAGCAATATTCGCATATCCCCAAAGAAGTTTTTATCAAAAATTGAAAAAAATAATGATGAACTTCTTGTATCTACTATCCATTATAAATATTTAGTAGAATTTTGTCACAATTTCATTTACTAATTTTGAAGTATGAATGAAAGTACAAGTAGATTATCTAGAGTCGACAAGCTTTTAAGATTCTACTGAAGGACTGATTGAACTGGACATATTTATGCGTGACATTTAGCTGCAAACAGGTAGGTACTAGACGCTAAAACCAAATAAGGATTTTTCCAGATACAAAAAAAGATTACTTCTGAAGGGGATTTCCTCTCCCTTCAGAAGTAATCTTTTTAAAAGTGTTAATTAGTAAAAGTCCCACGTTAGGCATTTAGATGAAAAGCAAGGATTAAGCTAAAACTGAATTAGCCCGACACTTATCTGGAGTGCATCATCAACTTTCTCCATCATTTCATCGTCTAGATGGGTAATCTTATCCGTTAATCTTTGTTTATCAATAGTTCGAATTTGTTCGAGTAGAATAACAGAATCCCTTTCAAAGCCATAACGCTGTGCATCAATTTCAACGTGAGTAGGTAGTTTTGCTTTTTGAATTTGAGCTGTAATGGCAGCTACTATTACAGTGGGACTAAACCGATTCCCGATGTCGTTTTGTATTACAAGTACCGGTCGAACTCCGCCTTGTTCAGAACCCACAACAGGGGAAAGGTCTGCAAAATACACGTCACCACGCTTAACAATCAAAGTTTTAACCTCCGCTTACTAAGCGTTCGACTGTATTTTCTGCTTCATATTCAGCTTGAATAGCCTCCGAAGCAATTGCTAAATTTATCTTAGCCATTTCCATATATCCACGTCTCATTGATTCACGGATTTGTCGCTTCTTTCTTTCTCTTAAATACATCTTTGTTGCTCGGTAAATAAACTCGTTGCGATTTACGTTTTCTTGTTCTGCAAAGCCGTCTAATTCCGTTACGAGTTGTTCTGGTAAGCGAATTAAGATTTCTGTTGTTGCGCTGGACTCAGACACAAGCTACACCTCCACCAATCACTACATACCGTTTCATTTTTTAACATATTAATCATACCATCAAACGTCCACGATGAAAAGACAATTTATTAATCCCTTCTATTATCCTCCAACTTAATCACTAATTATGCACTTTCACCCTATACTTCCTATTATTTGATAAAGTAAAATTTCAATCAGCAGGTGGGTTTCCTCCACCCCCCATTCTTCTTCAGCTATCCCAAACCTTTAAACTGAGGGTTACTGTCCGTTAACGCGGGGTAAGTCCGGAAGAAGAAAGTAGCTTATTAGACACTTCAATTAGTTCCCCATTCCTTATATAAATACGCGGAACTCGGTTAGTAATAATACAAGGAATTTCATAATTTATTGTCTCAAGTTTTGCAGCGACTTCATCCATGGAAATCACATTATCCCCTTGTCTTCCAATAAGTGTGACTTTCGTTCCAGTAGCTACTTTCTCAGGAAGCTTGATCATACATTGATCCATACAGATCCGACCAACAATAGGGCACCTTTTTCCATTAACTAGAACCTCTTGCCCTTGGAGTTTACGTATCCAACCATCTGCATAACCAATAGGCAATGTTCCAATCCATTCTGTTTCCTCCGACTCATACGTCGCTCCATAACTAACTTTGTCACCTGCTAGAAGTTCCTTAGCGTGTACAAGTCTAGAATGTAACGAAAACACCTGACTCAACTGTACCGGAAGTTTATTTTTAATTTCCATTGAAGGGGAAAGGCCATACATAGCTATTCCAATTCTAATAGCATTGAAATGCGTTTTCTTATGCATTAAAGCTGCTGCGCTATTCGAGCTGTGAATATACTTCGGTAATTTCTCTAGTGATGCCATCATCTCTTTAAAAATACTATACTGCTTTTCTAAATAAGAAGTATCCAATTCGTCCGCTGTTGCAAAGTGAGTAAAAAGTCCTTCAAATTGAAAAATTGGCTGGTTCTCTATATATCTTTCAATCGATTTTAATTCTTCTATACTCCGTACTCCAATTCTCCCCATACCGGTATCACATTTAATATGGAGCTGCAATAGATCAGAAGCAGACAAATACTTTTCCGCCTCTTTTAACCATTCTTCTTGAAAAACAGTTAGGGAAATATGATGTTCTGCCGCTAGTTTAACATCCTTTGGTCTCGTTGCACCTAATACTAAAATCGGTGCTTCAATTCCCTTTCTCCTTAATGACAATGCCTCGTCTAGAAAAGCAACAGCTAGCCCATGTACACCCGCTTCTAAAGCGGTCATTGCCGTCTGCACATCTCCGTGGCCATACGCATTCGCTTTAACAACAGCAAAAATGGCAATATCTTTAGGAGTGTGTTCTTTTATTTGCTTTACATTTTTAAATAAATTATCTAAATCAATTTCAACCCAAGTATCACGAAAAAACTGTGTTTGAGTTTCCAACCTGTTCACTTCCTCTGTGCTAACAAAACAATTTAATATATTCAAGAATAACATTGATTATTCATCGAATTCTAGCTCCTGTCAAATGTAATATTCCCTAATAACCATTTATATACAGAAAAAAGTGCTTTAGGTAATAAAATAGAGGGGGGTGCCGTTAAAGTGCAGTGTGTCGAAAGAGAAGAATCTAAATTTCCTTGAACAAAAAATAAGGGCTAAACCTATTAGGCCAGCCCTATTCATTCATATGAAGTTATTTTCCAATAGAACCTTGTACAGATTGCGCTACTGTCACTAACTCATCTGGTGTTAATTCGTTAGAAGCGAGCATATAGTCGACTCCATCATGTGTCCAGGTAATGGAATTATCCGTCAATGCTGCCATTGTGTACCCAAGATTAACTAGTTCCCCTTCTAGAGTAGTAGATACAGTCATTGTCGGAACCACTTCCGCTTTTTCTTGTATCAATGTAAAGGATTTTTCTCCTTCATACGTTAATACTACGCGCTTTCCATTTTCTGTTGAAACTTCTTTTTCTTCCACTAGTTCAGCACCAGCAGCTTGCTCTGGATATAGCACGCTAAACTCTTCTTCTTCCACATTAGCATTCACTGGTACTTCGAGTTGTGCACCCGTCATATTTTTCTTCATATCAAAATCTTTTTTATCAAATGAGGCTTTCGTATCCATTTTTGAAAAGTCAACTGCCACCAAAGCATTCTTATCTGCATCCATCACTTTTACAGAAGCAGGCGTAAGATCTTTTTTATTAAACATAATTTCCTGAGTTGGTAACATTTGATTATTTTGGTAACGTGTTTTTGTTTCAAATACATAGTGGTCCTTTGTTGTCTCAAACTTTGCATCTTTATCTTCAAGAACATCTTTTACTAAAGACTCATATAAGTAGGCTTGACTGCTGTTTTTTGGCCAATCACTTTGGAAACGGAAACTCTTATTCAATGCAGGTGTTAAAACAAAAACCCCTTCATCATTCCGCAAAATCATTTGGCTTTGGTCTTTAGCCGCGTTCTTTAATTCTACCCGGTAATAATTAGGGTCATTATGCCAAACTTCCACATCATACGTCTGAGGCTCTTCTCCAACTTGTAATGTCATCTTCGCCTCAGCTTTATAACCTTTCATCTCTTCCACCTTTGCTTTTAACTCCTCTGTCACATCCTCCTTTGTCTTTTCTCCACAAGCAGCAAGTACGAAAACCGTTAACATGGCCATCAACAGGACTACTAGCTTCTTTTTCACTTCTCCAACCCCTTTTGTCTCAATTAAAGTGTAGCTACATACAGTGAAACTTCAATCAGTGGGGCTTTCACTCCCTACTAATTGTTAGTTGAACCAACCAAGCATTTACGGGTAGTTATCGCCCTACCTAGGCTTCTTTGACTCCTCTAAACCTTGAGATAGGGGAGTACTTCCCTTTAATGCAGGATACAAATGCAAGTAGCTCTACTAATTAGGCAATTACTATTAGTCACCCCTCAACGGGATACTAACAAGTAGATAATGCAAGATACACGTAAATGAGAGAGGGGAAGACCAAAGTTTAACAATGGACGGTGGTGAATGCTTAAACCGCTCCTAGCTCTGTATTCATTCCCAATGATAAACACTTCAACAACCGCGATTATTAAACATTAGCCCTGTCTCTCCTATTGCACTATTGAATATATGAGACAACCTTTTTAATTATGCAACAGAAGATGACGAGCTTTAATTTATTTTAACTTCCTTTCATTACTCCTCTACAATGACTTGGGCTGCTGCAAAATCTTTACTATGGGTAATAGATAAATGCGCTCGGACTTTTGCTGGCTTTGAAAAATAAGGCTTGCCAAGTTTATCTTTACTTACTTCAATATCTTGAAAAGATAGATCCGTCCCGATCCCTGTACCGTTCGCTTTTGCATAAGCTTCCTTTGCTGAAAATCTGCCTGCAAGAAATTCCACTTGACGCCATCCTTGATACTGGTGAAACTGCGCTTGTTCCTTTTCTGTTAAAACACGTTCAATAAATTTCCCATGCCGCTTCATAATCATTTCAATCCTCGACATCTCTACAATATCCAAACCAATTCCCTTAATCATATTCATTTCCCTTCTATTCTTGTCCATTTTTGAATAAATTGTAAGTACTTACTTTTCATCTTTCTAGTTCATTTTAACAGCTAAAAAATTCACCTATCCGCTCATATCCATTATGATAAAGACAACAAGCAGAATAAAGACAGGAGGTTGCCCCTATGTTTGTCAGAACCGAAAGTTTTTCTCAATTTATACGGTTATACCCCATTGTATCCTTTATTGTAGGTATTCATATTGTTATCTTTGGGGTGAACTTAGTCCCGTTCCTACCTGAAATATGGATTTATGAACATCTCGCTGGAGTAAATCTTTTTATTCAAGAAGGAGAATGGTGGCGGCTTATTACACCTATATTCGTTCATATTGGATTTGCTCATTTCCTATTTAATACCTTTTCGCTCATCCTATTTGCTCCCCCACTAGAACGCTACTTGGGCAAACTGAAATTTCTTGCTCTTTATTTTCTAAGTGGCATCATCGCCAACGTCGCGACATTTATACTTAAACCGTTGACGTACAGCCATGTCGGTGCATCTGGTGCGATTTTTGGTCTTTTCGGATTCTATTTATCAATGGTTGCGTTCCAAAATCACATTTTATCAAAAGAAAGTAAACAAGTTATCCTTCCTATTGTCGTTATTGGGTTCTTGATGACATTTTTTCAATCAGGAATTAACGTAACTGCCCATATTGTTGGTTTAGCCTCTGGATTTGTATTCGGTTGGCTAGCTACAAAAAATAACTGATGGGCTTATTTCCTTCCTTACCTTTAATCAATGTCGACCATAAGAAAAAAGACTGATCACACCGCATTCTTAGGTGGTCAGTCTTTTCTTTTCTTTTGGGTTACAGTCCCTCTCCTAATATCTCTTGCTCTTTAAAGGTAATAGTCGGACTTGGTGCCTTTTTCTTTTCATTACCTTGTGAAAACCATTTATATATTTCGTGAAGGTCATCCGTATCTAGGTCTTTAATTTCACTTGAATACCCAAGTGCACCCGACTTGATGGTCGTATGCAAACTTCCTAATTCTTTTCGATCCTGCCACCAGCTTTCCTTCCTGTCTAGGGCTTGGATACGATTCTTTTTCAAAAATAAAGTTTGTTTTACTAATCTTCTATATCGTAAGGAAAGTTGGTTGTTTTCAATATTCCAACCGGCATCTTTAAAATGCATATATCCCCAAAAACCTAAAGGAATAAACAACAATCCTCCTAATAAACCGTACGGCCAAAATGCGATGGAAGCCGCAATGGTTATTGGAATAACCCAGAAGACACTTCTGATGAGATACCTTATAAGGGAACGCTTGGGAAGCACATGAAAATCTTCCGCAATATGATAATCAGGAAATACTTTTGTTAAAATTTCCTTGACCTCTCGTTTTGAAATTAATGGTATTAACTTAATATCTTTACTGTCTTTATCAAGGACAGAACCCCCAGCACTCTCAATTTGAATCGTTGCAAAACCTAGTGGCTGACGAATTATATTTTCCACTATCCTGATCCCTTGAATACGGTTCAACGGAATAGTAATCTGTTTCTTTTCTAAAAGACCTCGAGTAATAATAATATTTTCATCTTTTAGTCTCACTGTAAAATCTGCATAAACAATCAATGTCCAGCCTATCGATAGAATCCAAGCTACTAGCAAGCCTGCAAATACCATTACGGATACAAATAAAATACCACTACGCACAAACTCCTCAAGCTCATTAAAAATGGCTTCATATGGAATGAACTCTCCAAACTGCGAAAGAAAAATAAGTACACCAGAGATAATGACTCCAATGCCACCCGACGTAGAAGCCATAATCAAAATATCTTTTACGCTCATTTTATAAAGCACTTTTGCCTCTTGCTTTACCTCTTTTATGTCTTCAGCAGGTGATTCTTCTTGACTAGTATTTTGCACAGATTTGCCTTTGTTCTTTTCTCTATAAATAATATCTTCTAATTCCTTTGCTTCCTCTTTCGGAATTGCAGTCAGTTCTGCTTCCGCTTGCTGTGTATCAGTAGATCCTGCTGTTTCTACTTTGACTTTCACCAAACCGAATGGACGATGCAGTATCCCTTCAGAAAAATTCAAGCTCTGAATCCTGTCGAAGGGAATATAGCGTTTTTTCTTAACAAACAACCCATACTCCATTTTAAGTTCGCCATCTTCTAATCGATACGTAAATCGAAGCCATTTTATTATTCCAGCAGCTAGTACAAACACAAGAGTTACTGCAATAGCGATAAGAGGCATATACTCCCAAAAGCTACTTTTTTCCCCACGACCTAATACACCAATCGCAACAAAAGGAATAATCAATTCTTTTAGCTGTTTTATGAAACTTGCAACAGCAGAAATCGGATGCAGACGCTTATATTCAGACATCATCTTCCGCCACCCTTGCTAGTAAAGAAATCGAAGTACGCAACTCATCAGCTTCACTTGTTTCTAAAGCAGGAATTTCATGTTTCGTTGCTGCTGTCGATATCGTTATCGTAGAAAGGTTATATTTTTTTAATATTGGTCCCTGTCCTGTATCAACATGCTGAACCCGAACCATTGGTACCAATGTTCTTTTCACGATAATAATTCCACGCTGCAACTCGATTTCCTGTTCTCTTACCTCATAGCGCCACCTTCTCCAGCGTAGCTTCGGGAGTATCGATACAAAAATATAGGTGACAGCGATAGACACAATAAATAATCCAACAACAATTCCCCAATGCCAATCAAATAGTATTGTTAACACCAAGGCGGCAATGGAAATAATCCACATAATAGCAGCATACATCATTCCGTATAAACGCCATACCTTCAGTGCTTTTTCAGAAATCCTTTTTTGCGGCTCCCCTCTCATCTTTCCCCCTCCTTCTCGATCACAGTGAATCCTATACTAATTATACGAAATAATTGAGATTAGGTTTCAACTTTATGTAATCTCACTATCAGGAAGCTACTAAATAGAAAATGAACCCTCGTTAATCCATTCTATATAGGGCTCTTTTTTCAAATCCTCCACCAATTTAAATAGCGCCTCATCCTTCTTTTTTGCCTCAATCATACAATCTATTTCTTTCACGCTCCCCTTTATTTCATGTAGAAAGTTGATAAACATTTTAGAGTCTACATATTCAGCATGTGCCTTAAACTCTTTTTCCGAACGCGGACTAGAAATATGCATTTTTATTGGAAGAGGGGAATTCCCCCATGTATCCTTGATCCTTTCCCAATCCTCTTGCCAATCCTTTTGATGATTAGCAAGGTGGTGATGATAGTCAAACACTAAAGGTATTCCTAGCTTCTCACATAAATACAATGTATCACTTGCACTAAATATCGTATCGTCATTTTCTAAAATAACTAACTCCTGTAGCTTGCGGGGAGTCAATCCCCAATTATGAATAAACTGCTCCAACGCTTTTTCCTTATCATCATAGGCCCCACCAACGTGGAGGACACAGCGATGCTTTGGAGAAACATCCATTCCCTTTAGTAAAGTCCTGTGCATATCAAGTGTCCGGAATGTATTCTTTAAAACGTCTTTGTCTGAAGTATTCAAGACCACAAAATGATCTGGATGAAACCCAACCCTCATCGGATGCTCCTTTATGTAATGACCAATCTCCTCCAAGGCCTCGCTCAACGGATTTATAAAATCCCAGCCTTTTAATTCAGGATGATTTGCCAACGGGATCAACTTAGAACTAAACCGAAAAAACTTTATATCGTGAGCAACATTATGCTTTAACAAACGCAAACAATTATGCAAGTTTGAATTCGCAATCCTCTCTAGCTTACCAATCGCAGCTTCCTTATCATTCAATTGACTAAACTGCTTAAAAGTCATCGTTTGCGAAGGGGAAGCATTCTGCAATTGTGTACTCATCGCTACATACCCTAACCGAACTAGCGTCATTAATTGGTTCCTCCTTTGATGTGTTATGAGTTTGGTTTAGTATTTCCTTTAGAAGGAGGTAAATATTTATAGAGCGGATGTTTGAAAAAACTACGAGGAAGGCAAAAAATACTTTCTCGCCCTTCCAGTACCGGAGAAAGATAAATTAGAGGTTTGAAGTAGTCTATAACCTGTTTTATTTGAGGAAATATGAGCAAAGTGGCAAAATTGTCGGGTAGTAATGGAATCGTTTAATAAAAGAAAATAATCACTCAAGGCATTATTGTGTGCATCATGTTTCCATTCCCTACATGTTGAACAAAACCAAGAGCCATGCGTCCTAACCATTGGAGACTTCTCACATGAAGGACATAGAACACCAGTAGCAATATTCTCTATTGAAAGATTAAACAACTTCATCAAATTTTCTGGTGGAGATGGTCTGTGATCTTTAAGCAGCCCCCGTGAAACTCTTTTCAGCTGCTTATCATCAAACTTTTGCGTCTTAATCATTTTAGATAATTCATAGACTTTATTTACTAAACTATGCCCGTGAATAACTTTCTTTATATCAGCCCGGTTATTACCATTAGCAAACTTTAGAATCGTAGCTGGATTACTGACTACTACCAAATATTCTATTGGAATAGACGGGAATTTCCTGCTTTTCATCCACTGCATTAATTGAATTCTATGCCTTTTCACTTGAGCAATCGGACACTGAAAACCTTCTTCTTTCTCGTTGTATACCCTAACCATTTGCTCACGATCAGGGTCAAAAATCAAAGTGCCGGAAATGTTTTTAACTTCTAATATAAGAACAAATTGAGGAAAAATTAGAAGGGTGTCAATCTGAAAAAAGTGGGGACCATAGGGGAGTCGAAGATTTTGAAAAACTCTTATCTCTTTCTTTTCTATCGTTAATAAATCCGTATAATAGTCTACACTTAATTCCCCCTTATAACCTTTATATCTCTTTTTTAATTCTGCTTCAATTTCTGGTATCAACTCATGCCTTTTTAACAGCCTTCTTAACAACGCTTCATATTGCTGTATTTTCATTGGCACTTCTCTTTCTTTTACAATCAACATATCCCTCCTCGTCTATTTATTAATAAAATACATTCTCTATTTTATTGAAAATACCTTTAAAAAGCTGAAAAATTTTATTTATCATTTTGGTATGTAGCAAGTGTATTTAGTCCTGGTAAGAGATATTTTTCTTGTTGAGGGGATTCTGGACATATTTTGAGATTTTCTGGACACTTTTCTTCGATTTCTGGACACTTTCTTGAGCTTACCGGACACTTTGAACGATTTTCTAGACAAATCATCTTGCTTTTTGGACAATTTTACTTTTTTTGGAAATACTATTCGTTTTTCTACGCGAAAAGGACGCTTTTCCTGTCATCGGGCTTTCGGACATATTTTTAGATTTACTAGACACTTTTCTCCGATTTCTGGACATTTTCTTGAGCTTACTGGACACTTTGAATGCTTTTCTAGACAAATCATCTTGCTTTTTGGACAATTTTACTTTTTTTGGAAATCCTATTCGTTTTTTCTACGCGAAAAGGACGCTTTTCCTGTCATCGGGCTTCCAGACATATTTCTAGATTTTCTGGACACTTTTCTCCGATTTCTGGACATTTTCTTGAGCTTACTGGACACTTTGAATGCTTTTCTAGACAAATCATCTTGCTTTCTGGACAATTTTACTTTTTTTGGAAATACTATTCGTTTTTTCTACGTGAAAAGGACGCTTTTCCTGTCATCGGGCTTCT
>NZ_JBHUMF010000017.1:80138-133379 GCF_042684945.1 Bacillus seohaeanensis | reverse complement strand
GATTAGCTCTTTTAAAATAAAACTTGAATTAACGTTGACGTTTTGCTTTGTTCAGTTTTCAAAGTTCAATGTGTTAATCGCTTGTTTGAAGCGACTTTATTATCATATCACCAATAAGTTTCAATGTCAACAACTTTTTAAAATAAGTTTTTGTTGTTCACTGCCTCATATCGCGGCGACAAGTAATAATATATCATCATCTTGAGTCTCATGCAATAGTTTTTTTATTTTTTACGTAACATTAATAAAAAAACTAGAAAATAAGCTAAAATATTTAAACTCCTATTGAAACAATAAAATAAAGGTACGGAATTTGTTATAATTCCGCACCAAACTAATCTTGTTACTTTCCAAATAGGTATCTATAGCCTTTATCTATCTTCATAAAGCGAAAACTTACTTGTTAAATCTACAACACGTTTTCTTGCTTCTTCTAATTTTGCTTCATCTTCATGGTTTTTCAATGTGAATGCCATAATAGATGCGATCTCTTCCATTTCATTTGCCCCAAAGCCTCTTGATGTCACCGCAGCAGTTCCAATGCGGATACCACTCGTCACAAACGGACTTTCAGGATCAAATGGAATCGTATTTTTGTTAACAGTAATACCAATATCATCTAATACTTTTTCCGCTATTTTTCCCGTTAACCCTAGTGAACGCAAATCAATTAATAGTAAGTGGTTATCTGTACCACCTGATACAAGATCAATTCCCTCTTTTACAAGTCCTTCACCAAGGTGCTTGGCATTATTAATGATGTTTTGAGCATAATCTTTGAAAGAATCTTGAAGTGCTTCACCAAAAGCAACCGCTTTAGCAGCGATAACATGCATTAGTGGGCCACCTTGAATACCTGGGAAGATTGATTTATCAATCTTTTTCGCATATTCTTCTTTGCAAAGAATCATACCGCCACGAGGTCCGCGAAGTGTTTTATGTGTTGTTGTCGTAACAAAATCGGCATATGGAACAGGATTTTGATGAAGTCCCGCTGCAACAAGTCCAGCAATGTGTGCCATATCTACCATTAAGTACGCTCCTACTTCGTCTGCAATCTCGCGGAACTTAGCAAAGTCTATTCCTCTTGGGTAAGCACTTGCTCCTGCTACAATTAATTTTGGTTTGTTTTCAATCGCTTTTTGACGAACATCCTCGTAGTCAATTTGCTGATTATCATTATCCACACCGTACTCGACAAAGTTGTATTGAATTCCACTGAAGTTAACTGGACTTCCGTGTGTTAAATGTCCCCCATGGGATAAGTTCATCCCTAACACCGTGTCCCCTTGTTCTAAGATTGTAAAGTAGACTGCCATATTGGCTTGAGCTCCGGAGTGCGGCTGTACATTAACATGCTCTGCTCCAAATAGCTTTTTCGCACGATCACGGGCTAAATTTTCCGCAACATCCACATGTTCACACCCACCATAATATCGGCGTCCGGGGTAACCTTCTGCATATTTATTAGTGAGAACAGAACCTTGAGCTTCCATTACGGCTTCACTTACAAAGTTTTCTGAAGCAATCAGCTCAATTTTCGTCCTTTGTCGCTCTAATTCATCTTGAATCGCTGCATAAATTTCTGGATCTTGCTTGGCAATCTTACTCACTACAAATCCCCCTTTTATTATCAGGCCAACTTCACCATTGCCTATACTCTAAAAACAACTCTATTCTATCACGAATCTAGTTTACTATAAATAATATTTCATCTTTTGTATCCAACTACAATACCTCGAGGATTAAGGTCATAAGCTTTTCTACAAGATCCGTCCCTCACTAATAGAACGCGTTACAGGACTGGTCTTACTATGCAAATAAAAAAACTCTCACTATTGACTTGTTGTGAGAGTTTTCATTGGTTTATTTTATTCGTATACAGCACGGTTTCCACCGATTAGTTTTGGTCGGGTTGTCGCTAGTGTGACGTGCGCTTTTCCAAGGTTGTTTTGCGTGACTCTTACTGGAACAACTACATGCTTAAGATGCATTCCAATAAAAGTGTCACCGATATCGATTCCAGCATCTGCTTTAATATATTCTACTATTACCGGGTCCTCAAAAGAATGGTAGGCTTGTGTAGCCATTGCCCCTCCTGCTTTTCGTACAGGAACGACCGTCACTTCATCGAGGCCTTTTCTTTCGGCCACTTCTCTTTCTAAAACGATTGCCCGATTGATATGCTCACAGCTTTGAAATGCAAGGGACACCTGTTGTCGGTTGGCAAATTCCTTTAACTCTCGGAAAATCATTTCGGCTACTTCAATTGTTCCAGCTGTTCCAATCCGCTGTCCCATTACTTCTGAAGTGGAGCAACCGACAACAAAGATACTTCCTCTTTTCATAGAAACCTGCTGTTCAAAATCTGCTAGGATACTACGGAGCTGCTCTTTTACTTGTCCGATTTCCATCTTATCTCCTCCTCACTGGGGTTGCAGCCGCTTTGTTAGATAAGTGTGTAGGTTATCCCCATCATTAAGCAGACGGGGGCTGTCCCCTTATCTATTAAAAAATAAATGATTTACACTCACCGCATATCGGATTTCCTTGTTAGTTAGGACTGACACCGCGATGTAGTTTGCAGTGGCTAGATTAAAATGGTGAGTCTTTTTATTTGGTATCCGCTGCCTACTTTGCGGTGTCAGTCCCCTGCTTATGTAGCCACTTTGTTGATTGGGCTTGTAAATCATCCCTTTTAGCAACAGTGCAGGGGACAGACCCCTTTGCCTTTTGAATGAGGTTGTAGGTTAACTCAATCAGCCACTTCCGCTTTTCTTTTTACAGGGTTTTGTTTTCGTATTCGGAAATTTTCCCAACTCTATTAGCGTGTCTGCCAGCTTGGTATTCTGTTTGTAGCCATGTTTTTGCAATTTCTAGTGCCAATCCCGGTCCAATTACGCGTTCACCCATAGCTAATATGTTGCTGTCATTGTGTTCACGCGTAGCTTTTGCGCTAAAAACATCGTGGACAAGGGCACAACGAATGCCTTTTACTTTATTTGCAGAGATGCTCATGCCAATTCCTGTACCGCAAATTAAAATTCCTCGATCAAATTCTCCACTTGCCACTTTTTCTGCAACTGGTAAGGCATAATCAGGATAATCTACTGACGTTTCACAGTCACAGCCAAAGTCTTCATATTCAATTCCAAGTTTATCTAATAAACCTTTTATCTCTTCTCTAATGTTTAATCCACCGTGATCTGAAGCAATTGCTACTTTCATTTGTAGCCCTCCCCTTTTAAAGTTCTATAATATCTTTAATTTTCACATAAGCATTGATTTTTATAAAGTGAAACTTCCCCACGTATTAACTCTCTCGTTGCAGTTTTACTATCAACTGATCAATCAACTCTTCCAATTCTTTATATGTTCGACGATACACTTCGACATTTCCTCCAAATGGATCGACTACATCCTGATTTGCTGGATTTTCTAAAACAAACTCTTTCAACGTGAATAGCTTGTCGGCTATATGTGGGTATTGATTAACAATCGATGCCTTGTGGTTAGCTGTCATCGTAAAAATATACGTTGCCCAGTCTAAATCTTCTTTTGTCAGTGAGCTTGACTGATGCTCCTGTTTTATATTATTCTCCTTCAACACTTCTTCAACCTGTGGAGTAGCGGAATTCCCATCAAATGCAAAAACACCGGCGGACTTCACCTTAAAATGGTCTTTCCCTTTATATTTCAACACAGCTTCAGCCATTGGACTTCGGCAAGTATTCCCCGTACAGACAAATAAAATATTCATGGTATTAGACCCCTTTACTATGTTTTAATTTAGAATTTATATTTTCCTCTTTCTTCTATTATAAAACACATCCTCTACTATAAACGAATCTTTTATAATAGCGCAGCTACAGATGATAGATATTTAACAGAAAAAAGAGAAGACCATTTCCCATCAAACTGGTCTCCTCTTTTTGTTCACATTTACTATAAGTTCCAAACTAAGAAATTTTTGCTCCTTTACAGCTGTACCGCAACCGGGGACGGACCTCGGACTCCTCCTACATTGGCAGCAATAGTTTTATCCCAAAGGCAAACAGAATACTTCCTCCAAGGGCCTCGCTGTATGTACCGAGTACACCTTGAAATTTTTTCCCGATTAATAGCCCAGCCCACGTTAGGATCGTTGCAGCTATACCAAAGCAAAATACAGCTACAGCTGTTCTTGCCCCGAATATACCTAGTGATAGACCAACCGAAAAACTATCTAAGCTTACACTTAGTGCAAATAGTAATAACCCAACCCCCACCGGAGTAATGAGGGTTGATTCCTCGTCCTTAAAGCTGGATACAAACATTTGGACCCCTAGAACAATAAGTAAAATCCCTCCTGCATATGTTGCAAAGGAGCCGAATGTTTCGGATAAGAATTTTCCTGTGATCATACCTAATAGAGGCATCCATACATGAAAAATTCCGACCGTGATTCCTATGTAAAAAATTTGTTTCAGCCGAAGATTAAACATTCCCATTCCAATTCCTATTGAAAAGGCATCCATCCCTAAGGCAAATGCCATTAATATTAATGTGAAAAGCTCAGCTATTAATGTGTTCATTAGTCCTTCCCCCTTTGGACGTGCCTACAAAACAAACATATGCACGTCCAAGCGGATTTAGAATCATCATAATAAAAGCAGTGAGCTGTTCCTGGCACACTCACCACCTTTTATTCCTGGCACAAACAAAAAAGCCCACTCTCCGGGACACAAAAATTCCTTTTGAGTAAGCTTTTCTATCGTTACTTATTTATTTTCCACGTTAATAACCCGATGTCCCGCTGCTTTTTGAAGACGATTCATAATTGCGAGTCCTACACCTTCAAGTGGAAACATTTCGGAAAGGATAATATCAACATCACTTGAATTGAAGGCTCTTAAGGTATCATAGAGCATGTGCGCAACTGAAGATAAATTCTTTCTTTCTCCACATGCTAAAACGAGTGCTGCATCGTATAACTCCTTTCCTTCTGCCGTTGTTAGAACCCCTACCTTCAGCCCTTCTCTTTTCTTTTCATCGATAAGCTTTTGGATATCATGAGGTGTTCCTTCTACTAAATAAACCGGAGCATTTGGAGCGTAATGGGTATATTTCATTCCAGGGGATTTCGGTGCTCCTTCTCCTGTTTGCAGCGCAGCATCTACTTTCACATCTCCCACAACTTCCTCTAGCTGTTCTTTTGTCACACCACCTGGTCGTAAAATGACCGGAGTTTCTCCACTACAATCAACAACGGTCGATTCCACACCAACACCCGTTTCTCCTCCGTCCACAACACCCGCAATTCTACCTTCCAAATCATCGATTACATGCTGTGCTGTTGTTGGACTTGGTTTACCACTACGATTGGCACTTGGAGCAGCAATCGGCAATCCCGCTGCTGAAATAATTGCTAAAGCTACTGGGTGATCCGGCATTCTAACAGCCACCGTCTCTAGACCAGCTGTTACTTTCTCTGATAATACACCTTTTTTTCTTTTAAATATAATTGTCAACGGGCCAGGCCAGTAAGCTTCCATTAATAGCTCTGCATTTTTGGGTATTTCCTCAACAAGCTCTATTAATTGTTCTCTTTTTGCAATATGAACAATAAGTGGATTATCAGAGGGCCGTCCCTTTGCTTTAAATATCTTTTCCACCGCTTCATCGGAAGAAGCATTCGCACCTAAACCGTAAACTGTTTCAGTCGGAAATGCTACTACCTCATTTTGCTGAAGAAAAAAAGAAGAATCCACAATTTGTGGATAACTTTTATTTATATCCACATCACTTTCCACAATCCAATGTTTCATCATTAACGTTCATCCACCTTTATGTAAAACTAAATCTTCCTTTGTTAATATGTGTATAAATGTTGGTATAAGAAGCTTTTTTCGTTAGTACTCTTTTGAAAGTATAAAAGAATCAACTAGAATAAACAAGCATTATCCACATAAAGTGTATATCTTACCAATTTATGTGGATAACTTTGTGGATAGTGTGAATAATTCTGAAAAATCCTTCTCTTTTACGGGAAATGTTTATCCGATTGGGGATAATCATGTCCTTTTTTAAAAAATCAATTTCATAACAACGCATTCATCCACAGTGGATAACTTTTGTGCATGTGTAAATTCTGCTAATTCTTCGACATCATCTTCTTTCGCTTCTGCAAAACCTAACAAATGAAAGAAATCAATCGAGGCTTTCCGGTTAGAAATTAAAAATAGCTTTTCCAATCCTCTTTCTTTTGAAAGTTTGAGCACTTCTTGAAAAAGAGAAAACAAGTCATCCCCACCAAGTTCTTTTGTTATTACTAGCGAACGAAGTAAACCGGTACGATTTTGAATTTCCACTCCTAACGTTCCAATCAAGTTTTCCTCACCATCTTCAACAACAAGAAAGCTTTCAATTGCTTCCTCCACTCCTTCTGTACTCAAACCTGCCTTCTCTAACATTTCCACAATACTTCCAAAATCCTCTTTTACAGCTTGCCGAATCATTTTTAACATCCACTCTTCCTCCTTTTTCTATCGTATCTACTAGATACATATGAATTAAGAGAAAAAATAGACCAAAAAAAAGGATTCTTTTAAAACCATTGTTACTATTAAAAAAGGCCACCCCTTAAGGAGCAGCCTGTTGTTAATCAAATAATCCTTTTACAACATCAAATACAAAGAATCGAACCTCTACTTCTTCCTTTTCTTCCGTTTTTTCTTCCACATAGACAGGTTCTGACTTTTCAACAGTAGTCGTTTTATCCACATGTTTACTCTCTGTCACTTCTTTCTTTTCTACAGGGGAAACTTCTTCCTTATTTACTTCTCGTTGTTTTTTTTGCTGTTTTTGTTGTTGTGTTTCTTGTTGTTCTTCTACTTCTACTTCCGCCGGTACTACTTCCGCAACTGCGGCAATTTCTTTTTCCTCTTTTTCCTTTTCTACTAATTCCGCACTTTCTTCTTTACCACTCGCTTCTGCTTTTTCCTCAAACCCAGGACTCCTTACTGCATTTCCGTTAGAGAAATCTAGGAAACATAATGGAGGATATAACACACACCACCAGTTAGCCCCTTCTCCTTCTCCCAAAGTGATCAACACCGCTTCATACTCCCCGGCAGGATATAAAAATTGACCATATAGCTTAGTCGGAAATTGGACTGAACCGAAATCGATAGAAACCGTTTGATCCACCCCTTCTCTTTCTACTACATCAACGGCAATCTGCTGAAGTTCTGGTAAGCGCGACTTGATTATATTTCTAGCATCGTCTAATGATGTTAGATTTTCTACCCAGCTAGTAATTTCTTTATTTACTTCATCACGAACTAACCGCTTTACTTCCTGGTCCTTCTCCATATCGCTGTTTGCTAATATTCTTAACCGGATTGCTTCATCCGGAATTGTAATCGTTTCTTGTGCAGCTAGTTCTTGTTTCGGAATATATAAACTTAATATTGTTCCTATTGATAAAATAATAATATACATAGATACTAAATTTTTCATTTTCATTTCTCTCTCCACCTTCCCTTCAGTAACACATTGTGGACAAAAGGTGGAAATCTTAAACTAGTAATTTTGAAAAATTTCACTAGAAAAAAAGAATATGAGACAAAGCCTAGAGTATCCACTATTTAATAACGAAGCTATTTTCGTAAAGTTTTGTTGTTTGTGGGCAACGGCCCGTTCCTTTTTACTGCAATTGACTCTGCGTTTTGAATGTTGTTAAAAGCCAACATTTTTTAGAAAATAGCCAATAACAAAAACAGCCTTCTTCGTAGTTACTTAAAAGTTACTAGAAGAAAGCTGTTACTTATCCCTTATCCCTGTTCACAGAATACCATTCGATCTTTTCCATTGATATCAAAAACAACTTCCACGTTAGCATCGGGAAATGCTTCTTTTAATAGATTTTCGACCGTTCCCCCTTGCCCTACTCCTACTTCAAACCCTATTAAAAAGGAATCGTTCATAACCTTTGGTAGTTCTTCCATAAAACGCCGATACAAGTCATAACCATCTTCTCCCCCAAAAAGAGCAAGTTCTGGTTCATGGTCCTTCACAACATCCGCCAATGTCTCTTTATCACGCAAAGGAATATATGGTGGATTGGACAGGAGTACATCTACTTTTACTCCCTCCTGCATTAAAGGTTGTACAAGATCTCCTTGCAGAAAGTTGACTTCTGCTCCTAAACGGCGGCTATTTTCACGGGCCACGTCCAACGCTTTATCCGAAATATCAACGGCAATCATATTTAATCGGGCAGATGACTCTAACTTTAATGATATAGCAATCGCTCCACTTCCCGTTCCGATATCTACAGCTACAAGAGGCTCCCTATTTTGTTTTTTAGAGAGTTTTTCTACCGTGTAATAAACGAGCTCCTCTGTTTCGGGCCTCGGGATTAGTACATCACTGTTTACAAGAAAGGGCCTTCCGTAAAATTCTTCAAACCCTATTAAGTGCTGAATAGGAATTCCCTTAACGTGCTGTTCAATAGCCTGTTTAAACTCCAGCCATTCCGCTTCTGTTAAAACATGCTGCTGTTCTGCCAATAATTTAGCTCTGCTCATTTTTAATAAATGACGGAGATAAAGTTCCCCGACGTTCTCATCGCGATTATTATCCTTTAAAAAAGAAGAAGCCCATTTAAGGGCTTCGAATACAGTGTTAGCTAACATTACTGCTCTTCCATTCTTTCTAGCATTTTTGATTGATCCTCTACGATTAAAGCATCAATGATTTCATCCATTTTACCTTCTAAAATTTGATCTAATTTTTGAATCGTTAGACCAATACGGTGATCTGTTACACGGTTTTGCGGGAAGTTATACGTACGGATACGCTCTGAGCGGTCACCTGTTCCAACAGCTGATTTACGAGTTGCATCATATTCAGCCTGTGCTTCTCGTTGGAATTTATCATAGACACGGGCACGCAATACCTTCATTGCCTTTTCTTTATTCTTAATTTGTGATTTTTCATCCTGACAGGAAACAACTACACCTGTTGGAAGATGCGTTAAACGAACGGCAGACATCGTTGTATTAACACTTTGCCCTCCTGGTCCACTTGAAGCGAATGTATCAACACGGATATCTTTTTCATGAATATCTATTTCAACTTCTTCTGCTTCTGGTAAACACGCAACCGTCGCTGTCGATGTATGAATACGACCGCCCGATTCCGTTTCCGGTACACGTTGTACACGGTGTGCGCCATTTTCGTATTTCATTTTTGAGTAGGCACCGTTACCATTAATCATAAAAATAATCTCTTTATAGCCGCCGACACCTGTTGTTGAAGCTTCCATAACATCAATTTTCCAGCCTTGCATTTCAGCAAAACGGCTGTACATACGATATAAGTTAGCAGCAAATAATGCTGCTTCATCTCCACCTGCAGCACCGCGGACCTCCATGATTACGTTTTTATCATCATTAGGATCCTTTGGAATTAACAATACTTTCAAACGCTCTTCTAATCCTTCAATTTGCTCTTCTAGTTCACTTACTTCTTCCTTCACCATGTCGCGCATATCCGCATCAAGCTTTTCTTCTAACATCGCTTTCGCATCTTTATATTGCTGGCTAATATCTTTATATTCACGATATGCTTCTACCGTTTGTTGAATATCAGATTGCTCTTTTGAATATTCTCTTAGTTTTTTCGGGTCATTCACAATTTCCGGATCACTTAATAGTTCATTTAATTTATCATAACGATCTTCTACTGCTTGTAAACGATCAAACACAGCTATTCACCTCTATTTTGTCCCATTAACACCTTTTGTCAGTGCTTCATTTTTATTTGCCTTTTCGTAAAGATTGCCCACAGCCTGAATACACTTCACTTTCCGCGGGTGCCCAGTGAGCCTCCTCGCTACGCTGCGGGGTCTTAACGACGGTCACTGTTCCCGCAGAAGTCTACGTGTATTCAGGCTGTTTTGTGCTCCAAATTATTTTTCTTTTCAATAACAACCATTTTTTTATAGTCAACAGCCCATCACTGTTGACCCAATCCGTAATCCATAACAGTATAATTATATTATAAGGGCACTGGAAACACAAGAACGGTAGAAGGGAATCCCTTTTACCGTTCTTTAATTTGGACATTTAGTTTATAGCGTGGGAGGGCACGGGTTAGCTGTTTGTTTAGTTTTGCTTCTTCCTTGTTTCGTTGCTCTTCTGTCATCTTTTCTTTTGTATGAGCGGTCACCCACATTTGTTGACCATTTATCCATACTTCATCTGCTTCATAATCCGTATACTGTTCCAATACTTGCCTAGCCTTCTCAATATCTGTTCCCTTTGTAGGCTGCGAATCAGAAAGATCAATAAAATTTGGATTTTGATTTGTATTTTCGCGAACATCTCTTTCACCGTCATTTTTGACAGGTTGTAACCCAGATTGGTCCTCATCACCCATTCCATATTGTGAATCCTGATCCGTTCCACAGGCAGTAGCAATTGATAACACCAAAACAAATAACAACAATAGTAATGACTTTTTCATGAAAGACACCTCCTGATTCTAGGGTGTCCCATGGAGCGGTCTTTATTCTTAGTTTGGTGTACCTGGTACAAATGCGACGTTTTGTGCCAGATACACCAAGCAAAACAGCTATCCCCGGAAGCGACATTAACCCCTAAAACAACTGGAACTAAAGCCACTAAAAAACGTAAAACCACTAAAAAAGCAGTTTTACGTTTTGTAACTCTCATATAAAATTACGATTCTTCTACAACCATATCAGCTGATACGCTGACACCTTTAGGTACCTCATGATGATGGCGACATCTCGGCTCATACGCTTCTGATGCCCCTACTAAAATAATTGGATCATCGTAGCAAGCTGGTTGTTCGTTTATAAGACGTTGTGTCCGACTAGCAGGAGAACCGCAAACCGCACATACTGCCTGAAGTTTCGTTACTTGCTCAGCAATGGACATCAAGTTCGGCATCGGTCCAAATGGCTCTCCGCGGAAGTCTTGGTCAAGACCTGCGACAATAACTCTGTAACCACTGTTTGCTAATTTCTGCACAACTTCTACTATTCCCTCATCAAAAAACTGGACTTCGTCAATTGCTACCAAATCAACTTCTAACTGAAGATCACGCATAATTTCAGCTGAATCCTCGACTGGTTTCGCTACAACTGCTGTTCCATTATGAGAGACAACCGATTCATCACTATAACGATTATCAAGTTTTGGTTTATATACCGCAATATCTTGTTTGGCAAATTGAGCTCGTCTCACTCTGCGAATCAATTCTTCTGACTTTCCAGAGAACATACTGCCGCAAATGACTTCAACCCAACCAGAATGTTTCATGACATACACGAAAGCGCCTCTCCTTCCACACCCATTGTCCTATAGTTTCTTCTATCTATGTTTAAAGCATACCTTAACTTATGTAAAGATGCCTAAAGTTCATTATTTTCCATTATAATTTCATGATTTCAGAAAAAAAGAGGCATCGTCTCCAAAACAGAAAAGCAGAAGCGGCTTGGCTTATGACTCGAGCCACCGGAGCTAGACATTAGGAACTGCCTCTATCACTAGGTTTTACGTCATAAAAAAACAGGCAAGCACCTATCCTTGCCTGTTTTTTCACTAAAGAAAGAATAAACAGGAACTTACTCTATGCACACAGCATCGGAGTGCGTTCCTGTACTTCTGTAACTTTATTTTTGTTTTTCTTTAATACCGTATTTTTTGTTGAAACGGTCAACACGTCCACCAGCATCAGCAAATTTCTGACGTCCAGTATAGAATGGATGGCAATTAGAGCATACCTCTACACGGATATCACCTGATACAGATCCGCTTTCAAATTCATTACCACATGCACAAGTAACTGTTACTGTTTTGTAGTTTGGATGAATTCCTGATTTCATTACTTTCATCTCCTTCCGCCCTGAATCATCTGAAACAGAGTAATTTATTCGAGATAAATATGCGATATGAGCATAAGCATAAAGGAATAGCCAGCCCCTTACCGCATCCATTTTCTAAAAACACACTGACATTATTATAACAAGGAAAAGTGTCGAATGCAACCTACTTTTGTTGTAATTCAACTTCTAAATCCTAATCTGGAATAGTGAGTTTTTGCTGCTGATTACTAGATTAACGCTTTTTAGATTCCTCTGTCAACACTTGGAAGAACTCACCATTTGTTTTGGAGTGTTTTAATTTACGAAGGAATTTCTCAGCAAAATCATGTTGATCAGACATTGCTTTGCGAATAGCCCAAAGCTTATCAAGATGCTCTTTTGGAATAAGCAATTCTTCTTTTCTTGTGCCAGAACGACGAATATCGATAGCAGGGAAAATACGTCTTTCTGCAAGCGAGCGATCTAAATGAAGTTCCATATTACCAGTACCTTTGAATTCTTCATAGATAACATCATCCATACGCGATCCAGTATCTACAAGGGCTGTTGCCAATACGGTTAAGCTTCCTCCTTCTTCAATGTTACGTGCTGCACCAAAGAAACGCTTAGGACGGTGGAATGCAGCAGGGTCAATTCCTCCTGATAATGTTCGTCCACTTGGCGGTATAACTAGGTTATAAGCACGAGCAAGTCGAGTGATACTATCCATAAGAATAACAACATCACGTTTATGTTCTACTAAACGCATCGCTCTTTCCAAAACTAGCTCTGTAACTTTAATATGATTTTCCGGCACTTCATCAAAGGTAGAACTCACTACTTCTGCTTCAACAGAGCGTTCAATATCTGTTACTTCCTCTGGACGCTCATCGATAAGTAAGATAATCAGTTCTGCTTCTGGATGGTTCTTCGTAATGGAGTTAGCAATCTGTTTTAAAAGCATTGTTTTACCCGCTTTTGGAGGTGCAACGATTAAACCACGTTGACCAAAACCAACCGGAGAAATCAAGTCCATGATACGGGTAGAAATTTTATTAGGTTCTGTTTCCAACGTCATTTGACGGTCTGGATATAGCGGAGTTAAGGCTGGAAAATGAACGCGTTCTTTCGACGATTCCGGTTCCTCTCCATTAACCATTTCCACATGGAGCAATCCAAAGTAGCGTTCGTTTTCTTTTGGTGGTCGCACCTTACCAGATACTTTATCACCGTTACGAAGGTCAAAACGACGGATTTGTGACGCGGAAATATAGATATCTTCAGAACTTGGAGAGTAATTGATTGGCCTTAAAAAACCAAATCCTTCCGACTGGATAATTTCTAATACACCTTCCATAAAGAAATACCCTTCTTGCTCTGCACGCGATTTTAAAATCGCAAAAATTAATTCTTTTTTTGTTAATTTACTATAATAAGAAACCTTGTATTCTCTTGCTAATTCATAAAGCTCTTTCAGCTTCATATTTTCTAGGGCGGAAATTGTTAATTCTTCCATTATGACACCACACTTCATTGATTTGTTCTACCATATTTATTTGGCTTTCTTCTTAATAAGGATTTATATGGCAGGGGGTTACACGAAAAGCGAAAGCGGCTTGATCAGCTCGCGAAGAAAATAGGGATTTCTCCCAGAAGGCGCTTTTTGCCTTTAGGGAGAAAGCATCTTTTTCACAGCGAGCTAGACGCTGTAGCTAGACAAAAAGGATAAAAGTAATGGACAATTCTTATAAAGACACTTGTCCACAAACAACTAGCTTATAATTCAAGAGAAATATATAGAAGCATTAAAATATAGAAAATAATGTTGAAGAAAGAAAAACCTTATCTATTTTAACCACATTTTTATAAAAGAATCAATCATTGAACATAAAAAAAGAGGTAAGTTTGAATATTGACCGTAGATTGTCAAATTAGAAGAATAAAGAGATAGAAATAATTGGGGCGGAAAACAACGTAGGGTACGCCTCCGCCTATTACTATCTTCTATCTTTGGAGATTGTATCTCCCTTTGTGTTTTTGTTTTTATTTAAGGCTCGTTTCTCACAAATTGTTGTTTTTCCTTATGAATTTTGCCCGTCAATTTCCACTACGGGCACTAGCCTCCTGGAGAAGTAGAAGCGGCTTGTCCAGCCCGCTGTAGCTAAACAAAAGAAAAGCGAAAGCAGCTCGCGGAAAAAATAGGGATTTCTCCCCAAAGGTGCTTTTTGCCTTTGGGGAGAAAGCATCTTTTTCACAGCGAACTGACTGCTGTAACTAGACATCGGCTTCGCCTTCGGGGTCTCCCACTCCACTTAGTAGGTCCAACTTAGGTTTCTACTAAAAAGCAAAACTCTTTACAAAAACAACCTTATTTAATAACAAGGTTCGGTTTCTTTTGAAGGCTATGTCTGCCGTCAATGAATCTTACCGTACCTGATTTCGCTCTCATTACAACGGAATGCGTTAAACCATAGCTACCTTTTAGCTGTACGCCTCTTAACAGTTCACCATCTGTTACACCCGTTGCAGCAAAAATGGCATCATCACCACACACTAAATCTTCCATAAGAAATACTTTTTCTACGTCTAACCCCATTCCTAAACAACGCTGATATTCTGCATCATTTTGCGGTAATAGCTTTCCTTGAATCTCGCCGCCAAGACATTTCAATGCAACAGCGGCAAGTACTCCTTCAGGTGCTCCACCTGAACCAAAAAGAATATCTACTCCTGTATGGTCAAAAGCAGTGTTAATCGCTCCAGCAACATCACCATCATTAATCAGCTTGATTCTTGCTCCCGCTTCACGCAATTGCTGAATGATATGCTCATGTCTTTCTCTATTTAGTACAGTTGCAACAACATCTTCTATATCTTTGTTTTTGGCTTTTGCTACAGCTTTTAAATTATCTATAACAGATGCATTAATATCTATTTTTCCTACCGCTTCCGGCCCGACAGCAATTTTATCCATATACATATCAGGTGCATGAAGCAAGTTTCCATGATCGGCTATAGCTAAAACAGCTAGGGCATTCCAACCGCCCGAAGCAACGATATTCGTTCCTTCTAGCGGATCTACCGCTACGTCTACACGAGGTCCGTAGCCTGTACCAAGCTTTTCACCAATATAAAGCATTGGGGCTTCATCCATTTCCCCTTCCCCGATGACAACGGTTCCTTTCATCGGGACTGTATCAAACACGTCACGCATAGCAGAGGTTGCTGCATCGTCTGCTTCATCTTTTTTCCCTCTTCCCATCCAACGTGCAGATGCAAGAGCAGCACCTTCTGTTACACGAATAAGTTCCATCGATAAGCTTCTTTCCATTTAGTTTCTGCCTCCCTAAAGTCCTTTGTCCTTTTAAAACACATAAATGGTATAACACAATTATTTATATATTGTAACACATTGGATAAGGATAAGGGATAATTTTTCGGAAAAGACAGCTAAAAATGGGCATAATGATCATTTTATTATCTTATGAATTTTTCATCTGTTCCATTTCTTCTACAGACATTTTTTCGCGCCAAATTGTTGCGCCTAGACCTTCGAGCTTTTCCACTAAGCCACTGTAGCCTCTATCGATATGCTCTAATCCTGTAACTTCTGTAACTCCTTCAGCCATTAATCCTGCAATTACAAGGGCAGCACCAGCACGTAAATCACTCGCCTTTACTTTCGCTCCTTGAAGCTGCACAGGTCCGTTTACAATAGCAGAACGTCCCTCCACCTTAATATTTGCATTCATTCGTCTCAGCTCATCAATATGCTTGAAACGCGCTGAATAAATTGTATCTGTTACAATAGCGGAACCCTTTGCACGAGTTAGCAAAGAAGTGAATGGTTGTTGAAGATCCGTTGGGAATCCTGGATAAACGAGCGTTTTAATATCGACTGCATTTAAATCTTTTGCTTCTCCAATAAAAACCTGCTCTTCATTTGCTTCAATCGGTACACCCATTTCTCGCAACTTAGCGATAAGCGATTCCATATGCAACGGAATAACGTTATCTATTAGTACACCTTTTCCAACAGCTGCCCCTAAAATCATAAACGTTCCCGCTTCAATACGATCAGGGATAATAGTATGACGGCAGCCGTGAAGCTCGTCCACTCCTTCAATTCGAATGACGTCTGTGCCAGCACCTTTGATCTTCGCACCCATATTACTTAATAAAGTAGCAACATCAATAATTTCTGGTTCCTTTGCAGCATTTTCAATTATTGTTTTACCTTTTGCTCTAACAGCCGCAAGCATAATATTAATTGTCGCTCCTACGCTCACTACGTCAAGGTAGATGCGCGCACCGCGAAGTTCATCGGCACGAAGGTAAATCGCTCCTTGTTCATTTGTCACTTCTGCTCCCAATGCTTCGAAACCTTTTATGTGCTGGTCAATCGGACGAGGACCAAGATGGCAGCCGCCTGGTAAACCAATAGCAGCCTTTTTAAATCGGCCAAGCATTGCTCCCATTAAATAATAGGAAGCACGTAATCTTTTTACTTTTCCATTTGGGAGAGGCATTGAGATCATTTTACTAGGGTCTACTTCCATTTTCCCCTCATCAAAACGAACGGTTCCACCTATTTCTTCGAGTAAATCTTTTAACGTTTCTACATCTGAAATATTTGGCAATCCTTCAATTGTTACGGGAGAGTCGGCAAGAATGGTTGCCGGAATCAAGGCTACAGCACTATTTTTTGCTCCGCTGACTTTAATGTTTCCTTTTAGTGGATAGCCTCCTGCAATTTTAAGCTTTTCCATTTTAGACTCCTTCCACTTTTCACTGATGATTTTTAGTGTGTTTGTGCAGATTTCGTTCGAAGCTAGCTTAAAAGGGTTATTTTTCCAAATGAAGACGATCTACGAAGTATTGTCTACTAGTTTAGACATATTTCTGCAAAACATGTATAGTATAGTCAATTTTTTTATAATTTAGAGCTTTTGCATTGCTAATAATCTAGCATCAACAATAAGTAAAGGAATTTATTTAAGCAGGGGAGGCTCTCCCCCGCTAATAATTTAATGGTAAATAGGATTATGATTCACGACTGTTCCAGTCATTTAAAAATGCTTCAATTCCTTTATCTGTAAGCGGATGTTTAAAGAGTTGTTTTAATACTTTCATAGGTACCGTTGCGATATGCGCACCTCTTAATGCAGCTTCTGTAATATGCTGTGGATGGCGAGTAGATGCTGCAATAATCTCCGTTTCTAGTCCATGAATAGCAAAGATTTCTGCAATTTTAGAAATAAGTTCGAGTCCATCGTGCCCAATATCATCAAGTCTTCCTAGAAAAGGAGAAACATATGTTGCACCAGCACGGGCAGCAAGTAATGCTTGGTTGGCACTAAATACTAGTGTCACATTTGTTTTGATGCCTTCCTTGGCAAAAGTAGAAACTGCTGTAAGCCCATCCGGTGTCATCGGTACTTTAATTGTAATATTAGGCGCAATTTGAGCTAGCACTCTTCCTTCTTTAATCATTCCCTCTGCATCTGTTGCGATAACTTCTGCACTTACAGAACCAGGTACAAGTTCCGTGATTTCCTTTAAACGTTCTTCAAACGAGACATTTCCTTCTTTGGCAACAAGAGAAGGGTTAGTCGTTACTCCAGAAATTACTCCCCAGTTATACGCTTCTTTAATTTCGTCCATGTTTGCTGTATCTATAAAAAATTTCATAAAAACCTCTCCCATCATTCGACAAAATTTTCAAACAGATTAAATACACGGAAGGGACTGACCCATAAGGTAATATTCACCTTTCTTAGTGCCAGTCCCAACCATTCAAATTTTATTTGAGATACCTTGCTTATCGTTACGCTTTGTTTGAAGAACCAAATTCGCGCATTTTACCGATAACTGTTTCTTTAATTGCTTCACGAGCAGGTCCCATGTATTTACGTGGATCATATACTTCAGAATCTGCTGCAAGTACTTCGCGTACTCTTTTCGCAGAAGCAATTTGGTTTTCTGTATTAACGTTAATTTTTGCTGTTCCATAAGAAACTGCTTTTTGGATGTCTTTTGTTGGAATTCCAGTTCCACCGTGAAGAACTAATGGTAACCCAGTGGCTGCACCAATTTCTTCCATTTCTTTGAATCCTAGGTTTGGTTCACCTTTGTAAGGACCATGAACAGAACCAAGTGCAGGAGCAAGTGTATCAATACCAGTACGCTCTACAAGCTCTTGGCATTCTTTAGGGTCTGCATAGATTACACCATCAGCTACTACATCATCTTCTTGTCCACCAACTGTTCCAAGTTCTGCTTCCACAGAAACACCTTTTGCATGAGCATACTCTACTACTTTAGATGTAATTTCAATATTTTTTTCAAAAGGATCGTGAGAAGCATCAATCATTACTGAAGTGAAACCAGCATCGATTGCTTCTTTACATTTGTCGAAACTAGAACCATGGTCTAAGTGAATTGCTACTGGTACAGTAATATTTAAATCTTCCATAAGACCTTCTACCATTTTTACTACTGTTTTGAAGCCACTCATGTAACGAGCTGCACCTTCAGAAACACCAAGAATAACAGGAGATTTTTCCTCTTCTGCTGCTTGAAGAATCGCTTGAGTGAACTCAAGGTTGTTTAGGTTGAATTGTCCTACTGCATAACTATTTTCTTTTGCTTTGATTAGCATGTCTTTCATAGAAACTAAAGGCATGATTTTTCCTCCTTTTTGTAGCTAAGCAACCTCTTTAAAGTAACTAGCAACAGTATCTCTCTCTATGTACTTGTTATCCGAAGAAAGTTGCCTACGCTTTTACTATCAGTCAGTGAACCATTTACATGAAATGGTGGGTTTTATACTATCACCCTTAGACATTGTTTTTATTTCCATCTGTATCATACCAAAACAGAAATTAATTTACAAAACTGACAGCGTTGCCAATCAAAAAGTACTACTTTTTTTTATATTCAAAAAATACCAATTTTCTGGTTGTCCAGCTTCTGCGGCTAGCTCTCTGTGAAAAAGATGATTACCCTCTAAAGGCAAACAGCGCCTTTTGAGGCTAATCCCTTTTTTCTTCACGAGCTGTTCAAGCCGCTTCCGCTTTTCTATATGTATTGTTTAACAGCTTGACGAATATCATCAATGTCAAATGGTTTAGCAAAATGAGTTAGTGCTCCTAAATCTTTTGCTTCTTGAATCATATCCAATTCTCCATAAGCCGTCATAATGATAACACGTATGTCTAAATCCTTTTCCTTCATTCTTTTTAAAATTTCAATTCCGTCCATCCCAGGAATCTTCATATCTAGCAAAACTAAGTCTGGGGAATGCTTGTCAACTATTTCAAGTGCCTGGATACCATTCGCTGCTTGAAACGTTTGATAGCCTTCTTTTTGTAATACTTCATTTAATAATATACGGATACCAAACTGATCATCTACTATTAGTATTTTTTCCTCCATGTTACCACCACTTCCCCTGTATTTTTATGAAAGATATATAATAATTTCAGGCAGTAGAAGATCCCCTCATCCCCCTTGCTTATACTTCTCTATTTCTCTAAAACTTAAGGTAGGATAATTACTGACCGGTAATGCGGGACAAAAGTACGAGAAAAAGATTCCAAATTTATACTTCTATATTTTGCTAAGAAATCCCTTCTTTTTCTACATATTTTGCTCTAATACTTTTTCCCTTTTATAATAATGGGTGATGAGAGAAATGTCGAAACTATTTTTTTGCTTTTCAAGGAGGTTAATTATGTTAAAAATGTTCACCACTCAAATTTCAGGACTTTTCAATAGAATATACGAAAAACAAGAGTTTGAAATCGAGGATGGAGCACGGCTGTTAGCTCAAGCAGCAGTAGGCGAAGGTACTATCTATCTGAAAGGCTTTGAAGAAATGGATGCTATTACACTAGAAGCCATTTACGGAGCAGAACCGCTTGTTTATGCTAAAAGTCTTGAAGACGTCGCAACAATCACAGAAGCAGATCGCGTTCTCATTGTTTCCCGACTTTCAAACGACAAAGAAGCAGTCCAATTAGCCAAACAACTTCAAAATAAAGGAATTCCCTTCGTTGCTATCTCCGGTCTAGTAAAAGGCGAAGAAAGCCTTGCCGAGCTATCAGATATCCACCTTGACACGAAACTCGTAAAAGGGATGCTCCCAGGTGAAGAGCTTGGAGAAAGAACCGGATTTCCGTCTAGCATGGCGGGGCTATACCTTTACTTTTTACTGAAGTTCACATTGGATGAAATGTTAGTAGAATATAACGACTAAAAAGAAACACCCATACAAAGCAGACCTCTATAAAACGCAGACGGGGTCTGTCTTCTTTTCTATTTAAAAAGCAGATGACTTACTTTCCACCGCAAAACGAATTTCTTTGTAGATGGGGACTGACACCGCGATGTAACTAGCAGTTACTAGATTGAAACGGGGTCTGTCTTCTTTTGGACAAAGTGTTTGCCAATTACCCTGCGGGGTCAGTCCCCTGCGTACCTAGCCACTTTATTGGAGGAGTGTGTAGGTCATCCCTTTTTGTAACAGGATGGGGGACAGACCCCTTTGCCTCCTAGAAGGGGGTGGGACACCATTCTATTTTCATGCAGATGAAGACCAAAAAGAAACACCCATACAAAGCAGATCTTCATCAAATGCAGACGGGGTCTGTCCCCTTTTCTATTTAAAAAGTAGATGACTTACTTTCCACTGCAAAACGGATTTTTTTGTAGATGGGGACTGACACCGCAAGTAGCTTGCAATCCCCAGGTTTAAAACGCAATGAGGGATATCTCTAACTTTCTGACTAAGCATCAGCCAATTACCCTGCGGGGTCAGTCCCCTACGTACCTAGCCACTTTGTTGGAGGAGTGTGTATGTCATCCCTTTTTCCAACAGGATGGGGGACAGACCCCGTTGTGCACAAAACGAGTGTCCATGAAGTACAAAAAAACACCCGCAGCGGGTGTTTTTTGTACTATTTATTTTCCCCATACGCTAATGATGCTTCAATAAAGCCTCTGAATAGCGGTTGTGGGCGTGTTGGGCGTGATATGAATTCTGGATGGAATTGAGGTGCTACGAACCATGGGTGGTCGCTAAGTTCAATAATTTCTACCAGACGACCATCAGGACTAGTTCCTGAGAAAATGAATCCTGCCTCTTCCATTTGTTCACGGTACTGATTGTTAAACTCATAACGATGACGGTGACGCTCATAAACAACTTCCTCAGCATATGCATCATACGCTTTTGTTCCTGGAGTTAGCTTACAAGGATACAATCCTAGACGAAGAGTTCCACCTAAATCTTCTATATCCTTTTGCTCAGGCAGTAAATCAATTACCGGATAAGGAGTTTCTGGGAACAATTCTGCAGAATGAGCACCTTCTAAACCAAGTACATTACGAGCATATTCCACAGAAGCAAGCTGCATGCCTAGACAAATACCTAGGAAAGGAATTTTATTTTCACGTGCATATTGTGTTGCAAGGATCTTTCCTTCTACCCCTCTGTCACCAAAGCCTCCTGGTACGAGAATACCATCAGCATCATTTAGTACTTCGTTGACATTTTCAGCGTTAATATGCTCTGAGTTCAACCATTTAACTTCTATATCACTATCAAAATGATAGCCGGCATGTCGTAGTGCTTCAACAACAGAAATATACGCATCTTGAAGCTCTACATATTTTCCGACAAGCGCAATCTTTGTTGTACGGGAAAGATTGCGAACTTTGTTTAATAACTCATTCCACTCTGTCATCTCTGCCTCTTGACAGTCTAATTTTAAATGTTTACATGTAATTTCATCTAATTTTTGATCCTGCAGAGCAATAGGAACAGCATATAATGTATCTGCATCTATTGATTCAATAACTGCATTTTCATCAATATCACAAAATAAGGCAATTTTATCCTTCATATCTCGTGTCATCGGCATTTCTGTACGAACAACAATGACGTTTGGCTGAATACCAAGGCTACGAAGTTCTTTTACACTATGTTGTGTAGGTTTTGTTTTCATCTCGCCAGCTGCTTTAAGATAAGGAACAAGCGTAGAATGGATATACATAACATTTTCGCGGCCAACATCACTCTTTATTTGACGAATTGCTTCTAGGAATGGAAGTGATTCAATATCCCCAACCGTTCCGCCAATTTCTGTGATGACTATATCAGCATTTGTCTCACGTCCCGCACGGAAAACGCGCTCTTTAATTTCATTTGTAATATGCGGAATGACTTGTACAGTTCCGCCTAGATAGTCTCCACGACGCTCTTTTTTTAGAACAGTAGAGTAAATTTTACCTGTTGAGAGACTACTGTATTTCGTTAAGTTGATATCAACGAATCGCTCATAGTGACCTAAATCTAAGTCTGTCTCAGCGCCGTCATCTGTAACGAATACCTCTCCATGTTGATAGGGACTCATTGTACCTGGGTCAACGTTGATGTATGGATCAAACTTTTGAATAGTTACTTTTAATCCACGGTTTTTCAATAATCTCCCTAAAGATGCTGCAATAATTCCTTTTCCTAGTGATGAAACAACTCCACCTGTTACAAAAATATATTTTGTCATTTTTAAAAGTCCCCCTTTTGAGATAGTAGTTCTAAAAAAAGTAGAGGGTGTCTAATTCATTCCAAGCACACGATTTTATCTTGTTCAAAGAAGGCACAGACCATACTATAAACAAGATAAAGTAGAAGTTACCCGGGATTATTAAAGACAGCCTCTTATTAATAAGTATAAGTAGTTGATGTAAGGGGATAGAAAACATAAAAAACGCCCCACTTACCGAAGTAAGGGGAGCGTTATATACATAAATAAATTTCTTTTAAAGAGCCCAAATAAAATACTACCTTCCTTAAAACAAGAAGTCAAGAAAAGATTTATTGGGTTAGATTTCCACATATACCTACTTGTAATGATTGTTATTTTTCATCCTCATCATCGAGGTCTTCGTCTTCATCATCCAGTTCATCATCAAGATCGAGATCTTCCTCATCGTCGTCAAAATCATCATCTAGATCTTCCTCGTCATCATCTGAAAGATCTTCTTCCTCTACATCATCTAGATCATCATAATCTAGTTCTTCGTCATCTAAATCTTCAAATTCGTCTAGCTCTAAGTCTTCTTCCTTAGCAGCTTTTTTCGTCTTTGTCTTTTTCTTTTTCGTTTTCATCGTCGGAACGGTTTCTTCTTCAATTTGGTCAACTGGATACCATTCTCTCAATCCCCAGCGGTTATCTCCTAAAGTAATAAAACGACCATCAATATTTAAATCTGTATAAAATTGAACCATACGTCCGCGAGCTTCACTTTCGGAAACATCAAGCAATTTTGTAATTTCATCTAGTAATTCTTGGAAAGATAATACTGACTTTTTTTCCGCTAATAGATCGTGAGCAACTTCAATAAAAGACATTTGATGAAGCTCTTCTTTTGAAAACTGTTTAAGACTCAAAATACGCACTTCCTTTCTCTATTTCACACTCTAGTAACTAGAGTAAAAAGGGCAAAACTTCTCCATTATCAATATTAAAACATAATATTCATTATAAACAAATATGGCTTCTTTATGCTAGATTTATCTCTATTTTCTTTTATTTTTTTTCCTTTTTTCTCTAGGGAGTTTTTCCTCCACTGAAACTCCCATTCTCGTCTATCCCATTTTTATATTCACGAAATGACTCGTAAAAGAGATAAAGTGACAGAAGTAAAAAAGGGATTGCTCCTAGTTGTTTCTGATATAAAAAGAAAGCAATATAAATAATGACAATAAAAAATGCATAGCGTAAAATTGTCTTCACAGTTTCACATCCCGTGCTTTTTGTCCTATTTCTTGTCTGGTTCAGCGTCTAGTCCTTCGAGGTCATAAGCCAATCGTCTCAAAAGACAAAAAGCACCTTTCCGGAATGCTCGGCTTATGCTTGTCTGGGCTGAATGACCCGCTTACACCTTTCTAATCACTATTATAAAGGAAAGACAACCTTTATAATATTAAGTTCATGTTAAACTGTATTATGTATTTGTTAATATATCAACTATGTGTTTAAATGCGGTTCCTATTCACTTAGTAAGGATTGACAGCTTTTTTCTTTTTAAAACCTGTTTACGCAGTCATCCTTTCCAATTATATCCTAACAGATAGGTCTTTTAACATCAAAAATATGAATAATTTTGTGATTTGAAGGGATGTTTAGAAGGGTTGTGGACTCATCTACACACTCTTTTCCTTGCGGAATGGTATGAATACTCTCCCTATAAGGTGCAGACGAGGTCTGTTCCCTTTTTTATTTAAGGCTGTTTTCGTAAAGTTTGTTGTTTCTGGGCAAGGGAGCGGATTCCCTTACAATCATGCATCAACACTAAGTTAAACAGCGCCTTTTATACTCAAATAAATAGCAACAATGTTTACGGAAGCATCCTTATTTCAAAAATTTACATTCTCCGCATTACCGACTTCCTTGTTAACTCGGACTGATACTACGATGGAATTGGCAATTACTAGGTGAAAGTACAACAAGGATTGACAGTTTAACTAAGTCAATCCTTGTTCCGGTGTTATTTCCTTACATATTACGTCGGTATTGTCCCCCTACTTCATAAAGGGCGTTTGTAATTTGTCCAAGACTAGCTACTTTCACCGTCTCCATTAATTCTTCAAAAATATTTCCACCATTGATTGCCGTTTCTTTTAACTTTTGAATAGCAGTATCTATTTTATCTTCGTTATCCTTTTGGAAGCCTCTTAGGTTATTAATTTGTGTTTCTTTTTCTTCTTTTGTCGCTCTCGCTAGTTCCATATTATTCATATCATCTTCTGATGGTGGGTTTGGATTTAAATAGGTGTTCACCCCAATGATTGGAAGTTCACCAGAATGCTTTTTCATTTCGTAATACATCGACTCTTCCTGAATCTTTCCACGTTGGTACTGTGTTTCCATTGCACCTAATACACCACCGCGGTCATTAATACGATCAAATTCTGCAAGCACTGCTTCTTCGACTAAATCAGTTAATTCATCAATAATAAACGATCCTTGTAATGGGTTTTCGTTTTTTGCCAATCCATGTTCTTTTGTAATAATCATTTGAATTGCCATTGCTCTTCGAACAGATTCTTCTGTTGGTGTTGTAATCGCTTCGTCATAAGCATTTGTGTGAAGGGAATTACAGTTATCTTGAAGTGCCATCAATGCTTGAAGCGTTGTGCGAATATCATTAAAGTCAATCTCTTGAGCATGAAGGGAACGACCAGATGTTTGGATATGATATTTTAACTTCTGGCTTCGCTCGTTCGCACCATATTTATCTCTCATAACAGTAGACCAAATTCTTCTTGCCACACGACCAATTACGGTGTATTCCGGATCTAGTCCGTTAGAGAAGAAGAAGGAAAGGTTCGGTGCAAATGCATCAATATCCATACCGCGGCTCAAATAATACTCTACATAGGTGAATCCATTCGCCAATGTAAATGCTAGCTGGGAAATTGGATTTGCCCCTGCTTCTGCAATATGATAACCCGAAATAGAAACAGAATAGTAGTTACGAACTTTATGGTCAATGAAATATTGTTGAATATCTCCCATTAACCTTAAAGCAAACTCCGTTGAGAAAATACATGTATTTTGTCCTTGGTCCTCTTTTAAAATATCGGCTTGAACAGTACCGCGGACAACTTGCATTGTTTTTTCTTTTACTTCGGTATATTCCTCGACAGTAAGAACTCTGCCTAGTTCTTCTTCTTTGATTTTCACTTGTTGATCAATTGCCGTGTTCATATACATAGCAAGAATAATTGGTGCCGGTCCGTTAATCGTCATTGAAACCGATGTAGAAGGGTGACAAAGGTCAAAGCCTGCGTACAGCTTCTTCATGTCTTCAAGTGTACAAATGCTTACACCGCTCTCTCCAACTTTTCCGTATATATCAGGGCGGTGATCTGGATCTTCCCCGTAAAGGGTAACGGAGTCAAATGCTGTACTTAAACGTTTCGCATCATCATCTTTTGACAAGTAGTGGAAACGACGATTCGTTCTTTCTGGTGTTCCTTCTCCAGCAAACTGACGCTTTGGATCTTCTCCTTTTCGTTTGAATGGAAAAACTCCTGCTGTGTAAGGGAACTCACCCGGCACATTTTCTCTATATACCCATTTTAAAATTTCACCGTAATCTTTGTATTTAGGTAGAGCCACTTTTGGTATGTCTAATCCAGATAAACTCTTTGTCTTTAAGTCTGTTACAATCTCTTTATCACGAATTTTTGTTACATATTGGTCTTTGCTATAAATTTCTTTTCGTTCTTCCCAGTTAGCAAGAATTTTCTTGGATTCCAGAGTTAGTTTCTCTTCCACTTCATCTTTTAATGTCTGAAGTGATGTTAATACAGTAGCGTTTGTTTCTTTTTCTTCTACTGCTTGGATTGCGCCTTCTAACTGAAACAATCTACGTGCAAGCTCCACTTGTTCCTCTGCTCTTTTATGGTAGTTGCGAACCGTTTCGGTAATTTCTCTTAAATAGTAGCGACGCTCATTTGGAATAATGACATTTTGTTTCTCTACATCCACGTCAGTAGAGAAGCTCGTTTTCCAAGAAAATTTCATTTTTTCGTTGATTACCTCCACTAATGCCGCAAATAATGCATTGGTACCGGGGTCATTAAATTGGCTGGCAATCGTTCCATACACCGGCATTTCACTTAAATCTTTATCAAATAAAAGATGGCTTCGTTGATACTGCTTCTGCACTTGACGTCTTGCATCTTCTGAACCTTTTCGTTCAAATTTGTTTATTACTATCAAATCAGCAAAATCAATCATATCAATTTTTTCAAGCTGGGAAGGTGCTCCAAATTCGCTTGTCATCACGTACATCGACAAATCACATATTTCTGCAATTTCCGCATCCCCCTGCCCAATTCCGCTCGTCTCGACTACAACTAAATCAAAACCGGCAGCTTTCACTACATTAATAGCATCTTTAATCGCTAAAGATAACTCTGATTTAGAGCCGCGTGTTGCCAAGCTTCGCATATAAACGCGCTGATTAAATATTGCATTCATACGGATACGATCTCCTAGTAAAGCTCCGCCCGTTTTCTGCTTTGTCGGGTCAATCGAGAGAATAGCAATCTTTTTATCCGGAAGTTCATTTAAAAATCGGCGAATTAGCTCATCCGTTAAGGAACTTTTTCCAGCTCCCCCGGTTCCTGTAATCCCTAGAACCGGCACTTTCTTTGTGATGCTTTTAATCTCAGAAAATACGGATTGTGCCGTTGCAGCAACTTCCTCTCCGGCACCAATTTGGTATTCGGCAAGTGAAATTAACTTGGAGATAGAGTTTACATCCCCGTTTGCAAGTTGACTAACCTGCTGTGTAATATTTGCGTCAACAGTAGGAAAATCACATTCTTCAATCATTCTATTAATCATGCCTTGCAGTCCATACTCTCTTCCGTCTTCTGGTGAAAAGATTCTCGCAACACCATAATCATGGAGTTCTTTTATTTCACGAGGAATAATAACCCCGCCACCACCGCCATAAACACGAATATGTGGAGCACCCTTTTCTTTTAATAAATCTACCATATATTTAAAATACTCTACGTGCCCGCCTTGGTAAGATGAAATCGCTATTCCTTGCACATCTTCATGAATGGCAGCATTGACAACCTCTTCAACAGAACGATTATGTCCTAAGTGAATGACTTCGGAGCCACTTGCTTGAATAATTCTTCGCATAATATTAATAGAAGCATCATGCCCATCAAATAAACTAGAAGCTGTAACAAAACGAACATGGTGCTTTGGTTTATAAATTTCAACCTTACTCATCTGTCTCCCCCTGTTCTCGCACTATTTTCAAACCCTCTAATTCCTTCTAAAAGCAACTCTGTTTGTAGTTTCGTATATTCCTTTATTGAATATTTTTTTTGCAATGCCCAACGACGAAATCCCCACATTTGTCCTTGGACAAAAATATTTTGTGCTAATAAATGGATTTGGCTTTCTTGAAACTGGTGCTCACGATTTTCAACATAGCGTTGTATCAGTTTTTCGAACATCGCCACCATCTCGAACTCTTTTTTCAATACATATGGCAATGCATCTTTCGATAATGATTTTGCCTCTTGATACATAACAAGAACCTCATCCTGCATTCTGTCCATTACTTGAAAATAGTGAGCAACTCCGAGTGTCAAGCTTTCTAGCGTACCCCTTTCCAAATCCATGTCCTCTAACTCGAGACGAACCTCATCGTAAATACTGTCACAGACGAGATAGAGAATGTCTTCCTTTGTTCGAATATATTCATAAAGTGTCCCAATACTAAACCCAGCGGCTTTGGCGATCTCTCTTGTTGTCGTCCGGTGAAACCCCTTTTGTTTAAATAAAGTGACTGCACCACGAATCATTTCATTTCGACGTTTCTCTACTAGCCGCTCATCCTTTACAGAAGCATGAACTTCTCGTTTTTCATCCAAAACAACCGACCGCCTTTATTTCTACTCAATTGCTGATAATACTGCAATTGATATCTTCTTCTCTAAATCCCTAGAAAAAATAGAGTTTAAATAATATTTCTCCCTACCTTTTTTCTCCCATCCGAAAAGCTTGCTGCCCTATCCCCCAATAAGACAGCACACTACGTCAACATCGGAATCTTTATTTTGTCACCATTCGCGAAATAACTAATCTTTGAATTTCCTGTGTACCCTCATAAATTTGCGTGATTTTTGCATCACGCATAAAGCGTTCAACAGGATAGTCCTTTGTATATCCATAACCACCGAAAACTTGAACTGCTTCCGTCGTAACTTTCATCGCTGTATCTCCAGCCATTAACTTAGACATAGCAGATTCTTTTCCATATGGAAGATCATTCGATTCAAGCCATGCAGCTTGATAGGTTAATAGGCGAGAAGCTTCCACAGCTGTTGCCATATCAGCAATTTTGAAAGCAATTCCTTGATTGGCAACAATCGGCTTACCGAACTGTTCGCGCTCTTTTGCATACTCAATTGATGCATCCAACGCACCTTGAGCAATGCCGACTGCTTGAGCGGCAATTCCATTACGACCGCCATCTAATGTCATCATCGCCACTTTGAAGCCGTCTCCTACATTTCCAAGTAAGTTTTCTTTCGGAACTTTACACTCTTCAAAAATAATTTCCGTTGTTGGAGAAGAACGGATTCCTAATTTCTTTTCTTTCTTCCCAACAGAGAATCCAGGAAAATCCTTCTCCACAATAAATGCACTAGTTCCACGTTTGCGGTCAGCTGGATCTGTTAAAGCAAACACGACATAAATATCCGCAATTCCACCATTTGTAATAAAGATTTTAGATCCATTTAAAACATAATGGTCGCCTTCTAAGCGAGCAGTCGTTTTCATTCCACCAGCATCAGACCCTGAGCCAGGTTCTGTTAAACCATAGGCACCAATTTTTTCCCCTTGTGCCATTGGTTTTAAATACTTTTGTTTTTGTTCTTCCGTACCAAACTTATAAACAGGCCAACCTGCTAAGGAAGTATGTGCAGATAATGTTACTCCTATCGATGCATCCACACGTGAAAGCTCCTCTACTGCGATACAATAAGCTAAATAATCACTGCCAATTCCACCGTACTCTTCTGGCCATGGAATCCCTGTTAATCCTAGTTCCGCCATCTTTTTGAAAATGTCCATATCAAAATGCTCTTCTTCATCTCTCGCAGCAGCAGTAGGCTCTACTTCATTTTTTGCAAAATCACGTACCATTTTTCTAATCATTTCATGCTCTTCTGATAATTGAAAATTCATTTTTATTCCTCCATCTTATAGTAATTTGGGATTGTTTTTTCGTTTATGGACCTTTTTTCAGATCATTTATCGGGACTATACATTATTTTGTCAGGTGCCTTCCAATGACGATTCGTTGAATTTCACTTGTCCCTTCATAAATTTCTGTCACTTTTGCATCTCTAAACAGTCTTTCCACTGGATATTCTTTTGTATATCCATAACCCCCGTATACTTGGATAGCTTCTGTTGTTACCTCAACAGCCGTTTTGGAAGCAAAAAGCTTTGCCATCGACGCTTCCTTCCCACAAGGAATACTAGCTGTTCTTAAATTAGCAGCCCGATAGACTAATAGTTTCGACGCTTCGACGCTCGTTGCCATGTCTGCTAATTTGAATCCAATTCCTTGTTGGGCTGCAATTGGTTTTCCAAATTGCTCCCGTTCTTTAGCATAATTTGTTGCATATTCAAAGGCCGCTTCAGCTATTCCTAATGCTTGTGCACCAATACCAATACGCCCAACCTCAAGATTAGCCATCGCAATGTTGTATCCTTCTCCTTCTTCACCTAGGAGATTTTCAGTTGGTATTTTCATATCTTCAAATGTGAGCTGCACTGTTCTCGAACCATTGAGCCCCATTTTATGTTCATCTTTTCCGATAACTAAGCCCGGAGTATCTTTTTCAACAATAAAGGCGGATATCCCTTGCCTACATTTAGATGGATCAGTCGAAGCAAAAACAATATACGTATCTGCTTCGCCTCCATTGGTAATGAACACTTTTGACCCATTTAATACATAATGATCCCCTTGTTTGACCGCTTTTGTTTTGATGCTTCTTGCATCAGAACCTGCACTTGGCTCCGTTAGACAAAATGCACCTAAATATTCTCCAGAAGCCAATTTCGGAATATATTTTTGCTTTTGCTCCTCTGTTCCGAAATAAAGAATTGGATTTGTTCCGACAGACGTATGAACAGAAAGAATAACTCCTACGGTTGCACTTACTTTTGATAGCTCATTAATCGCAATAATATAGGAAGTAAAATCCATTCCCGAGCCACCGTATTTCTCCGGCATCGTAATCCCCATCAACCCTAACTCTGCCATTTTCTTCAATATCTCGCGCGGGAATTGCCCTTCCTCCATTTTTTCTACGAATGGGGCAATTTCCGTTTGAGCAAAATCACGTACCATTTTTCTCATCATCTTTTGTTCTTCTGTGAATGTTAATTCCATGACTGTCTCCCCCTTGTTGCTAAAAACTTACGCTTCGTATGTGTAAAAACCTCTGCCCGTTTTCTTCCCTAACCAGCCTGCCTTCACGTATTTTCTAAGTAGTGGACAAGGACGATATTTATCGTCTCCAAATCCTTCATGGAGTGTTTCCATAATGTATAAGCAAGTGTCTAACCCAATAAAATCAGCAAGCGTCAGAGGTCCCATTGGATGGTTCATGCCGAGTTTCATCACTTCGTCTATCTCTTCTTTGCTTGATACCCCTTCATACAATGTATAGACCGCCTCATTAATCATCGGCATTAGGATGCGGTTTGCCACAAATCCTGGAAAATCTTCTACTTCTACTGGTACTTTATTAAGTGTCTTTGTCATATCCTCGATGGCCTTATATACTTCATCCGCTGTCGCTAAGCCACGAATGATTTCTACAAGTTTCATCACTGGAACAGGGTTCATAAAATGCATTCCAATTACTTTTTCCGGGCGCTTTGTTGCAGCGGCAATTTCTGTAATTGGAAGTGAAGAAGTGTTCGTTGCTAAAATCGTATGCTCTGGTGTAATTTCATCCAATTGGGTGAAGATTTTTGTTTTTATATCCATGTTTTCTACAGCAGCTTCAATGACGATATCAACGTTCTGTGCATCTTGAATGTTCGTTGTTGCTGTCAGTCTTCCTAGAACGTTTTGTTTTTCTTCATCAGTCATTCGTCCTTTAGTAACAGAACGAGTTAAATTTTTCGTAATACCAGCTAATCCCTTTTCTACCAATTCTTCTTTTAAATCATTTAGTAAAACATCATAACCAGCTTGAGCACAGACTTGGGCAATACCTGACCCCATCTGTCCTGCTCCAATGACCATTACTTTGTTTATTTGCATATGTATCTCCCCTTTGTTTTTTATTATCTTTTTAACATGGTATCTGCCAATTACTTTGCGGGGGCAGTCCCCGTTGTGCCTTGGGTGGAAGCGCGAGTCGTCCTGTTTCCATGCGGACGAGGACTAATAAGAAACACCCAAACAAAGCAGATCTTCGTAATATGCAGACGGTGTCTGTCCCCTTATCTGTTCTTTTCCCATATAGTGTTGTTTTTACTTATAAATTCAGCCCGTTGTTTTCCGTTAAAAAGCAACAAACTTTACGAAATTAGCTATTCAAAAAGGCAAATGATTTACTCCCTCCGCTAGGAGAATTCTTTGTACTTTGGGACTGACACCGCAACATACTTAACGTCTACTGACTACTTTGCCTCCTGAATGGGTGTGTAAGTGATCCTATTTAAAGGTTATTTCGGCACTTCAATCATCACCGCATCACCTTGGCCACCGCCACTACATATAGAAGCGATTCCGATTCCACCACCGCGGCGTTTTAATTCATAAGCAAGTGTTAAAATGATTCTTGCACCGCTTGCACCAATTGGATGTCCTAAGGCGACTGCTCCGCCATTGACGTTCACTTTTTCTAGGTCTAAACCAGCAATTTTACCACTTGTTAATGCTACTGCTGCAAATGCTTCGTTTATTTCAAATAAATCAATTTCTTCTAATGATTTACCTGTTTTCTTTAGAAGTTCATTAATTACAAGCCCGGGTGTCTGTGGAAAGTCCTTTGCCTCCATAGCAATTTCAGCATGACCGAGAATGTAAGCAAGTGGCTTTTTCCCTTCTTTGGTTGCTCTCTCTTCACTCATAAGCACCATTGCCGCTGCCCCGTCATTTACTCCTGGAGCGTTACCAGCTGTAATCGTTCCGTCTGATCCGAAAACAGGCTTTAATGCCGATAATCTTTCATAAGCTGTATCTTTACGTGGTGCTTCATCTCGATCCACTACTAGCGGATCCCCTTTACGCTGTGGAACCTCAACCGCTACGATTTCCTCTGCCAATGTTCCATCTTCCATTGCTTTTACTGCTTTTTCATGACTTCTAAGCGCAAAACGATCTTGCTCTTCTCTACTAAGTTCAAATTCTTTCGCCGTTTCATTTCCGTAAGTACCCATATGTACGCCTTTAAACGTACATGTTAGACCATCATGAACCATGAGATCTTTCACTTGTGAATCACCCATTCGGAGTCCCCAACGTGCTTTTGGTAGTAAATAAGGTGCATTTGACATCGATTCCATCCCACCCGCAACAATCACTTCTTCATCTCCAGCACGAATGATTTGATCACCAAGCGTTACACTTCTCATTCCAGAAGCACACACCTTATTAATTGTTTCCGTTTTGACTTCCCACGGTAAACCTGCATGACGGGCTGCTTGTCGGGATGGAATTTGCCCTTGCCCTCCTTGTAAAACCGTTCCTAAGATAACCTCTTCCACCTGTTCAGGTGTTACTTCCGCTCTTGAAAGTGCTTCTTTCACAACAATTCCGCCTAATTGAGAAGCAGTTAGACTGCTTAAGCCACCACCTAGTTTCCCGAAAGGTGTTCTTGCCCCATCTAAAATAACCGTTTTCCCCATCATGATCCCTCTCCTTTTTAAAAAACTGCGTCGTTCAAAGCTTCCTTTTGTATGCGTTTTCATTTGAGCTATTAGCTAAGATAAAACTCTTTCTTACTAATTAGTTGACTGAGCGTTCGCTCAATACCATTCCGAGAAAAAAGGGACAATATATGTCCCTGCTTATATTTATATTGTAAGGTAAATCCGCAAATAATGAAATTGATTTTTATAAAAATTTTAAATTTTATAATTAATCATTATTTTGCTATAACAAAAGGGAGTGAACTATCATAATTTGATTGTTGATTCATTCACTCCCTCACATTAATTTTCGTTTTACTTTTCGGTGTCAGCCCCTTGCTAATGTTGCCATTTTGTTCGACTAGTATGTTAGTCGTCCCTTTTGGCAATATAGTGTGGGGGACAGACCTCTTTGCCTTTTCTATGGGTCAACGCTTTATAAACCGCTCCCATTTTTCTATTATGACGCTTGCGATTGGTCTTGATTGTCTCCACACACTGATTTTTCTAGTAACTCAGCGACATCTAGTGTTGATACATTATCTTCCACTTCTTTCGCTTTAGTACCATCTGATAGCATTGTTAGGCAATAAGGACAGCCAGAGCTTATGACAGAAGGACTAACAGCCAATGCTTGTTCAGTACGTGCTACGTTTATACGGTGACCTGTATCCTCTTCCGTCCACATTAAGCCCCCACCTGCACCACAACACATACCTTTTTCACGATTACGTTCCATTTCGTTTAATTGAACGCCTGGAATTGCTTTCAAGATCTCACGTGGCGGATCGTACACTTCGTTATATCTTCCTAAATAGCAAGAATCATGGAATGTGATTGTTTCATTTACTGCATATTGCGGTTTCAACTTACCTTCTGCTACAAGCTGTGCTAAAAGCTCTGTATGGTGGTAAACTTCTGCCTCCAACCCGAAATCTGGATATTCATTTTTGAAAATATTATATGCATGTGGATCAATCGTGATAATTTTCTTCACATCATGCTTTTCAAACTCTGCGATATTTTGCGTCGCAAGTTCTTGGAATAAAAATTCATTTCCAAGACGACGTGGTGTGTCACCAGAGTTCTTTTCTTTATTACCAAGGATAGCGAATTTAACGCCGGCCTCGTTTAATAGTTTTGCAAATGATAAAGCAATTTTTTGGCTTCGATTATCGAAACTTCCCATTGATCCTACCCAGAATAGATAGTCGAACTCTTCGCCAGCTTTTTTCATTTCTTTTACAGTAGGAATATGAACATCCTCACGTGCATCGCGCCAGTTTTCACGTTCTTTACGGTTTAGTCCCCAAGGATTCCCTTGACGCTCGATGTTTTGCATTGCGCGCTGTGCATCTGGATCCATTTTTCCTTCTGTCAGTACTAAGTAACGACGAAGATCAATGATTTTGTCTACATGCTCGTTCATTACTGGACATTGATCTTCACAGTTACGGCATGTAGTACAAGCCCATATTTCTTCTTCTGTAATAACGTCACCAATTAAGCTTGGGCTGTATTGAGCTGTTGCAGCTGCTTCCTCTGCCCCGGAAGTAATACCTGCCATTGCAATTTGGTTGCCCTTTGTTTTATCAAAAGCAAATGTCGGCACCCAAGGCTTCTTGGATGTTACTGCAGCACCATGATTTGTTAAGTGATCGCGAAGTTTCACAATTAAATCCATTGGTGAAAGCATTTTACCTGTTCCTGTCGCAGGACACATGTTTGTACAACGACCACATTCCACACAAGCGTAAAAGTCAATCATTTGTAGTTGATCGAACTCTTCTATTTTTCCTACACCAAATGTTTCAGCAGACTCATCTTCGAAATCAATTGGTTTTAATTTTCCTGGATTATCAAGACGGTTGAAATAAACATTCGCAGGCCCCGCAATCAAGTGAGCATGTTTTGACTGAGGTACGTAAACAAGGAAGCCTAGTAGGAATAACAAATGTATCCACCATGCAACATAGAAAATAACGACGGATGCTGTTTCCCCAATAAAACTTAAGCCCCCGCCAATAAGTGAAGCAACCGGTTCTGTCCATGTAAGTTCTTCCCCATGCCAGATCAAGCTCATTCCATTACCGACAAGAACGGATAACATTAATCCACCAATAAAGATAAGAACTAGTCCGGATTTAAATCCTCTTTTCAGTCGAACAAGCTTCTCGACATAGCGACGATGAAATGCCCATAATACTGCAACTAAAATGACTAATGTTACAATCTCTTGGAAAAAGGTGAACCCTGGATAAAGCGGCCCAAGCGGCAAATGCCCCTCAGGAGCTAGCCCTTTCCATATAAAATCAATGGCTCCAAATTGAACGAGAAGAAACCCATAAAAGAACATGACATGAATAGAACCACTTTTCTTGTCTTTTAATAATTTCTTTTGTCCGAAAACATTGACCATAATTTTCTGCAGTCTTGCTTTTACATCATTATCAAACTCTACCTTTTTTCCAAGCTTGATATACTCCATCCTTGTCTTCACTACATACACGAATAAGCTTATCGCGTAAACGGTTACAAGAATGAACGCAATCCAGTTGATAATAAGTAACACATTCATTTGTTGACCCTCTCCCCTCTGTAGTTCATGAAAATTCCCCAATACCCTTTGTTAATAGTCGAAAACAGCTAAGGATTAAAAACATTCCTCTTCTGCTTTAAACATGTTTGTTTCTCTACACTATTTGGACTTTTAAAAACCAAAATAATTTTCTGAATGTTTCATATATATCTATTATATAGTGAATGAGCATTCAGTCAATGGGGTAAACCATATTTTTTGTTTTAAAACTATGTAATTTATTTAGAAAGCTATTATTTCTCCACCCTCGTGTAACACTAAGAAAAAATTCATTGATGAAAAGTTGATATAAAAATGGGACATACTAAGAAAAGTGGAAGCGGCTTGGTCAGAGTTAACCCATCGAAAGAGCAAAGGGGGCTGTCCCCCACTATTTCTAAAAGGGATGACTAACACACTAGTCGAACAAAATGGAAACATCAAACGCAAAATAATTAGCAAATGCCCTGTTAAAAGACTACAGGGCTAGCCACTAGAACTGGATACCAATGAGAAAAAACTATTCTGATTATGTTGAATACGAGAGAGTGATTTTATGTGGTTTTTTATCGTCCTTGCTTTACTTGTCCTACTGATTGCATGGTGTATGATTGATTTTTATCTTGGAAGAAGAGAATTCCGTAAAACGAGACATAAACGTGTTTATCCTAAACGTTTTAGTAATATAATTTTATTAACACATGGTCCAGATCTTTTTAATCATTTATGCGAGGATATAAAAACCGCAAAAGAATCTGTACACGTATTGTTTTTTATTTTAAGTGACGATCATTTCAGCCGGGAGTTTATGGATCTTTTAATTCAAAAGGCACAGGATGGAGTGGAAGTTCGTTTATTGCTTGATCAAATCGGAAGCACTAAAGTGAAGAAACAGCATATAACAATGCTTCGAGATGGCGGAGTAGATATTGCTTTTTCCCAAAAGGTAAAGGCGCCTTATTTTTTCTTTACCTTTCAGCAACGTAATCACCGAAAAATCTCTACTATCGATGGCAAAATAGGTTACTTGGGCGGTTACAATGTGGGTAGAGAATATATTGATGAAGACCCTAAGCTTTCTCCATGGCGTGATTATCATCTGCGTTTGGACGGAGAAGGTGTCCAAGACCTTCAAAAGGAATTTTTATTAGACTGGTTTCGAGCAACAAATAAAGATCTTTCCGATGAGGCGAAATACTTTCCAGTGCTTGAGAAAGGAACCGTAACTCATCAAATCTTCCCGACAGAAGGCATCCGTATTGAAGAAATATTTTCTCGATATATTGAAGATGCTAAAACTAGCATTACCATTGGGACCCCTTATTTTATTCCAACAGAAAAGGTAATGAATTCGTTAATTCTAGCTTTAAAAAGAGGGGTTACTGTAACAATTATCGTTCCAAACAAATCCGATCACATGCTTGTAAAAGAAGCTTCCTTTCCTTACTTTAGAAAATTATTAGTTTACGGTGCGAACATCTATCAATATATGGAAGGCTTTTATCACGCAAAAGTAATGATGATTGATAATGATTTTTGTGATATTGGGACAGCTAATTTTGATAAAAGAAGCTTTGAACTAAATTTGGAACTAAATAATTTTTTATACGATCAACAATTCATTAAAAAAGTAAAGATAGAGATTGCCAAAGATATTAGCGGGTCAGAAAGGTTAACAATTGAGAAACTGAACTCGGTATCTTTTTTTACACGAGTAAAAGAAGCCGTGGCAGGGAGTATTTCCACTCTTCTTTAGATTGTAAAACCTTACATGACCTAAAGGAGGGGTTTTGTGAAAGTTCGGATAGGGTTTGTCGCCAACTCACTTAGCCTTTGGGACGCAAGCCCATCAAAGACACTAACATTCAAACGTTTTACAGAGCTTCCAGAAGGTGAAAGACTGGATAAATTAATAGAAGTGACAGGACTAAACCTTCAGCATACGAAAAGAATTATTTACTTACTGGCCGCTCACGAAGTTGAAGTTCATCGGTTATCAAGCTCCCTCGTTCCGTTAGCGACACATCCTGATGTGAAATGGGACTTCTATTCTCCTTTTAAACAAGAGTGGAAGGAGTTAGGAGAATTGATCCGAAAGTTTGGTATCAGAGCAAGCTTTCATCCCAACCAATTTACTCTGTTTACTAGTCCAAAGAACAATGTAACGGAGAATGCTGTAGAAAATATGCAATATCATTATAAAATGCTTGAATATATGGGGCTTGAAGAGGAAGCTGTTATCAATATTCATATTGGCGGTAGCTATGGTGATAAAGAAAAAACATTAAAAAGATTTCATGAAAATATTAAAGTCCTTCCGTCTCCTATTAAAAAAATTATGACGTTAGAAAATGACGACAAAACATACAATGTTGAAGAGACATTGAAGGCTTGTCAAAAGGAAGATATTCCGATGGTTCTGGACATACACCATCATAAGGCAAATTTAAGTTCTGAACCTATTGAACATTATTTAGAAGCTATCTTCCAAACTTGGGAGAGACGTGATATGCCTCCAAAGATTCATGTGTCGTCACCTAAATCGGAAAAAGCATTTCGGGCTCATGCTGATTATGTAGACCCTGCATTTATTGAACCTTTATTTAAAAGCTTGAAAAAATTAAATGTTGACGTTGACTTCATGGTAGAGGCAAAAACAAAAGACCTTGCTATGCTTCAACTTATCAATGACCTTTCAAAAATTAGAGGTGTAAAGCGAATCAGTGGGGGAACGATTGAATGGTGAATAACTAGAAGAAAATATAAACTAGAAACAAAAGAGGTCCGTCCCCGATTACTTTAACGCATTAATGTAGTCGGGGACGGACCTTTGAACTATTACATTTTTTCAGGAGCAGAAACTCCGATTAATGCGAGGGCGTTTTGCAGTGTAATTTTTACAGATTTAATTAAAGCTAAACGCGCTGTTGTTAATTCTTTGTTGTCATCATCTAGCACTTTATTGGCATTATAGAAACTATGGAATGCTGCTGCTAATTCATTCGTGTAGTTTGCAATGCGGTGTGGTGTGCGTTTTTCTGCTGAATCTGCAATAATTTGAGGGAAATCCCCTAAATTTTTCAACAGATCGATTTCTTTTTCACTACCAATTAGAGTTAGATTAATATCGTGTTCCTTACCTAATCCCTTCTCTTCCGCTTGGCGTAAAATACTGCAAATTCGAGCATGTGCGTACTGTGCATAATAAACTGGATTTTCATTGGATTGTGAAACAGCTAAATCTAAATCAAAGTCCATATGTGTGTCACCACTTCTCATCGCAAAGAAGTAACGTACGGCATCTAATCCTACTTCGTCAACAAGCTCACGCATCGTTACGGCCTTACCTGTACGCTTACTCATCTTCATTTTTTCTCCGTTTTTATACAGATGCACTAACTGGATGACTTCTACTTCCAAGCTATCAGAATCAAAGCCAAGAGCTCCTACAGCCGCTTTCATTCGAGGAATATAACCATGGTGGTCTGCACCCCAAATATTAATCAGTTTATTAAACCCACGTTCAAATTTATCCCGATGATACGAGATATCAGGAGTTAAATACGTGTACGTTCCATCATTTTTAATTAGCACGCGGTCTTTGTCATCACCAAGTTCTGTAGAACGGAACCATGTAGCACCGTCCTGTTCGTACACATGACCATTTTCTTTTAGCACCTTTAACGCTTCATCAATTTTTCCGCTCTCATAAAGAGATGTTTCCGAATACCAGACATTAAAAGGAACACGGAATGCTTCAAGGTCATTTTTTAATTTTTCCATTTCGTATTTCAAGCCGTATTGACGGAAAAATTGATAGCGTTCTTTTTCGTCCACGTTTACATATTTGTCGCCAAATTCTTTAGCAAGCTCTTTCCCAATTCCGATGATATCCGCACCGTGATAACCATCTTCCGGCATTTCTTTATCGTGTCCTAATGCTTGGAAATAACGGGCTTCAACAGAAAGAGCCAAGTTATGAATTTGGTTCCCCGCATCATTAATATAATATTCACGAGTAACATCATAGCCTGCTTTTTCTAACACATTACATAACGAGTCACCAACAGATGCACCACGAGCATGACCTAGGTGAAGGTCTCCAGTTGGATTAGCAGAAACAAATTCGACATTAATTCGTTCGCCTTTTCCTGCATTAGACTTTCCGTATTCTTCTCCTTCTTTTAAAATAACAGGAATAAGGTCTGCTAAATACTGATTGTTCATAAAAAAGTTAATAAAACCAGGACCCGCAATTTCAATTTTTTCAATAGATGCTTTCGAGGAGTCAAAGTTTTCAACAAGTTCTTCTGCAATTTTCCTTGGAGCTTTTTTTGCAATACGTGCAAGCTGCATTGCCATATTTGTGGAGTAGTCTCCGTGTGCTTTATCTTTCGGGTATTCTAAAATGACATCTGGGATTTCCTCTTCCGTTGCGAGGTTTGCTTTTATTACTGCTGCTTTAATTTCAAGCTTTAAATTATCTTGGACCTTTTCGACGATATTCATGACGTCTCTTCTTCCTCCTTATATGTAATCAACATTTTATAATTCCCCACCGTACTGCCTTGCATCATTAATTGATAGTCTAGACGGATTTCTCCAGACTTTTCGGGGTTTTTGCGTTTATGTGATAGCTTTTTCGTTTTTGTCCGTAATAGCAATGTCCCAATTTGACTCTCGTAGGAACCATTTGATTGCTCATCCTCTTTAAAAACCAATCTCATCTTAACGGCACCACTTCGAAGAATAAGTGCATTTTCATCACTTAGTTTAACGATTGTATGAACCGTTCCTTCTTCCTGAACTTCATCGTACTTTAAAAAAATGGAGTCAGCTTTTTCATAGTATCTACCAAAAGCCGAAAATTCAATAGAATCCTGTTCATCACCGCTCGTAATAACAGTTTTTAAGTGAACTTTGACAGGTGTATAATCGCTGTTTGAAACTGTCAAACCACTCATTCCTTTCTGTCTAGAAGTTCTTCTTTCTAGAGGTCCGTCCCCGACTGCGTTAATGCATTAACGTGATGAGGGACGGACCTTTTATTTAACCTAGTTTAGGTTTAATAGCAATTTCCTGTCCACCTCGTTCGCTTTAACAGGCGAACTCTGTCCTTATTTCAACTGTTGAATAGTAGCATTTATTCAACTGTTAATTTTCGCCCTAATTTCAACAGGTGATTATCAGACTTTAAAAGAAAAATCCGGAGCAAAAAAAAACCGATTTATTCAGTATACCATTATCAGGATAAAAAAAATCTTCCCTAAGGAAGTTTCACTTTACTAAGTATAGAAATTATTGTGCTAAATTGCAATGAACTCAACTATTCTTGTAGGATGTTGTGTTGTAGGTTCTGTGCCAGGAACAAATTAACCAGTTTGTTCCTGGCACACCCACAATAAGCTTTTCTTTATTTCACCCAACCTAATAACATCTCTCGAATGAGCTTACTAGCTGTATTCGCCGTTTGCTCTGACGGATCGTATATTGGTGCAACTTCTACTAGATCTGCTCCGACAACATTCACTTCTGACTTTGCAATTTCATGAATAGATGCGAGCAGCTCTTTCGATGTAATTCCCCCTGCGTCAACTGTACCAGTCCCAGGAGCATGGGCAGGATCTAAGACATCAATATCTATCGTGACATAAACGGGACGTCCTGCAAGTTTAGGAAGGATTTCTTTTAATGGTTCCAACACTTCAAATTTAGAAATATGCATTCCATTTTCTTTCGCCCACTGGAACTCTTCTTTCATTCCAGAACGAATTCCGAAAGAATAAACATTTTCAGGACCAATATGCTCTGCAATTTTCCGAATTGGTGTGGAGTGTGAAAGTGGTTCCCCCTCATACTCTTCACGCAGGTCGGTATGTGCATCCATATGAATAATAGCAAGCTCGGGGTATCTTTTCGCTACCGCCTTCATCACCGGCCAAGAAACAAGATGTTCTCCTCCCATTCCAAGTGGTGTCTTGCCATCCGTTAGCAGTTGATCGATGTAGTCCTCGATAATATTCAAACTTCGCTGAGGATTTCCAAACGGAAGAGGAATATCACCTGCATCAAAATACTTCACCTCTTCCAATTCACGGTCTAAATAGGGACTGTATTCTTCAAGACCAATCGAAACTTCACGAATACGAGCAGGACCAAACCGAGAACCTGGACGATAACTCACTGTCCAGTCCATTGGCATCCCATAAAGAACTACCTTACTCTCCTCATACGAAGGATGACTTCCAATAAAAACATTACCAGAATAAGCCTCATCAAAACGCATATATACTTCACTCCTTTATCGTGGTGAGGGACGGACCTTTGATAAGGTCCGTCCCTCATCGCCCTAACGCTTTACTCTGTTAAATCTTTAACGAATTTTGGTAATACGAATGCTGCTTTATGCAATTCTTTCGTATAGTATTTTGTATCGATATCATGGAAGCGTTCGTCGCTCACTTGTAATGGATCATGCCTTTTCGATCCGATTGTAAATGCCCACATTCCGCTCGGATATGTTGGAATGTTCGCAGTATAAAGACGTGTAATTGGGAAGATTTCCTTCACATCACGTTGCACTTGTTGAATAAGGTCAGCCTTGAACCAAGGATTATCTGATTGCGCTACAAAAATCCCTTCCTCTTTAAGTGCTTTTGAAATTCCCGCATAGAAACCTTTCGTAAATAAATTAACTGCAGGTCCTACTGGTTCTGTTGAATCAACCATAATAACGTCATATTCATTTTCACTCTTGGCAATATGCATGAATCCATCGCCTACTTGTACTTCTACACGTTCATTTTCAAGCTCGCCTGCAATCTCAGGTAAGTATTTCTTCGAGTACTCAATTACCTTTCCATCGATATCAACGAGAACTGCTTTTTTAACGCTTGGATGTTTCAACACTTCGCGGATAACGCCTCCGTCTCCACCGCCTACAACAAGAACCTTCTCAGGATTTGGATGCGTAAATAACGGAACATGTGCCACCATTTCATGATAAACAAATTCATCTTTTTGCGACGTCATGACCATGCCATCAAGGAATAACATGTTACCCCATTCTTCTGTTTCCGCCATTTCTAGATATTGAAAATCCGTCTTCTCTGTATGTAAAGTTTTTTTAACCTTCATTGTAATTCCAAAGTTTTCTGTTTGTTTCTCTGTGTACCATAATTCACTCATTTATTCTCTACTTCCCTTCTTTTGAGGTCCGTCCCTCATTACTGTAATGTATTAAAGCACCTTTGTGCCAATGTTTCGAGTTGTTTATATCCTTCCCTATCGTAAAAACAGCAAAACAGGGAGAATATTTTACCACTTACGCAACAATGAAAAAGTATAGTGGAATCACGCAAAATTTCAAGCAAAATTTTTTCTTTTGATGAAATGTTTAAAATCTCTCGTTTCTTTTCATAATGAGTAATACTGGAAAAACTTCTATATAACGGTTTTTTTCTAAACTTACTTATTCCATTCATTCTAGAACTACTATAGATTTTCTAAAGAAAAAAGCGTTAGGGGGAAGCGAAATGGAGATTATCACAAGGTCTCGAATAGAAAAAACAAAGAAATATTTGCGGTTTTTCATTGCTGCCAGTTTACTATTTTCAGTTTTGCTTCTTATCGGGATTGGCAGTTTATTTATATACGCAAAAATAGAAGGCCCTCCACCACTAGCTGTTCCGCAATCAACACTCATTTATAGTGAAGATGGAAAAATTATTGGTGAGAGTAACAAGGGACAGAAACGGTATTGGGTCAATCTTGATCAAATTTCTCCCGAGCTTCTGGATGCAACGATTTCCATTGAGGATAAAAGCTTTTTTGATCATCATGGTTTCGACCTAAAGAGAATTGCTGGAGCAGCTATCGCTGATATTAAAGCAATGGCAAAAGTCCAAGGGGCCAGTACAATTTCACAGCAATATGCACGAAACCTTTTTTTAACCCATGACAAAACGTGGAAACGAAAAATTTCAGAAGCATTGTATACATTTCGTTTAGAAATGAATTATTCAAAAGAGGAAATATTAGAAGGATATATGAACACCATTTATTATGGCCACGGAGCTTACGGTGTACAAGCAGCAAGCCAATACTATTTCGGAAAAGATGCCGATGAATTAAACCTAGCAGAAGCAGCTATGCTTGCTGGGATTCCAAAAGCACCTAGTCACTATTCACCCGTAACATCATTATCGAAGGCTAAGGATCGCCAGCTAATTACTCTCAACACAATGGTAAAAAATAATCTTATTACAAAAGAAGAGATGAAAAAAGCTTCTGAAAAAGAAATAACAATCACTGGTAAGCATGAGCATAATAGAGTAGAACTTGCACCTTATTTTCAAGATGTCGTAAAAAACACATTACGTACAAAACTCGGAATTGATGAAAAAACAATTGAATTAGGTGGGTTAAAAGTTTACACAACATTAAATACAACACATCAAAAAGCAGCGGAAAAGGTTATTAATGAACAGATTCCCGAAGAGTCTGATATTCAGCTTGGCTTTGCGTCGATGAACCCGAAAAATGGTTATGTTACTGCACTTGTCGGTGGAAGAGATTACGAAGAGAGCCCATATAATCGAGCTGTTCAAGCAATACGGCAGCCTGGCTCCACAATAAAACCGTTACTGTATTACTCTGCACTAGAAAGCGGGTTTACCCCATCTACAACAATGAAAAGTGCACCTACGACATTTAAGTTTAACGACGGGGAAGATGAATATACGCCGCATAACTACAATAACAAATATGCCGATGACGATATAACACTCGCGCAGGCAATTGCTGTATCCGACAATGTGTATGCTGTTAAAACGCATATGTTTTTAGGTACAGAAACGTTAGTAGAAGCAGCAAAGGAAAAATTCGGTCTTTCCACTAAAATTAAAGATTATCCATCTTCTGCACTTGGAACATCTGGGGCACGCGTCATTGACATGGTCAATGCCTATAGCATTTTTGCTAATGGTGGTTATAAAGTTGAGCCTGTTTTTATAAAAAAAGTAGAAAGTGCGACCGGTGAAGTGATATACGAGAATAAGTTCGAAAAAGAACAGGTACTTGATCCTGACACTACATTTGTCATGACTCATATGTTAAGTGGAATTTTTGATCCGAAACTTAATGATTACTCAACCGTGACAGGAATTACAATACGAAATAAAGCGACAAGACCGTATGCAGGTAAATCCGGCACAACAAACACAGACAATTGGATGATTGGGTACTCCCCTCAGCTGACTGCCGGCGTTTGGACTGGCTATGATAAAGGGAAGAATATATCGCTAGTAAACGATAAATACTTTGCTAAAAACATTTGGGTGCATTTTATGGAGGAAGCACTAAAGGGAGAACCGATTAAGGCTTTCAAACCGACAAAAGGGGTGATTGGTGTAAAGGTTGACCCTCACTCCGGAAAACTTGCAACAAAAGATTGTTCTGCTTCACGGTTTACGTACTTTGTAAAAGGCACAGAACCAACAGAGTATTGTATCGACAATCTTGAAAAACAAAAGGAACCGAAAGAACCACCTAAGAAAAAGGAAAAGGAGAAGCCTTGGTATAAAAAATGGACGGATTGGTTTTAATAAAAGTAGTCGCATTTGCCTACTACCGTCAGACGAATTTACTTTTTATGGATGTTTGTCCAATAAAACAAAAGTTCTGTCCAGAAACCTTAACTTTTTGTCTAGTAACCGTAATAATTTGTCCTATAAAACTTGAAATTTGTCTAGTAAATCCAAAAAATTGTCCAATAAAGAAAGTTCCAACATAGAAATCCCCATAAAAAAACGAAAAACCTCGGGTTTGTGCGAACCCGAGGTTTTTCATGTCCTAGTTTATGTGCAAACTGTGATTTAAGTGTACTTTTATTTTTCATTGAGGGCAAGGTATGAAGAGGATTTTCAAATAACTGTCACACTTTGTTCATCTTTATTGAAATAATTGGAAATAAACTCCTACCAAAATAAAGCCCACTATTCACGTAGCTAAACGACTATTCTTCTTTCACTTCTAGCTTTTCCTTTAACTCCGCTTCGGAACGATTCCACATGCCTTCATCGTGATTTTTCAGAAACTCTGCTAGTGTTTTCTTTGAGCGATCATCCATTTGCTCCACGATAATTTTTCTTTTCATCGATTTATCCATATTATTAACGTGCTCTGGCATGGATTTATAACCACGGCGTTTTTCCGGGTTCACAATCATTTCACATGCTGTCACACCTGCATAATATGGTCCGTCGTCTTTACGGTCAATCGTCACCCAAATAAGCCAGTAAAGTTTTCCGCCTTCTGAGTCCTTCCGATCCTTCGTAAACTTGATTCTCTTTTCAATTGGACTTCTTGCATGAAGTGCACCGATTTCAATAGAAGCAGTTCCTTCTACCGCGTCCACAATGACAGGAGACACATTATCAAGGCTTAAAGCACCAACACCAAAGCCACCATGCCCATCTGTCGGATCACTTTTTATAATGTTAAAACCAATATTCTTTTTCTTTTCCATATCGTCCACTCCTTTATATCAAATTTATTTTATAGAAAAATAGAAAAGATTGTATTGAAAATAGCATTGAATGCTTGCGAAGTCCCGTTTATGCCCCCTTGCAGAAGTGGCCAGATCGTATATTGATCTAATGGGGTAATAACCAATATTAAAAATAGCAGTATCCCATATTGCTCGTATTGAGACAGTTTTGCTCTTACGCTATTAGAAGATAAGTCTTCAATAATGCGGTACCCATCAAGCGGCGGGAATGGAAGTAAATTAAAAATAAACAACAATACATTCAAATAGACAATCATTCTTAATAGATCCATAAAGAACGGCGGAACACCCGCTCCACCCGTCAACACGATTATAAGGAAGAATATGCCGTACGCGATAAACGCGATAAGAAAGTTGCTAAGTGGTCCTGCTACAGAAACGAGAACCCCTGCCAAACGTGGATTTTTAAACCGAGAACGATTGACTGGAACGGGTCTTGCCCAACCGAACCCTGCAATTAGAATAAACAATGTACCAATCGGATCCAAGTGCTGAATCGGATTTAATGTTAACCTTCCTTGGTCTTTTGCCGTATTATCCCCGAACTTGTATGCCACATAGGCATGGGCAAATTCATGAAAAGTGAACGCGAGGACAAGGGCAATAACCACAAAAGGTAATTCTTCAAGACGAAATGCTAAAAATTGCTCCAAAATATATGTACTCCTTTAAACAAAATTTACTTACCTTATTCCATAGTATACAAAAAAAGTCCTGCTCTAAATCATAATAAGCATAAAACATGCTTGCTCTTTTCCCTAAAAAAACAGTAAAGTAAAAGTAGTATAGTAAAGATTGTAACAAATTGAGAGATAGGAGCGAAATGTCATGCCTTATGTTACTGTAAAAATGCTAGAAGGTCGTTCAGATGATCAGAAAAAACAATTAGTCGAGAAGGTAACACAAGCCGTTAGTGAAACAACTGGTGCTTCCGAAGACAAAATTGCTGTATTCATTGAAGAAATGACTAAATCTCACTACGCTGTTGGTGGAAAACGTCTAAGCGACCAATAGTAAACAAAATGGGAAGTGACTTATCCAGAAATGACAAACATAAGACGAGTAACCCGGAAAAGCGTTCTTTGCCTTTTTAGGTTACTTGACTTATGACCTCAGGACTCTAACCACTGAGGCTCAATCTAGATTGCCCCAGTTGTATAGCTATCTACAAGCGAACAGTTTACAACCTCTTCCTTAATGGAAAAAGAGGGATGTAAACTAACTTCGTTTACACCCCCTTTTTTGATAACAAAAATTATTGCACTTTCTTCTTTTGCAAACTTTCAATATAGCCATACGCTTCTTCAATTTCTTCTTCCGTATACTTCTGTTTACTTTTAAGCGTAAAAACTTTTTCCTTTACTTCGTCTTTTGGTAGGTTATCAAAATAAAGTATTGTTGATACTAGTTCGAGAAAACGTGACGGTTTTTCATTCATATCTGTTAAACAATCACGTAAATGAGGCATTTCTGTCTTATACATCTCTAAGAAGTTTTCCCCTTCTTCTGTTACTGTATAACGATATTGAAAATACCCGCCTTTTTTTTCTTTCACTTCCGTAATAAACCCCATATTATGGAGTTCTTCCACTCTCAATGTCAGCTCTTCCGAGTACGGTCCGTAAAAATGAAACTGAAATTTTTCCTGAAATGGGAATGTTAGTTTTTTTGCTATAAATATCATTTTTTGCAGTTTTTTTCGCCCGACAATTTCACCCGACGCTAAAAATGCACTCATCAATTTCGCATGATCTTTCAACACGATTAGATCATCTCCTACTCCTATAATTGTGTTAGTAAGATCTACTACTTACTGTGATAAAGGGAAACTTCCATTAATGGGGGGCTTCCCGTTAATGCGCGATAAATTTCCCCATTACAACCCCTTTCACTTAGGCGCTAGTCCGAGTTCCTTTAAGGAAGTTCTAAAATCGTACGTATCTGTCTCTTTATATTCTTTTTAGATGTTTCGTCGTATAAAAAGTCTTTAGGAAAATATAATTTATGATCTGTGCGTCGCTTTCCTGAAATGGAATCGACGATGTCTGACTCACGCGATAACTCTCTTAACTCTTCGTTTGGCATTAGTAAATGGATAGGAAGACGTTCCTCCTCCTCACCTGGTCTGTAAAAATCGTATGGTAAATCAGAGGAGGAGTCGACAACCAAGTAATACTCTGGTGAAATGCCAGCTTTCTTAAACAATGTTTCTAGTTCACTATGTTTTCGATATTCTTTGGCAGGGTCAAATTCCACGTACTTAAAAAGATTACGATTCATAAAGCGCCGACATAAATCACTTAAGATAGGGTCGTCTTCCTCTTGCCAAATTTGAAAATAATACATAATGACTGATTCATCCAATTTTAAATAATCTTCTAGAGAAACTTCTTCCTCAAAAAGGGAATAAAAATGGATAGGAAGTTGTTTAAAAGCGTAAAACTCTTCGTGCAGTTCTTTTGCTCTGTGCAATATTTTCGTTAAAATAACTTCTGCTGAGCGTGTGACAGGATGGAAGTATATTTGCCAATACATTTGATAACGGCTCATAATATAATCTTCAACAGCATGCATTCCGCTATTTTTAATCACCACTTGATCTTCGCGTGGACGCATCACCCTTAATATACGTTCCATATCAAAATGCCCGTAGCTTACACCAGTAAAATAAGCATCTCGTTGCAAATAATCCATTCTATCTGCATCGATTTGGCTTGAAATCAAACTAACAACTAATTTATTTTCATATGTTTTCGCAATAACTTCCGCTACTTTTTTCGGAAAATCAGGAGCTACCTTTTTCAATACTTGATTAACTTCTGTATTCCCGAGAATAATTTCTTGTGTAAAATGTTCATGATCCAAATGAAAGACCTTTTCAAATGAATGAGAAAATGGCCCATGTCCGAGATCATGCAAAAGAGCCGCACATAAAGAAAGTAGCCTTTCCTCTTGATCCCATTCAGGCCTTGTGACAAAAACATCATCAACGATACGTCTGATTATTTCATATACCCCAAGAGAATGGTTAAAGCGACTATGCTCTGCACCATGGAATGTTAAATATGTCGTACCTAACTGCCGAATCCTACGAAGCCTTTGAAACTCCTTCGTCCCAATTAAATCCCATATGACTAAATCTCGTACATGTACATAACGATGAACAGGGTCTTTAAATACTTTTTCCTCGTATAGTTTCTGCTTGGAATATTCCATATTCTACCCTCTTCCTATAGTGAAACTTCCTTCAGTGGGCTTTTTTCCACTAAAGGTTAGCTGAGCCAACAGTTAATACCCGATACTATCATGTCTCTATTATAGACCTTTTCCTTTCGATATTCATCTCACGGTGATGTCGAAAAATAATGGGATATGACACCAATACTAGTAAAATCAACACCTAAATGTTTTTTTAAAAATTCCTATCGTTTTTTGCACTTGACTTTTTTATAGAATAACTAGCATTAGTAGCAAAACAATTGCTTCTATACAACAGCATGCACTTTGTACGTATCTATTAATCTGAATGGATTTTAATAGATACCACTTACATGTTGCAAATCCCCTCATACCAATAAAAAAAGGCCGACTTTTTAAGTAAGCCAGTCTCTTTAGTTCATTCGCTATTATCCAACTAATTCCTTTGCTACTTCAATTTTTTCTGAACTTTCTCCATCAACTCGTCTTCTGTCAATGCCGCTAAAGGACGGTTATTTACGAAAGCAAATGTTTTCTTACGTCCTGGGCCACAATAAGATTGGCAACCAATTTCAATCGGCGCCTCTGAATCCAATTTCTTTAATTTAGGAATCAATGATTTTAAATTGACGGCTTGACAGTCATCGCAAACTCGGAATTCGTTTGCCATTAGTCAACAACCCTTTCTATATGTGAAATGTATGCGAAAAAATAACCTGTCTATATGAAATACCGCTTTTTAGAATACATTTTTCTACGTACTTTTTCAAGAGACGGTATCTTCCATTTGACGATATTATCTATGTTCTGGCAACGAAACTATCAGATAAAAAATAAATTTAACATATTCGTATAAAAACAGGTAAAACTGTCCAAGCTGAAACTAAAGAATAATTCATTTTATATGGGAGTTGAGAAGAATGAAGTTACGACAAGATGCTTGGTCAGAGGAAAATGATTTATTACTAGCTGAAACTGTATTACGTCATGTTAGAGAAGGAAGCACCCAGTTAAACGCATTTGAGGAGGTTGGCGACAAATTAAATAGAACGTCAGCTGCTTGTGGATTTCGTTGGAACGCCGTTGTCCGTCATCAATACGAAAAAGCTCTTCAACTAGCAAAAAAACAAAGAAAACAGCGTCACCGATTACTTGGAAAAGATCAAGGCGGCAAAAAGAAACTATTATATCAACCTCCAACGCCTTCTATGGAAGACCTAGACGCTATGTCTCTATCATTAGAAGAAGCACAAGAGGAGATGGAATTCCAACAATTGCAAAGCTTCGGTTACTATCCTAACACGGAAAAGGAAAAAGAAGCGGAGCCTACAGGTAAGCAGACAAGTGAAGGGAAAAATGAAAGCGAAGAGGCATCACCTAAAGAAGAAACACAGAAAACGCAATCACCAGTACCTTCGCAAACTCAGTACATGGTGAGTAGAGGAGAAATTACACTCGAAAAGGTAATAGCCTATTTACAAAACCTCGCATCTTCCAATGTTCACTCGGATATTTTAAAAAGTGAGAATCAGAGATTAAAGCATGAAATCACGCAAATCCGAAAAACGAATAGTGAGCTCGAAAAGAAAGTAGCACAACTGGAGAAAAATTCGGTAACGATGCAGGAAGATTACGAAACTCTTATGCAAATTATGAACCGTGCACGAAAACTAGTATTATTTGATGAGGAAGAAGGGAAATCTCCTCGTTTCAAAATGGACCGTAATGGAAATCTTGAAAAAGTAGCAGAATAAAGTAATTACCAAAAGCCAGGAATCCTTGAGTTAGTATCGGGGGGGATCCTGGCTTTTTTGGATGTTCTGTCGTCGTTCTTTCGTCTTGCGACGTTCTGTGCCAGGAACAATTTCTTCGTTCTGTGCCAGGGACAATTTCTTCGTTCTGTGCCAGGGACAATTTCTTCGTTCTGTGCCAGGGACAATTTCTTCGTTCTGTGCCAGGGACAATTTCTTCGTTCTGTGCCAGGAACAAATCAAGGGAATTGTTCCTGGCACCCCCCCTCCCCAAAAACAAAAAAACCAAGCAGCATCTCTTCAGCTCCTTGGCATTTTTTACTATATTAATCTCCAAGCACTTTCTCATTCCGCTCCACAACTCGCTTATAATAAGCTTCATACATGGAGTACTCCTGTCCTCCGAGGGCACTTGAATACATTTCCTTGCTGAACTTTTTTAATGTTTGCAAGAAACGCAGCATAACATCTTGCACAGTGAGTTCTACCTGTAATAATTCTGATAAAGATGCCATTACTTCCGGTTTAATACGAGGGAATACAAATTTTGATTCCGCTCCATTTAAACCCGCATCATAAAAGTCTCGAATTACTTCTGCTCGTTTAGAGCCACTTCCATTCACACAAAGGTATATTTGCACCGCTACCCCATTACGGATGCGTCGTTGCGAAATGCCGGCGAATTTCTTATCTCCAATACTTAAATCATAACTTCCAGGACAATAAGATTCGGTAATTTCTTTTGCTTCTATTTCTCCCCCAAAGTCTTTGAACATTTCTCGTATTAGAATGAGCATCGCTTCGTATCCTCTATTAATATTAATGCCTTTTTCAGAATCAGGGAATATTAACGACAAGTTCAAAACACCTTCATCCAAAACAACTGCTAGTCCACCTGAATTCCTGACAATATAAGTATACCCTGCATTCTCCAGAACCTTTAGCGCATCCTCTAGCATAGGAAGCTTTGTATCTTGTATTCCTAATACAATTGTTTGATGATGCACCCAAGACCTAGCAGTAGGGTCAGACTGTGACGCCCCTACAGATGTACATAATGTATCGTCCATCGCAAAAGACTGAAGAGCACCAAACATTGGTCCTAAGCTTGATTGATCTATTATTCTCCAGCGTTCTTGCTGAATTAATGATAATGCTTTTTCATTTTCCATCTTACTTACTCCTTTGATTAACATACGAGCGTGCTCATTATATCATATCGTGAAGCTTCCATCAGTACGGGATATTTTTATTTGAGCCATTTGAGAAAAATGTGGGATAAATCAATACCACATCCGCAATCACCAAACTATTTCACTGAATACCATGAGAATGGAATAACTATGGTTTGTAATTAGTTTTTAACCTTTTGTAATATATTTTTGACAATGGGATAAAAATATATTACAATTAACTTAACTTAAAGAAATAAGAGGGATGTATATGAAAAAGAAAGGAACCCTTATTAATCGTCTTCACGTATTAAGGGCCGAACGAAGGTGGTCACAGGATGATCTTGCCAAAAAAGTTGGGGTAAGCCGACAGACTATCTCCTCCTTAGAGGCTAACAGGTATAACCCATCTTTACTTTTAGCATTTGAACTAGCTCGAGTGTTTGACACTACTGTCTTAGATATTTTTACTTACGTTCATGACGAGGATAAAGCATGAAGAGGCTGGGACATAACTAAAGTACTATCCCCTAAAGACGAACAATGTCAGGTTAAATTGTTTAGTAATCACTGTTACACACCGCTGTTGATTTCCGT
>NZ_JBHUMF010000017.1:0-80087 GCF_042684945.1 Bacillus seohaeanensis | reverse complement strand
CTTTTCCCGCAGGAGTCTTCGTCTTGCACTCCAATCAACAGCTAGAACAAGTTAAAAAGAACAACAAGTTTTATTCACCTAGAGCACATTTGTCCCAGCCTCTTCACTAAAAACTAAATTAGCAGAACTAGCAATCGTAGTAGTTGGAGTTGTTTCAGGTTAAACGTCTCCTGCACCTTGAATATTCATCATTTCCTCTGCGGAAAGCTCTTTAAAAGTCTACCCTGCCGAATGGTTGAATTTCGCATCGCAAAGTTCTGAATTTTTCCACGCCTTAATAATTTGCTCGTTTGACATTTTGATTCCTCCTATCTGATTTAAGGTACATGCAAAGTTTATCATCTGGATTATAATGGTAAAAATACACTTTTTATGAGATATTGCAATATATTTTTAATATTTAGACATAAATACATTACATTTTAAACGGAATTAATTAAAAAATTAAAATTGGGGGATTATTATGACTTCTACACTAAGCTATATTGCAACGATTATTTTGGCCCTTTCCGTCTTTTATTTCGGAAATTTTGTCGCTACAGAAGGAAAGGATGAAAGAGGACAACAAATACTAGGAAAGGCTAGTATTTGGACATATGTGCTCGTAACAGTTGGGTTTGTGAGCACCATAATTATGGAAGCTACAGCAGATCTTTCCGTGGAAGAGTTGATTGATGTTTTAACGATTATGTATGGCCTATTAGCCTTTGTACATTCGCTACTAATCTATTCGTTCAAAAAACAATTTTAATAAGAGGGGCTGGGGATTGTGGGATTGGAACTACGGAACATTTCTAAGACGTTTGGGGATTTTGTTGCTGTCAAAAGTTTAACTATACATGCGAGGGATAATCGTATTTTAGGACTAATTGGTCAAAATGGTGCTGGGAAGACAACTACATTTCGTATGATCTTGGGGCTTTTAACACCAGACTCGGGGGAAATAGTCTGGAATGAAAAAAAGGCAAGCTCCATTCATGCCAATTCTATTGGTTACCTTCCGGAAGAAAGGGGTCTTTATCCTGAAATGTCGCTAGAGGAGCAATTATTGTTCTTTGGTCAACTTCGTGGAAAAAAAAGAAAAGAACTATTGCCGCATATTAATAGGTGGCTAGAAAGATTGAAACTAGAAAGCAAACGGAAGCAAAAGGTCAAAACCCTTTCAAAAGGAAATCAGCAGAAATTACAGCTTATCAGTACCGTTCTTCATCAACCACAAATCGTCATACTTGATGAACCATTTAGCGGTCTAGACCCTGTCAACGCAGAAGCGCTGAAACAAATTGTATTGGAGTTAAAGGACATGGGGACGACAGTTATTTTTTCTAGTCACCGTATGGAACACGTAGAGGAAATCTGTGATGACATATGTATGTTGAAAGAGGGAGAATCTATTCTGCATGGAGATATCCTTCAAGTTAAGCAACAGTTTGGCACAAAGAAAATCATTTTACGCTCTCACCATACAGAACATGAACTGAAAGAACTTCCATTTGTAGACTCTGTCAAGAAAGAAATGGACAAGATGAACGTTTTTATCAAAAATAATCAGGATATTCAAAAAATGTTTAACTACGTTACGAAGGATGGATTTATTTCTACCTTTAGTGCAGAAACCCCTAGCTTAAATGAGATCTTTAAAATGAAAGTTGGTGGGCTTCATGCATAAGTTTTGGGTTCTTGTCAGCCAAACGTATAAAAGTAAAATAAAATCGAAGGCATTTGCCTGGACCACTCTTTTCACCATTTTAATCATGTTTGCAGGTGTTACTCTACCCGACCTTCTAAATAAATTAAATGAAAAGGAAGACATTGCATCTATTGCGGTCGTAGGAACAACATCAGAGGTTAAAGATTCCCTGGAAGCTAATTTAGAGGGGATTTCCGTAGAAGCTGTCAATAAAAAAGAAGAAGCGGAAGACCTTTTACACAGCGAAAAAGTAAGTGGATATTTAGAGATGAATGATGATCGTAATATATTAAAAACAAAAAATCCAGTCAATCCAGAAAATGTACAAATGGTTGCTCAAGCTCTGCAAATAAGCCAGGTTCAAACAGTTTCGAGCAACCTAAATGTATCAGGTACAGAACTCCAGAGCGCCTTAACATCGGTTCCATTAGAAACGGAAGTTATTAATAATGCAAAGAAATCGCTATCGGAGAAAGAACAAAATGCTGCTGAGAATATGGCAATCGGTATATTATTTTTATTATATACGTTCGTGACTTTATATGGAATGATGATTGCGATGGAGATTGCGAAGGAAAAAGGCTCTAGAATTATGGAAGTCATTATTTCAAGCTCCTCTGCAACCGCTCACTTTTTCGGTAAACTCGTGGGGGTTTTCCTTATCAGTTTGACTCAATTAGGTTTATTCGGGTTACTAGGATCTTTAATTATTAAGTACTTTGGGTCTGATGAGGTACAAAGTTTGATTATAGAAACAGTTCAAAGTGTTTCTCTTAGTGTCTGGATTTATGCACTTGTATTTAGTGTCCTTGGGTACTTATTCTATGGAATATTGGCCGCGTTTATCGGGTCCTTGGTTTCCAAGGTAGAGGATATAAATAATTACATGTCTCCTATCTCCTATGTTTTAATGATTGCCCTACTAGGTGCATTAGTTGGAATAAGCTCTCCATCTTCCATACTAATTACGATTGGGTCCTATATTCCCTTTTTCACCCCTATGCTTATGTTTATTCGAATTAGCCTATTAGAGACTTCAAACATTGAGATAATTCTTTCGCTTCTTCTATTAGGTGGTTCGGTTATTGCCTTAATGGCACTTTGCGTTAGATTCTATCAAGGAAGTGTTTTATTATACAGCAGCCAATCGCTGTTTAAATCTATCAAAAGCGCCTGGAAACTTGCCGCGGAGAAATAATATAATGGTCTAATTCGGAAGAACCTGTGGAAATAGGTATTCATTACTTTTTTAATAACTATTTTTAAAATATGAAAAGTAAACTACTAATTAGTCAATACAATTGAGGTAGAAAATAAAAGAACCGTTCATCTCTTTCTATGAATATAAATAAAAAGATGGACCCAAATTCGGATCCATCTCCTTCACTTACACTAATTCCTATATTTAATTAAAGCGCCTGTGCCGCTGTAATTAATGCTAATTTATACACATCTTCTTCATTACAACCACGAGAAAGATCGTTAACAGGTGCATTTAATCCTTGAAGGATTGGACCTACTGCTTCAAAGTTTCCAAGACGTTGTGCGATTTTGTAGCCAATGTTTCCAGCTTCAAGGCTTGGGAATACAAATGTATTAGCATCGCCTTTGATTTCAGAATCTGGAGCCTTTTTCGCTGCAACAGATGGAACAAAAGCAGCATCAAATTGGAATTCACCATCTACTGTTAATTGAGGTGCTTTTTCTTTTGCTAATGCTACAGCTTCCGTTACCTTTTCTGTTTCTGGAGACTTTGCTGAACCTTTTGTAGAGAAGCTTAGCATTGCTACTCGTGGATCGATATCAAACATTTCAGCTGTTTTCGCACTTTCGATAGCAATTTCTGCTAAGTCTTGGCTATCTGGCGAAATGTTGATTGCACAATCAGCAAAAACATATTTTTCTTCATCTCGAACCATGATAAATACGCCAGAAGTTTTGCGAACGCCTTCTTTTGTTTTAATAATTTGAAGAGCAGGACGTACAGTGTCAGCTGTAGAATGTGCAGCACCACTAACTAGCCCATGAGCTTGTCCCGTATAAACAAGCATTGTTCCAAAATAGTTACCATCTAATAGGATTTTCTTAGCATCTTCCTCTGTTGCTTTTCCTTTGCGACGCTCTACGAAAGATTGAACTAATTCATCCATTTTTTCATAGCTTGCTGGATCAATTACATCACAGCCATCAAGCTTTACACCAAGTTGCTCCGCCTTTGCAGACACTTCTTCTACGTTACCGATAACAATCGGAGTTAGCACAGCGTCTTCAGCTAAGCGAGAAGCAGCAGTAAGGACTCTTTCATCTGTTCCTTCAGGAAAAACAATCTTTAAATCTTTCCCTTTAATTTTATTTGTTAATGTAGTAAATAAGTTACTCATTATGAGGGACCTCCTTCATTTATAACTATCCATTTTTTAGAATACTCTTCTTATGTAAGATTTCAAGAAAAACACAGGATGTTACCGTTTACAACATTAATGTTCTTGTTTTCTGAAAATTAACTTCCATTAATCACCTTATTTATTTTGTTCAACCTGGCAGAAATTATCCATGGTTGTGTCATTTTCGTGGACATTAGGGTTTCTTATTCCTTATTCTCGGTCAAACTATGATATAGTAATGGTGGAAAAGAACTAAAATTAACATGTAGCTGTTTTATCAGCTGCTTAAATAGCAAAAGGAGTGTTTAGTATGGCAGAACCAGCTCAAACATTAGATGGTTGGTATTCTCTTCATGACTTACGTGCTATGGATTGGACTGCATGGAAGCTTCTTCCTAGTGAAGATCGTGAAGTGGCTATCGCAGAATTCCATCGCTTTTTAAATAAGTTGAACGTAACACAAGATGCAAAAGAGGGCAGTCATGCTCTTTACACAATTGTTGGTCAAAAAGCAGACTTTATGTTTATGATTTTACGCCCAACGATGGAAGAATTAAATGCTTTGGAAAATGAATTTAATAAACTAAAAATTGCTGAATTCACAATCCCTACTTTCTCTTACGTATCGGTTGTGGAATTAGGGAATTATATGCCTTCAGATGAGAATCCTTACGAGAATCCTCATGTTAGAGAAAGACTTTATCCGATCCTTCCAAAAGCAAACCATATTTGCTTTTATCCAATGGACAAGCGCCGTCAAGGAAATGACAATTGGTACATGCTTCCGATGGATGAACGCCGTAGCTTAATGAAAAGCCATGGCATGATAGGACGTCAGTATGCTGGAAAAGTAAAACAAATTATTACTGGCTCTGTTGGTTTTGATGATTATGAATGGGGAGTTACCCTTTTTGCAGATGATGTTCTGCAATTTAAAAAACTCGTATACGAAATGCGCTTTGACGAAGTAAGTGCTCGTTATGGTGAATTCGGTTCATTCTACGTAGGAAATCTATTAAAAGAAGATGCAATTGCTAAATTTCTTTCTGTATAAACAGTAAGGAAAGATGCCTGGCTCTCCTAGTCAGGCATCTTTTTATTTAGACTGTTTTTTTAAAGGCTCTTTTCTCATAGATTGTTTTTTTACTTATAAGTTCTTCCCGTTAATTCCATTTAAAAACAGCCTCTATTTATCAAGATTTTATAATCTAATTTTAGCTACTTTAAAGGTCGTACCTGCATCAGTACTTTTCTAAGTAAATATTTTATACCCAATGATTAAGAAGCGGAAATACCATCCATATCCCCTGCTTGCTTTACTAATGAGGAATTACTACATTATCCATTTACAAATTCAAGAACCTACAAGAATATTTTTAATCCTCCCTACATACGAATTAAATAGTGAGATTCTAATCCATAACCGAAATGCATTCATTGGCCTTCTAAAGTGAGGTGAAAAGATGGCTGTTATCGCATACAACGAAAGTGATGTAAAACTACTTGCCAGATTGATGAGAGCTGAAGCTGAAGGTGATGGCCAATTAGGAATGCTCATGGTAGGGAATGTTGGGGTAAATCGTGTACGTGTTAATTGTCTTGATTTTAAAGATATTACTTCCCTTCGAAAAATGGTCTATCAAAGGCCAGGTGGGTTTGAGGCGACACAGAAAGGTTACTTTTATCAACGAGCCCGACAGAAAGATATAGACCTTGCAAGAAAAACGATTAGGGGAATGCGCTACCACCCTGCTTCTAACTCCTTATGGTTCTTCCGTCCAGAAGGGAGTTGTCCTGTCCAGTGGTTTAATCAATACAACTCTGGACGCTATAAATCACATTGCTTCTTTAGCCCAACTCAAAGTGATTGTCCAAAAGCTTATTAAATTTAGAGGAGGTTTTCTAGTTGGCTGAACAGAAAAATCCGTATATGTACGGTTATAATCAACAAGCGGCTTATAATCCATATGGTCAATATTACGGTGCAGGGCAGGGGCAGGTCCAAAGCCCCTATTATATGCAGCAAGCCCAACAAGCAGGTGGCGCACAAATACCACAACCTACTAACGCTCCGTCACCATCCCAAAATGTACCTGGGATGCTACCGATTCAAGAGTCTTATATCGAAAACATCCTTCGACTCAACAAAGGAAAAGTAGCAACAGTCTATACTACTTTTGAAAACAATCAAGAGTGGAACGCGAAGGTGTTTAAAGGCATTATCGAGGCAGCAGGGAGAGACCATATAATTCTTAGCGATCCGCAAACGGGGAGACGCTACCTAATTTTAATGATTTACTTAGATTACGTCACCTTCGACGAAGAAATCGAGTATGAATATCCATTCGGTGGTGGCGGCGGACAAATGGCAAATTATTCACCAAGATAGTACATTTTATAGATTCATTAAAAAACAGACGCAAAGTGGAGAAAACCCTCCATTACAGCGTCTGTTTTTTATTGAAATTTTATAATGCCTTTACGGCAAATATGATAAGCAGAACCCACGCAGCCAAGAAGCTAACTCCACCTAATGGTGTTATGGCACCCAGTACTTTGATACCTGAAAGACTTAGTACGTATAAGCTCCCTGAGAACAAAATGGTACCAATTAACATTAACCAACCTGACCATGACAGTAAGGAGCTTGCTGACACATTTCCAATAAGTACTCCTACGATTAAAATTCCCAAGGCATGAAACATTTGGTATAGTACACCCGTATTCCATGTTTCAATATACTTTTGCGATATTTTCCCCTCTAACGCGTGTGCACCGAATGCTCCTAATGCCACAGATAAAAAAGCATTAATTGCTCCAATGATAATAAATGTTTTCATTTTCCCTCTCCTCCATCGTTTTCTGTAACTAGTTCCTGTAAATTAGATCACCTTTGCATCATGCAGACAGGGTCTTCCCCCCCCTACTGATGTAGTCACTTTGTTGGATGAGTATTCCGTTCACCCTGTCTACTCTTAAAAATCAAATAGCGAGTCACCATTCGCTCCATCATCTGTTTGTAGTCTTTCCTTTTCACTGACTTGAACAGTTTGCGTTGAAGGCTGTTGTGGTGTCTGTACATAGTTTATATTCGTTTGTGGAGATGTCGGTGGTATAAAAGAGCCGAGGTCAGAAGCACTCTCTTCTAACAACACTTCACATAACGCTTTTATAGAATAAACATGTTCTCGAACTTCTTGGCTCTTTTCAGCTACTTTCGCCTTACCTATTTCCGCTTCCATCTTTCTAATCAACGTTTGGTGAGTAATATTCAACTGTACAACCTCCTTTTATTGCCTGTCCCTCCACACTTTGACACATTAGCGAAGTCGGGGACGGACCTTGTACTATTTATTTTCCATATCAATTATCAAAAAAAAACTCATCTAACTAACTCTATAATGCCTTCCTATCTAACTGTTTTCAATCATACACACTCTAGCATAACAGATGCAACAGAATTGATACCATGCGAAACTATACCTATAGCGATTTTATTTGTTATCTTCTAGTCACAATATCTCCATATCTATAGTACTATTCTTCCTTTACCTCTTTGGCATGAATTTTAAGCAGGCTTGTCCGGAAGACCGAAGTACTACAACAGATGGCATTTCCTTTGACTTGAATCCATATCCAGTACAACCTCTTGGGTGAGCCTTCTGCCATGTAGTATAAAAATGCTTGCACTGAAAGCAGTTAATACGTTGACCTTTCGCTTGCACGTCACGCTTCCTCCCTTTTCACTCACTTTGCATTAAAAGAAGGATGCCCACTATAGTCGGACACCCTGCATCATACAAATTTCGAGTATTTTCAATGTTTCACGTGAAACATGTAAGTATTTGTCGCAATTCTGTATTTTTTACGATAAGCACCAATCAATTTCCTCTTCCCCTATCTCCTTCAAAAATTCATTTGCTTTGGAATAAGGCTTACTACCAAAGAATCCTCTATGTGCGGATAACGGGCTAGGGTGAGGCGATTCGATTATAAAATGTCTCGATGTATCAATAAGGCGCTTTTTACTTTGTGCCGGTCTTCCCCAGAGCATAAAGATAACTGGTTTTTCACGGTCATTCAACTTGTTTATAACTTGATCCGTAAACTGTTCCCACCCTTTTCCTCGGTGAGAATTAGCTTCCCCTTTTCGAACTGTCAGCACCGTATTTAATAAGAGTACACCTTGTTCAGCCCAGTTTACTAGCGAACCTTCCGTTGGCAAAGGACAACCGATATCACCTTGCAGCTCTTTGAACATATTTCGTAAGGAGGGGGGAATTGAGATATCCTTTTTCACAGAAAAACTTAACCCCTCCGCTTGATTCGGTCCATGATAGGGATCTTGTCCGAGCAAGACAACCTTCACCTCTTGATAAGGTGTAAATTGTAAACTATTAAAAATATCGTTCTTATTAGGATAAATCGTATTTTCACTATATTCTTTTTTCAAAAACTCTCTCAGCTTTAAATAATAAGGCTTTTGAAACTCTTCTCTCAACAGATTAGCCCAGTCATTTTTTAGATTTGTGATCAAATGAGACATCCTTTCTAGCTTTTATACTCTATTTTTATAGAATATCCAATTTGTTCAAAAAAACTTTTTAAAGACTTTTCTGCATTTTTTTCCGCGGCTTCTAGTATTCCCTGACCTACAGCTTCCTGCCTAATTTGTTCTTTCGCTTCTTCAGCGAGTCCAAATCCTTCCTGCCAATCAACTTCACTTCTAAACAGCCCTTCTACAGAAAAGGTTTTGATACTTTCCATGTCTAGTGATGGATCTTGAAGAATTTCAGCTTTTGGCAGTGTCATCGTTACTTCTTTGGCCTCTTCATCTACTTTTATATCATTTTCTGAAACCTTCTGCAGGTCTACACCTGCAAGTACACTTCCTGGTACGACAATTAATATCTTTCTCTTTGTGCCCGGTATATCAGCATTAATATCCTTACCAAACAGCTTATTGTCCTCTTGCTCAATTACTGCTTTTACAAAACCTTGGGCAGTCGCGAGCGAACTCATATCTTGAATCTGTTCTACGAAACTACCTTTCTCTTCTTGAAAAGTAGACCCCGAAAGCAATGTGTACACTCCTATCCCCGCGCCGGAAATAAGCAATACGAATAGTACTAACAACAAAATAAATTTACTTTTCCAAAGAGATAGGAATGATTTACCCACTTTCCACGTAGGAAATCTCGTCTTTCTTTTATGGTCAACGGCTATAGCAGCACTTGATTCATTTTCACTAGACTTCAACTCTTCTAGAATTGTTTCTATTTCTTTAATTTTTTCGGATTGATTGATCACTAACTTCACCTTCCCTTTCTTCTATTATATGAAATATTGTCGATTCATGGAAATATAAATAATGTAAATACTATTTATCAGATTTTGGGAATATATCTTATGTTTAAGCTGTTTGTATGAAAAAAAGTATTTTTAAGCATCGTAAAATCGTTTAGGATGAACAAAATGAATCGATTCTATACCACCTTGGCAATAAATTTGCTTTTTTTATAGTAGTAGATGGTGGCGGCTTGGTTTCAGCCGCCATGTGAGTTTTGCGTAAAAGTTGTTGTCTGTAGGCAATGGACCGTTTCATTCCGCTGCAGGCACTTGCTTTCCGCGGGGAGGAATTCAAGCCTCCTCGACATTCTGCGTGGTCTCGACTTTTCCTCTGTATCCCGCAGGAGTCAAGTGCCTTCCGCTCCAATCCACTCTGTGTTTTCAACTGTTGTTAAAAGTAACAAACTTTTAGAAAAATCTTATGTTTATTACTAGTACTAGCGGGGAAATAGACTAGTGTAACAAAAATTTCTCTAATAGGAGGTCTTTACAATGTATACAACAAAAGTAGTAGAGAATGTAGTACAGGCGAAGGGCGCAATAGAGGAGTTAACACGAGAGGGCTATACAGAAAAACAGATTTATATTTTTGCTCACGATAAGCATTTTTCTGAGGATATTACTGATGCAACGAACACACAGGATGTTGGAATAAAAGAACAAGGCTTAGTAGACGCACTTGGGAACTTTTTTAGAAGTCGTGGAGATGAACTTCGCGATAAAATGATGGCTGTAGGGCTTAATCAAGCGGAAGCGAATCGATATGAAGAAGAACTGGATAAAGGTAGACTTGTTTTAATTGCTTCTTAGGAGGCGTAACGAATAAACTATACACAAAACAAATAGAGCTGGCGCCTAGGCTAGCTCTATTTGTTTATGTTAAACAGGTTTTCTCTGCATATATGTGAGTCCACCAATGAAAAAGACTAAGAAGCTTCCTATTATTACATAAAAGAGTGTCTCGGGGCTAACATAAAAAGTCCCATAGTTTCCTTCTACTTTTGGAATCATCGATAACAAAGGTTGTGCCCATGGATACCATGGTCCATATGTCTCTGAATTAGCTACTAGTATATTCGGCAAGGTAAAGATAACATTCAATGCTAAAGGTGCGCCGAAGCTAGACCATGCAATAGATACCCATAATTGCAACGCTACTAAAGGCAAACAAGCAACCCATCCTCCTAAAATACTTTTCCACAAAATATCCATTGGGAATGGGTCCGTAAAATTCTTTATAAAACCAATACCATATAAACCTGCCAACAGCATTAGTTGAATAAAGGCAATGAGCACCATGACAACGATATATTTAGATAAGAACACACGACTTCTTGTAACAGGTAGTGAAAGTAATTGCTTCCAGCCACCAAATTGATGCTCATAGCGGCACACATACGCCGCTAAAATTCCCGTTAAAAGGGGCAACAATAGTTGACCGTGAATAACCACCATATACATAAGCGGTACATACCACTCATTTCCTTCCATACTTCCTTCACCAGGAGCCTTAACCCCAGCAACTATAGCCATCAACGGACTAATAAACAGAATGGGAAGTATTTTTGATTTCCTTAGCTTAAGCCACTCCGCCTTTATCAAATTGGTGATCATCAATTATTTCACATCCCTTCTCATAAAATCTAAAACTGAAATACTGTAGACTAATACACCAACTACAATTCCCAATACAACATTCCATATTGGTTCCCCCCAATCGTTCTGGAGCAGTGGCCATTTCCATATAAGCCAATCTGGCAATGTAAAAGAATAAGCAGAAAAGATGGCACCAAATACTCCTATTGCAAGTGGAATTCCTTGGTTCGTTAGCGTAACGGAAAGCCATAATTGCAGTGCAAGAATGGGCAATGCTGCAAAGAAAGGATAAAAACTAACCTTTAGGATATCTAACGTTGGAAAACCTGTACCAAATCCCAATATTAGACCTAGGATAATCGTTCCTAACACTAACAGGATACAGGAAATAAGCAACATGAACGCATTTAATGTGAATTTGGCAGTAAAAACACTCCATCTAGATATAGGCAATGTTAATATCTGCTTCCAAGCATTCGTTTGATGCTCCAGGTTTGCTGTTAAGGAGGATAAAATAGCAATACCAAGCAGCAATGTAATCGCTACAAATCCCCTGATTTGACTAAGTAAGCCTGCCCATACATCACTATTACCATTTACTAAGTAGTCATATCGCAACCCATAATTTACAGCCTGTAAACTAATAACGCCCACTGGTCCAAGAATTACTAAAAACCAAATTCCCTTTCGTTTAAGCTTTAAAAAATCAGACTGAAGAATACGAGACATCATAGACTCCTTTCCCCCTTTGTCATTTCTAAGAAAATGGATTCTAATGACATTCTTTCTTCCTCAATCCGATAAATCGAGTACCTTTCTTTCACAAGAGAAGCAACGATTTTTGCTATTCTCTCATCATCCACACTACCTAGCTGCAGCAGTCCATTTTCGAGTTCCACCGTTACTCCCTGGGATAATAATAATTTCCACGCAGACTCTGCATCACTTACTCTCATTTTTAATTTTGTTTGTGCTTTTTCCCGTAGAACGTCAATGGAATCTTGGAAAATCAAGTTTCCCTTCGTAATAATGCCCACCTGCGTCGCCATCTGGTCAATTTCTGATAGTAAATGACTGGAGACAAGCACTGTGATGCCATGCTCCTTTGGAAGTTGTTTTATCAATTCACGCATTTCCAATATCCCCGATGGATCCAATCCATTTGTCGGTTCATCTAGTATAAGTAGCTCCGGATTACCAAGAAGGGAGGCTGCAATTCCTAGCCGTTGTTTCATTCCAAGGGAAAATCCTTTTACTTTACGGTTACTTTCATTCGATAGCCTAACGATACGAAGTACTTCTTCTATTCTCGATTTCGGCACATCTAAAATTTTTCGCAACACTTCTAAATTTTCATAAGCTGTCAAATGGCCATAATAAGACGGGGACTCCACAAGAGAACCAACTCTTTTTAAAATTTTAAGCTTTTCTTTCTGTAAATCTTGTCCAAAAACATTTATTTTTCCATGAGTTGGCTTCATTAACCCTAAGATCATGCGAATTGTTGTTGTTTTCCCTGCACCATTTGGGCCAAGAAAACCAAAGATTTCTCCTTTTGGAATAGCTAAATTCACATCTACTACCGCTTGATGCTGTTTAAATCGTTTTGTTAAGTGTCTTGTTTCAATAATATTTACGCTCATTATTATCACCTCCCTACCATCATAGAACGCAAAGGTTAAATGCAGGATAAGGGAAAGGTTAAATTTTGTTTAAAAAAGCCCTTTTCTCATAGGTTGTTGTTTTCACTTATGAATTTTACCCATTGATTTCCGCTAAAAAGAAACACCCTAAAAAACACAAAGCCACTCATTAGCAACTTTGTGTTTTAGGTTACTATTCAGCTGTTGAAACCACGGTACAAAACAAATCGTTATCTCCATTTACTTCTTCCATATTCTAAAGCACGTCCCACTTTCACCTGTTTCCACATCCCAATCAAGTCCCATTTCCTTTATCATAATCGCTACAATAGATAATCCAATACCCGCACCTTTATCTTTGGAATCATTCTGCATACCTGCACCTTTATCTTTTATTAAAATGGTCAATCCTTCCTTTACCACCTCGGCTGTTACCCTTACATACAACCCTTCTTTCGCATGCCGGATAATATTTTGGAAAAGATTATCGAAAATGCGTTCCAACCAGAGCGGGTCAATGGTCCATTGCTCCTTCACATCAGGTAAATCAATATTTATTTCAAAACCCTCTTTTTCAAAAACGGGATACCAAGAGGTGATAGATTGTTTTACAACTCGAAGAACATCTACTGCCTTTGGCTCAAAACGGTACTTCTTCGCCATTAATAATGTATAAGATAAAAGATTGTCAATTAGCCCATCTATCTGTTTTACTTTTACATCAATAACCTCTAGAGACTCTTCCCCTTTGGTACTTAGTTCTTCTTTTGACAATGTGTAGGCATGAGCCCGCAATGTTGTTAAAGGAGTTCGCAAATCATGAGATAAATTTGCAATAAGCTGCCGCCGCAACTGTTCTTCCTCCTTTTCTCGCATTCGACTTGTCTTCAACTCATCAATCATCGTATTAAAAGAAACTTCTAATTTCCCAATTTCATCTTGTTTTGATACAGAGATAGGTACAGGAATTTGATGCTCATCCCTCTCACTCATTGCCTTTTGCAATGCGAGCAGGCGTTTACGAATATTACGGAAAAATAGCCAGGAAACAACTAAGAATAGTAAAAGCATGACAATAATAGCAGCTGTATAAACAACGTCATAACGACTTCGAAGCTTGTGAATTGGTGGTTCCATAAGTTCTCTTGGGAGCTGAAAAACAATGAACCCATTATCCTGTTTGTTCCCAATGAAGGCAACAACAGTAAACGGATCTCCTCCTGTTCTCCGCTTCATAAAATCAACTGTGTAGCCGGCGCTCCATTGTTCTGGGATAGTTGGCTGTGCTGGAAGTTCATACTCTTTATGCCCTTGTTTATTAATCCATAACAGCTCCGAATTTGGGTACTTTTCGTTTACCTTTTGTAAGGCTGCTTGTATCTCCATACTCGTTTTCCCATTTAATTCAGTAGCCTTCTCATGCCACATTTCCTCTACCTTTTCCCCATCTATTACCTTTTTCTCCTCTATGTTATCAAGTGAATAGAGCGGTAAATAGAAGACAACGGATACTAGTGGAAAAGCAATTGGTAAAAGTATTAATGCAGCAGAAATAATAATTAAATACTTTGTCTGTAGCTTCATGCTTTCACCCTATACCCGAGCCCTCTTATGGTTTCGATAATTTGCGGTTTAGCAGGATCTTCTTCTATTTTTTCTCGCAAATAGCGAATGTGAACCATTAACGTTTTATCTCCTTCTATATAGGATTCGCTCCAGACCGCTTCAAAAATTTGTTCCTTTGTTAAAATTTGTCCACGATGTTTTAAAAGATATTGGAAGATAGCGAACTGTTTGCCCGTTAAAATAATCTCTTGTTTTGTGCGATTATCTATTAGGCGCAGTTCGTTTGGAAAATACGTGAGATGATGGAGTTTAATTTCGGTAGGTATATCTTTTTGAAATCTACGCACTAGCACTTCAATCCTTGCAGTGAGTTCATCTGGGTGAAATGGTTTTGTTAAATAGTCATCTGCAAACTGAAGTCCTTCTATCTTATCTTCAATTGCTGTTCTTGCAGAAAGCATTAATATAGGTGTTTCAGGATGCTCCTTCTTTAACCGCTTCCCTACAGAGAAGCCATCAAGACCGGGGAGCATCACATCCAATATGACTACATCCATATTGGCAACGTATTGATTCGCTTTTTCTCCAGACGTAAGCCAAGTAACATCGTAGCCTCTAGATGCCAAATCGTCCTGCACCCATTTTCCAATTTCTAAATCGTCTTCTATATATAAAATGGTAAACATATTCGTCTCCTTTGTTATTTTTTCCATTACTTACCTTATGCCATATCTATTTGTTTTCGTCAATCATTCTTTGTCATTGTTTTTAACGTTTAAATCAGCTATTCTTGATTCATACGTTTCATGAAATGGTACACTAATAACTAACAACAGGACGAGGAGGAAACATACTATGACGTTGAAAAAAACATTAACAATCGCTGGATCTGATACGAGTGGTGGAGCGGGAATTCAAGCTGATTTAAAAACCTTCCAAGAACACGGTGTCTATGGAATGACTGCACTTACTACCGTTGTAACAATGGACCCGAACAACGATTGGCATCATAATGTTCATCCACTATCTTTAGATACATTAGAAGCCCAGCTTGAAACCGTTCTTTCTGTTGAAATTGATGCAATGAAAACGGGAATGCTCGGCACAGTTGAAATCATTGAGTTAGCAGCAAAAAAAATCGATGAGTATCGTTTAAATAAAGTTGTCATTGATCCTGTTATGGTGTGCAAAGGGGAAGACGAGGTTCTAAATCCTGAAACAACCGATGCAATGAGAGAATTTTTACTCCCAAGAGCAACGATTGTTACGCCAAACCTTTTTGAAGCAGGACAACTAGCACAAACCGGTCCTATTAAAACCGTTGATGGCATGAAAAAAGCCGCGGAAAAAATTCATGATCTAGGGGCAAAAAATGTTGTCATTAAAGGTGGAAAACAATTGGAACACGACAAAGCATTAGATCTTTTCTATGATGGAAAAGAATTTACAATTCTAGAAGAAGAAAAAGTTGCAACCACATATAATCATGGTGCTGGTTGTACATTTGCTGCTGCAATTACAGCTAACCTTGCAAATGGACAAGATGTAAAAGAAGCAGTAGAAAACGCGAAAAAATTTGTAACAGCAGCTATCAACCACGGCTTCCAATTAAACCAATATGTAGGCCCTGTCATGCACGGAGCTTTTAACCGTAAATAAGAATAGCATAATAAGTCAGTGTCCTTTTGAATGGGATACTGGCTTTTTTTGAACAGCATTTTCGCTTTCTAGAAAAAATTTTAGTAAGATAGAAAAATAAGGTTGATTCAAAATTCCTTTTAATAAGGAGGAGAAAATATGGAACCTATTACAAAACCAGCAGTGCATGATTTAATCAACCGCTTCGCTGGCAAGGATGTTTACATACATTTAGAAACGACAAATGGTGCTTATGCATCCCATTTTAATGAAAAGTTTTTTTCAGCAGGAGCCTATATCCGCAATGCAAAGGTGAATTATGAACATGGAAAGATTATTGGGGATGGTCCTTATCGTGTCGGTATTAAAATGGATATCGGCTGGATTTATGCCGAGGGCCTGACTCATTATGAATTAGATGAGCAAGACCGTCTGCTAATGGCTGGACATGATTATGATGGAAAGCTTGCTGTTGCGCTTCAAATCAGTGCAACACCGTTTGAATAAAACCAAAAGTGACGGCAAATTCCCAAAAGAACGTAGCTAGATAAGGAGTGGGTACATTATGGAAAAAGAAAGACAGGTACTCGTCATCTTTCCTCACCCTGATGATGAGGCATTTGGCGTTTCCGGTACGATTTCAACACATATAAACAGCGGGACGCCTGTTACATATGCTTGCTTAACACTTGGTGAAATGGGAAGAAACCTTGGTAATCCACCGTTTGCTACTCGTGAATCCCTTCCAAAAATCCGCAAACAGGAGTTACAAAAAGCGGCAAATGCAATGGGAATCAAAGATTTACGAATGATGGGTTATCGCGACAAAACACTCGAGTTTGAAAATGATGAAAAACTTGCTAATATGGTGACTGATCTCATAGAGGAATTAGATCCTTCCTTGATTATCACTTTTTACCCAGAATATTCCGTCCATCCAGATCATGAAGCAACGGCACGTGCTGTTGTTCGTGCTGTAAGGCGATTACCTAAGGCTTCACGTCCTAAGCTTCACTGTGTAGCATTTTCTAAAAACTGTGAGGAAGAGCTAGGTAAACCGGATATTTTACATGATATTTCACCTGTAAAGGATCAAAAGTTGGATACATTGAGAGCACATATTTCACAAACAGCGTGGATGCTTCAAGAAATGGAAGAAAAATTAAAGAACCAAGATCCAGAAACACTAAAATGGCTTACAATTGAAAGATTTTGGAGCTATCAATGGGAAAATGATCAAGTAGAATAAGATGTAAAAGCGTACAGTCCACATGGACACTGTACGCTTTTTCTTGTCTAAGTAGATTCACTTTACAGAGCTATGCATTGCATCTCTTATCGCTTTGCCAACCCCATCCTCTTTATTTGTTGCTGTCGTGTACGCACAAAAATCTTTTACTTCTTCGACAGCATTTCCCATCGAAACAGGACGGCCAACTACTTTCATCATTGATAAGTCATTGAAGTTATCTCCAACAGCCATCGTATTTTCTAATGAATGCCCCTTTTGCTTCGCTAACTTCTCTAAAGCTATTCCTTTTTGTGCATCCTTGCTATTAATTTCCAGGTTTTCTTCACCTGATGAACTAATAGCAATATCCGTAACGTCTGCTAGTAGCTCTTTTGCTTTTTCTAGTAAAGCCTCATTAAAAGAAAAAACGAGAAACTTATATACAAGTTGACCTTCTTCACGGAAAACTTGCCCATAATCTTCGACAAACGTTATACCGCCTTCCTCAAAACGTTCCTTGGCTGATTGGCGAATTTTTTCCTCTGGAACAGAAGGGTTGGCTGTTGTGAAAATATCAATAATTACTTCCATACCTATTTCAACATTTTCTGTATATGTACCTTGATTCGTATATACTTCAAAATAGATACCAAGACCATTTAACACCTTGCTAATTTGGGCTGCCTTCTCTCCTGGTATTCCTGCTTGATGCATAATCTCTCCTTGCTTATTTCTTACTTCCGCTCCATTTACGCAGATGACATCACAAGTAATCCCAGCCTCTTCCAACACATATCTTGCCTCTTCATACGATCTACCTGTTGCCACAATAACTTCTATTCCTTTTTCTTTGGCTTCAAGTATTGCTTTTTTATTGACCTCACTTATCTCCTGACGCTCATTTAATAAGGTTCCATCCATATCTGTAGCGATACACGTTATCATAGTAAGACACCTTTCTGTTTGTAATTTTTCCTTTTTTAAAGACTCTTTGCCCATAGATTGCTGTTTTTTACTTATAAATTCTGCCCGTTGGTTAAACTTAATGTGTAGTTTAAAAGCAACAAACTTTACGAGAACAGCCTTTTAAAATAATAATCTAGGCTATTGTATCATGAAATTTTTAAGGGTCTGTAAATGTTTCCTTTAGACTTTATAAAGAAATTTTCTGATATAGGATTATTATTTCCCAAAAGTGGGTAAATCAAGTAGGAGGATATTGGCTAAAAATATCTATTTGGGGGGATTGGTTATCAAATCAAAAAGTACATACTTAAATAGCGTTTTTCTCATTTCAACTATTATTATCGGAATACTCGTTATTTTCGGAGCAGTATTCCCAAAATTATTTGCTAAGGGAGCCAATGCAGCCTTTGGGTTTACCACCGATTCTTTTGGCTGGTTTTACTTAATCTCCGTATTACTCTTCGTTATCTTTCTAGTCTATTTAGCTTTCAGTAAGTATGGAAAAATTAGACTTGGGGCAGATGATTCAAGGCCGGAATATCACTTTTTCACATGGGTTGGAATGCTGTTTTCTGCAGGTTTTGGGGTTGGTCTAGTATTCTGGGGCATCGCAGAGCCCATGAGCCACTTTTTTACTACTCCTATTCCAACCTACGAAGCACAAACAGAAGAGGCAGCTAGACTTGCAATGGCCTATTCCTTTTTCCACTGGGGAGTCAGTCAATGGTCTGTCTTTGCGGTAGTGGGACTAATTATTGCCTACTTCCAGTTTAGAAAAAAAGAAAATGGATTAATTTCTACTTCGTTATCCCCGATAATCGGAGAGACGAAACATACTAGTAAGATAAAAAAAACAATTGATATTCTTGCGGTCATCGCTACGGTGATGGGTGTCGCAACGTCATTAGGTTTAGGTATACTGCAGATTAATGGTGGATTAAGCTCAGAGTTTGGCTTAAGTGATGGGGTCGGTACCCAATTAATAATTGTTCTGGTGCTGCTAATTCTTTACCTCACCTCCTCCACTACAGGCCTGAATAAAGGAATTAAATGGCTGAGTAATTTAAATCTTTCCTTGGCCCTTCTACTAATGGTATTCGTCTTTATTGCAGGCCCGACTGTGTTTATTCTAGAAACTTTCACGCTCGGTTTAGGGGATTACCTTACAAATTTCGTTCGTTATAGTTTGCGTGTGACACCATACCAAGGCGGAACTTGGGTAAAAGATTGGACAATTTTTTATTGGGCATGGGCCATTGCCTGGTCTCCTTTCGTTGGAGCATTCGTAGCACGGGTTTCTAGAGGACGTACGATTAGAGAGTTTATTTTTGGTGTTCTAATTGTACCACCTTTGATTGCACTATTATGGATCTCCGTATTTGGTGGGACAGCCTTGCACCTTGACCTATCTAATGGAACTTCAATTGCTGAAGCCGTGAATAATGATGTAACAAGCGCTTTGTTTACTACTTATGCAGAGCTTCCATTTAGCTTTTTATTATCTGTTATATCTATCGTCCTTATCTTTACATTCTTAATTACGTCAGCTGACTCTGCAACATACATTCTGAGCAGTATGACAACAGGAGGAAGCTTAAACCCTCCGATGGGAATTAAGATTGTTTGGGGTACCTTAATTGCAGCAATCGCAGCCGTATTACTAATTGCCAGCGGTCTCGAAGGGTTACAAACCGCTTCACTAGTCTCTGCGTTGCCTTTTACCATCATACTCATTCTGATGTGTTATACATTGTTTAGACTGCTTAGAAAAGAAGTCACAGTAAGGAAAAAGAAAAAGAAGAAAGAGTAATTCTTTCAAAGGAGTCCTATACACGGGACTCCTTTTTCATTATTTCTCTAATTTTAGGATCTAATGATTAACTTTCTAGTATGCACTTTCACGACATTATATAAAGAAGGAAAAATTCGGTAAACAGAACCATATATTAATTATTTATTTTTTAAAAACTATAGAAAGGTTCTAATAATTAGTTGAAATTTTTAAAATTATTAGTAAAATAGTAAATGCACCAATGAAAGCGTTATCTTTATAAACTCTTACATATGTACTAGACAACTCAATATATATACATTAGAATGTATAATATTACAAAGTTATCTTTTTACTAGTTTAATAAAATTGCTCTTTGAGGTGAACATACATGAATCAACGCCAAAGCTTTACCCTTGCTAACCATTTACAATTTATCTTACCCTCTCTTCTAGGAATCTTCCTATTTATGATTCCAGTTCCGCAAGAAGATGGGATTACGATTCCAATCGCAATTCTTTCTGGAAAACTTCAAGGATGGATTGGACCTGCCGTACCAGAAATTATGACTATCCTAATTGTATTAACGGTCATTGGAACACTTTTAGCTAAATGGGTGAATCCAAGTTTTATCAAAAACTCTCCCTTTTTCACCACCTTATTTAATGTAACCCCTGTGTGGGTTGTTGCTCGTATACTTGGTGGGGTTTTTGCTGTAATGACAATATTCCAAATCGGACCGGAATGGGTATGGTCGGATGTAACTGGTGGATTACTATTAAGCTCAGAAGGGTTATTAACAATTCTTTTCTCTGTATTTTTATTTGCTGGATTATTTCTGCCATTACTACTAAACTTCGGGCTACTTGAATTATGCGGAGCTTTACTCACGAAAATTATGAGACCTCTTTTCGGATTACCTGGTCGTTCTTCTATTGATGCGCTTGCCTCTTGGTTAGGGGATGGTACCATTGGAGTACTATTAACGAGCAAACAATATGAAGAAGGATTTTATACAAAAAAAGAAGCTGCTGTAATTGGTACTACGTTTTCCGTCGTTTCCATTACGTTCAGTTTAGTTGTTATATCAGAAGTTGGGCTAGGCGACTACTTTGTTCCGTTTTATTTAACCGTCGCACTTTCCGGTTTAGTTGCTGCCATTCTACTGCCTAGAATACCGCCATTATCAAAAAAGAAGAATACGTATTTTAATGAGCAAGAAGGCGACGATAAAATGGAAACGATCCCTGAAGGATATACACGTTTCGGATATGGTTATGAACAAGCCCTTATGCAGGCTAAGAAAAATAACAGTGCAACAAAGTTTTTCCAAGATGGAGCAAAAAACATTTTAGATATGTGGATGGGAGTAGCTCCTATCGTTATGGCAATGGGAACATTAGCACTAATAGTGGCAGAAAATACACCTTTCTTTGAATGGATTGGTACTCCTTTAATTCCATTGTTAGAACTGATGCAAATTCCAGAAGCTGCGGAAGCATCAAAAAGTATTCTTGTTGGATTTGCCGACATGTTCTTGCCAGCTATTTTCGCTTCAGGAATTGAAAGTGAATTGACTCGCTTTGTCATTGCTTGTCTATCTGTTACACAGTTGATTTATATGTCTGAAGTTGGTGGATTGCTCTTAGGTTCAAAAATCCCTGTAAACTTTAAGGACCTTGTTGTTGTATTTTTGCTAAGAACAATCATAACACTTCCAATTATTGTTATTGCTGCACATATTATATTTTAAATGAACGCTAAAAAGGATTGCCTCCAACATAGAGGCAATCCTTTTTTCATTGTCCTTTGTTTCTTAAACAATCGGCAATTGAACGCTAACCGTTGTTCCTTTATTCACTTCTGACTCAATTTGTAAAGTCCCTTTATGATCTTGCAAAATTTTTCGGCTAATCGTTAATCCAAGTCCCATTCCTTTTTCCTTCAATGTAAAGAATGGCTCTCCTAGATGTTTTAGACGATCAGGAGGTATTCCTATCCCTTCATCTACTATACTAATAACAACATTGCTTTGCGCTTCCTTACAATCAACAGTGATTGTTCCACTTTTCGTGGCATCAATTGCATTTTTAACTATATTTATGAACACTTGAGTAAGTTGATTTTTATCCCCTAATACCTGCGTTGGACAATCTATCTGACTACTAATCGTAATTCCCTTTATACGTGCCTCATGACTCATGATATCTACTACATACTGAAGTAGTTCTTCCACCCGGAATGTTTCTAGTTTCCTCACTTGTGGTTTCGCTAATAAAAGCAATTCCTCCACAATATGATTAATACGTTCAATTTCAGAAGTCATGATCGTCAAATACTTCTTCGATGCTTTTTCACTTGTTTCCATCATTTGAATAAAACCTTTTATACTTGTTAATGGGTTCCGAATTTCATGTGCAATTCCAGCAGCAAGTTCGCCAGCGATAGATAATTTCTCTTTTCTCAAAAGCATTTCTTCCGCAATTTTTTGTTGAGAAATATCCCTCCCGATTGTCACTAGTCCCTTTCTAACATGATTATCATAAAATAATGGCACCTTTATAACATCAAAGGTCTTTAATTCACCTGATGGCACATAGAATGATTCCTCTGCACGAGTTAGACTTGCAGCTTTCCATGTTTCCTCATCTGAATTTACACAATATGCAAAAGCGTCTTTAAAAAAAGGTACTAGCTCCCCCAACTCCCCATCCGTTTTTCCTTGATAAGAGATGTTCTCAAGCTCGTAAAGCTTTCTTCCAAATTGATTTACCTTTAACCATCTTCCTTCGCCATCCTTAAAGCATACAAAATCAGGCAAGGAGTGAATCAGTGTTGACAACAAATTCTCCTCTTGTAATAAGAGATTGTGCTGGTTGATTTGCTTTTTACCTTTTGTCAAAAGACGTAAAATAAATGCGATTTCTAAAATAACAAGTAAGGTGATGAGCACTACACTCCAAGGATGTGGCACAAGCCAAACAACCGGCACTTCAAGTGCTAAAAGGATTATTAGAAGACTAATTATTAATTTAAACTTTTGCCATGAGACTTCATTCAGATCATGATTCATGTTTTCACCTAACACTTATCGATTTTCTTTTATCATATCATGAAGTGCTTTTTTATACATTGTTATAATTACGGCTATTATTCTTTTTCATACTAATATCTTTCATTCTCGTATCATATAAGCGATTATAGGGTCGTAAGATATTTATGTGTATAGTTTAGATTTTCAGTAAGTATGATACAATAGTTCCACTAAAAAGTACATATAAGGGGGGGAATACTTTGCAAGATACACGAGCAGGCTTTTGGATTCGGCTCGGGGCTAATCTTTTAGATTGGCTACTTTATTTAGTTGTTAGCCTATTTTTAGGATTATTTCTATCAGAAACAGTCAGTAATTATATTCTTGATACGCTAAACTTCTTTTATTTATTGTTAGTTCCTGCTTTTTGGTACGGATATACAGTTGGGAAGCGATTGCTGAAAATAAGAATCGTAAAGAAAAATGGGGAAAATATCGGAATATGGACGATGGTAAAGCGATATATTTTAGGTGGACTTGTTTATGCAAGCCCTTTAATTATTACAGGGCTTATAAGTTTTACAATGATTGGCTTTGATGTTGTCGAATTCTTTTCAACTTCCGCTCCTTCTGCTGAACTTGCTCAAAGCATGCTAGGGGCATCGGCTATCATGTTAATAGGCTCTCTTTTAAGCTTTGGCATATTGATTACGAGTGCTTTTATGGTTGGGCTGCGAGAGGACCGCAGATCTATTCATGACTTTGTTGCTGGTACCTATGTAACATATAGGAAGCCGACAGAAAAGCTTGAGGAGATTTGACTTCTAATAAAAAACAGTGAGTACACATACGAAATCTGTGTACTCACTGTTTTACTTTTTGTCTTGTTCAAGCCGCTTACACTTTTCTTTTGGCCAGTTCCAGCGGCTAGCTCGTTATGAAAAAGATGATTTCTCTCTCAAGGCCAAAAGCGCCTTTTGAGAGAAATCCCTATTTTCTTCACGAGCTGTTCAAGCCGCTTTCACTTTTCTTTTTACTTTTCTTTTAATTTTTCCAGCATATCTGCTGTCATTTTTGCTAAGTCATATTCTGCTTTAAAGCCCCACTCTTCCTTGGCAGCAGAAGCGTCAATAGCATTTGGCCAGCTTTCTGCAATACCTTGTCTAACTGGGTCAACATTATAATCCAATGTGAAAGATGGAATATGTTTTTGAATTTCTTTTGCAACATCTTCTGGTGCGATGCTCATTGCCGTTACATTAAAAGCATTCCGATGTTTAAGCTTGGCTGGATCTGCTTCCATCAAATCAATCACAGCATTTAAAGCATCTGGCATATACATCATGTCCATATACGTTCCTTCACCGATATACGATGTATACTTTCCATTTTTAATTGCCTCATAATAAATTTCTACTGCGTAATCTGTCGTTCCACCACCTGGTGGCGCAACATACGAAATCAATCCTGGAAAACGCACTCCTCTTGTATCTACTCCGGACTTTTGGTGGTAATAATCAGCTAGTAATTCACCAGAAACTTTATTCACTCCGTACATTGTCGTCGGACGCATAATTGTATCTTGTGGTGTTTCATTCTTTGGTGTTAGTGGACCAAATGCCCCAATAGAACTAGGCGTAAAAAATTTACAATCCAATTCCTTAGCTGTTTCTAGAGCATTAACAAGTCCGCCCATATTTATATTCCAAGCCAGTAGTGGCTTTGCTTCTGCTGTTGCTGATAAGAGTGCTGCAAGGTGGATAACGGTATCAACATTATGTCTTTTTGCAATATCCATCATTTTATCGCCGTCGGTTACATCTAACTTTTCAAAAGGTCCACCTGTAACAACTTCACTTTCCGTTTCACGGATATCTGTTGCCACAACATTATCTGTCCCATATATTTCACGGAGCTTTAGCGTGAATTCAGAACCAATTTGACCAAGAGCACCCGTTAATAAAATCTTTTTCATTGTTCAACCTCCTGCCTTTCCCTATCTTAGGTGTCTACTATATCTATAAAAGAAAGACGGGGCTATCCAAAAGTGGCTAGCACTTGGTTGTAGCCCCCCTTCCTATAGTTTATTTCTAGATAATTCCTAACTCTTTTCCGATTTTTTCATATGCAGTAATAGCTTTGTCCAGCATTTCTTTTGTATGAGCAGCTGACGGCATATTTCTTACACGTCCTGTTCCTTTAGGTACAGTTGGGAACACGATTGATTTAGCATAAACACCTTCTTCATACAAACGCTTACTGAAGTTCTGTGTATCTTTTTCGTCCCCAATAACCACTGGTGTGATAGGTGTTTCACTTTCGCCAATATCAAAACCTAAGCCTTTTAACTTTTCTTTTAAGTAACGGCTATTTTCCCACATATTATCTTGAAGTTCTGTACTATCCATAATAAGGTCTAATGCATTTGTACAAGCAACAACATCCGCAGGAGTCAATGCAGTAGAGAATAAGAATGGACGAGAACGAACTTTTAGCCAGTCAATTAGCTCTCTTTTACCAGCCACATATCCGCCTACAACACCAATAGCTTTAGAAAGAGTACCCATTTGGAAATCAACTTTATCAGAAAGACCAAAATGCTTCACCGTACCAGCACCTTTACCAAGGACACCAGAGCCATGGGCATCATCGACATATACCATTAAATCAAATTCTTCCGCAATCTCTACGATTTCAGGAAGTTTTGCCACATCTCCATCCATTGAGAATACACCATCTGTAATGACCATCACTTTATTATATTGACCTGACTCTGTTGCTTCTTTTGCTTTTGCACGAAGGTCGTCCATATCAGAGTGATTAAAACGAATGATTTTTGCTTTTGATAAACGACAACCGTCAATAATAGAAGCATGGTTTAATTCATCAGAAAGGATCGCATCATTTTTATCCATAACAGCAGAAATTGCCGCCATATTACAGTTAAAGCCAGATTGATAAGCAATTGCTGCTTCTGTTCCTTTAAACTCTGCAAGCTTTTCTTCCAGTTTCACATGGATATCAAGCGTTCCATTAATGGTACGTACCGCTCCTGCACCTACGCCATATTCTTTTATCGCTTCCATTGCTACTTCCTTTAAGCGCTCATCTGTTGCTAAACCTAAATAGTTATTAGAAGAAAGGTTTACAAGTTCTTTTCCTCCAATTGTAATCATTGGGCCATTTGGGCCTTCTAGTGGGTCAATCTCGTTATAAAGTCCTTGTGATTTTAACTCTTCCAAATTTTTATGCAAAAACTGATCTAATGTTTTACTTGTCATATAAATCCCTCCATTTTTATGTAAGCGTTTTATAAACAAATGTCTTTTCCACGTGTACAAAACTGCTATTTTTCGCTAGAAAATAGGAATATATAGCCTTCACCTATACTAACATGTTTTTATGTGACGGACAAAATATTTCTTTTCTTTCACTCATTTATAGTATATCCCAAACAGGAAATCATCGTACAGGATTCTACCTTTGGATGGATTTTCAATTCCTTTTTGAGGTTTAGATGTTCTTCATTTTGCAAAAGGAACTAATCAAAAAGTAGAGCCACTCCAGTAGCTCTACTTTTTCATCTTCATAGTATAAAAGTTGATTAATTTAGTTTTTCTGCAATCCCTTTTATTTCTTCTTGTATTTCACTTTCCTTTGAATCCACCACATCAAAATTCATTGCCTTAATATAAAATGCCTCTAGCTCGTCACGTAGTGCTTTCGCTTTGGCCAAGTACGATATCGCTTCGTTCATTTTCCCTTTGTAGCGAGCAGAAATATCTTTTATTTGTGTTTCATATTTTTCATCTGTGCCAGGGATAATTGCTCTTTCATATACATCGATTGTCGTATCACCGTCGCGCTCTGGAAAATACTCATGCGGAGACGTACTATCAAAGATTGCCCAACCAAGCTCACGAACAATCACCATATCAATACTATGAGGATCAAAACCACAATGGTAAATCTCCACATCTAACCCTCTTATCTCCGCTTCTTTCGCCAGTTTTTTCAACATTGTTGATTTCCCCGATCCCGGTCTTCCTTTTATATAATATCTGTGAGGAAGCTCCCCCGTAAGATTCGGAATAAAATCAACTGCCCCAATTGGTGTCGCTGCTCCAAGAAAACGGTCCCGAACATCTGCTTGTTTATTTAAACAAACATTCCCGTAAAGTTTTTCAATAAGTTCATTGGTTAGCTCATCCGCTTTAGAAAAGTCCATATTGTTAATAAAAATTTCTTCCCATTCATCATGAACCGCTAACGCCTCTGCAAATACACTATATGCCGTTTCAAATGTTTGCGACACTTTCGCTGTTAACTCTTTAATCGACTCTTTATTTTCCCTAAGAAGGTCTGCATCCCAGCCTTCTCCTAGATTTACGTACTCCTCTACCACTCCAGGTACATGCGGCTCAATCACATGTGGTGCCGTTCCATCAACAATCCCCACTTTTAAAGCAGGAATAAGGATACCGTCAATGGAATCATTATCAGACGAACAATGTAAGTATTCAACATAATACCCTTCTTGATTCCAGTACTCCCCTACCCTTTTCATTAAAGAGGACTTTCCAGTACCGGGACCACCTTTTAAAATAAACAAACGATCTAACCCTTTTAAATTCGAATCATACAAACTATAAAATCCTCTTGCCGTATTCCCTCCAGCAAAATAATGACGAATAGTACCCACTCCCAACACTCCTTCGTAAAAATTCAGACTCGGCTTTCCATACGAGCAAATACTCTATACATTCTATGCACAAAGAAAAGGTAGGTGAATGCCTATTTAGAGTCAGAAAAGTATGTAGACTATCCTTATACCAATGCAGATGGGATCTGTCCCCTACGGATATAGCCACCTTGTTGGAGGAATATGTCGTTCATTTCTTTTTGGACAATATCGGAGGACAGACCCCTTTGCCTTGTGGAAGAGAGTGTAATTTACCAAAGAAAAAACAGCCCTGTACGTGAGCTGTTATTGTTCTTCAATTCTATATCCATTTGCCATTAGCGATTCTGTAATCCATTCTGTTTCCATTACAGTAGGATTATAGTCAATGGTTAAGGTATTTTTCTCGTCGTTGTATGTGTAGGCTTCAATTCCAAGGATATTTTCGATAGCGACAGATAATTCGTTTGCACAGTTGTCACATTGAGCATTTTCAATTGTATAGCTTACTCGCCCTTCATTTGCACTTGTTTCCATCAATTGCTCTCCCCAAATAATCGCAGTTAGAGCAGCTGCCGTTAATCCTAATGTTATCAATGCTTTCTTCATATCCAATACCTCCTCAAATACATTTGTTATTTGTATTATGAGGAAGTTTTTACTTTTTATTCAGGGTCCATTAAAATATTGGAAACCTTAAAATACTACACCTGGAGGACATTCGATTATCGTATATACTTCTAAGGCTTTACTTCATTTTTTCAAGCTTGTTAATATGCTTCATTCCTTCTCTTTTACTTAACGCTGCCAGCTTCTCGTTTTCAATAAAGTTTTTTACTTCTTCAGGAACTGTTTTCGAATATTCTCTTAATGCCCATCCTATCGCTTTTTGAATAAAAAATTCTTTTGATTCCTTATGTAGAAGAATGATAGAAAATAGCTGATTAACATCCGTATTTTGTTTATAGCTCAACTGATAAAGAATCGCTGTTCGATTTAACCACATATTCTCAGAGTGAATCCACTTTTCAAGATACATATTCTTTTCACTAGAGGACTTTTTAAATATCTCTCCAATAAGATGGGATGCAATTAAGTCTACTGTGTCCCACCATGATTTTTCCACAATCATTTTTTCAATTAAAGGCAAGTGTGACGTGCTTAAATGTTTTGCTTGTTTTTCTACTAGCTCCATCGCAACATACTGAAATTCCCGTTCTGGCTGCTCCCATAACTCCGGGACAATTTCCAGAAGTTCTTCCATTGATGGTTTTCCATTTTCCTTTAAAAAAGCACGAAATAACTTCCTTCGCTCAGGTGTTCTTAACCCTAAAAATTCGAATTGGTTCCGCATATATGCTTTCATCGGCTCAACATTTTCCTCATTTTTGTTTGCTTGAAAAGCCGTTATTAATTTCTCCGTGTAATTATTCATCTTCCTCATCCTCCAATTTTTCACAAGAAAAACAGTAGATTTTCCCACCTTCTTCTTGGATACCGTTAAAAAAGCCGTCTAGACAATAGATCGGCTTCTTACAGTTTGCGCAATGACCAACTAGTTCCTCCACATTATCAACTCCTACCAATTTTTCTAATATGAATAACTTCTTTCTTCCATACGAAAATCCCTGCTCAGAGCATCCATAAGCAAATGTTGTGAAGAAGGTAGACTGGAGCCAAGTGCGAAGTAAATCGAAAATTTCCCGTTTTGCCGATATCCCAAGTGGGCATAACAAACACTCAAAACAATCTACTAAAAAAGACAGCCCTTTAGCTAGCTATAGGACCATCCTTCTTAATTGTTTCCTTAGTAAGTAAATATTTTAAAAATCGTTGGCATTGTGGCAAAGAAAATCCAACTACTGTTCCTTGAAAAAGGGCAATGATGACTGTACCAACTCCAATTGGTCCTCCGATAAGCCAGCCGAAAAAGAAGATAGTGCTCTCCATTCCATTTCGTACCCATTGAATTTTCCAACCTGTTTTTTCCGTAATAAGTAGCATTAAACTGTCTCTTGGACCCGCTCCAAGGTCTGCTGAAATGTATAAACCAACTCCATAACCAATAACAAAAATACCAGCAACAAACACAATAGCTTGCATCCAATAGGCTTCTGGGTCTGGAATAATATAGTTAAAAATGTCAATAAATACTCCAATTAAAACCATATTCAAAAATGCACCGATTTTGGGGAAGGATTTTGATGCAAGACCAGTTATAAGCAAGATAAAAAGTCCAACAATAATAGACCATGTTCCAATTGTTAAACCAAATTTTTCAAAAAGACCGTAATGAAAAACGTCCCATGGAGCAATCCCTAAATCTTTTCCTTTAATCGTTAATGTTATTCCTAATGAAAGCACGAGCAATCCTATGGTAAAAAATGTCCAGCGCAATCTATATCCTTTATACATAATATCCCTTCTTTTAAAGAATTATCATTTCATTTGAATAACCTTAACATAGAAAGGGCATGAACAAAAGAGGAAGTTCCTTCATTAGTTTTAACAAAAAACACGAACATTCATCATTGAAATCGTATTTACTTTCGTGTTATAGTGTGATTAACATTATTATGTAAGCAGTGACTGGCGAAAATGTGGAAGGAACCACAAGGGAGCTGCACTTTATTTAGTTAGTTTAGCCATTAGCCGTTCGCCTGGGCAATAGGCAAGGGAACAGGATACCCTTGTCTTTTTTTAATGGAGAGATTTCATATTAGTTAATATTTTGGATATTTATAACAGAGACAAATCAAAAAGAGCCTTTTATTTAATCAGGAGGGATTATATTGGAAACACTTATTCTAGATGGAAAACGCGTGGCAACAGATGTAAAAGATAGTCTAAAGGAAAGAGTCGAAACCCTATCGACACAAGGAGTAACTCCCTGCTTAGCAACTATTCTTGTCGGCAATGATCCTTCTTCTGCTACTTATGTAAAAATGAAAGGAAATGCTTGCAAGAAACTAGGCATAAAGTCAATTAAGGTTGAACTTCCTGAAGCAACAACTACAGAGGAATTATTACAAAAAATATCCGATTTAAATAACGATACTACTGTACATGGAATTCTTCTACAACATCCTGTTCCAAGCCATATTGATGAGCGTGCAGCGTTTGAAGCAATTGCTATCGAAAAGGATGTCGATGGTGTTACAAGTCTTGGCTTTGGTCAAACTGCTCTCGGTTTCGGTGATTATCCATCTTGTACTCCAGCTGCTATCATGGCCATTATCGATTATTATAACCTTCCTTTAGAAGGAAAAAAGGCAGTTGTTGTTGGACGTAGCCCTATCTTAGGAAAACCCGTTTCCATGATGCTTCTTAATAGAAATGCAACCGTCACTACTTGTCACTCCTACACAAAAAATCTTCCGGATATATTAGCTACTGCCGATATCGTCGTAGCAGCTGTCGGAAAGCCTAATTTTATTAAAGGAGAATGGCTAAAAGATGGTGCCGTTGTATTAGATGCAGGCTACAACAAAGGGAATATTGGTGACGCCGATTATGACTCTTGCTATGAAAAGGCAAGCGCCATCACACCTGTTCCGGGTGGAGTAGGCCCTGTAACCATTTCCATGCTATTAAAACAAACCGTTGACTCCGCTGAAAAATATGCAAAACAAGTTTCATTTTAATAGAGAGAATGCTCAAGCTTAGGAGGAATGTTTTCCTCTTAAGCTTTTTTATTGCCTATTTAATATGGATTATTTTTTGAAGGGAAACATATCCTTTTTTATCCAATCAAGGCAAAATAAATTTATTTTTTCTTTGATTGGGAAAAGTAATAAAGAGAACGTCAAAAAAGGAGCGTACCCTAATGGAAAATAACCAACAAAATGCTTTCCAACAATCTCCCGAACCGTTTTGGAGGGAATCAGTAAAGCTTCTTACCTTCCCAAAGCTTGAAGAAAATACAAAAGCCGATGTAGGAATTGTCGGAGGGGGAATCGCAGGTTTAACAGCCGCTTATTTACTTTCGAAGGCCGGAAAGAATGTTGTATTGATTGAGGCGAATCAAATATTAAACGGCACGACTGGGCATACGACAGCCAAAATCACTGCCCAACACGGATTACTCTACGATGAACTAATCCAGCATTTTGGAGAAGAATTTGCAAAGAAATATTATCATGCCAACATGGATGCCCTTCAATTCATCAAACAAACAGCTACTGAGATAGAAGCAGACTGCAACTTAACAGAACAGGATGCGTACGTATATGCGACAACCGATGAGTATTCTAGCAAAGTCACTACAGAGTATGAAGCATATCGACGTTTGGGCATTCCTGGGGAAATCGTAGAGGAAATTCCTATTGATTTTCCTATAAAAAATGCTGTGATCATGAAAAATCAAGCCCAGTTTCACCCGTTGAAATACTTTAAGAAGCTTGTGGAAGCAATAGTCAACCAAGGTGGAAAAATATATGAAGGAACGACAGCAACGGATATTCAGGAAAAGGAATCTACTAAGATTGTCACGAGAGATGGCTATCACGTTGACTGTCAAAATGTTCTCGTTTGCTCACACTTTCCATTTTACGATGGGAAAGGCTTTTATTTTACCAGACTTGAACCGGAACGTTCTTATATATTAGGAGTAAAGACAAAAAAGGAATACCCTGGTGGCATGTATATTAACGCAGAAAGCCCGACGCGTTCACTGCGTTATACAGAAGGAGAGGATGGAGAAAAGTTAGTACTAATTGGCGGAGACAACCATAAAACAGGGCAAGGCAAAGACACGATGGAACATTATCGTGCTTTAGAAAACTACGGAGAAGAAGTGTTAGGCATTGAGGAGGTCCGTTATCGCTGGTCTGCACAAGATTTAACAAGTCTCGATAAAGTGCCTTACATAGGACCGATTACAGAGAAACACCCTTCCATTTTTGTTGCGACAGGCTTTAAAAAATGGGGGATGTCGTCTGGTACCCTGTCCGCTCAAATTTTAGCCGATGCTGTATTAGGCGAACGAAATATATATAGCGAAGTATTCTCACCTTCTCGATTCGCTGCAGATCCAAGTGTAAAAAAACTAGTTAAGGCAAACGCTAATGTTGCAGGCAAGTTAATTAGTGGAAAACTAGAAGTCCCTACTAAAAAACCAGAAGACTTGAAAGAAGGCGAAGGGGCTGTCGTCAATGCCGAAGGACGCCGCTGCGGAGGATACCGGAGTAAAGACGGCAAAATACACTTAGTTGACACAACCTGCACCCATATGGGATGTGAAGTAGAGTGGAATCACGGCGACACAACATGGGACTGCCCATGCCACGGCTCCCGCTTCACAATCGAAGGCGAAGTTGTAGAGGGTCCAGCCAAAAAACCACTAACAAAACTAAACTAAATTCCATGTATGAGCCCCAAAGCACAACCAAATACTAAAAAAACCTCGGAGCGTGCCTTTATCACTGCACCGTAATGAGGGACGGACCTTTAAATGAAGGAGGATTTACAATGGGTAGAACAAAACAGGGAAATCGCAATGCGCAAAGCAATAACAATGTAAAAAAAGGAAATCGTACAAGTTCTGAAATGGTCGAATTTACGACAGGACAAGTAAAAGAAAAGAAAAATCGTTTTCAGGACTAACACAAATAGCCTGTCTCCAAGCACTATCATGCTTGGAGACAGGCTGTTTTTATAAAGGAATTATTTGGAGGTCCGTCCCTCACTGCATTAAAGTGTTAACACAGTGAGGGACGGACCTCTGTTACATTTTAAATAAGATCTTAAAGTCTTCATATCCTTCTTCTTCGAGTTTTTCTTTTGGGATAAATTTGAGGGCAGCAGAGTTGATGCAATATCGAAGTCCTTTTGGTCCTGGTCCATCAGGAAAGACATGACCGAGATGAGAGTCACCTTCTCTGCTTCTCACTTCTACTCGAGTCGACTTATGAGACAAATCATACTGCTTTTTTACACTCGCATCCGTTACTGGTTTCGTAAAACTCGGCCAGCCACACCCACTATCGTATTGGTCCTTCGAGCTAAACAGTGGCTCTCCTGAAACAATATCGACATAAATCCCTTCACGAGTATTATCCCAATATTCATTTTCAAACGGTCTCTCTGTTCCATTTTCCTGTGTAACAAAATATTGTAGCTCCGTAAGCTTCTCCTTTAAAAAACTTCTATCCTCAGGCCAATATTTCTTTTGAAATTCCTTCCGACCTGAACCTCTTTTATAAAGAGCATATCGGAATCCATTCTTTTTATAAAAATCTTGATGATACTCTTCCGCAGGATAAAAAGGTTTGGCGGGCAATATTTCCGTTACAATTGGGGATTCAAACTTCCCACTCTTCTCCAATTCCTGTTTGGAGGCTTCCGCAAGCATTCGCTGCCTTTCATTTTGGTAAAAAATAGCCGTCCGATAAGAACTTCCTCTATCACTAAACTGTCCATCCGCATCTGTCGGATCAATCTGTTGCCAAAAGACCTCAAGCAATCTTTCATAGGAAAACTGATTGTTATCAAACGTAATTTCCACTGCTTCATAATGCCCCGTTTCGCCAGACGTCACTTCCTTATAGGATGGATGTACCTCCTCGCCACCCGTATAGCCAGAAACAATATTCAAAATTCCCATTTGTTCATCAAAAGGTTCCACCATGCACCAAAAGCAGCCGCCTGCAAATACAGCCTTTTGTTTATCCAAAATAGTCAACCTCTTTTCCTATAACCTTTTACCGTCTATTTTATTAAAAACATGAAAAATTTCAAAACCTAGTGAACGTTAATCCCAACTAAGCTCCTTAATAATCCTTGTTTAAAAGGTCTCTCTCACCGTCTACGCCCACTCCTTTAGAGTGATACGTTTTGTTGAAATCCTTAGAAACTGGTACATCGTTTTCACTACCTCTATCCCTCAAAATATAAATGATAATGAAGCTGACACCCTGAATTAAATGATGCCTCACAATGCGGACATGTTGCTTGGCAATTCATATACTGTAAAATCGTCAATTCTGTCCCGCATTTTCCACAAAGAATTGCCTTTGACTGCCATTCATCTTTAGCCCACACTATAGCGTCATGGTCCGCAACCTCCTCATGACACTTGTAACACGGGTAATAGGTATCACAGCATTTGAATTTTATTGCAATAACGTCCTTTTCTGTGGAGTAGTGCTTACACCTTGTTTCTCGGTCAACTTTTACCCCCTCCACCTTTGTTCCATGAACAACCATCTCGTCAACCTCCTTATTTATCTCTTTCCTACTTATTCTCTATTTCTATAAAATCTCCTATCACAATACTACTCTTTCCTATTATAAAACTTTAAAAATATGTATCTACTTTTCTTTTAAACTAGCAAAAATAAGTACTAGTATTTCCGACAATCTTCATGTCCTATATATTCAAGAATCCGGGTTAGATTATGATATCTATTATTTATATGCCTTGTAAGTCGCATTAAAAAAGCACACACCTAACTACTTTTCTAATTTTAATATTAATATGCAAAGGCTCCTTTCGTAGAGAGTGTTATTTTTCGAGTAGAAGTAATGGAGCGTTGACCATTCCTTTCCGCTGCAGGCACTCTGCATTTTCCATGCTGTTAAAAGCAACAATCTTTTAGAAAACAGCCTGCGCAAAAAAGTCTTTAAAAAGTCCCTTCTAGCACTGTGCTGAAGGGACTTTTTGAAAATAATATTTCCTAAAAAATAATCGATGAACTAGTCATTCATCTGAGCAAGAAAACCACCAAGTAAATCATCTAAATCTTCCTCATGGTTTTCCTCTTGCTCATTAGAATCAAGTTCTGGCTTAGCCGCTGTACTCCAGTCAAAATTATCAAGATCATCATCAGAATAATTAGTAGAATTAGTATTTGTAACTTCAACCTTTTTGTTTAAAACAGTTTCTTGCTCCTTTTCTGTTTCCAGACTTGAAGCAATCTCTTCATTGAAGTCAATATAATCTTTCATTTCTATTTCACCATGATTCATAGATGATATTAGCGACGCAGTACGAACAGGGTCTGAAAGAAGTTGATACACAATACTGCCTAATAATGCTTGCGATTGTTCGTGCTTAAGCCAATCTCTTTGGGACTTATTCAACCCCTTTGGCAAAGGGACAGTAATCGTCTCCTTCTGCTTTGAATAGGATTGATTTACACCCTCTATTACATATTCCGCCATTTTACTAGAGAAGTTTCTTCGTTCTGTTTCTTTTAGTTGCTGTAAATGCTTCACTATGTGATCAGGTGTATCGGAGGGAACGCGAAACGTAATTGGTTGCCCCCGTTTCATTTCGCTACTCATTTCGTTCACCTATTTATTTTTTACAAATTTATGTTCTTCTTTTTTCGCTTCTTTTTTATTGTTTCTTTTACTATAGTCCATAATCAACTTGTAGTAAGCATTGGCCATCATCCAGATACTTTCTTTTTCATCTTCAAAAAAGTCGATATTATAACCATCTAAGTTGTTGTTCAATGTTTTTAAATAGTCTTTTAAAATAATAGAACCGCCACCGATGAAGAAGCCGATTTCTGTTTGAGAGTTTTTCTGCCATGTGTTACGAAGATGACGATATTGCTTTTTAGCAAGCTCTAGTAGAATACGATCCACGATGTCATGGACACTTGTCCTACTTCCTTTTACCATAATATGATTTCGATCGTGTTTCTTCGTGATAATATCTACAACATCTCTACGGCTATCAAGCTCAACCCCATGTCGAGAACGAATCTCTTCTCTAATAGCTTCTAGTGATTCCGAAACTCCTAAATTAAACCCTTGCGCTTTGTCATCATCAACTTTACGATTTTTGATAACAGCCACATCTGTTGAAAGACCGCCAATATCCTGGATAAGTATTCTTTTATCAATTAAATCCTTATTCGTAATATTTAAATTCTTATCCATAACAAGATTGATAAATGCCGCAAATCCCTCTGGATATACCTTTACTTCATCAAATTTAATATTGACTTTAATTCCTTGGTATTTAGGCGTAACTAAAAATTCTACTTGATGCACAGAGCTCAATAGACTAGAGCGATAGCCTACATCCTTACCATCTTTTACTTCTCTAAGAGGTAGACCTGTCCCTAATGTATAATTAGTATCAATCACATTGTTATTTCTTTTAAAAACTTGTTTGTTTTCATCACGCACAGCATCTAATGCAATTGCAGCAAAAAGCATCACTAATGTTTGATCTTCTTCCGATTTGCTGCTACCTGGGTCTAATTCTGTTGAATTATTACTTTTAGTCGCCAGATGACCAACACGATAAATAGCGTTGTTATCTTTGAGAGTAGGGGAGTGTACTTTAATATGTATGCCTTCTAAAGGGTCTTGGCTGTCTAAATCTTCAATTCCAATAATAGGACGATCTTTTACATCCCTAGCAATTACATTAGGTATAGTAAATTCAGTATCCATTTCACCAAATATTGCTTTAAGAGAATCATTTCCTACATCAATAGCTGCAATTCGACTGTTGATTGTCAAACTAACCATCCCTTTCAATTATGTTTTGAGGTAAAAACTATTTCTTTCATTTAGGCTCTTTTCTCATAGATTGTTGTCTTCCCTTATACATTTAGCCCGTTGATTTCCGCTACGGGCACAAGACTCCTCGGGGAGGAATGAGAGCCTCCTAGAAAAGCGGAAGCGGCTTACCCAACTCGTGAAGAAAATAGGAAAATTCCCTAAAGACGTCCTTTGCCTTTTGGGAATTTTATCTTTTTTACAGCGAGCTAGCCGTTGGAGCTAGACATACAGTTCGCCTGCAGGGTCTCTCCCTTCCCTCTCTTCCCGCAGGAGTCAAGTGCCCGCAGCGAGAAGCAACTCAGTTTGTAGTTGAGAAGCAAAAGACTTTACTAAAACAATCTTAATTTAAGCTTATATAGGAAAGGGAGTGTTCGTCAATACAAATTACAAAAAATAATAAATATTTAAAAAATTAAACCTAAATGTAATCTTGTGTACAAACTTGTAAACATATTGATACTCGTTGATGTGTACGGATTTGTATACTTGTACACTTATTTGTAAACATTTGTATACAAAAATGTAATCATGTAAACAAATTTGTATACACTGGTTATCTTTCATAAAGAAAAGGGTAGCTCTCCTTCCCTATAGAGACCCTAAAAATTCTTTCTCTATAATTTTATCCGCACTCATTAGCATCAACCAACTAATCGCTTTCTACCAATATCATTCCTCTTAAAAAGAGAAAATTAGTCTCTAAGAAACTTGGACAACTCTCTTTAAAAATCCCTAAAAATACAAGCACATTTTTCACCAGAATACATCCCCTTATATTTCTCCAACAGTATGGACTAAGAAAAGAGGAACAAGAAAATTAGAATGATAGACAAGAATACCCTATCACTGAAAACAATACTTCTGAACAAATTATAATAGAGGAATCTCGACACTCAAGGATTATAAAAAATGGCTGTTTTCTAAAATATCATTGCTGTTTAACAACAGTCGAGAACACAGAGTGAAAGATAGTGATTCAACGGCCACAAATAACAAACTTCACGAAAGCATTTTGAAAAATAAACCATTTTGAGCGAGAAAGATTTCAAGAAGAAGATCACGTGGGTACTGATTTGGAAAAAATTTAGACATAAAGTTTAAATATAACCTTGCACACAGACTAGTGAACATGTTGGTGTGACAGAATGTGTACGCTTTTGTTTACTTGTATACTTATTTGTACACAATTGTGTACATTTCTGTAAACACGTGTACGTTTTTGTATACATGTTTACGCTTTTGTGTACATCGACAGTATCTCTTAACAAAACCAAAAATTTCTCTCTCCTTCCAAAAAAACTTTTTTCTTCCTACTATGTAGGAATTCTTCTAGTACAGCGAGAAGTTATACTACAAGAAAAAATGGAGGTACTTTTATGACAACATTACTTCAAAAAATACCTGTCTTATATACAAAACATTATATTTTAAGAGGAATTTCGACTAAAGACGCACCGAACTTATTCCCCTTTCTTAGTGATGCCGATACAATGAAATACCTTACTCCTCACCCTGTTCAGACTTTGGAAGAAATGGCAGATAAAATAAAGCTCCATTTAGAAGGTTTTTATGAAAAGAAAGAGATTCCTTGGGTAATCATAGATAAAGAAAAGGAAGAGATTATTGGCTTTTTCCGCTTACACAAGCTTCATTTATGGCATAAAAAAGCGGAAATGGGGGCTGTTATTCGAGCTGATTACCAACATAAGGGTGTCATGACGGAGTTACTCCCAATAATTCTTGAATATAGCTTTGAGACCTTAGAATTGAACAGAATTGTCGGGGATTTATTTGCAAAAAATGTCGGATCACAAAAATTGATGGAGAAATTCGGTTTCCATCAAGATGGAGTGTTAAGACAAACAGACTTTGATGGTACTCGGTATCATGATACTGTTGTGTATTCGATGCTGAGAGCGGAGTACCTCGAATTAAAAAAGTAGTAGATAACTGCTCAATAGGGTACAGTTACTCGCTAGCACCTTCCAAAATACTAACATCAATTTTATAAATGTTGTCACTTGAAAAAGCTCACAACTACCTGTGAGCTTCTCTTAATACATTTATTTTATTCACTACTCTTTATCCAATGGTAATTTATCATCCGATGTCCAGTCCACCATCGAACCATCATAAACCGCAACGTCCTTACGCCCCAACTTGGCCAGTGCAAGGGCATTCCAAGTTGCCGCTATTCCGCCTCCGCAATAGGTAACAACCTTTTTAGTTGAATCAAGTGCACCTGTCTTTTCAAAAATCTCCTTTAATTCTTCCTCTTCCCGCAGTTCTTTTGTTTCTTGATCAACAATATCAGCAAAAAATACATTTTTACTTCCTGGGATATGACCGTTTCGTGCAAATACATTGGTCTCTCCTTTAAATTCTGCCGGTGATAGGCTATGAATTAAAACGTTATTGTCGTCACCAAGCATGCCTTTTACATCGTCTCGAGACGCCAACAATTCAGGTCTACGTTCCCCACTGAAATTTCCTCGAGGATAAATTCCCGGTTCGCTCGTTACCGGTCTTCCTTCTTCTTTCCATTTCAATAATCCTCCATCAAGAACAGCAACATTATCAAACCCTTCTAGACGAAGCTGCCACCATAAACGAGACGCCCAGTAAGAGGCAATAATTGTCGAATTCAATAAAATACCCTGATCGTAAATAACAACATAAGTACCATCACCAACCCCAAGCTCGCTTATTTTACTAGCAAACCTTTCATGTGTAGGCACTGTACAGCTCAATTGTGCATCTGGATCGGATAATTCATCAACTAGATTGGCAAAGACAGCCCCAGGTATATGTTCTTTTTCATACGTTTCCTTTCCAGCCCATATTTCATGTCCTTTTAAGTATGTTGTCGCATCAAGTAACCGTAAATTTGGGTCATCCAAATGTTGAGATAGCCATTCTGTATCTACTACTAATGGTAGAGATTCCATACCAATTCCTCCTTTTTTCATTCCTACTCCTAGATATACCCTATTTCCGATTAGATTACTAGTATTTAGATTCGTTTTATTTTTATGGCTCTTTTCTAATGATTGCTTTTAACAACAGTTGCAAACATAGAGTGGAGCGGAAGGTGCTTGACTCCTGCGGGATACAGAGGAAAGCAAGTGCCTGCAGCGGAAAGGAACAGCCCTTTTCCCACAAACAACAAACTTTACGAAACAACCTATTAAAAATATATCAATAGGTATAAAAAAACCCTACATGATAAACTAAGAGAGTATACATAATACGGTAAGGGAGATGAAAGAAAGTGAAAGATGAAATTATTAAACGATTTACTTCTTACGTAAAAGTTGATACACAATCAAATGAGAGCAGTGACACATGCCCCTCCACACCTGGACAGCTGACACTTGCTAATATGCTCGTAGAGGAGCTCAAACAAATTGGTATGGAAGAAGTATCAATAGACGAGAATGGCTATGTAATGGCGACTTTGCCTTCTAATACGGACAAAGAAGTGCCGACGATTGGATTTTTAGCTCACGTCGATACGGCAACCGATTTTACTGGGGCAAATGTCAACCCTCAGCTCGTTGAAAACTATGATGGGACAGATATCGTCCTTAATAAAGAAAAGCAGGTAGTCCTTTCTCCTAATGACTTCCCAGAGCTAACGAGCTATAAAGGGCATACTCTAGTCACAACAGATGGAACTACCTTGCTTGGAGCGGACAATAAAGCTGGTATCGCAGAGATTATGACCGCAATGGCTTATCTGATTAATCATCCGGAAATTAAGCATGGAAAAGTTAGAGTAGCCTTCACACCTGATGAAGAAATCGGTAGAGGACCACATCGATTTGATGTTGATGCATTCAATGCCAAATTCGCCTACACCATTGATGGTGGACCACTCGGTGAACTAGAATACGAGAGCTTTAATGCAGCTGCAGCGAAGATTGTTTGCAAAGGAAAGAATGTTCACCCTGGAACGGCAAAAGGGAAAATGATTAACTCTGCAAAAATTGCCATGGAAATTAATAACCGATTGCCTGTTGAAGAAGCACCTGAACACACAGAGGGCTATGAAGGCTTTTATCATCTCACTTCTATCAATGGGGATGTCGAAGAAACAACGCTTCACTACATAATTCGTGACTTTGACAAGGAAAAATTTGCTACTAGAAAAGAAATGCTTAAAAAGATTGTCACAGATTTACAAGGAACATATGGAGAAGAGAGGGTTCTTCTAGAAATAAAAGATCAATATTACAACATGGGGGAAAAAATAAAACCCGTAATAGAGATCGTCAACATTGCCCAACAAGCAATGGAAAACCTTGAAATTCCAGTAGATATTAAACCAATTCGCGGTGGTACAGACGGTTCCCAGCTTTCCTACATGGGACTGCCTACACCAAATATTTTTACAGGCGGAGAGAACTTCCATGGAAGATTTGAATACATTTCTGTCGATAATATGGAAAAAGCCGTTAATGTCATTGTCGAAGTGGCTCGGTTATTTGAAGAAAGAACTTAAGTTGATAAGGTATTGGGGACTCTTCTCCGATACCTTTTTTTATCGTTAATTTTACCCTCTACAGCTTTTTATTTTTCATCTTATATTAAACTCAAGCTACGCCAAACCCCCCCACATAGCTTCCATCAAAACAGCCTGTCTCCCCCTGGCAAAGGGATACTCCAAAAGGAATGAGTACATAAAAACAGGGAAACATATGAACCATGGAAGGAGGAATCATTTTGGATCAAGCTTGGCTTTCCCTTATACCATTTTTAATTGTTATCGGTATGTCTATTTGGTTGAAAAAAATATTACCAGGGCTCGTTTTAGGAATTTTAGCTGGCTCTTTTATTGTAGAAATGGAATTATTGGCCGGTACACAACAAGCTGTCCAGTATATTGTTACTACCCTTTCTGATGAGACAAATATTAAAATTATTGGATTCCTCTATTTGTTTGGTGGTCTTATTGGAATGATGACGATATCTGGTGGTATTAAAGGGTTTTCTGAATGGATTGGCACGAAAATAAGCTCACAACGTGGTTTACTAGGACTTATTTGGCTAACCCTTCCTTTTACGTTTATGATGCCGATGTTTCGGATTATGATGATTGGGCCTGTTGTTAAATCGTTAATGGGGAAATTGAAAATATCGAAGGAGAAAGTCGGATTTACGATGGATGTCTCGACAGCATCGACTATTGTGCTTTTACCTGTGGCAACAGCATTTGTTGGATTTATGGTATCGCTCGTTACAGCAGGTGTTCAGGAACACGATTTAGATTTAGCTCCCTATTCGGTATTTCTACAAAGTATTCCATTTAACTTCTTTGCTATTACCATGCTTATTCTTGGACTGATTCGAACATTCTGGACATCAAAGAAAAAAGAAGTAGAACCAACCGAAAAAGAAGGAAACGACAAACAGGACGGACATCCTTATCATCGAATGGGAATAAAAAAAGAACTAAGTGGGGTGAAAGCACAACCATGGAACCTAATCATCCCTCTATTTTTACTACTAGGGCTATCCTTATTCCTATTATGGCAAGATGGGCGAGACAAAGGGGCAGAAACCGTATTTGATGCATTTTCGAAGGCTGACGCAACCTTTGTCATGCTACTAGCCGTTTTTATCACGCTCATTCTTACATTTATTTTCTATATTGTCCGCCGGCAAGCTCTTGATGAAACACTATTCCACTTCTTTGACGGTGGAAACCAGCTCATGCAGGCAATCATCCTACTTGTATTAGTTTGGGCACTTTCCTTAACAGCAGAGGACCTTGGTTTTTCAGAATTTATTAGCTCAACCTTAGGAGATTTTCTTCCCGCCTTTTCCGTCCCTGCTATCATCTTTCTGCTTGGTTCTGTTGTTGGGTACTTTATCGGATCTTCATGGGGAGTATGGGGGCTATTTATGCCTCTAGGGATGACATTAGCAACTGCTACGGATGCATCAATTGCGATGACAGTTGGAGCCGTGTTTGCAAGTGGATCCTTCGGCGCCATGACATCTCCTTTAGGTGACACGACCATTACAACAGCGTCTATCCTAGAAATGCCTCTTGTCGACTATGCTCGATATAAATTAAAGATCTCCGCGATTGGTGCAGGGATTTCGGTGGTTTTGTATATTTTGTTTGGGTTGTTTTTTGTGTAGGGAGAGAGTTTCTAACCTCTCTTCTCTCCTTATTTATATCCATTCGATAGGCTTAAAAATAATCAAACATCGCGGAAAAAGAATATGCACATATAAACGAATACAGCTATTAAAGTTAGAGATGTGAATCATTGTTTTGCTGGAATTTCATCGTAAACCTAAACACATATTGGGTATAGAAAGAAAGTGATGGAGCGATTAGAGATTATTTAAAAAGACCCGCCCCTAAAGACAAGTCTTACCAACCCATATCCCTAATTCAAACAACACTTCTTATACTTTTTCCCACTCCCACAAGGACAAGGATCATTACGTCCTACCTTATCTGTATTTTGATATGGAGCAGGTGTAGAAAGGGCATTGTTTTGATTAGAATTATTCATATCTTCTTGAAATTGTCTTTCCCTTTTTTCTGCTACTCTCTTCCATTTTGGCAGTTTAGGATGCTTTACTCCCATTACAGTGAAATACCCGTAAGCGACCGGTTCCGGTTCAACTAGATAAACTTCAGGTTCGCTTTCCATGTAATCCTCTATTTCTGGTAGACAATCCAGTGACAGTTGATGGCATAATGCTTCAAATATAATATCTTGATCTTCCTCTGTTACTTGATGATAGGCTGATTGTAATACGTCTATGGAAAGGGGGAGTTTTATGTTGCCTACAACAGACGTGGCAAAAATGACCGAGTCGCTTTGATTTAGGTAAGGCTCAACAGCTCTGACTACTTCTTCCGATTGAAATGAAATCAATGCGTCCGCTACCTCTTCTAGTAAGACATCTTCCTCTCTCGTTAATAAACTAGCCAGTATTGGAGTATGTGTTTCTAACTTGAGTAGTCTAATCGCATAAACAGCTAAAATCCCATCAAATGAAAACCAGTTTTCGTTTAAATTTTCACTTAATATAAGCGCAATTTCTTTTTCATTTATCCAGCCCTTTTGAACGAGTGTCTTTACTACCTTCTTCCCTTTTATGAATAACTCATGGTCATATTCCGGTGCTTGTTCCAATTTATTTATAATTTCCCCATACTTATTCCACACTTCTTCTTCCGTTCCATTAAGGAGAAGCTCATAAAAGTCCCATGTCTCTTTTGTATGATAAGGAGTTAATTCATTCTTATAGTTCATTGCTAATTGTGGTTCGATATTTTCAAGGAATTTTGTATATAAATGCTTCTTGGATCTCTCTGCCTTTTCTAAACCATCGAGTAGTACCTTTAAAGCTTCTTCACTTAGTTGATGCTTATCTGCAAAAACTAAGATGGACGATTCTTTTTCTTTTTTATTTACTGCCTCTTTTAAAAGTCGCGTTACCCATTCTTCTGGAACATCTGGATAGTCCTCTAGTGCATGAACTACAAATTCTTGTACTAAAAGGTCATCTGATGTTAAATATGGTTCTATTTTTTGTAGAAAATTCAATTATACGCACCTCTTCTTATTCTTCTTGTCTTAACTATATGTGTTAGAAAGCATGTAATCAAGGAACACAGGTGGAAACAGCAATTTTTTCAGAATAGCTATCGATCTATCACTTACCGACTGAATTTTCTGTTATATTAATAATAAAAAGTCCCCCAAATAGGAGGTCCATTATGTCTCGTCTTACTGACCACTTAATTGTCATTTCATTTGATTGTTTATCTTCCTTAGACTTCCCCATGCTGGAAGAACTTCCTCATTTTCAAGAGATTTTACAAAAAGGATCGTATTGTAAAAACGTCGAGACCATTTATCCATCCGTTACATATCCTTGTCACGCCACTATTGTCACCGGTAACTACCCGAAAAAACATGGTGTTATCAATAATACACTTCTCCAACCTGGGAAAAACTCACCTGATTGGTATTGGCACCGTCATCATATCAAAGGGACGACGCTTTATGACGAAGCAAAGAAAGCAGGCATGACAACAGCAGCTTTTCTATGGCCGGTAACAGCGAAAGCCGATATTGATTACAATATGCCAGAGATCTTTGCGAACCGCCCTTGGCATCATCAAATAGCGGTTTCGCTTCGTAATGGCAGTCCGCTCCATCAATTAGAAATGAACCGTCGCTTTGGTCATATAAGAAAAGGGCTTAGCCAGCCAGAACTCGATGATTTTGTTTTAGAATCGACCGTGCAAACAATTAAAATGAAAAAGCCAAACCTCTTACTCGTGCATTTTACCGATCTCGATACGCAACGCCATTATAATGGGTTTTCTTCTAAAGAAGCCTTATCAGCTATTCGCCGTCATGATACGCGTCTTGGAAGAATTATCAACGCTCTTAAAGAAAGTGGTATTTATGAGCATTCCACTATTGTCGCATTGGGTGATCATAGTGCACTTGATGAATCGAAAGCAGTAAAACCGAATGTGTTACTGCGGGAGAATGGACTTATCACCGTGAATAACCAAGGAAAAGTACTAGACTGGAAGGTTTATTGCAAAAGCTGTGATGGGTCCGCATATATTTATGTCAAAGATAAATTGAATTCCTCCATACTAAAGACAACGAGAGAACTGCTTGATCGTCTAGTTTCCGATAGCAACAATGGGATTGAAAAGGTACTGACGGGCGAAGAAGCGGGAATGAAAGGAGCAGATGATCAAGCCGCTTTTATGATAGAAGCAGCCCAAGGGTACTATTTTAAAGAGGGCTTAGAAGGAGATTATATTGATACGATAACTCCTGAAGATGTCAAAGAAAAACGCTATACTCTAGCATCTCACGGCTATTCACCTGAAAAAGAAAACTATACAACTATTCTGATGATGGCTGGAAAAGGTATCCGTTCTAACGCTATTCTCCCCTCTATGCACCTAGTCGATGAAGGACCAACATTTGCTCATTTGCTTGGGATTAGTCTTGGGAATACAGACGGTCAAATTATAAAGGAATTATTAACTGTGTAAAATTTATGTAAAATTTTGTATATAATCCGTCTTTTAACCTATTACACTTGTAAACTAAAGGTATAGTTACCTAGAGGGGGCTAATCAATGAAGCGCTTCACAAAAGAAGAAAATAGCTGGATGCTTTATGATTGGGGTAATTCCGCTTACTCGATTATTATTACGACAGCTGTCTTTCCCATTTTTTATAAAGCTGCCGCCACCAACGCAGGAGTCAGTGCCTCTAATTCTACCGCGTACCTAGGCTACACGATTGCGATTGCAACGTTTATTTTAGCGATGCTCGGGCCCATTTTAGGGACAATTGCTGATTACCAAGGGTTGAAGAAAAAGTTTTTCACCTTCTTTTTTGCTTTAGGTGTTGCCTTTACTGCACTTCTAGCGTTTATCCCAAGTGACCAATGGTTGCTTTTATTAATCTTTTATACGGTTGCTGCAGTAGGTTCTGCCGGTGCCAATGTATTTTACGACGCCTTCCTTGTTGATGTCACAACAGAGAAAAAAATGAACCGAGTTTCTGCACGTGGATTTGGTTTAGGGTATATCGGAAGTACGATTCCATTTATCATCAGCATTGCCATCATCGTTTTAGCTCAAAATGATATTATTCCCGTCTCAACCACATTAGCTAGCAAAATTGCCTTTGTTATCACAGCATTATGGTGGGGGTTATTTGCAATTCCACTGTTTAAAAACGTCCATCAGCATTACTATATTGAACGTGAGCCGAAGATTATTCAAACCAGTTTCAAACGGCTTGGAAAAACAGTTAAAAATATTAAACAGTACCGAGCAGTGTTTTTATTTCTGTTAGCTTATTTCTTCTATATTGATGGGGTAGGAACCGTTATATCAATGTCTACTGCGTATGGAACAGATTTAGGAATCTCTTCGACCAATTTACTTATTATTCTGTTTGTGACGCAGGTTGTTGCTGCACCGTTTGCGATTCTGTATGGAAGACTTTCCGAAAAGTTCACTGGGAAAAAGATGTTATATGTCGGCATTATCATTTATATTATTGTCTGTATCTATGCGTTTTTCTTAGAAACAACATTGGATTTCTGGATACTTGCGATGCTTGTTGCCACCTCTCAAGGCGGGATTCAGGCATTAAGTAGATCGTATTTTGGAAAGCTCGTGCCAAAAGAAAATGCTAATGAATTTTTCGGGTTTTATAACATTTTTGGTAAGTTTGCTTCTATTATGGGACCACTGTTAGTCGGTGTGACCGCACAGCTTACTGGAAATTCTAATTTTGGTGTGTTCAGCCTAGTTGTTCTGTTCATTATTGGAATGATTATCCTTACTCGTGTACCCGAGTCAACAGACGCGAGAAAGTCTTCTGAAAAAGTTATATAGATTTAACAGCTTGGTGTAAAGTCACCAAGCTGTTTAGAATGCAAAGAAGTAATTCATAAGTGGCTAGATAAATATAGGTACTTAACGTTATATCCCTGACTTTGGGGATTTTTTATTTTTCATACAAAATATTTTCCAAACTATTTGAGAAGCATAAAAGTGTACAACGACAACCCAAATTTACTATGCTTATTGTAGTTTAATTAGAGGAGGAGCAACAATGAACGAAAAATATAAAGATTTATTCCAGTCCTATACACTTCCAAACGGGATTGAACTGGAAAACCGAGTAATTATGGCACCAATGACCAATTTCTCTTCCAATCCTGATGGAACCGTAACAGACGAAGAAGTAAATTATTATGCACGCCGTTCAGGTGGAGTAGGAATGGTTATTACTGCATGTGCCTATGTAACTCCAGATGGAAAGGGATTTCAAGGGGAATTCGGTAGTGACAGTGATGACATGATTCCAAGTTTGAAACAGTTAGCTACTGGCATTAAAAACCAGGGAGCAAAGGCTGTTCTGCAAATTTTTCATGGCGGAAGAATGTGCCCTCCCGAGTTAGTACCAAATGGGGAGATTGTCAGTGCTAGTAACGTACCGGCAGAAAACAGCAACACAACTCCAAGAGCGTTATCAGAGTCAGAAGTTGAACATATTATTGAGGCCTTCGGTGATTCTACAAGACGTGCAATTGAAGCTGGCTTTGATGGAGTAGAAATACACGGGGCAAACGGCTATTTACTCCAACAATTTTTCTCTCCTCATTCCAATCGTCGTGATGACCGCTTTGGAGGAGACCTAAAAAAACGCATGACTTTTCCACTGGCCGTTATTGAAAAAGTGAAAAGTGTTGTCGAACAATATGCAACAAATCCATTTATCGTTGGTTATCGTTTTTCTCCTGAAGAACCGGAAACACCAGGAATTACTATGGGGGATACACTAGAATTCGTTGATACTCTATCAGAGCAAGGCTTAGACTATCTCCACGTTTCTCTAATGGACTTCTGGTCTAAAGCAAGACGCGATGCAGACACAACGAAAACAAGAATAGAGCTACTTCAACGTACAATTGATAACCGTGTACCATTAATCGGGGTCGGTTCCATTTACTCTGCAGATGACGCACTAAAAGCAATTCAAACAGGTGTCCCATTATTGGCACTTGGACGAGAATTAATTATTGATCCCGATTGGGTTCAAAAAATAAAAGAAGGCAGAGAAATGGAAATTAACACAACATTAGACACAACGAAGCAAGAACAACTTGTTGTACCAAGTCCTTTGTGGCAGGCAATTGTTCACTCTCCTGGATGGTTCCCAGGTGTAAACTAATAGAAAAAATACCCTCTAAGGCTATTAGAGCCTTAGAGGGTATTTTTATGTTCTAATTTCTCGAAATACTTTTACAGATCCATCTGCATTTAAAAGTAAATACGCATTACTATTATCACTATGTTCGAGAATATAATTTTAACTATTCTAAACAAAAGGTATATTAAGATAATTTATTTTTTACATTTTTTAAAATATTCCAAATTATATTTTATATAATACGAAGAAAAAAACCTTTTTGACAATATCAATCTTTTAAAATATTATATTAATATACTAAGGAGGTTACATTTATCATGTCAGGTTCAAATAAACAGAAAATTGTGGAAAGTGTTCCCCAAAAAGGATTTTTTGGGCATCCTAAGGGATTATTCACTCTTTTCTTCACAGAGTTCTGGGAGCGTTTCTCCTACTATGGAATGAGAGCAATACTTGTTTACTATATGTACTATGAAGTATCAAAAGGCGGATTAGGTCTTGATGAGCCTACAGCCCTTGCTATTATGTCTATCTACGGATCACTAGTATATATGTCTGGGATTATTGGCGGATGGCTCGCTGACAGGATCTTCGGAACTTCCAAAGCCATATTTTACGGTGGCATATTGATTATGCTTGGTCACATTGCTTTAGCAATACCTGGAAACCTTAGTTTGTTTTTCGTTTCCATGATCTTGATTGTACTCGGTACGGGTTTACTGAAACCTAATGTTTCTAGCGTTGTCGGTGATATATATAGCGTGGAAGACAATCGTCGTGATGCAGGATTCAGTATTTTCTATATGGGAATTAACCTTGGAGCGTTCTTATCTCCATTAATTGTCGGAGAAGTTGGAATGAAACACAATTTCCACTTAGGGTTTAGTATCGCTGCTGTTGGTATGTTTGTCGGATTATTAGTCTTTTTATTTACAAGGAAAAAAAATCTTGGGCTTGCTGGGAAATCCCCTGCAAATCCATTAGCACAAAGTGAAAAGAAAAAGGTTTTCTCCATTATTGGAGTGGGTGTAGTAATTTTAGCTATCTTAATTGCTATTGCAATTCCAACGGGACTTCTAACATTTGATAGCTTTATCGCTCTTGTTGGAATTCTTGGAATTGGACTTCCAATTATCTACTTTACCGTAATGTACCGCAGTCCTAAAACAACAGCAGATGAACGTTCACGAGTTATCGCTTATATTCCATTATTTATTGCTGCTGTTATGTTCTGGGCGATCCAAGAGCAAGGTTCCACCATTCTTGCTAGTTATGCAGATAAACGTACTCAATTAGAAGTTCTAGGATTTGAAATATCTCCTGCTTGGTTCCAATCGTTAAACCCATTATTTATTATCCTGTTGGCGCCTGTATTTGCCTGGATGTGGGTAAAACTTGGAAACCGTCAACCATCCATTCCTAAGAAATTCTCTTTAGGATTATTATTTGCCGGGTTATCTTTCCTTGTCATTCTTTTACCAGCATATTTCGGCGGTGAGGAATCATTGGTTAATCCATTATGGCTTGTTCTAAGTTATTTCATTGTTGTACTTGGGGAACTATGCTTGTCACCAGTAGGTTTATCGGCTACTACTAAATTAGCTCCTGCTGCTTTCTCTGCACAAACGATGAGTTTATGGTTCTTAGCAAGTGCTGCTGCTCAAGCAATTAATGCACAAATTGTTAAGTTCTATTCACCTGAGACAGAAATGGCTTACTTTGGTGTAATCGGTGGAGTATCCATCGTTCTAAGTATTATCCTCTTCCTGTTATCACCAAAAATTCAAAAGTCCATGAAGGGCGTACGCTAAGCTTTTAACATTTACCTATTAATCCTGTGGGATAATGTGATTCGACTATCACATTATCCCACAGGATTTTTTTATTGACATTCCTTTAATCGAGTGTATAATTGTCAAAGTTAATAGTTCGCATACGAAATATTCACTAATAAAACAAAAGGGGGGAGGCACAATAAATGGACGGCTATAGCAAAATAAGTAAGATTATGCATTCCTTTCGCGAAGTCAATCGTGAATTTTATCATTTATTGAATGAGCCCGACCAACTTGGTATAACGATTATGCAATTATTAGTGTTACGCTCCCTAAAGGAAGAACCAAATATCGGTTTAGGCGAATTAGCAGAACGACTTCAAGTGGGAAACAGTACGATGAGTGGTATTGTGGAACGTCTGGTAAAGGCTGGATACCTTGTTCGCAAGCGTTCAGAAAATGATAGAAGAACGTTGCTACTCCGACTTACAGACAAAGGCGAAGAAAAACAAAAAGAAACTCATAACATATTTATGAAGCAAATGTCGAAAATAGTAGATATACCAGATAAAGAAATAGAACAACTACTACAACTTCACCAATTAATTATTGGAAAACTATAACCAAAAGGAGAGGGATTAAAAAATGACCGATGAAACAAATGTGTCGAAGGCCCCTATAAAAAGAGGCGCGATTCTTACGGTTATGCTTTTAGGCTCATTTGTTGCGATTTTAAATCAAACACTAATGAATGTAGCCTTACCGGAGATGATGATAGACTTAGATATTTCCGCTAATACAGCACAATGGCTAACAACAGGATATATGCTTGTAAACGGAGTATTAATTCCAGTGACTGCCTTTTTAATTGAACGATTTACAACGAGACAGCTATTTTTAACATCTATGGGGCTATTTGCAGCTGGTACTTTAATATGTGCCATTTCCCCGACTTTTGAATTCCTTCTCATGGGGAGAGTCGTCCAAGCGGCAGGTGCCGGAATAATTATGCCATTGCTTATGATTGTTATTCTAACCATTTTCCCAATAGAAAAACGTGGGAAAGCAATGGGCTTTATCGGCTTAGCAATGACTTTTGCACCAGCCATTGGCCCTACACTATCAGGTTGGATTATCCAGAACTATTCATGGCGAGTATTATTTTATGTCGTTTTACCAATTGCTATTATTGATTTCTTTGTCGCCGTGCTACTTTTGAAAAATGTTACACAACTATCCTATCCTAAAATTGATATCCCTGGAATTATCCTTTCAACATTAGGATTCGGTGGCTTATTATATGGGTTTAGTAGTGCTGGAAACGCAGGTTGGACTAGTGTAGAAGTAATTACTTCTATTATCATTGGTATTATTGCACTTGCAATATTTATTCGCAGACAAATGACTGTTAAAAATCCAATGCTAGAATTTAGAGTGTTTAAATATAATATGTTTACACTTACAACGATTATTAATGTGATCATCACGATGGCAATGTTTGCTGGAATGATTCTCGTACCAATTTATTTACAAAATATCCGTGGGTTTACCCCACTGGAATCTGGATTACTATTATTACCTGGCGCAATTTTAATGGGAATTATGTCTCCAATTACAGGTTGGATATTTGATAAAATAGGGGCAAGATGGCTCGCAGTTATCGGTTTAGCTATTACAACCATTACAACATGGGAATTTAGTATGCTTACAGACTCCACAACGTACACAACGTTAATTATAGTGTATACCGCTCGAATGTTCGGAATGTCGATGTTAATGATGCCAATTATGACGGCAGGACTAAACCAACTTCCACAACGGTTAAATGCACACGGAACTGCAATGTCCAACACATTTAGACAGGTTTCCGGCGCACTCGGTACGGCATTCCTTGTAACCGTTATGTCTAATCAGACAGAAGAACACGCAAAAGAAATGGCCACTGCTGCTGGTGTTACACCTGATGCTAAACAAGAAATGGCACACATTATTAAAGAAGCAACTATCAAAGGTATCAATGACGCCTTTGTTGTAGCAACTGGTCTTTCTATACTAGCATTGTTACTCGCATTCTTTATTAAGCGAGTGAAACCGGCAGAAGAAGATGGCCACAGGGAAGCAGCTACAGAAAAGAAAGCACAAAAAGTAGCTATAAACGAAGGATAATTTCCTCGGAAAACATCAAAGGGAATTGGACGTGTCCAATTCCCTTTTTCTTTGCTATTTTAAACGGAACTTCTTCCATTTCCCCACAATTAAAATTAATTTTGAAATGTATCTAACCGAGAGAAGAAATCCTTTAGAAACTGATAAAATAATTGCTCTGTAGGAAGCAAACTGCGTTCACTTGGGATAATAATTCCAACTGTACGTCTAACACTAGGCTCACTAATTGGTATCTTTACTGTTGATCTTGGTAGGCTATCAACTAGTGTGATTTCTGGAATAAGCGTCACGCCAAGGCCTGCTGATACTAATCCCTTAATGGCGTCAATATCCTCTCCTTCAAAAGATACATTAGGTTTAAAACCAATTTGTTGACAAGCATTAAAGATAATATCACGTAATATATAACCTTCAGGAAACAGAACAAATGAATCCTCCCGTAATTGACTGAGCATTAGAGAGGATTTACTCGCAAGGGGGTGGCCAACTGGCAGTAAAGCCACGATATTATCCGTAAATAAGATATCTCCTATTACCTTTTTTTCCTGTTGTGGCACTGGTCCAAGCAGCGCCATATCTATTTCTCCTTTCACCACTCCATCAATTAAATTATGGTAGGAACCCTGCTTTAGTTGAAATTTCACTTGCGGGTAAAGTTCGCGAAAAGCAGAAATGGCAGTAGGCAATGTATAAGAAGCCAAACTACTTGGAAACCCAATTCGGATCGTGCCTTTCCCTGGGTCTACACACTCTTCGATTTCTCGCGTTGCATTTTCAATCACCTTCATTGCTTGTTGCATATGTTTCAAAAACATACTACCAATTGGCGTCAATTTGACATTCCGCCCATCTCTAACAAATAAATCGACACCTAACTCGGATTCTAGATTAAAAACTTGCCGACTAACAGCAGATTGAGCTACACGCAACGCCAGTGCTGCCTCGGTCACATGCTCCCGCTTAGCAACTTCAATAAAATACTGAATTTGTCTTAACTCCATTGTACACAACCCTTTTCCTATCCATCTCATTTTGGCATTAATCTTATCTATTTACAGCATTGCTTAGATTATTCAAAAGTTGTAAAATAATTCATAATAATGATTCATTAACTAACAACTCCATTTTACCATGCATATATACTTTTTTATAAAGGAGAGAATTATAAATATTATGGCAACTACTTTAGAAGGTAATAAAAAACTGCAAACATTAACTGCACAGACTTATGTAAATGAAGTATATCAAGCTGTCGAGAAACGCAATCCCCACGAAAGTGAATTTCTTCAGGCGGTTAAAGAAATCTTTGATTCCCTCGTACCTATAATTGCTAAACATCCCAAATATGCTGAACACAATATACTCGAAAGAATCGTTGAACCAGAACGACTCATTACCTTCCGAGTCCCATGGGTAGATGACCAAGGAAAGGTGCAAGTAAATCGTGGATTCCGTGTACAGTATAACAGCGCTATCGGTCCTTATAAAGGTGGCTTACGCTTCCATCCTTCCGTGAATACAAGTATCATAAAATTTTTAGGATTCGAGCAAATTTTTAAGAACTCTTTAACTGGCCAGCCAATCGGGGGCGGAAAAGGCGGATCGGACTTCGATCCAAAGGGAAAATCTGATGGAGAAATTATGCGTTTTACCCAAAGCTTCATGACCGAACTATGTAAACATATTGGGCCAGATGTGGACGTTCCAGCTGGTGACATTGGTGTCGGCGCAAGAGAAATCGGCTATATGTTTGGTCAGTATAAAAAAATTCGCGGTGGCTATGAAGCTGGCGTTTTAACAGGCAAAGGTCTTGGGTACGGTGGAAGTTTAGCTCGTACCGAAGCGACAGGTTATGGCACCGTTTATTTTATGCAGGAAATGCTAAAAGATAATGGACTTAGCTTTGAAGGAAGTACTGTTGTTGTATCCGGGTCGGGAAATGTTTCTATCTATGCTATCGAAAAAGCCCAGCAATTAGGTGCAAAAGTTGTGGCCTGCAGTGATTCTAGCGGTTATATTTATGACAAAAATGGCATTAATCTTAACACCATAAAACAACTAAAAGAAGTAGAAAGCAAAAGAATCAGCGAATACGTTAATGCACACCCAGAAGCACACTATTATGAAGGCTGCTCCGGAATTTGGTCCATTCCGTGTGACATTGCTTTGCCTTGTGCTACACAAAATGAAATTGATAAAACATCAGCAAGAATGCTCGTTTCAAATGGAGTTAAAGCTGTCGGTGAAGGGGCAAACATGCCGTCTACACTTAAAGCAATCGATGAATTCCTTCACAATAATGTTCTTTTCGGTCCTGCAAAAGCAGCTAATGCTGGTGGCGTTGCAGTTTCTGCGTTAGAAATGGCTCAAAACAGCATGAGACTGTCTTGGACGTTTGAAGAAGTAGACCACAAATTACAAGACATTATGAAAAGCATTTACAAAAACAGTGTAAACGCTGCGGAAGAGTATGGTTATCCAGGTAACTTGGTAGTCGGTGCCAATATTGCTGGATTCACTAAGGTCGCTGATACCATGATTGCACAGGGAGTAATTTAATATAATCCATAATAAAAAACGTCTAAAGTATCATGATACTTTAGACGTTTTTTATGCTCTTTATATCGCTTTTAGAGCATCCGTAATGGAAGTTCCCCCTGAAATAAGGTCAAAAGAACGGTTAAACGTATGCTCCTCATTTAAGGCAGTTATTATCGTACGCGCTACATCCTCACGTGGAATTGAACCACTAGTTAAATTCTCAGCAACAGAAACATTTCCTGTACCTGGCTCATTTAAAAGGCCACCTGGACGAATGATTGTGTAGGTTAGGTTACTAGCTTCAAGCATTCTATCTGCGTAATGCTTCGCAACATAGTAAGGCCTCAATTGATCATTCCAATTCTCCCTCTTATGTGCTTGAAGTGCACTAACCATAATAAATCGCTTTATTCCTAATCTTTCAGCAGCCTCTATCGTTTTAACCGCTCCATCAAGGTCCACCAATAATGTCTTATCAGATCCGGTGTTTCCACCTGACCCAGCAGAAAAGATAACTGCTTCACAACCTTTTCCTGCTTCGGCAATTGCCTCTACGCTATCTTCTAAACTAGCCACAACCGTTTCTACCCCTATTTTGTTAAGAGCCTCCGCTTGCTCCTCCTTCCGTACCATTGCTCTCACTGCATGCTCTTTACTGTCTTTAAGTAAATTAACAAGGTGTTGTCCGATTTGGCCATTCGCCCCTACTAAAAGAACTTTCACAAAGCATATCTCCTTCCTTATTGGAATTCCCAATTAATCCCTTTCATTATTTCAAACATGTCACCTACTTAGCAAGTAATGTGGGTTGGAGCATCTCTTTTATTAATAATTTATCTCTTTCTTATCTCTCACTAGACCTTCATTAAATTCCAATATAAACCATTTAAACCAACTAATTTACTAGGCACATTAACCTCTATTTATTCCAATTACCAAATCACAATTAGGTATATTTCCCTCATTTCCTCTTTAGATGATTTAAAATATTTACAATATTCAAATTAAACTATACTATCATAATGAGCTAATTGATATTTTAAGAGGGGGAATAGATTTGGCAAAGAAAAACCGCGCACTTAAAGTTTTTTCTAGCATTACCGCAAGTAGTATCATAGCTTCAAGTCTTTTTGTCGGGGCAGTCGGCGGTGATACATTAGCACCAAAAGTTGCTTCTGCATCTACGAAAGAAGCTGTACCTTTTGACGCAGGTATCGCAAACGATGAAAAGTTAATTGAGATGCTGAAGCGAGAAGGAAAACTAGCAAAAGATGCTAGTCTAGCAGAATCAGAGAAAGCTTTGGATAAATATTTACAAGGCAAAGGGAAGACTTCAAAGACAAAAGATAAGTTACCAAAATCCATCGGGGAAGTAACCAAAGAAAAGAAATCTAAAGACAATAGTCTTACAAATGGGAAAGGGAACAAACTAGGACAAGCAAAGAAAAATAAAGTAGATTCCGTCGAAGAAGAGAATTATGACGGAGAAGTACGCGAAGACAAAGTCCTTGTTCTTGCGATTGACTTCCCTGACTACGAAAAAAGCTCTATTACTAAAGAAGAAACGGACATGTGGTATGAAAATTATACACATGAACACTTCCAAAATATGATTTTCGGTGAAGATGGATATGAGGGTCCGAATGGCGAAAACCTTGTTTCTATGAAGCAATACTATGAACAACAATCTGGTGGAAGTTATACTGTTGACGGTACGGTAGCAGGCTGGTATACAGCAGATCATGAGGCTGCTTATTATGGTGGAAACTATCCAACACCAGATGGAAGTGATGCAAAGCCACGTGAACTAGTATATGAAGCACTTGCAAAAGCGGGAGCAGATCCAAATGTTGATTTAAGTGAGTATGACGTTTGGGACCGCGATGATTATGATGGTGATGGTGTTTATGATGAGCCAGACGGCATTATCGATCATTTAATGGTTATTCATGCTGGTGTTGGGGAAGAAGCAGGTGGTGGTTCTCTTGGTGGAGATGCAATTTGGTCACATCGTTGGGACCTTGGAGGATTAATTGCCGTTCCTGGTGGCAACTCTAACAGTGACCGTTTTGACGGTCAATTAGCTGCATTTGACTATACTATTGAACCAGAGGATGGGGCTGCTGGTGTTTTTGCCCATGAATATGGTCATGACTTAGGTCTTCCCGATGAATACGATACACAATATACTGGTGCAGGGGAAGCTGTTGCTTATTGGTCCTTAATGGCAAGTGGAAGCTGGGCTGGAGATATTCCTGGAACAGAACCACCTGGAATGAGTGCTTATGCAAAAGAAAAATTACAAGCTTGGCATGGTGGTAATTGGCTAAGTGGTACAACCCTACATGCTGATGATATCACTAGTCAGGGTACGAATATCCTTCTTGATGAAGGTGTAACAAAAGGTACAAACAATGATGCTGTTCGTGTTGACTTACCGAATAAACTAAATGTATTAAATACTCCTGCAGATGGATCATTCGAATACTATGGCGGTAAAGGCGATGAAGCTGACCATAAAATGGTCGCAACTGTCGACTTAACAGGTGCTGCTTCTAACGCAACCCTTGATTTCGATGCTTGGTATAATATCGAACAAGACTGGGATTATGCAATGGTCCAAGTATCAACAGATGGTGGTGAAACTTGGGAGTCATTATCAAGTGATAGAACTAGCACTACCCTAGATCCTGGTGGCTACCCTGCAATTAAAGAGAACCTACCTGGTTATACTGGCTCAAGTAATGGATGGGTTCATGAAACAATTGATTTAAGTGATTATGTCGGACAAGAGATTCAACTTCAATTCCGCTCTATGACAGACTGGGCTACTAATTTAGATGGGTTCTTTGCTGACAATGTTAAGGTGACAGCTGATGGAAATGAAGTATTCTCTGATGGCGCTGAAGGTGAACCTCAATTTACACTAAATGGCTTTGAGAAACATGATGGAAAATATGAAACAAATCACTACTATCTATTAGAATGGAGATCTCATAACGGTGTGGACGAAGGTTTAAAACACATCCGCCGTGGTAATAGCTTAATGAGCTACGATGAAGGCTTAGTTGTTTGGTATGTAGATGAATCCTATGATAACAACTGGACAGGTGTTCACCCTGGTGATGGGTTCTTAGGGGTAGTCGACGCTGATCAACGCGGCCTATCTTGGAGCGATAAAACAATCGGTGATACTCGTTACCAGTTGCATGACGCAGCATTTAGCTTAAACAAGTCGAAAAAAATGTTCCTAGACTATACTGCTCTAACAGGAGTCACAATGAAAGATAACTTTACAAAACGCACACCACTATTCGATGATAGCGCTGACTGGAGTAATCCTAGCATTGTCGACGCTGGTCGTAATGTTCCAGAATACGGCTTGAAGTTCCGTGTCGCTGGTCAAAGTAAAGATGGTACTGTTGGTAAAGTACTAATCTTTAAATAATCCTATATTTAACCCTACCTTCAAGTTTGCTGAAGGTAGGGTTTTTTACAATTTTTCCTTATCCATCCACTTTCAACTTTCCACCAACCATATAATACGGATTTAATCCCATATCTAATCCATCTACAGTAGAAAGAAACTATGAATTTTTAAAACAAAGCAGAGTAATCTTTTTCTCCATGCTCTTCTAAACCTTAAATTTACTGATTAATTTCTGTAAGTCCTCTGCTAGGCTGGACAGCGAATTAGAAGATGCCGATATTTCTTCCATTGATGCAAGTTGTTCTTCTGCTGAAGCTGCTACATTTTGAGAGTGCATAGAAGTATCCGTAGAAACTTTTGTAATACCTAATACAGAGGCTCCTACTTCTTCTGTACTTGCAGAAATTTCTTCTGCCGTTGCTGCCATATCTTGAATCTGTTCAGAAAGTTCTTCCATAAATTCAAGGATCTCTTTAAAACTACTTTCTGTCCGTTGAACAATAGTCAAACCATCTTTCACATCAATTGTTACATGTTCCATTGATTTATTAGAACGAACCATATCTTGTTGAATTTCACCAATTAGATTTGAAATTTGTGATGAGGAAAGTTGGGATTGCTCTGCTAATTTACGTACTTCATCCGCAACCACAGCAAATCCCTTTCCATGTTCACCTGCTCTAGCCGCTTCAATAGCAGCATTTAATGCTAGCAAGTTGGTCTGTTCCGCAATGCCCGAAATGACTTTCGTGATTTCTCCAATTTCTCTAGAACGCTTATCCAACGATTTTATAACCTCTCCACTTTCATTGACAGACCGACTGATTGCAGTGATTTGCTTTACCGTTCTATCAACAAATTCCCCACCATCTTTAGCCTTTTGGGTAGCCTGTGAACTAACTTCTGAAATGGAAGAGGCATTATCGGCAATGGATTGAACACCTTTAGTCACTTCCTCCAAGGCAACTGCACTTTCCTGGACACTAATAGTAGAATGTTCTGCCCCATTTGCTACTTGTTGAATAGATTCTGTAATGGTTTCTGTTGCCTTACTTGTTTGTTCCGCACTTGCGTTTAACTGTTCTGAGGCTGAAGCAACTTGCTCTGAAGTAAAAGCAACTTCATTCATCATACTTTTAAGGTCTTTAGCCATTCGATTAAAGCTTAATGAGAGTGTGCTTAATTCATCACCAACCTGATCCTCGATTTCGGATGTAAAGTCCCCCTGTCCCGCTAATTCAAGTGCCCTTACAATCGTCGTTAATCTTTGTTTAATTCTTCTTGTAAACCAATAAACTATTAAGAACGATACCCCAATTACAACGACTAATATAATCAAGAATTTCATTAAAATCCCTGACAAAATACTATCAATAATCGCCTGCGAAGCCCCTACATAGAGTATACCTATCGTCTCCCCGTCTGCACTTTTTATTGGCATATAAGCTGCTTGATAAATATTACCTGCTGCGTTAGCTTCACCGTAAAAATTTTTGCCATTTTTAAGAACAACATTTGATACCTCTTCAGAAACCTTCGTTCCAATGGCACGATTGCCTTTTTGTATAACATTAGTTGCTACCCTTGTATCATTTTGGAAAATCGTTACAGTATCCCCGGTATCTTCACCTATTTTATCCACTACTTCATAATTATCATTTATGAGAGTAGTTCCTTTATAAAGTTTGTCACCTTTTATGGCCCAATCGCCAGGGTATTTATTATTTATGTATCTGTAAGCTAGACCTAAATCCCCTTTTGCCTTTTCAACTGCAAATTCTTCAATCCCCTTTGTAATTTGTTGATTTACTACAAACCCTATAATCATTGATAAAGAAAGAATAATGGCTAAAACCATTATGTTAATTTTAGTACCTAATTTCATCTTCAAGACAATCACCTCTATTATTATTTCACTAATCTTAAGGATCACTTATGAAAACACTTTAGGAGTCACTGTATTCTCTATGGGTTCTCATAATTACTGGGTAAACTATCCTTTTATTCCCGCATTAAAATACATATTGTCCATTCTCAACTTTTCCTTAAGGTTGATGATAAATGATTCTATTTTTTTATCGGCTTTTATTATTGAATTAAAATAAAAACAACTCTTATTCAATAATTTACCAAATATTTTCAAATCAAAAACGTTCTTATTAAAAGATAAATGTCCTCTACTAAAACTCCTATCTATCTTTAACACAAAAATTAATAAACAACAGGAAAGCTTTGCTTATTAATCTAAAAACAAATGATTTGATGATACTACCATGTAGTATGCTTTTCTGATGACGAATATTGAAGAAAGGAAATGAAAAAAAGGATAAAAATTTTTAGCTTTACTCCTCAAGCATTTTCTAATTCCCCCTACTTCTCATCAAATTTTAATACACTAATATAACATAGTAATAGATTTTGGTACATTTAGTCTCTCCCATTAATAAATTCGTAAGTAGAAGATTAAATAATGGTTCTGGAATCTGACATTTGAATGCTACCTTAAACAACCTAGAAACCAACCTCCTTACAAATATTACATTTATTTGTAATACAAATTCATGAATAGTCCATACTTTAACTATAGCTAACTATTTTAGGAGGTGGGCACATATGGAGGTAAATAGTTTTACTCTCAAAGTGAATGACAATGAGATCCAAGCAAAGAAAGGACAGTCCATTTTAGAAGCATCACTAGAGAATAACGTGTATATTCCTGGCATTTGTTCCTCGCAACCAGATTTAGGTGTTGGTGTAATTCAAACCTGTGATACTTGTTATGTCGAGGTAAACGGCGAGCTACAAAGAGCCTGTTCGACGAAGGCTGAGCCTAATATGGTGGTCAATTCTATTTCTGAAGTTGCCAAAGAAGCTCAGTTAGAAGGTATGTCACGAATTTTAAAAAACCATGAGCTTTACTGTACCGTATGCGATAACAACAACGGAAACTGTGTCGTACATAACACCGCGGAATATTTAGAACTCGAGCATCAAAAGTACGAGTTCAAACCAAAACCCTATCCGCCCGACACCACACATCCCTTTTACCGCTATGAACCCGACCAATGTATTTTGTGCGGACTCTGTGTAGAAGCATGCCAAGATCTCCAAGTCAGTGAAGTGTTAAGTATTGACTGGGAGAGAGAGCAACCTAGAGTTATTTGGGATAATGATGTTCCGATTGATAAATCCTCTTGTGTTTCCTGTGGCCACTGTGTATCGGTTTGTCCATGTAATGCGTTGATGGAAAAATCTATGCTTGGAAAAGCAGGATATATGACTGGAATTCCTAAAAATATTTTAGAACCAATGATTGATTTAACAAAGGAAGTAGAACCAGGATATAAAGAAATTTTTACTATTTCCAATGTAGAAGCAACAATGCGGGAAGATCGAATAAAAAGAACCAAAACAGTGTGTACCTATTGTGGAGTAGGATGCAGCTTTGAAGTATGGACAAAGGATAGAGAAATTTTAAAAATTCAACCACAAGAGGATGCTCCTGTAAATGGCATCTCTACATGTGTAAAAGGAAAATTCGGCTGGGACTTTGTCAATAGCAAAGAGCGCCTAACCAAGCCGCTTATTCGAAAAGGAGACAAATTCTATGAGGCATCTTGGGACGAGGCCCTAAATCTAATGGCCGAAAAGTTCCAAGCTATTAAAGAAAAAGATGGAGCAGATGCACTAGGATTTATTTCATCTTCTAAATGCACCAATGAAGAAAACTATTTATTTCAAAAACTTGCACGTTCTGTTTTTCAAACGAATAATATTGACAACTGCTCTCGGTATTGCCAAACACCAGCATCAGCTGGTTTAATGCGGACAGTCGGAATTGGTGGAGATTCAGGAACAATGAAAGATATCGCAGGTGCAGACCTCGTTATTGTTGTTGGGGCAAATCCTTCTGAATCCCATCCAGTGCTAGCCACTAGGATTAAACGTGCCCACAAGCTACATGATTTGAAATTACTTGTCTCCGATTTAAGAAAAAATGAATTAGCTGATCGAGCAGATCTATTCATCCATCCAAAGCCAGGGTCAGACCTTGTATGGTTATCAGCTGTGACAAAGTACATTCTTGATCAAGGTTGGGAAGATAAGCAGTTTTTACAAGAACGTGTCAATAATATAGAAAAATACAAGGAATCGCTAGAAAAGTTCACACTGGAATATGCTGAAGAAGTAACAGGGTTATCAAAAGACACACTAATAAAAGTGGCAGAAATGATACATGAGTCAAATGGCACATGTATTTTATGGGCAATGGGCGTCACTCAACACTTAGGAGGTACTGACACAAGTACAGCTATTAGTAATCTCCTTTTAGTTACAGGTAATTACGGCAAACCAGGGGCCGGCGCTTACCCACTTCGCGGCCACAATAACGTACAAGGTGCAAGTGATTTTGGCACAATGCCTAACTGGTTACCAGGTTACGAGCCTGTCGAGAATGATGAAGTACGCTCTCGATTTGAGCAAGCATGGGGTACAAATATCCCGAAAGAACCAGGCTTGAATAACCACCAAATTGTCGAAGCAATTACAGATGGACATGTGAAAGGAATGTACCTTTTTGGAGAGGAAATGGCTTTAGTTGATTCGAATATCAATTATGTCCATGAAGCATTTGAAAAACTAGAATTCTTTGTCGTCCAAGATATTTTCTTTTCTAAAACAGCACAATTTGCGGATGTTGTTTTACCAGCAGCGCCTAGCTTAGAAAAAGAAGGAACTTTCACAAACACAGAAAGAAGAATTCAACGTTTCTATCAAGTATTCGAGCCACTTGGAGATTGTAAACCGGATTGGGAAATCTTCCGTGACTTTGCCAACAAGTTAGGAGCAAACTGGCAGTACTCTCATCCATCTGAAATTATGGATGAAGTAGCACAGCTTGCACCAATTTTTGCAGGAGTAAAATATGACCGGTTGGAAGGTTGGGATAGCCAAGTTTGGCCAGTGAAAAAAAATGGCGAGAGTACGCCGCTACTATACAAAGATAAGTTTAAATTCCTAGATGGGAAGGCGCGACTTTTTCCTGTCGATTGGACACCACCGTTTGAAGTAGATGACGAATTTGACCTTCATCTAAATAATGGTCGGTTACTGGAACAATTCCACGAAGGCAACATGACAGATAGATCGGATGGTATTCATCATATGGTCCCTAACCCTTGGCTAGAAGTATCAAAAGAGCTGGCTGATGAACGGAACCTTGAAACAGGATCACTAGTCCGTTTAACCTCCCCATATGGTCAGGTGAAAGTACGTGTGTTAGTTACAGAACGAGTCGCAGGTAATGAACTATATTTGCCGATGAATACAATAGAAAACGAAAAAGCGGTAAATAAATTAACAAGTAGTTATTATGACAAAGACACACATACACCAAACTATAAAGAAACACAGGTTAAAATGGAAATACTCGAGCAATCAGGTGAATCTCCGTTACCTCGACATAATCATCGATTTGGAAATCCACAGCCACACATTGGTGTAGAAGTGGAGAAAAAATGGAATCGTTCAGACTTCACTCCGATTCCTGAGACACTTGAAAGTGAGGGAATTTACGATGGCAAAAGCGATCAAGCAAATTGAGCGAAAACAAAGTAATGTAGAGGAAGAGCGAGCAGAGGATATCCAAGCAATTCTAAAACAAATCGCTGACAATAGGGAGGCTATTCAAGACAGCCTAATTATTCTTAAAGAACTCCATCAATCTGGGGTTCTAGATATGCTCAAAGGTTTTCTCAGAACAAAAGAAAAAATAGGCTCCATTGCGATTGAACAGATAAACCAACCCGGAATGCACAACATCATTAAAAATGGAATGAGTGGAGTAGAACTGTTGTCATCGATAGATTCAGATCAACTAAAACAACTTCTAGGGGGATTGACACAAGGGGTACAAAAGGCATCGGAAAGCACACAAAAGAAAGAACAAATAGGAATGTGGGGATTACTAAAGTCGATGAAAGACCCAAATGTAAATGCGTCGTTAAATACGATGATTCATTTTTTAAATGGCATGGGAGAAGGATTAAACAACAAACAAGCTCATTAGTCAGGATGTGAAACAATTGATTACCCATAAACTTTCTATTCCTAACCTCAAAAAAGAAGACGAAGTAAAAGTTAGCAAAGCTTTGCATGATGTATGGGGTATACGCAACGTCAAAATTAATGTACAGACAAAAGAGGCTATCATTTCCTATGATGAGAAAGCTGGATCATTGCAAGACTTTCAACAAGCGATTATCGATATTGGATATGAAGCAAACAAACTCGAAGGTGAATTGTAAAAGGAGGATCTCTTGAATGGCTAGGATTTGTGAAGTTTGCGGCCGAGTAGAGGAAGTAGATAGGGAAGAACCTAAGTATGATATCCTAGATGTTTGTCTAGAATGTACGGAACACATAATATATCCATCATCGGAGTTAGAATAGCAACATAAAAGTGGACCAGCCTCTACAATAAAGAGACTGGTCCATTTTACTTTCAAGAAAGCCATCAAGTGGATTCCAGAGTTAGGTAATTTTAAAAATAAAATTCGTTCGTTTTGAAGCAAAAAAGCACTAATGAAACCGTCCGTTTAGACTTTTTCTCTCAAATAAGCCATATAGTAAAACCCACCAACAAAGATTGCGCCTCCAACTGCGTTTCCAAGAAATACAGCAACAAAGTTTACAAAGTATTCCCACCAACTAAAGTAACCAGCAAAGATAGCGGCTGGAATGACAAACATATTAGCTACGACGTGCTGAAACCCGATAGCAACAAACGCCATAATCGGAAACCAAATACCGAGAACTTTACCTGTAAAGTCATCCGCACTGTAACAAAGCCATACAGCTAAGCATACTAGCCAATTAGCTCCAATGCCTGAAATAAAAGCTTGAAAAAAGGAATCTTCTATTTTACCACCAGCGACGGCTACCGTTTTCTCCAAAAAAGGACCTGTTTCCGTTAACCCAAGGATATGTCCAAAAAAGTAGGCCACAAAAATTGAACCGATAAAGTTGCTGACAGTGATAATTGACCAGTTTTTTACGATGTGGATTGTCTTAATTTTACCAGTAAACCTTGCTACTGCTACCGCCATCATATTACCTGTGAGTAGTTCACCACCTGCTAGTAGCACAAATACTAACCCAACCGGAAAGACTGCTCCGCCAATGAACGCAGACATCGATCCCCATATTTCTTCCGGTAAATTTGCAGTCACTCGAATGTCCAACAAAAAGCCAAAAGCGATAAAAGCTCCCGCTAAAAAACCAAGAATAAGTGTAGTAAATACTGGTAAATGAACTTTCTTTTCCCCATGCTCCATGGCTAGTTCTGCTGTTTTCTTAGGTGGATGAAATGACATTTTACTACCTACTTTCCTTTATTTTAGCCTTGCACGATTCTTTCTGGATGTGTATATACATTTAATCTTTCTTTTCGAATAAAACCTACCGCGGTAATCCCTAAGTCATGTGCCAACTTTAACGCTAAAGTTGTTGGAGCCGATTTAGATAAAAGGACTCCTGCACCAATTTTTGCAACTTTTAATACGATTTCTGAAGAAATTCTTCCACTAAAAACAATTACTTTGTCTGATAATGAAATACGGTTATGTAGGCAATATCCATAAATTTTATCTAGAGCATTATGTCTACCAATATCTGCCCGTGTTAAGAGTAATTTTTCTTTTGTGCATAGAGCTGCATTATGAAAACCACCCGTTAAATGGAACTGAGAAGAATGATTTTGCAGTTCATTCATAAGGTGCAAACATTGGATAACCGATAGTTGCATATAACTACGTATTGTCTTTGCAGTTTGGACATCGTTATGAAAATAAAATTGCCTACTTTTTCCACAACAAGAACCAATGAATCTTTTAGAGACATAATCCTTGTTTCTAACTTGCTTATTTTCTAACTCGACATAAGCAAATCCCTTACTATCATCAATTTGCAATGACTTAATTTGCTTTTCAGAACGGATTATTCCTTCTGAGGCTAAGAATCCAACAACAAGCTCATGTAAATGATCAGGCGAGCACACCATTGTCGCAAACTCTTCCCCATCCAATCGAATAGTTAGCGGATGTTCAACCGCTGCATCTTCCTGCGTTTCTCCTAAATAATCACCATCATATTTAACAACCGTTATTTTCTCAGTATTCATACAAAAGCCCCCTTATCTAATTCCACTGGTTAAAGGCTTATCATCCTTGGGTGAGCCGCTTCCACTTGCCAAATTACTCATACTAGTTATAGTTTCTTCAATTAAGGCAATATTTAAAGCTAATAAGTAAAAAAAGTTGAAAACACAGGGGAGATTGGGGTGGATTGGAATGGTCCATTGCCCCCAAATAAAAAATTTTACGAAAACAGGCTTTAAAAATATAAGTATTTACTCAAAAAATATAAACCGTGCTCATAATATTGTAGAAGACGATGACAAGCCTGACTGGTCAGTCACAAAGAATCATCTTCATAATAAAAAAACAGCAGAGGATTTCTCCCTCTACTGTTTTTCTACTTTACTAGTATAAGCAAGGATAGCCTATTTGCTGCTTTAACCTCACCTTTACTTTTCTTACTTCTCAACGATTATATAGGCTTGCTTCGGATGATTTAATTGATCCGGATACTTTAATCTTATTTCCCCTTTATTTAATAGCTTTGCTAGATAATTATTTCTTAATCCGTCAGGGGTTCTCTCTAATAAGTGTGCTAGTTCTTTTAACATTAATGGTTTTTTGGCACAAAGCCTTACTATCACTTCTTCCATTACGCTTGGCTTTAACCGTCTCTTTCTTCTGGCAATCTCTGAAATTCCCCACAATTCCTCTTCCATTTCTTTTGAAGAAGCGAAGTCTGCTTTTTGCTCTTTTCGTTCAACTTTTAAATCACTTGCCACTCTATCAACTTTTTGCTCATTTATCGCATGCATCTCACTATTATCGGAGTTAAAAGCACTGACAAAAGGGTTTTCTTCGTTATTATAGGAGTCACTTTCTTTAATATCGGAGTTATTTCCACTATTATAGGAGTTAATCTCTTTGTTTACGGAGATATCACCATTATTAACGGAGTTATTATCGCGTTTTATGATGTCATCATCGTTATTAATGGAGTTACTCTTTTTATTTACGGAGCTTACTCCGTTATTTATGGAGCTTTTCTCATTATTAACGGAGCTCTCTTGGTCACCAAAGGCTTCGTTTACCACCTCTTCTTCGGGAAATAAAAAAAGCTCGTGCTCTTCTGTTTCAACTATTTCCTCCATCTGTTGTACTTCTTCCAACAAATTTGATTTTACATGTAACGTGAGAATCGTACGTTCTGATTCTGGCACTTGGATTAAATTAAAAGCATCCTCCCCATAATCCTTCCATGCTGTCTCCATGTTTTTTAATCCAGAGCCTGTCCTTTTACAAAGCCCTATTAAAATAAACATTTTAAAGAGATTAGGGTTGCGGAGATTGCTTATATTACCTTCTAATGCTTGATCTACTGATATACGGAAAAGACCAGGATTGGAAAACCGAAACAAATTCTTTTCCTTTTCAATAACAACGCCACCCTCACCATAATAATCGGAGTGAACTAATGCATTGATCAATGATTCATGCAAACAAGATATAGCAGCCGTCTCATCAGATAGAGTAAGATTATTGTTTTGACATAAATCATTCAAATCAACTGCTAAATCAGCACTTGTTTTGAAATAAAAGTCAAATATATTCCCCGACCAAGTACCATCCTGTGAAGTAAAGCGTTTAGACCAATTTCCATTTAGTGTTTCCTCTAAACTTTCTCGATATTCAAGAAAATACTGTGGCAATACTTCTGTAATAATCCTTTCCTCACTGAACATTAATAAACCAGCAAGCGTTAAGCCTTCCTCATTCGTATTTCGAACCTTTCCCCATGCACCAATTTTGTATAAAAATTCTTTTGTTTCTAGTCCATTCCACGGATGATTTGGTTTAATAGCAGAAAATTTATCTCGATAATTTTTAATAGACTCGAAGTTTAGTTCATTCACCCCATAATGTTCTAAGATTACGTTATCCTGTGGAACGGATGAATAATCTGGTGGATGATGTACATTCATATTCATGTTCAACCTCCCTCTTATACTCGACTTGTTTCTCTATTATTCTTATTTTATCATCTTTTGCCTAATCCTTCTCTCCCTTATACAACAAGCATTATTTCCCATTGTAAAAACGGCTAGAAAGAAGAAGAAAAATGAGAGGAGTAAGTTATTTTAATATAATAATCTCATTGTCCACGCTATCTTTTGGTATCTTCCACGAAAAAAAGTTCGTATGAAAATGAAATCCAATTAAATATAATTAACTGATTTAAAATAAGTGGTACAGCAAGACACCATTAAACACTTCTGTTCACTATAAAGAATAGAGGGTAGGTCTAATTACTCACTCCGTTCTTTTCTAGTGAAATTTTTTAGATAAATGCTTCTCCGCATCCTCAATACTTTATCCGTAGTCTCCATATAAAAGGGAGACATGTTACCATTTTTTTATACTACTTTTACTTGCTTTAACATTAAAAAAGGAATTAGAGTCGTTACTCCAATTCCTTAATTGTTCACATACTAGTATCGCTAAAAAACTAGTGATAAGATAAATGTCCAAATACTTACAAAGGCTAGTAATATAAAGCTATATTTTAATGTCATCTTTGTGAGTGCTGCTTCTTTTCCAGTTTCTCCAACAGCTGCCGTTGCTATTGCAACAGATTGAGGAGAAACAAGCTTTGCTATCACTCCTCCTGCAGTATTAGCAGAAACTAATAGAGAAGAATTAGTTCCAATTATACTACCAGCAGTAGACTGTATTGGTGCAAATAATGTATTGTTATTGACTACCGATCCCGTCATAAATACTCCAATCCACCCTAAAATTGGTGATAATAGCGGGAAAATATCTCCTGTTGTTGCCACTGCTTCCCCTAAAGTAGAAGTTAATCCACCATATGTCATTAATTTAGCTATCCCAATAATGGCACAGATCATAATAATAGGGATATAAAATTCAGAAACAGTTTCCTTAAGAAGACCTATGCTTTCCTTCCCAGTTATTGATTTTGTTGTAACTATTGTTGTTAAACCTGCTAATAGTATGGCTGTACCTGTTGCTCCTATTACATCAACACTAACATCGATAGCAGATCCTGGTATCGCAAACTTTAAAACAGAGAACCCAAGGATTGCACCTTCTGTAAATAATCCTTTAAATGCTGGGAAACTCCATATTAATACAAATATAGTTAATAAATAGAACGGGGACCACGCTTTTATCATATCTCCCATAGAATGCTTTTCAAATTCACACTCTTTTCCATTAAGTAAAAATATCCGTTTAGGCTGCCACTTTTTAAGAAATAGTGCAAGTAGCCCCATCGCTAATAAAGAGGGAATTATGTCAGCTAATTCTGGACCTATAAATATAGTTATAATTGCTTGACTCACTGTATAAGTAGTAGAAGTGATTAAAATAGCCGGAAATATCTCTTTAATCCCTTTAAATCCATCCATTATCCCTATTAATAGAAATGGGATTGTAAAATTAATGATAGGTAGTGTTAAAGCAGTCATGACAGATACATTCATAGCCGTTACATCGCCTTCAAGACCAAATGTATCGATGATTCCAACTGGTATTCCAATAGCCCCAAATGCTCCAGAAGCACCATTTGCGATAAGACAAAGCATTGCTGCCTGTAACGGTTTAAATCCTAATGAAACTAAGAGAACGGCACAAATTGCAATTGGAACACCGAAACCAGCTGCGCCTTCAAGAAAGGCGTTAAAGCAAAAACCGATTAATAAGAGTTGTATACGCTGATCCTGTGAAATCCCTGCAATACTACCACGTAAAACGTCAAACTTCCCTGACTTAACGGAAATTTTATACAACCAGACCGCCATTACAATGATATAGCCAATTGGCCATATCCCTTGTATAGCACCTTGTATAACACTTCCAATTGATTCCCCAATAGGCAGTTTAAAAACAAAAAGTGCGATTAGAAAGGTTACTAGTAAATTTAATAGGGCTGCATGAATACCTTTCATTTTTAGCACTGTTAGGCATAATAGAAACAAAAGAATTGGAATCGCTGCAACTAAAGCGGATAGGCCGAGATGATGAAATGGATCAAAAGTTTCTACTAACATCGGAATTACTCCCCTACATAAAATTTCTTATTTAAGAAGGCTCACTTCTCATAGATTGTTGTTTTCATTTGTGAGTTTTTCCCGTTGATTTCCACGTGGAGAGAGGGAAGAGCCCTCCGCTCCAATTAACTCAGTAAGTTTTCGGTTAAAAAGCAACCACCTTTACGAAAACAGCCTTTAAGAATGACACTATTCCCAATAAAGAGATTGAATACCTTTCAGTGTTTTTACAGAACTAGCAAACTTTTCTTTTTCATTATCATTTAATGAAAGTTCCACTATATTTTTTACACCTGTACGATTAATAACAGAAGGAACTCCAACGTAAACATCCTCGTGATCATACTCTCCTGTTAACAGCGTGCCAACTGGTAAAACGACATTTTCATTTTGTAAAATTGCTTTTGTGATTCGCACTAATCCCATTGCAATTCCATAATACGTAGCACCTTTTGATTCAATAATTTTGTAGGCTGCATCCCGCACCTCAACAGCTATTTCCTCTTTTCTTTCTTCTGTTAATCTTGGCGCTACTGGTACGCCAGAGATATTAGCAGAGCTCCAAACAGGAAGTTCAGAATCCCCATGTTCTCCAATAATATAGCCATGGACACTTGTAGGAGCTGTATCAAACTCTTCACCTAGTAGATAGCGAAATCTTGCAGAATCTAGAATTGTTCCAGAACCAATTACTCTTTCTTTTGGGAGACCTGAGAATTTCCATGTAGCATAAGCTAAAATATCAACAGGATTAGTTGCAACTAAGAAAATACCATTAAATCCTGACTTCATAATGTTCCCTACGATAGATTCAAAGATTTTTACATTTTTACTAACAAGATCTAATCTAGTTTCTCCTGGTTTTTGTGCAGCACCAGCACATATAACGACAAGTGCAGCATCTTTACAATCATCATAAGAACCAAATTTTATTTTCATGGTTGATGGAGCATACACAATCCCATGATTTAAATCCATAACATCGCCTTTAGATTTTTCCTCATTTAAATCAACAAGCACTAATTCATCACAAACTCCTTGGTTCATCAAACCATAAGCATAACTTGAGCCAACTGAACCGGTTCCAACTAAAACAACTTTGCTTCCTAATGTAATATTCATCATGATTTCCTCCAATTAGTCATTAATTGTGAATCATTTCACATGATTAAGTATACTTAATGTTTTAATTTCAACTTATTTTAACTTCTATACTAATTGCTAATGGTACCTATATGTCTAAAATCACTTTTTCATCTCCATTCATAGTGGAGAGAAGGGAAGACCTATTGTTCTATTTGTGAATAATTTCACAAACAGATTTAAAAAAAGATAATCTTATTGCGGTCTGTTTATTCCTGAGATTATTGTGAAGTTCTTCACAAACAAATTATACAACATGTTAGCAAAGAAATACAACACTTATTTTCAAAAAAAGAAAAGAAATAAAAAGAGGCAGTGAATACTATCGTTGCCTCTCTTTATCCCAAAATAGAACTAACATCTATTATTCTCCCTGATTAAAATAGCCAACTCTCTCCATGACTACCTATTCATATTCGCCAATAATCTCCACAGCCTTTTCTGTAATAGACGTGTCAATGGCTTTGTCGAAGTCTAGCTCTCCTCGAGTGGCACCATTTTCTTTATACATATCATATTGATTTTTAATATCCTCGATGAACATTTCACCATTAGGATTTAATCCTGTAACACCAACATTCTCCCATAGGTTAGGATCTTTTAGTGCCGTATACTCTGTCATGATCTCAATTATTTCGTCTTTGCCTTCCCCTTTAATAAAAGCATCATTGTAGTCACGGACACCTTTTAAATAGGCAGCCATGAATCTTAAGGAAATATCTTTTTCTTCATTTATAAATTTAGGTGACCCAAGTACCATTGCAATTTGAGCTTTTGGTGCATAATCCGTTGCATCTCCAAACCGAGTATGGATACCCTGTTCACTTCCTTGTGTAATAAATGGTTCAATTTGAAGTGCTGCATCAATAGAACCATTCTCAATAGATGCAAGCATATTTCCAAAATCCGGCATTAGTACAAACTCTACCTCATCCTTCGTCAAGCCTCCATGCTCTATCATCTTATGAAAAATATAATCATCCACTGCATTTCTGGTAGAAACCGCTATACGCTTACCTTTAAAGTCAGAGTAGTCCTTCATTTCCTCTTTCAAATCATTACTAATTACAAAGGAAAAGTAAGAGTCTCCTTTTATGTTATGTCCTTTATCTGCAATAATTTTAACGTCAATTCCTTGAGCAATGGCGTTAAAAAAGGAAGCAGATGAAATTCCCCCTGCAATATCTACTTCGCCAGAGGCTAATGCCGGTAGCATATCATCACTATTTGCAAATTGAGCGAATTCTACTTCAATATTGTAATCTTCAAAGTAACCTTTTTCTTTTGCAATATAAAAACCTGCCCCTGAAGCAGATCCATCCTCTGCGATAACCACCGATGCCTTATCGTCAAGAGGAGCTAAATCACCTGATGGATTATCTTTACTTACTTCATTGTTCACCTTCCCTCCATTGTTAGACTCCCCCGAATTATTGGAAGAGCATCCTCCTATGATTAATGCGACCACAAACAATGGGACGAAAAACACCCCTTTGAACTTCCCCATGGTGAATCTCCTTTCTCGTTCCGGCGATTAGAGGCTCGAGGGGCAATTTTAGAAAAAATAGTTAAGATTAAAAAGGCATCTCTTCTATTTTTCCAAAGTGCTTGTGCCTCTTATCAAGTCGCCTCCATTTTTAGTTTTTTATATACCTACATTCTCGACCCCTGCACCTCTTCTTGCAGGTGATTCCAAATTTCCACAAAACTATTTGCCATTTCTTTATTAGCACGCACCTGTTCCATATTTCTCGGTCGCGGTAAATCGATGATCTTTTCATCGATAATTTTCCCGGGTTGAGAACTCATTAATAGGATTCTGTCACTAAGTAACAATGCTTCATCAATGCTATGTGTGATAAAAAGAACTGTCTTCTTTGTTTCTGACCAAATACTTAACAATTCTTCTTGAAGAATAAATTTATTTTGTTCATCTAACGCAGCAAACGGTTCATCCATTAATAAAATTTCGGGGTCATTAGCAAAAGCTCGCGCAATACTTACCCTCTGTTTCATTCCTCCGGATAATTCCTTTGGATAAAGCTTTGCAAATTTCTCAAGTCCGACTTTTTTCAAATAGTAAGATGTTCGTTCTTTTACAATCTTTTTCGGTAAATGCCTCATATTGAGCCCAAACGCAACATTCTCTTCAACCGTTAACCACGGAATAACTCCTCGCTCCTGAAAAACCATTGATTGTAATGGACGATCTTCTTTTCCTTGTGATATTGAAAAATCTCCAACACTTGGTTTCTCTAATCCCGCAAGAATACGAAGTAAAGTCGTCTTTCCACACCCACTCGGCCCAACCAAACAAACAAATTCACCATCTCTAATATCCATTGTTATATCCTTTAAAGCTGAAACGCTACTACCTTTTTTATAAAATACTTTTGTCAAATTATGAATAGAAATCTTCGGAATTTCCTCCATCGTATCACCTCTCTAATACTCTATCTCCACGGCAATAACTTTTTCTGAAACCCTCTTAAAATAAGTGAAAATAGATATCCAAAAAAGGAAATCAGCACGAGTCCCACATACATCTCTTTTAGCAAAAAGGCACTATAGGAGGTCCAAATTAAATAACCTATACCAGAATTCGCTCCCATCATTTCCGCTGCAACAATAGTTAAAAGTGCAATCGCCTGCCCCATTTGGATGCCCTCTAACATAACAGGAAGAGATCCAGGTAAAGCAATTTTGAAGAAAAAATCTTTAGAATTAGCACCATAGTTTTTCGCTACATCCAAATAGATTTTGTCAATATTTATAACCCCAGCTACCGTATTAATAACGACTGGAAAAAACACACTTCCTGCAATGGTTACAATCTTGGAAACTTCTCCGATACCAAATATGATTAAAATAATTGGTAATAACGCCAACGTCGGAATTGGCATAAGCGCCATTACTAATGGAGAAAAAAAGTGCCGTATTGGTGAATATAGCCCCATTAATAAACCAAGAACAATTCCGGGGATAACACCTAGCAAAAATCCTGCAAATATTCTATATAATGAAATACCAATATGACTAAATAATTCTCCACTTGTTCCCATTACAAAAAATGTTCCAACTATTTCTGTTGGCGGTGGGAAAAATCTCGCATCTACTAAACCAGTTCTCGATAAAAATTCCCATAAAACTAAAATGAAAATAGGAGAAGATATTGTAAGCAATTGTTTAAATCGATCTTTTACTTGCCTTTTTCTCCATTCTTCCTGTTCTATTGCAAAAGGATCATATTCTACATTCACGTTATTTTTCTTCATGCTTCACCACCTCTTTACACAAATAATATGTGCGTTCGCCCATAAGTGTGAAAAGTAGAAAAAAATTTTTTTGCACATGGCGATTACGAAAATGGTTAAGAATAAAGGCAGAACCTTTTTCTTTAAAAGATTCTGCCTTTGTCTTTAATACGTCACTTTAACCTTTTAATATTACTTGTGATACGGTTCGCCACACCTGTTTCATCAGCAGGTTATCAATCTCTACTTTTACCCTGTAACCTTCACTTTTCTCAATATTATAAGGAATATCCGATAAATAAAGTCTATTTCTTTGTAGGTTGTACGAAAAATTTGCTAAAATTCAATTAAAGTAATCCTTGTATTTTAATTGACAAAAATAATTAAACCTATATAATAATTAGTATAAATTAATAATAATTATTATAGGTAGCCAAGTTTACAAATAAAATAAAAGGTTTCCTATAATATTAAATATTACACTTAGGAGGAATTTTAGTTATGTCTCTAATAGGAAAAGAAGTACAACCATTTTCAGCACAAGCTTATAAAAACGGTGAATTTATCGATGTTACAGAAGAAAATTTAAAAGGTAAATGGAGCATTGTTTGTTTCTACCCAGCAGATTTCACTTTTGTTTGCCCAACTGAGCTTGAAGATCTTCAAGAACAATATCCTGCACTTCAAGAACTCGGGGTTGAAGTATTCTCTGTTTCAACTGATTCACATTTTGTTCATAAAGCATGGCATGATCATTCAGAAGCAATCGGCAAAATCACATACACAATGATTGGAGATCCTTCACATCAAATTTCTCGTGACTTCGATGTATTAATTGAAGAAGACGGTGTTGCTGATCGCGGTACTTTCATCATTGACCCTGATGGTGTTATCCAAGCTGTTGAAATTAATGCAGGAGGCATTGGTCGTGATGCAAGCACGCTTATCTCTAAAGTTAAAGCAGCACAATATGTTCGCAACAACCCAGGTGAAGTTTGCCCTGCTAAATGGCAAGAAGGCGGAGAAACACTTAAGCCAAGCCTTGACCTTGTAGGTAAAATTTAAGGAGAGCGATTATAAATGGCACTGGATGCAGAAATTAAGTCACAGTTAAATCAATATCTTCAACTAGTAGAAAATGATCTTCTGCTTAAAGTCAGTGCAGGTTCAGATGACGTATCGAAGGAAATGCTAGCTCTTGTTGAAGAGCTAGCTTCCATGTCGTCTAAAATCACTGTCGAAAAAGCAGAATTAAATAGAACACCAAGCTTTAGTATTAATCGTGTCGGTGAAGAGACTGGCGTCACCTTTGCTGGTGTGCCTTTAGGACACGAGTTTACTTCTTTAGTGTTGGCTTTATTACAAGTAAGTGGACGAGCTCCAAAAGTCGACCAAAGTGTGATTGACCAGATTAAAAAAATTGATGGTGAATATCACTTTGAAACATATGTCAGCTTAACTTGCCATAACTGTCCTGACGTTGTGCAAGCACTAAACATTATGAGTGTACTTAACCCTAACATTACACACACAATGATTGATGGAGCTGCATTTAAAGAAGAAGTAGAAAGTAAAAATGTTATGGCCGTACCAGCCGTTTTCCTAAATGGCGAGTTCTGGAACGGAGGTCGTATTTCACTCCAAGAAATTATTGCTAAATTGGGTGAGGGTCTAAGTGCAGAAGATCTAGCGGATAAAGACCCATACGATGTCCTCGTTGTTGGTGGTGGACCAGCTGGAGCAAGTTCGGCAATTTATACAGCGCGTAAAGGTATTCGTACAGGAATCGTTGCAGAACGATTTGGTGGACAAGTTCTTGACACGCTAAGTATTGAAAACTTTATCAGTGTAAAAGCTACAGAAGGACCTAAACTGGCACAAGCTCTTGAAGAACATGTAAAAGAGTATGATATTGATGTCATAGACTTACAGCGTGCTAAGCGTTTAGAGAAGAAGGACCTTTTTGAAATTGAACTTGAAAACGGTGCTGTTCTTAAGAGTAAATCCGTAATTATTTCAACAGGTGCTCGTTGGCGAAATGTTAACGTTCCTGGTGAGCAAGAACTTAAAAATAAAGGGGTTGCCTACTGCCCACACTGTGATGGTCCATTATTTGCAGGAAAAGACGTAGCGGTTATCGGTGGCGGTAACTCTGGTATTGAAGCAGCAATTGACCTTGCTGGGATTGTAAAACATGTCACAGTTCTTGAATTTGCATCAGAGTTAAAAGCAGATCAAGTTCTACAAGAGCGTCTTAACAGCCTACCAAATGTAACAGTCGTAACGAACGCTGCTACTCAAGAAATTACAGGTACGGACAATGTAAATGGCATTACTTACACCGATCGTGAGACAGGTGAAGAACACCATGTCGAATTACAAGGTGTATTTGTCCAAATTGGACTTGTGCCAAATACTGAATGGTTAGAAGGTACACTTGAGCGTAACGCAATAGGTGAAATCATCGTTGATAAGCGTGGAGCTACGACAATTCCTGGAGTATTTGCAGCAGGAGATTGTACAGATAGTGCCTATAACCAAATTATTATTTCCATGGGATCCGGTGCAACAGCAGCTTTAGGTGCATTTGATTATCTCATTCGAAATTAATATAGAACATAAGCAGTAGACTCCTAATTTAACAGTTCTTTTAGGTAGTATTTATAAATCCCTCTAATGATTGTAAATACGTTAAAAAATTGTTAGATGGTTCATAAGCTTATAATAGAAACAATTACAATATCCATTATTTTAGAAAATCACTATCTAGCTAGACAAGATAGTGATTTTCTTTATTATTCTTTACTTTTTATTGTTGTTATCCTTAAATTGGGCTATGAAGGAAAGTTTCCCTTTCTTTCTAACTTCGGGTACTTATAGGCAATTTAATCTCAATGGTTGTGCCTTTATTCAACTGACTTGAAATTCTCATTGCACCACCATGATTTTCAATAATTCGATAACTAACCATTAAACCTAGTCCAGTCCCATTTTCCTTCGTTGAAAAAAAGGGTTCTCCCACTTTAGGTATTTGCTCTTCTTCTATTCCTTCTCCTTCATCAATAATACATATATTGACCATCTCATCATTGGTTACTTGAACCTCTACCGTAATGTTCCCACCTTTTGGCATCGCTTCAATAGCATTTTTTAAAAGATTAATAAAAACTTGCTTTAGTTGATTTTGTTCACACTTGATTTGCGGTATTTCTTTATCAACCACCAAATGAAGTTGTATATTTTTTATGATTGCCTGCGGTTCTAGAAAGGAAATAATACTATGCAATATCTGTTCCATATCCTTATATTCATAGTTTATTGCTTGTGGCTTGGAAAGTATAAGAAATTCACTGACTATTAAGTTAATACGATCTAACTCAGCTAACATAATATTTGCATACCGCTCATCAATATCCGTTTTAAATAGTTGCACAAAGCCCCTAAGCGTTGTTAAAGGATTTCTAATTTCATGAGCCACACCTGCAGCTAATTGACCAACAACTGATAGTTTATCAGACCTTCTGATCATTTCCTCACTTAATTTGGATTCCGTTATATCTTTTGCAATTTCATAAATCCCAATAAGTTGATTATCAATGATAATCGGAATCATTTTTATATTAACGACTCGTTCACATCCGTCTTTACGAATAATTGATACGGTACACTCCTGATGTTTTCCTTCATTAGCTTGCTTAAAATACTCCCTGTGTAAATCTAAATCTTTTGGAAGAATGATAGAATTCCAATCCATATTTTTGAGATCCTCGATAGGATAATCGACTAATTTTTCAGCTGCCTGATTGGCATCTATTAATTGTCCATCTAAATTAAATGTAAAGATGGAGTCCGAATGATGAACAAATAATGACTTAAAACGTTGTTCAGTTTGATCCAAACGTTTTTCTAACAGTTTCCGATTCTGTTCTTGACTATAACTAAGTAATTCCTCAACCTTCTTGCGTTGGTCGATATCAATGTCGACACCATTTAATTTTATTACTTTTCCATTTGAATCCAAAATAGGCTTAATACGTTTTTGAATCCACTTTAGTTCGCCATTTGGCAGCTGAATTCTGTATTCTCCTACTCCAGTCTCGCCTTTCAAAATTTTTTGTTCAAACTTTCCTAAAACATCAATGTCTTCTTTATAAATCATTTTTTTCCATAAATCTTTATTATTGATAAATTCGTCTGCTGAATATCCACATAACTCACTAACTTTTGATGATATCATTAAGTTATTATTCATGAGATCATATGAATAAATTACAGCATCTACACTTTCAAAAAGCTCAGCTTTTTCTTCTTCTTTTTTCTTCATTTCCTTCGCATAATATCTGGCTTTATCAACTTGTAATCCAATCCACCAAACTGGGAACATAAAAATGGCGGTTAAAATCCATTCCCTTGGTGGTAAATATCCCAGTGATAAATATACATTTAATTTAAAAGCTGCTGAGGAAATAATTAAACTTGAAATTGCCAATATTCTTCCTGTATATTTCATTAATAAATCTCCTTAGTTTCCAAACACATTTGAGAACAATAATGCAAGATTAATAATACCATAGTCCTATTTAAGTTTTCACACCAAAATATTCCATGATAAACACTACCGATGCTTACGAAAAGGCTGACAGTATATTCGTATTTTTCTAGACAAACTTCAATTGTTTTATATAATGGTTCTACGTCAAATGTTGGGGTAACATAGGCTACCGCGCTTTTGCTTGGTGGCCTTTTATAAGT
>NZ_JBHUMF010000016.1:0-57831 GCF_042684945.1 Bacillus seohaeanensis | reverse complement strand
ATTAGCTCTTTTAAAATAAAACTTGAATTAACGTTGACGTTTTGCTTTGTTCAGTTTTCAAAGTTCAATGTGTTCACCGCTTGTTTTAAGCGACTTTTATAATATATCATTTCTTATCATTCATTGTCAACTGTTTTTTGAAAATCTTTTTTTCAAAAGAATTTCTTTCGCATCAGCGACGTTTATTAATATATCACGGCACCAAAATTATTTCAATATATTTTTTGAAAAAGTTACGAAAAAGTTTTATGGGATATTTTCATCTTACCAATCATAGAAATATACTAGTCCGATTTGAAAGGGGTTTGTCATCTTGCTAACTAATGTAGCTTTATATCTATCCTTCATAATGGCCATTTATTTATTCGCTTATTCATTTGTAAACGCCCTTCATATAAGTGAAAGTCAGGCTCGAGTTAAAGGCGGCACTTTTATCTTTTCTGTTACTATGGCTTTTGTTTTTTCTGGCTTTACATACTTATTCCTTTGATAAACCTGTAAACAAAAAAGGATCTGCCTGATTAAAACGTAATGAGGCAGATCTTTTTATTGATTGATTTTTTCCCATTCATTATTCTCCCCCCCTCCTTCATATAGATACAACCATTTCTTCTTACACTTTATAATGTTATTACATGAATTAGTTTATTTAATGACACTATAAAGGGATGAGCATCCATTCCCCACCCCCTTACTTTTTATGAACTTGAACTTTCTTTACATAGCTAAAATTCTGTATTGATTCCAGAATTTTAGAGAACTTGTCTGCGTTTGTACAATTCACATGAAGGGTGTATTTGAACATTTGCTTACTATTTAGAGAGTCATCTTCCTCCATATTATATTGTATGATCTCTACACCTTTCTTTGTTAGACGTTTATTTATTTCGGAAATGTTCCCACTCTCTTGTTGGACCACCATACAAATTATAAATGCTCCTTCATTTTTTGCTTTGCCTTTATAAAAATTCTCTAATTTATTTAGAAAAAATAAGGTCGAAATAATAATAACTGTTGTTAAGATCGCCTCAAAATACATTCCTATACCCACAACGAGTCCTAATCCCGCTACAACCCATATACTTGCTGCAGTTGTGAGACCTTTTACCGTAACTCCTCCATGAACTAAAATTGTACCAGCTCCTAGAAAGCCTATCCCAGAAATAACATAGGAGGGAATCCTACTCGGGTCATAACCGACAAGCTTCGGATGTTCACTTAAATAGGACTCAAAACCAAACAACGAAACTAGCATAAGCAAACAAGACCCTACCCCTACTAAGATATGTGTCCGCAAACCTGCTGGATGGTTTTTCATTTCTCTTTCTATTCCTACTAATCCACTTAATAAAACGATAAGCGATAAGCGTGTAATAGATGTCATAACGTCCTCTGTTAAATATTCCATTAGATCCCCTCCAACAACAACATCAATAATTGTTTCTTACTAATATAGGATAAAGTGAAATTTTAATCCGTGGGACCTTTCATCTCCCACAAATTATCTATTGAACCAATCCAGCTTTTACGAGCAGTTGCAATTATCCCCTACCTACTCTTCTTCGATTTCCTCAAGTTTTTTGAGGAGGCCTACTACTCGTTAATGCAGGATAAATAGTACAAAGCTAAATAGATAGCTACTTAACTATTTCGTAACATTTCTCTTTTTTTCCTCTATACACAAACCAAAGGCAATAAACTTTTCCATAACAAAAGAAGGTGTCTCTCTTTCCCCCACAGCTGTTGCTATGAAAAAGACCAAGACTTCAGCAGACAAAACTAGACCAATATACTGATATAAAGATTTTTCACTATAACTTTTCAAACGTACAGGTTACTGCCACGAGATTTATTGCTATTATTCCCTATGTATATGTTTAGTATAGTATTTTTATTCTTATAGCCTTTTTTGGTTATTTGAAACTTACCATCAAATACAAAGTAGTAAATTGAAAGATTTATTCTTCTTTCATTTTGCTAATTTCATTATTTTAATATTGTTTTATAAAAAAAGATCCTGGTCTCTCTAATAAAGACCAGAATCTTTTAAATTAATTACTTAATAGGTTTTTTTAGTAATCCCACCATAACTGCTGTTACGATTGCTCCTATTAGGATAGCTAATAAATATAAGAACGGATTTCCGTTTACGACTGGGAAAACGAAAATTCCTCCGTGCGGTGCAGGTAATCCGATATTAAATACCATCGTCAGTGCTCCAGCTACTGCTGAACCAGTAACAACAGATGGAATAACTCTCATTGGATCTGCAGCTGCAAATGGGATTGCCCCCTCTGTAATAAAAGAGAAACCCATAAAGTAGGAGGCAATTCCCGCTTTACGTTCACTATCTGTGAATTTATTTTTAAAGAAAGTCGTAGCTAAAGCTAAACCTAGTGGGGGTACCATTCCGCCAGCCATTATTGCAGCATGAGGCCCATAGTTCCCTGCTTCGATCATCGCAATTCCAAATGTAAATGCTGCTTTATTAATTGGCCCACCCATGTCGATGGACATCATACCACCTAGAATTAGTCCAAGTAGAACTAAATTCCCAGTTCCTAGACCATCTAACCAGTTTTGAACACCTGTATTAATTGCACTTAACGGTTCAATTAAAAAGTACATAATAATTCCAGTGAAGAAAATCCCTAGTAGCGGATAAATTAAAACAGGCTTAATCCCTTCTAATACTTCAGGTAGTTTTCTTGATAAATATTTAATTAATACAACCAAGTAACCTGCCAAGAAACCTGCAATAAGTCCACCTAAAAAACCTGCATTACCATTTGCCGCCATTAATCCCCCAACCATACCTGGAGCAAAACCAGGACGGTCCGCAATACTCATAGCAATAAAACCTGCTAGTACTGGTACCATTAGGAAAAATGCATTTGCTCCTCCAATGGAGTTTACTATTTCAGCAAACTTATTGTACTCTTCGCTGTTAGGGTCTGCCGAATTAATCCCCCACAAAAACGAGATGGCAATTAGAATACCGCCTCCGACAACAAACGGCAGCATGTTTGAAACACCATTCATTAAATGCTTATAGAAGCCGCCGCGCTGCTTTTTCTGCGCTTCCTTTTGCGTAGTTTCTTCGCCCTCTAAACTTCCACTTGTCCCTTTATAGATTGGAGCATCTTGTTTTAATGCTTTTTCAATTAATTCCTGCGGACGTCTGATTCCATCCGCTACTGGGACCTCAATAACATGTTTTCCTTTAAAACGATCCATTTCTACTTTCGTATCTGCTGCCACAATAATAGCTGGAGCGTTTTGGATTTCCTCCTGTGTAAGAATATTCTTAGCACCGCCAGAACCATTTGTTTCTACTTTAATATCAACACCTAAATCCTTTGCTTTTCCTTTTAAAGCATCTGCCGCCATATACGTATGAGCAATTCCTGTTGGACAAGCAGTAACAGCAAGCACTTGCCCTTGCTTAGTTGGTGCTCCGTTGTCTGTTGACTCTTCCTCTTCTTCATCTTTATCGTGAGTATCAATAATTTCTAGTATTTCTTCCTTTGTTGATGCATCTAACAAAGCCTTACGCACATCTGAATCCATTAACATAGACGATAATCGGCTAAGTGCTTCTAAATGGGTTTGATTCGCTCCTTCTGTCGCAGCAATCATAAAGAATAGATGAGAAGGTGCACCGTCAAGAGATTCATAATCTACACCAGCTATAGATTTTCCAAAAGCAATTGCTGGAGCCTTTACAGCAACCGTTTTTGCATGTGGTATAGCAATTCCTTCCCCAATACCTGTTGTACTTTGTGCTTCTCTATCCTGTATTGCCTTTTTAAAACTTACTTTATCTTCTAGCTTCCCAGCTTCATCAAGTACAGCTACCAACTCTTCAATTACATCTTCTTTTGCTGTTGATAGTAATTCTGTGGTAATCGTTTCTTTTGTTAGTAATTCTGTAATTTTCACGGAGTACTTCCCCCTTACATCCTATTTAGTATATTGGCCACACTAAAGCCAGTAAAATCCACTAAGACCAACCGTTTTACAGAAGGTTTCACCTTGCTATTTGGCAGCCTTCTCCTTTTTATCCCGTGTCAACGAGCAACAAGCCCTCAACTGATTGAAGTTTTACTTTACTTTTCTGTAATAGTGATTTTGTTTAGTAGTGAATCAATTTTTTCTTTTGTACAAAGTCCGATAGAAAATGCTGTAGCAGATCCTGCAGCAGTACCAAGGCGAAATGCTTCTTTTCTATTCAGGCCGTTCACCATACCTGCTATAAAACCAGCTACTGTAGAATCACCTGCTCCAACAGAACTCTTCAATTCCCCTTTAGGTACATCGGAATAAAAAACGTTATCACCCGTAAATAGTAGCGCTCCTTTTTCTGCCATAGAGACAATGACATTTTGAACACCCTTTTTCTTTAATAACTCCCCGTAATAGATTGCATCTTCTTCTGTTTTTATTTCAGTATCGAATATTTCACCTAACTCATGATGGTTCGGCTTAATTAAAAACGGTTTGAATGGAAGTACGGATTCCAGCAATGACTTTTCCGCGTCTATTACAATCTTCGTTCCTTGTTTTTCACACTGTTCGGCAATAATTCCATAAAAGTTTTTTGGAACAGTCTTTGGAATGCTTCCTGCAAGAATTAATATATCTTCAGATGTAAGCTTCCTTATCTTATCGAGCAGCGCTACCAAGTGACCTTCCTTAATTTCAGGTCCGTTCGCATTTATTTCTGTTTCATCGTCCGCCTTCACTTTGACATTTATTCTTGACATTTCCTCTATGTTTACAAAGTCCGTGTTAATTCCCTCATCTTTTAAGAAGGTCTCAATAAAGTTTCCTGTAAAACCGCCAGCAAATCCTAATGCCACACTCGATACCTCTAATCGATATAAAACTCGCGAAACGTTAATTCCTTTTCCACCTGGAAATGCACTTTCGTTTAATGTTCTGTTGAGCCCTCCTTTTTGAAAATTCTCAAGCTCCATAATGTAATCAACAGAAGGGTTTAGTGTCATCGTATATATCATGTTGTCACAACCTTAATTGTAGTTTTCTCTGCGAAAGTAGTAGCGTAATTTTCGTCTAGACTGTTTGTTATAATCATTGCTTCATCTAAATTCGCAACCTTACTAAAAGCAATTTCTCCAAATTTCGTGTCATCTGCTAATACAATCGCTTCTCTTGACAGTTCCATAGCTATTTTTTTGACCTGTGCTTCTTCCGGATCAGGAGTAGTAAAACCATATTGAGGGTGAATCCCATTCATCCCTATGAAGGCTTTATCAAACCGGTATTCTCGTAATGACTCAACCGCTCCTCTTCCAATCATCGCCTTCGTAATGGGCTTTACATACCCACCGATTGTATACGTTTTCAAACCCTTTTCAAGAAGGCAATCAATATGCGTTAGTCCATTTGTCACAATAACAACAGCTTTTTCCTTTAAATGGTCGATCATATTTAATGTCGTGGTTCCGGCATCAAGAAAGATACAATCTCCTTCTTCCACTAAGCTTGCAGCATATTGAGCGATAAGATGTTTTTCTTGAAGGTTTTTGGTGGATTTTTCAGAAACACTCAATTCTTGTAATTTCCCTTGAAGCTTTGAAGCCCCACCATGAACTCTTTTCAAGTATTTTTCCTGCTCTAACTGTGTTAAATCGCGACGAATAGTCGATTCTGATGCATCTGTTGCATCAACTATCTCTTGAATTTTCACAATATCTTTATCTTCTAACAGGTTTAATATTGTTCTATGTCTTTCCTCCGTTAGCATAAGTCCCTCCTGTAACACCTAACTCTATATCAAAATTAATTGAAGTTTCATTAATAGTTTCATTAATAGTTCCATTGTAATGGCAACGGTTTCAAAAATCAATCATAAATAACCAAAAACAATCATAAAACGTCAAATAAACTTTCAAAAATGATATCCCGTAGCTATCTTGGATATGTATAGAAAGCCTTTAAGGAAAATCCCTCAAACAACCTCTTTTATGTAGTTAGATTAACGACAAAAAAACTGGCAGCCGTGTAATTGGCTGCCAGTTTTTTTGTCTATTATTAGTGTTGCTCTTCTTGACCAGTTGGTTCATCTGTAGAAGAACTTTTCGGATTAGGATTCACATATCGATAATCACTACGATCAATTGGTTCAAAATTTTGGGGTTCATAGAACCTCAATAAATCTTCGTAGATGACTTTGTCAGAAAGCTGAAGTTTTTTCGTTGCTTCCTTTTGAATGTCTTCACACTGATTATCTTCTACAGGCTCTCCTGTTTCATTGTCATAACAAACACCTTTCAGATGTGAATACTTCTCAGAAACAACATCTCCGTTCCGGAAAGGGACAATCTGTGCACGATCTTCAGCAAATAGGTCTTGACCGAACTCAATATAGTCTTTCGTTTCAATTCCAAGTAAATGCATAAGTGTGGGACGTACATCAACTTGACCACTATACGTATGGTTCACTTCTCCATCCATCCCAGGGACATGGATGAATAGCGGTACTCGTTGAAGTTGAGCACTTTCAAAATCATTAATTTCTTTCCCCATCACTTCGCTCATCGCCTCATTATGATTTTCAGAAATACCATAATGATCTCCATACAAAACAATTACCGAATTTTCATATAGACCAGATTCTTTCAAGTCGTTAAAGAACATTTCTAACTGTTGATCCATGTAATGCGCTGTTTGGAAATAGCGGTTTACAACACCGTCATCGGTATTTCCAATAGCGAAATCCGTATCATTCTCATGTTTGTCAAATGGAAAATGGTTTGACAATGTAAGAAACTTAGTATAGAACGGTTGCGGTAAACTTTCTAGTATCGGCATAGACTGTTCAAAGAATGGCTTATCTTTTAACCCATAAGCGACCAAGTCTTCTTCATTATCCATATTATAATAAGTTGCGTCATAAAATTCATCGTATCCAAATGTACGATACATTTCTGAACGATTCCAGAAAGTTTTATAATTTCCATGGAACACTGCCGATGTATAGCCTTCCGATTTCAATATCGCTGGGGCTGCCTGCAGTGTGTTATTTGCATGAGTCATAAATACCGCCCCTTGAGGTAACGGGAACAATGAGTTTTCCATCATAAACTCAGCATCAGATGTTTTTCCTTGACCAGTTTGATGGAAAAAGTTATCGAAATAGAACGCTCCTTCTTCATCAACTAGTGAATTTAAGAACGGAGTAACTTCTTGCCCGTTCAACTTATAATCAATTACAAAGGATTGCAGTGATTCCATTGAAACGTAGATAACATTTTTCCCTTTTGCCTTTCCGAAATAATCCGGGTTAGGGGCAGGGTTATTTGCTTTCACATAATTCTCTACCTCTGCTACTTCCGTGCTATCTGCTAATGCACGTTTAGCCGATGTTTTAGAATTTTGTACTACATCATAGATGGTAAAGTTATACGCACCTAAATATTTCACTAAATAATTTCGGTCAAAACTTCGCGTTAATAAGTCAGGTCGATCTGCATTAGCAAGCCCTAAGTTTAATAAGAAAACTAACACTGCCGATGTTAATACAGCTGTTACGGCACGAAAACGCAATTTTTCTTGCGGAACTTTTTTCCATAACATTAAACCGATAATGACAATTGTATCCAAGAAATAAAGTATATCTAACGGCGACATTAACTCTAGAGCGCTGCTTCCCATACCGCTATTTGTTTTCGCCTGCATCATAACAGGTACTGTAATAAAATCATTAAAGAAACGATAGTATACAACATTTGCGTACAATAGGAAGGATAAGAGAAAGTTAATCGTTCCAAATGCAATGTTCCGTCCTTTTCCTTTCCAAAATAGTGCTAACCCAAAAAATAAAAGAGCAGTACTTAATGGATTAATAAATAATAGGAACTCTTGCATTGTTCCTTCAACGCCAAGATTAAACTCAATTTTATATGCACTGTATGTTTTTAGCCAAAATAACACAACGATTAAATAGAAAAAAGAAAGTTTGCCTGAAAGCATCTTTCTCCCGATGTTTTTTGGAAAGTTCATATTAAACTTCATCCTTTTATTAAGAAATTGTAAATAACAATGATTATTATAACAGATATTTTTTACTTAAGTGTTACAATTTTTTGTAGGTCTTTAATAAAAGAATTAACGAAACCCATTTCACCCCTTATAGGCCAACCCTTTATTGAAGAAATAATTTATCTTCCTTTACTGTTAATCCTTTACACTTCGTTTACCTATAGGAGTTAAATACTCGCATAAAAATAAACCGTGCGAAGAAGTAAAAACTCCTTCGCACGGTTTATTCTTCTTTTAATGTTGGTCCATCTAATTCATAATCTTTTTCCATTGTTTCTTTAGCATATGATGCATTTTGCTCTTTATGCTTATTTCCAGGATAAGTTGATTTATGCTGATGTGACAATTTAGCCACTTTACCAGTGTCTACGTTTACCATTAGTAACATTCCTCCAATTGATTTAGTATAGTAATTCAAACACTTCGTTAAGCTGGTGTCCTCGTTCAAGGTCTCCCGATTCATTAGCATGTTTAATTTCTTCTTGAAGAATCTGCTCGAGCGAACGAATTTCCTCCTCGGATAATCCTCGTACAAAAGAACCTTCAGAACTGTAGTGATTTTGTTCTATTTTGTGATCTATATTTCGAATAACTTCTTGCTCCTCTGTGTAGTTAGACAAAATTTCATGCAAATAGGCCAATGTTTGATCCATCAAAATCCCCCACCTTCAAATTAATCTCTTCCATATTAGAATGCTATTCATAGATAGATTTATGTATGGAAACAGTTTTTAGCTATGATGTCGGGAATCACGGGAAGTTTTAAAAAATAGTAAATCCGTTTACTTCTAACTAACCCCCTTCTTAATTCAACAACTTTTAGCTTGGTGAATAAAATCCTCTTTTTTCGACGAGTTTCTTCTATCTTATATATTTATTTTTAAAATCATATGAATTCAAACAAATAAAAAGGAAAGATAGAAAAAAATCTTCTACCTTTCCTTTTTGCTTAAGCGTCTATTTCATAGAGCCTTTATTATTTTAAATCTTCAATGGAATCAACGTCCATATAAGCTGGAACGACAAGACCTGTTTTTGCACCTTCAAGGTTCGCACCTAGGCTTTCAATTTGATCACCGTATTCATCTACATAGTCTGCATGTGTTAATGGTAACCATCCTGCTACCATTCCATCAGCATCGCCCTCTGCTACCGCAGCAAACATTGGACCTGCATCTAACTGAACAAGTTCTACTTCATAACCAATGCTTTCTAAAACTTTTGCAACGACATTCGTACTTGCGATTTCTGAATCCCATGCCACATAAGCAAGAGATACTTTTTCACCATCTACTTCCTCAGCACCCTTTAGCCATTCATCTACTACATCGCTATTTTCTTCTACCCATTTAGTAGCGGCTTCTTCTGGATCCATACCTTCCTGAATATCAACCATTACTGCTCCCATGTCGTCATTCGTCCATTGGAATTGATCCAACACTGTGTACGCACTTGGTTGTTCGTCTTTTAGGCCTTTACGGACAAACGTTTCAATATTTTCCGCTTCACCATAAATACCTTTTGGATCTTCAAGATACTTTAAGTCAAATTTGGAGAACTTCCAGTGTGGAGTCCAACCAGTGACAATAATTGGTTCTTCATCTTCATAAGCTTTTTGAAGTTCGGTTGCCATAGCAGCTGATGATGACTCTGTAAGCTCCCAATCGGCAAGGTTTTCGTATTCCTCTAATGCTTTTGTTGTTGCTTTCATGATTCCAGCACCAGGCTCAATTCCGACAATTTTATAATCGACTTGTTCCCCTACAGATGCCTTGCTATCAGAGTCTCCACCATCCGTTGATGTAGCTTCTTCGTCACCGCCACAAGCAGCAAGCCCTAAAGATAAAGCAAGCACTGATGATAATCCTAAAAAGCGCAAATTTTTCTTCATGTTAAACATGTAATTCCTCCCTATTTTTGTTTTGTCATTCCTATATTTTGAGAAATCCGGTCTAGTATAATTGCTAAAATAACAATAACAAGGCCAGATTCAAAACCAATTCCTACTTTAATTTGGGTTACCGCACGATAGACGTCAGCCCCAAGACCTGGTGCCCCAACAAGAGACGCAATAACAACCATTGATAGTGCCAACATAATACTTTGGTTAATCCCCGCCATAATCGTTGGGGTAGCCAAAGGTAGCTGGACTTTAAATAATTTCTGTTTTGTTGTCGATCCAAATGCATTCGCCGCTTCAATTAAATCCTCTGGTACTTGTCGAATCCCCAAATTGGTTAAACGAATTGTCGGAGGCATCGCAAAAATAACAGAAGCGATAATCCCTGGTACAACACCAATTCCAAAAAATAAAATCGCTGGGATTAAATAAACAAAGGCAGGCATTGTCTGCATAAAATCAAGGATTGGTGTAAAAATATCTCTTGATCGATCGCTTTGCGACATCCATATCCCGATGGGAACTCCGATTATAATTGATATCAACACAGAAGTTAGGACCAATGCTAATGTTTCAATTGTCCCATCCCAGTAGCCTAGATTATGTATGAGCAACATCCCAACTGCCGTAAAAACCGCAATTGACAGACGACTCGCCCACCAAGCAAGCCCTGTAAAAATAGCAATTAACACAAGAGCTGGAATCGATGTTAAGGCTAAAACAAATAGATCCACAAAACTTTCGATGCCTTCTGTTATTAGATCAAAGAGAGGACCAAGATTTTCCGTTAGGACATCTACGATTTGATCAATCCAATCTGCAAGGGGTAACTTTGGAAATAACTGCATTTTAGTTCACCCCATTTTCGTTTAAATGATTATTGTTACCTGCTAGTGCCCCAATGACTGCTCCACGAACGATAATACCTTTTAAGCGGTTATCATCTTCTACTACAGCAAGCGGCAAGGCAGAGGATGTCATCTTTTCAAACATATCGACAATTAATGTCTCTGGTGTGACAGTGGTCAAGTCACGGATCATAATATCCTCAAGTGATTGATCATTTTTTGCTGCTACAGATGCGTCTTGCGCTGTTACAGCACCCAGTAACTTTTGTTTTTTATCAACAATATAAACACTGGAAATTCCTTGTTCTTTCATTATCTGTAACGCGACTCGTGGACCACGATCACTCCGCACTGTTTCCGGTCGTTTCATCACATGGGAAGCTGTCAGTACTTTTGACAGGTCAACGTCTTCAACGAAGCGCTCGACATAGTCATTCGCCGGATTCATCAAGATTTCTTCTGGCGTCCCAACCTGAACGATACTTCCATCCTTCATTAATGCAATTCTATCACCGATGCGTAAGGCCTCATCAAGATCATGCGTAATAAAGATAATAGTCTTTTCCATTGTTTCTTGTAGCTCTAATAATTCATTTTGCATGTCTTTCCGAATTAATGGATCTAGTGCACTGAAGGCTTCATCCATTAATAGAACATCAGGATCATTGGCAAGCGCACGCGCTAATCCGACACGCTGCTGCATTCCTCCACTAAGTTCGTCTGGGTAACTATTTTCATAGCCTGCTAGACCAACAAGTTTTAAAGACTCTAATGCTTTTTCCTTTTGCTCCTGTTTATCAAACCCCTGAACTTCCAATCCGTATTCTGTATTACTTAATACGGTTCGATGTGGAAATAAGGCAAAACGCTGAAATACCATACTCATTTTTGTTCGCCTTACGTCTCTAAGTTGATTTGGCTTCAGCTTTACAATGTCTTGGCCATCAATTAAGACCTGACCATCTGTTGGATCGATTAATCTGTTTAACATTCGTACTAGGGTAGATTTCCCACTTCCTGAAAGCCCCATAATTACGAAAATTTCTCCAGAATTTACTTCAAAATTCGCCTTATTAACCCCAACCGTCATTCCAGTTTCTTCTAATATTTGTTTCTTTGTCTTCCCCTCATTGAGTAGTCCAATCCCTTGGTTCGGGGATTTCCCAAAAACTTTCGTGACATTATGTACTTGAATTTTTGCTTGTTCCATCTCTTCACCTCTATTCATTTGTAAAGGAACATTTCTATATAAAGTGAAACTTCAATCAGTGGGGATTACCGCCCGTTAATGCGAGATAAATATAGTAAATTAGCACCACAAATCTATTTAAGTATAAAGTTAATAAGAACCTACAACAAATACAGTGAGTAGCTATATTCTCCAAAAAAAGTTTGTGCAGTAAAAACTGTACGAAGTTTACTCACTCATTCTTATAATTGATAGATAATACTCCCAAATGCTTTCATCTATCATCTTTACAATGTTCTTTTCAAACTATAAAATGTAAGTCAACAAGTACTAGACTCGAAAATGGAGGAGAGTCTTAATTTATTTGGAAGGTGACATATGAATAAGGAAGAACTAGCAGCACAAGCGAGGGAACGTGTAATTAAATCCGTTACGAAAAATATGCATCTATACGGTGTAACCCCCTCTATTGGTCGAATATACGGAACACTTTATTTTCACAACAAACCGATGACATTAGATGCTTTAAAAGAAGAACTTGGAATGAGTAAAACAAGTATGTCTACTGGGGTTCGAACTTTAATTAACTTAAATATGGTCGAAAAGGTTTGGAAAAAAGGAGAACGTAAAGATCTCTATCAAATAAAAGCAGACTGGTATCAAAATTTTATTGATCTGTTTTCCATTCAATGGAGAAAAGGGTCGCAGTTGAATATGGAGGCCTTGAGAAAGTCCCTTAATGAATTGGAAAGTTTATTAGCAGAAGAAACGAATGAAGAATTTGCAGAACAAATTAAAGAAGACATTGAAAAGGTGACATATGCCATAAACTATTTTCAATGGCTCTTTAAAGTAATTGAACTGTTTGAATCAGAAGAAATCTTCAACATAATTGAAAAAAAACAAGGGTAGTATATCTTGCTCTCCTAAATTCCACGTTATGTATGGGATTGATTTAATTCGTTTCTATTAATACAAATAAGACCATCATTTATTCTAAATGATGGTCTTATTTGTGCAAAATTTGATTAATGGAGCATAGCGGTCTCGAACCGCTGACCTTTTGGCTGCCAGCCAAACGCTCTCCCAACTGAGCTAATGCCCCGTACGCTAACAAGAAATATTCTATGACAAAATAAAAAATATGTCAACAAGAATTTTCAGATTATTCATACTCCACTTCTATCCCCATTCTTCTTTTATTTCTGGTCGAAACACTCCTATTAATTGCCTATTCTTTCAAAAATAAACTATTGGACTAGTCCATTCGTGGAAACAGACTTACTATACATGTCATATAGTATAACAGTGAAGAAAGGTGGTGAAGAGCATGGATAAGGAGGCAACTACTCAAAACGAGGACAATTTGATTCCTAGCTCGGAGGAATTAGATTCGCTAATAAATAAACTCCAAACGAGTGTGAAAGATGTGTTAACAGACCTCAATAAAGATGTGCAAAAATCGTTAAGAGACGAAGCTCTCGAATCTTTAAAATCAAGCATTCCAACTTTAAGTCTAGGTTCACTCTTACCAAAACTAAAAGATTTAAAAGTCAATTCCTCCCTTTCAGATTCAGAAAACCTTGGTTCCGTCCTTTCAAAGCTTCAGTTTGATAAATGGGGACATTTGATTAGAGGATGGGACGCTTCCCAGGAAGGTGCGGATTTTAAATTGAAATTGAATGGGGAAACTATCGCAGAACTCAACCTCTCTACGCTAAAAAATACTGTCCTAAGAGAGGAAGAATAATTACAAAATAAACTATTTACCTATTATATAAGTTTAACCAAAACTATCTCTTAGTCATACAATATAGTAACAAAGCTTGGAGGTGAAAGAATATGTGTTTAGAAGATTTCAACTATTGTGGCCCAAAGACTCCTAGCACTGGAAATAATGGAAATGCAGAAGTAGATGATCAAGTAAATGTTACGCTTGTAGGGGTACAAAATGCTATTCCAGTCAATATTCTCAGTAATAACGCTATAGCAGCCAGCTTACTCACTATCTTAAATATTAATAATAAGCTGGATGTTTCTGTTGAAAACACAGAGAACAATGCAAAGAATGCTGTGAAAGACAAAAACGCAGTAGACGCTGGCTAACAATTAAAAGGCCTGTTCAATAAGATGGTCCCATCATCTAATTGGACGGGCTCTTCTTTTTTATCTGTGAATTTAGAAGAAACGGACCTCTTCTAATAAAAATAAACGTTTGTCCTCCGTCAATCGCCGTCTCTTACACTCTTTGTCCACATACACTATAAGTAAATATTAGGGGGATGGAAGTATGAATACAAGTAATCAACTTAACCCGTTTCTTTCTAACGGTAACGATGCTACTGACCTGTCTCCAACACAAATCGGGGTAACTGCTGTTGGAAGTCAGTTTGCAAGTGCAGAAGAAATTCTTAGCGGGAATGCTATTGCCTTTAGTTTAATCAATCTTTTTAATTACTACAACACATTAGTTGTTACGGCTAAGGATTCTGATATTATCGCTACTAATTTCACTGGATATTAATCCGTTCACTACTACTCATTAGAAAATAGAACGTTTTACAGCATACTTTGCTTAACCGATTATTTTGCATTTAGAAAAAGGAGTGGAACACATGAAAAACCAAGACGAACTTGCAGCAAAGATCGACAAGATCATGGAGAAAGGTTCAACAGGAGAAATTATTGCAGAATTATCAAAGTTAGATTTGCCGAATCCTTCTAATAACGTTCATGCTAATGGAGGAAAAGGCGGCCGGGCTATCAGTCTGACTTATGTAGATAATTATTCGTCATTAATGCTCGTCTACACGTTTCTTCTTAACACACTAGAAAGAGAAGGGGATGAGGGGTCTTTTTATCTTAACAAATCCCTTCTTACCGTTTTACAACAAGCGATGGAAGAACAACAACAATATCGTGCAGCTTTTTTAGAAGCTGTAAATTTACTAAATGATCAGAAAGAATAGCTCCTCAATTACTACTAATAATCACTGAGGCTGACCCAAAGTTATCTTTACTCTACTCCTGGGTTAGCCTATTTCTATTTTAACTTAGTGAATTTTCTTAAAACTAATTCAAATAAAATGTTATAATACCTGTTATACCAAAAGGGGGAGTAGGTATGAAAGCTTATCCTGAATTTAAAACTGAACGATTAACATTAAGGGAAATCGTAGAAGCTGATACAAATTTCTTATTCTCCAATCTATCAAATTCTAGGGTTCTTCAATACTTCGGAATGTCACCTCTTAACTCTAAAAAAGAAGCTAATAAACTTATTGAAAGCTTTAGTAATGGCTTAAAAAACGGTGGACCAATGCGTTGGGCTATTGTGAACAAGGAACAAGATGAAATTATTGGTACTTGTGGATTTCATAATATAAGTAAAGGGCATCACCGTTGTGAAATCGGATACGATCTTTCGCCTACTTATTGGGGAAAAGGAATAATGACCGAAGCATTAGTTCCTCTTATTTCTTACTTATTTAAAGAGAGGGATATGACTCGAATAGGAGCTGTAATAGTTCAGCATAATGCTGCTTCGGCCAAAGTTGTGGAGAAGCTAGGTTTTAAGCAAGAAGGCTTACTAAGAAAATATATTACCCAAGAAGATAATGTATACGATGCACATATGTATAGCTTGTTAAGAGAAGAATGGGATAAATAGTTATGAGATAATGAATATTAGGAAATAATGGTCAGTGCAGATACAAAAGGAGCTGGTGGTATGGTTCAGCATTTGTTTCAGCAGTTTTTACGCTGGCCGTTATTATTGAGAATTTTATTGATTGCTTTGTCAGTCAACCTTCTATTTGGAATTTTTATTACGTTTGTAGAACCAAAAACATTCCCCACTTTATTTGATGGAATTTGGTGGGCAATCATTACAACATCCACAGTCGGCTATGGTGACTTTTCTCCAACTTCATTGGGAGGAAGAATCATGGCGATAGCGCTTATATTCGTAGGAGTAGGATTCATTTCAACCTATTTCATTACACTTGCAAAAGATGCAGTTAAAACACAAAGTGCCTATTTAGAAGGTAAAGCCACCTATAGCGGGAAAGGACACATCATTATTATCGGATGGAATGAACGTTCTAGAGAAGTCATCAGTCAATTAATGTCATTTCAACAACAGTGCACTATTATTTTAATTGATGAATCATTAAAAGAAAATCCATATAAAGATTACCATGTCCACTTTGTTAAAGGTACACCTTTTAAAGATGATGTATTAAGAAAAGCCAATTTATCCGGGGCTTCCAAAGTTATCATTACCGCTGATCAGAATAAAGATGAAACAACTGCTGACATGAGTTCTGTCCTTACATTGCTAGCGATAAAAGGAAATATGCCAACTCTCTATACCGTTGTTGAAATATTAACTGATGAGCAAATTGCGAACGCAGAGCGGGCTGGTGCGGATGAAATAATCCAAACAAATAAACAAACAAGTTATGTCATGATGAATAGTATTGTTTCTCAAGGAATGTCAAAGGCAATACTTAAATTATTAAATAACCTAAAGGGGAATAATCTCCGCCTACTGCCTGTATCAACTGAATGGGTGAATCTTAGTTTTGAAGACGTTAGTATATTGCTACTAAAAAACAATATCTTATTACTCGGCATTAAAAGAGGAGAAAACACAGATGTGAACCCTCCCCTTCATGTAAAAGTTGAATTAGAAGATGAGTTGTTAGTAATTTCTACCTAGGTAGCAATACATCTTCTAATTCCTTCACAAGTTCTTTTCCAGTTGTAATGTACTCCTCAGGAAAGCTGGCATCAGCATCAACCGGCTCAGAAAATTGATTAACGACTCCAGATATATCTCCTGCCGATGCATGGTCATCCAACCCTCGCTGGTATTTATGGGACAGAAGAAACGGTTTACCGAATTCCACTGTTGTTCCCCTTGAATCTAATTGACCATCCACAGCAATAAAAGGTACTCGTAAAAATTGATAGCCTACCGAATCATCTATTTTATAATCAAAATAGCCATGGTCATAATCCCAGTTACCACCGATACTATATCCTAATGGCTTGAGAACCTGTTCCAATTTATAAAGTTTGTAATGCTGTCCTTCGAGCTTAGAAGATAATTCCTTCACATTTTTTACCCCCTTAATACAACTTATTATTTACACTCACTATGTTTATAGCTTCTCCAAACATGTTAGAATCATGAAAAATAATTGATACTTTCATTTTCCTTTCACTGCAGTTAGGGAACTAAATTTAGGATTTGGCACTTTTACTCCAAGGGTAATGAAAAAAGAGTGCATTTCTAAAGTCTCACCTTCAGAAACGCACTCTTTCGCAAATATTTTATTTTTCTAGACGTTTTTCAAGCTCAGCCTTTTTCTCTTCAAATCCTGGTTTGCCTAAAAGTGCAAACATGTTCACTTTATATGCTTCCACACCAGGTTGGTCAAAAGGATTGACTCCAAGTAAGTAACCGCTAATTGCACAAGCTTTCTCAAAGAAATACACTAAGTAGCCAAATGTATAAGCATCCATCTCAGGAATTTCTACAATTAAGTTTGGAACATCACCGTCTGTATGTGCAAGTAGTGTCCCCTCGAACGCTTTATTATTAACAAAGTCAACTGTTTGTCCTGCTAAATAATTTAAGCCGTCAAGGTCACTATCCGCTTCCTCAATTGTAAGTTCATGACGAGGTTTCGCTACCTTAATAACCGTTTCAAATAAATCACGACGTCCCTCTTGTACATATTGTCCTAATGAATGAAGGTCAGTTGAAAAGTTCGCAGACGATGGGAATATTCCTTTTTGATCTTTCCCTTCGCTTTCCCCAAATAATTGTTTCCACCATTCAGAAAAGTATTGTAAACCTGGCTCATAATTTATAAGCATTTCAATTGTTTTACCCTTATTGTATAAAACATTTCGTACCGCTGCATATTGGTAAGCAGGGTTTTCTTCTAATTCTGATTTACTGAATGCCTCACGTGCATCACGAGCACCTTTCATCATTGCTTCAATATCAACACCACTTACAGCGATTGGAAGTAACCCTACTGCTGTAAGCACAGAATAACGCCCACCAACATCATCAGGTACAACAAAAGTTTCAAAACCTTCATCCGTTGCTAATGTTTTTAGAGCACCTTTTGCTTTGTCTGTTGTTGCATAAATACGTTTACGAGCCTCTTCTACTCCGTATTTTTCCTCAAGAAGCTTGCGGAAAATACGGAAAGCAATTGCTGGCTCTGTTGTTGTACCAGACTTAGAAATGACGTTAATAGAGAAATCCTTTCCGTCTAATAAGTCCATTAAATCCGTCATGTACGTAGAGCTAATATTGTTTCCAAGGAAAAGTACTTGCGGTGTTTGACGCTTTTCTTTCGGAAGAGCATTGTAGAAACTATGATTTAGCATTTCAATTGCTGCACGAGCCCCTAAATAAGAACCGCCAATTCCAATTACTAAAAGGACATCTGAATCATTTTTAATTTTTTCAGATGATTTTTGGATGCGAGAAAACTCTTCTTTATCATAATTAACAGGCAAATCTATCCAGCCTAAATAATCATTTCCTGCACCTGTTTGCTCATGTAACGAGTGATGAGCAACTTTTACTGCATCACTTAAATATGTAAGTTCATGTTCTCCAAAAAATGATAATGCTTTGGAATAATCAAAACGAACGTGTGTCATAACCATCCTCCGTTTTTATCTAAAATTATTTTACCTTTTCACTTTATCGAAAGCCGTCACGATAATCAAGAAAGCTTTCTATTTGTAAGCGTGTCCAATATGAACTTTTTTCATCATTTTATTTTATTAGCAAGATTTCCTTTGAAAATGTGTAATCATAAATTGAATTTTAACCTGACGCTTTCCCTGGAGCAAAACATAGAACTAAAAAGGAGCCTCCACGAATGAAAGCTCCCTCCTCAGCTTTTTATAAGGATTCTTGCAAAATAGATAGTACATCTTCTCTATTTAGTTTTGTAAAGTTACCAAATTCTCCATTTACCATTGCTTTATCTGCAATAACTTCCAATTGGCTATCATCAATATCGTAATCTGCCAAACGGGAAGGAGCACCGAGTCCTTTCCAGAATTCACGTAGCTTTTCAATTCCTTCAAGGCCAATTTCTTCATCCGATTTTCCAGCTGCATCTACACCGAACACTCTTACAGCGAGCTGTGCAAATCGAGATGGGTTAACTTTCAAATTATGCTTCATCCAATTTGGGAAGAGAATTGCAAGTCCACCTGCATGCGGTATATCATATACAGCAGACACAGCATGTTCAATATTATGTGTGGCCCAATCGCCTCGATACCCCATTTGGAGCATTCCGTTTAGTGCAATTGTCCCTGAATATAAAATCGTTTCACGAAGCTCATAATTCTCTAAATCGTCTAACAATTTTGGAGCAGTTTCCATTACTGTTATTAATGTAGATTCACATAGACGATCTTGTAGAGGCGTGTTCTCAGCATTATTAAAATATTGCTCAAACACATGTGACATCATATCTACCATACCGTAAATCGTTTGATTTTTCGGTAACGTGAACGTGTTTTGTGGATCAAGAATAGAAAATTGAGGGAATGTGACTGGACTACCCCAACCGTATTTTTCATTTGTTTCCCAGTTCGTAATAACGGAACCGGCATTCATTTCAGAACCTGTCGCTGCTATTGTTAGTACTGTTCCAAATGGTAATGCTTCTTCGGCTGACGCTTTCTTAATGACAAGATCCCAAGCATCGCCATCATATTTTGCTCCTGCAGCAATAGCCTTCGTACAATCAATTACGCTTCCTCCACCAACAGCTAAAATAAAGTCAATGCCATTTTCTTTACAGATGTCGACACCTTTCCTTACTGTTGAGATTCTTGGATTTGGCTCAACCCCTGATAACTCTGATACTTCAGCACCTACTTCTTTTAACTTTGAAGTAACTTTATCGTATAAGCCGTTACGCTTAATGCTGCCTCCACCGTAAACCAATAAAACCTTTTTTCCATATTGAGGAACAAGTTTTGTTAACATCTCTACCTGATCTTTACCAAAAATTAATTTAGTCGGATTATAAAAAACAAATTCGTTCATATAAAATTCCTCCCTTTAAAATAGCAACATTAAACAGATTAAATTTCACTCATCTGCTTCACCTTGCTCTTCATTTCCATTATCAACTATATCTTTCCCCAATTGCAAAGAACTTGCACGAGAATATTATTCCTAAAAAAGGTGAATAATTAAAATAGGCTCTATTTTAATTAATTAGACATCTAGGAGGAAAACAACATGAGTGGTATTCAACGTATTGCACTGCTTCTTACAATTATCGGAGCAATTAACTGGGGGCTTATTGGTTTTTTTCAATTTGACCTTGTAGCAGCTATATTCGGAGGACAGGAATCCGCCTTGTCACGAATCATCTATGGATTAGTAGGAATTGCAGGACTTCTCAATCTTGGATTATTATTTAAGCCATCGAGAGAAGTGGAAAGAGAACCAGAATCTCAACCATCCCGGTAAAAAAACAACCAATAGGGGCAATGTTAGCCCCTATTGGTTGTTTTTATTTTTGGCTATTTTCGTAAGGTTTGTTGTTTTCGGGAGTAAACAATGGACCGTTCCTTTCCGCTGCAGGCACTAGACTCCGCGGGGAGGAAGTCGAACCTCCTCGACGTTCTGCGGGGTCTCGACTTTTCCTCTATATCCCACAGGAGTCAAGTACCTTCCGCTCCAATCCACTCTGCGTTTCCCATGTTGTTAAAAGCAACACTCTTTTAGAAAACAGCCTTATTTTTTATCCTTTAAACCTATGTAATCCCGAAAAGTCCCCTTAATACAAGGTACATATCGATAAAACAAAGTAAAGCAGCTAGTCCGAAACCAGCTGCTTTACTTCTTACAAGAAGACTCTTTTCTCACAGATTGTTTTTTCACTTATGAATTTTGTCCATTGATTTCCGTTAAAAAGCAACATTCTTTACGAAAATAGCCTATGAGAAAGATTAATCAACTTATAATTACACCCATCCTCTAAATCTAGATGCTTCTGCCATTTTACGAGCACCGACCATATAAGCAGCGAGTCTCATATTAACTCGTCGACTTTCGGATGTTTCATATACATTATTAAACGCATTCACTAATTTAGTATGCAGTTTTTCATTAACCTCTTCTTCTGTCCAATAATACCCTTGATTATTTTGAACCCATTCGAAATAGGATACTGTTACGCCACCAGCACTAGCAAGTACATCTGGAACTAAAAGAATTCCTCTATCTGAAAGAATTTTTGTTGCTTCTAATGTTGTTGGGCCATTCGCTGCTTCCACAACAATACTCGCTTTAATGCTATTGGCGTTTTCCGCAGTAATTTGGTTCGCAACAGCTGCCGGAACAAGAATGTCGCAGTCAAGTTCAAGCAATTCTTCATTGGAAAGTGTATTTTCAAACAATGTTGTCACAGTTCCAAAACTATCACGACGATCTAAAAGATAGTCAATATCTAAACCATTTGGATCATGTAGTGCACCATGTGCGTCAGAAATTGCAACAACTTTCGCACCCGCATCATGCATAAACTTCGCTAAGAAGCTTCCAGCATTACCAAACCCTTGAATGACGACACGTGCTCCTTCAATATTAATACCACGTTTTTTGGCTGCCTCGTTTATACAGATAGTTACCCCTTGAGCAGTAGCCTTTTCCCGCCCTTGAGATCCTCCTAAAACAATTGGTTTCCCTGTAATGAATCCAGGAGAATCATTTTCACGAAGACGGCTGTATTCATCCATCATCCAAGCCATAATCTGTGAGTTTGTATAAACATCAGGTGCTGGAATATCCTTTGTCGGTCCTACAATCTGGCTTATAGCTCGAACATAGCCTCTACTTAACTTTTCAAGCTCAGCAAAAGACATTGTACGAGGATCACAAATGATGCCCCCTTTACCTCCACCATATGGAAGGTCAACAATTCCACATTTTAAGCTCATCCACATTGAAAGTGCTTTTACTTCTTCTTCATCTACTTCTGGATGAAAACGTACTCCACCTTTCGTAGGTCCAACTGCATCATTATGCTGTGCACGGTACCCTGTGAATACTTTTATACTGCCATCATCCATTCTGACAGGTATACGTACTGTTAGCATTCTAACTGGTTCTTTTAAAAGTTCAAACATTTCTTCTGTGTAACCAAGCTTTGATAATGCATCATTGATGACATATTGTGTAGAAGTAAAAAGATTAAGGTTTTCTCCCATTTTTACAATTCGCCTCTTTATTGTGTAATCTTAAACGATGTTATTGTAACACACAACTGTTTGCTAAACCATTGTTCTTCTGACTATTTAGATAAAACTTTATTTATTTTTTCAATAGCCCAATCAAGATCTTCTTTTGAAATGACAAGCGGCGGTGCAAAGCGAATAACTGTTTCATGTGTTTCCTTACAAAGTAGTCCTTCTTCTTTTAGCTGTTCACAGTATTTACGTGCATCTTCATGCAGTTCTACTCCAATGAAAAGTCCTCTTCCTCGGACTTCTTTTATCACTGGATTATTAATCTCTTTTAATTTACTCATAAAATAGTTCCCCAATTCCAATGAACGCTCTGCAAGTTTTTCATCGATTAAAACATCCAAGGAAGCAACGGATACAGCACACGCCATTGGATTTCCTCCAAAAGTTGAACCATGTGAACCCGGATTGAAAACTCCAAGTACTTCACTGCTAGCAACTACACAAGAAATTGGAAAGACACCCCCACCAAGCGCTTTCCCTAAAATGTACATATCAGGGTCTACATCTTCCCATTCACACGCAAACATTTTTCCTGAACGAGCTAGACCAGCTTGGATCTCATCGGCTACAAATAAAACATTGTTTTCTTTACAAAGCGCATGAGCTGCTTTTAAGAAACCTTCTGGTGGAATAACAATCCCTGCTTCTCCTTGAATTGGCTCAATTAAGAATGCAGCAGTATTTGGCGTAATAGCCTCTTTTAATGCATCTAAATCACCATATGGAATCAGTTTAATGCCAGGCAGCATTGGACCGAATCCTCTTTTGTATTCTTCCTCTGAAGAAAGAGATACAGCAGTCATTGTTCTGCCATGAAAATTACCATAGCAAGCGATGATTTCTGCTTTATTATCTTCTACCCCTTTTACATCATAAGCCCAGCGACGTGCCGTTTTAATGGCAGTTTCTACTGCCTCTGCACCTGTGTTCATTGGAAGAGCCATTTCCTTATTCGTAAGCTTACAAACTTTCTCATACCAAGGAGCTAGCTGATCATTATGAAAGGCGCGAGAAGTCAGTGTTACACGATCCGCTTGCTTTTTTAGTGCTTCAATAACTTTAGGGTGCCGGTGCCCTTGATTCACCGCGGAATATGCACTAAGCATATCCATATAGCGATTTCCTTCTGGATCTTTTACCCAAACTCCCTCTGCTTCAGCAATGACAATTGGAAGTGGATGATAGTTTTTTGCACCAAATTTTTCTGTTTGTTCAATAATAGAGTCCGTACTTACAACCATGAAACATTTCCTCCCACCATTTGTTAAGTAAACGCTCTTTTCTCATAGATTGTTGTTTTTACTTATACATTCAGCCCATTGATTTCCGTTAAAAAGCAACAACCTTTACGAAAAAAGCCTAAGTAAAAAGACAGATGGAGCCCTTGATATCCAAAGGCTCCTCTCTCTTGTTCGTATATTAAAGCATTTCAGATGTTGTTTTTGCTTGCATATGAAGCAATAAATAATCTGGTCCACCTGCTTTAGAGTCTGTACCTGACATGTTGAACCCACCAAACGGCTGATATCCAACAATTGCTCCTGTACAACCACGATTAAAGTAGAGATTACCTACGTGGAAATCCTCGCGAGCTTGCTCGATTTTAGAACGATTGTTTGTAATAACCGCACCTGTTAAACCATAGTCCGTATTATTAGCAATTTCCAAGGCATGATTGAAATCTTTTGCTTTTGCAAAAGCGACCACTGGCCCAAAGATTTCTTCTTTCATTAAACGAGCCTCAGGGTCTACATCAGCAAAGATTGTCGGTTGGATAAAGTAGCCTTTGGAATCGTCTCCTTCACCACCAGCCATTAATTTTCCTTCTTTTTGACCAATTTCAACATAACTCATAATTTTATCAAAAGCACCTTGGTCATTGACTGGTCCCATATAATTGTTATAGTCAGTTGGATCTCCAACAGTTAGTTCTTTCGTTAACTCTACTGCACGCTCCAATACTTGATCATAAACATCTTCAACGATAATAGCCCGTGAGCAAGCAGAACATTTTTGACCAGAGAAACCAAAAGCAGAGGTTACGATTGATTGCGCAGCCAACTCAAGATCTCCCTCATTGTCTACTACAATTGTGTCTTTACCTCCCATTTCAGCTATAACACGTTTAAGCCACTTTTGACCTGGGTTTACTTTCGCAGCACGTTCGTAAATGCGTACACCAACATCACGTGAACCTGTGAAGGAAATAAAACGTGTTTTTGGGTGGTCTACTAAGTAATCACCAACTTCTGCACCGCTACCCGGTACATAATTGATAACGCCTTTTGGAAGTCCAGCTTCTTCTAACACCTCAATAAACTTAGCGGCAACAACAGCTGTTGTTGATGCAGGCTTTAATAAAACTGTGTTTCCAGATACGATTGCTGCAACAGCTGTACCAGCCATAATTGCAAATGCAAAGTTCCAAGGGGAAATAACCACACCTACACCAAGTGGAATATAGTTAAATTGATTGTATTCACCTGGGCGGCTTTCTACAGGGAAACCTTCTTTAATTCGAAGCATTTGACGCCCGTAATATTCCATAAAATCAATTGCTTCTGCTGTATCAGCATCGGCTTCTTTCCAAGGCTTACCAGCTTCTTTCGTCAGCAATGCAGAGAATTCAAACTTGCGGCGGCGAACAATCGCTGCAGCTCGGAACAAGATGTCTGCACGTGTTTCCGGCTTTACTTTTCTCCACGTATTAAATGTTTCGTACGCTTCATTCATCGCTTTCTCAGCCAACTCTTTATTTGCTTTAGACACACGTCCAACAATCTCTTCCTTTTTTGATGGGTTAACAGAAACTATTTTTTCTTCTGTTGTCACACGTTCTCCGCCAATCACTAACGGATAATCTTGACCTAAATAGCTTTCTACTACTTTTAACCCTTCTTTGAATGCTTTCTGGTTTTCTTCCTTCGAAAAATCTGTAAATGGTTCGTGTTTGTAAGGAATCATCGGGCATTTCCCCCTTTAAACAAAGATTTTTATGGATCCTCAAAACGTTGAGGCTGGTTAACAGTGAAATGCAAAAAATATTTGCATTTAGAAAACCCTTACACTTATAATAATGCAAAAGATGATTGCGTTTTTCAAGAGTTTTTTTAAAATTTTTTATTTTCATAAGGAGAGAGTTATATGATAGATTCTGAAAAACGTTTATTTATGTTCGAGAAAGTCGCTGAACACTTAGATTCTGGTATTCACGTTATTGATTCACAAGGAAAAACAATTATTTACAATCAAAAAATGATGGAAATTGAAAACATGGAAATTGATGATGTCTTAGATAAAAATTTACTTGATGTTTTTCAATTTAATACAGAAGAAGATAGTACGCTTCTTCAAGTGATAAAAACGAAAGTGCCAACACTAAATGTAAAACAGACTTACTTTAATAACAGAGGCAATGAAATTACGACACTAAACAATACATTTCCAATCTTTCATGGAGACCAACTTCTTGGAGCAATAGAAATAGCGAAAGACATTACAAAGTTAGAAAAAGTAATTCGTGATAATTTACATAAACGGAATAATAACCTTTATACATTCGACAGCATTCTTGGGAGTAATTCTTTACTGATGGAAGCTGTCGAAACTGCGAAAAGGGCAACTAGAACAGTCTCACCCGTGTTAATTAGTGGTGAGATAGGCACGGGAAAAGAGTTATTTGCACAAAGCATTCATAATGGTAGTAGCCGTTCTTCCCAACCTTTTATTTCTCAAAATTGCGCAGCACTACCTGATGAGCTAATCGAGAGTATGTTGTTTGGAACAAAAAAGAGTACTTTTACAGAATCAGTAGAACACCCTAGTCTTTTTGACCAAGCAGAAGGAGGCACATTGTTATTAGATGAAATAAGTTCGTTGAATATGTCTCTTCAAGCAAAGCTTTTGCAAGTTCTTCAGGAACAATCAGTCCAAAAAAGCAGTAATACCACTGACAAAGATAGCGGTGTCCGCATCATAGCAACCATAAATGAAGATCCAATTGATGCTATTGCAAATGGACGTCTTCGTAAAGATTTATACTATCGTCTGAGTGTTGTCTCTATTTTTCTCCCCCCTTTGCGCGAAAGAAAACAGGATATTGAAGAATTGACCCGCTTTTTTATTGATCAATTCAATCATCTTTTTGCTATGAATATTAAAGGTATAACATCAGAGGTAAAAGAAATGTTTGATAACTACGATTGGCCAGGAAATGTACGGGAGCTCGAACATGTATTAGAAGCTTCCTTTAATCTTATGGAGTTTGAAGAGCTAATTGATTTCAATCACCTTCCAATTCAATTCCGTCAAAAGAGTGATGGAGGAGATACACAGGGAACGGACTCTGACCGGGAAGGTACAGATTTCTTATTCCAAGGTGGGGCTGATATTAAACCGCTAGAAATATTTATGGAAGAAGCAGAAACTTACTATATTCAAAAAGCACTAAGACATCATGATTTTAATATAACGAAAACCGCAAAAGCACTCAGTATGAGTAGACAAAATTTGCAATACCGGATTCGGAAGTATGGAATTGAACGGAATAAATTTTAATAAAAATCGGGGTGTTTAATTAATTAGGGCGAGTTGACAAATTTATCGGTGAGTTTTTATTTTATACGTGTAATCACAATTTCCTTCATAAAATCGAAAGGTTCTAGTAATTAGCTGCTAGTACTGAAAAAAAAGAGTTGAGTAGGAATTCCCACTCAACTCTTTTTAGTACTATTATTTCTTGATTAAATCTTCACGTTCAGACTGTTGGATCCACTCTTCTAATTTATCTTTTAATGTATTGAAACCAGAAGGAGTCTCTTCTGCCGCAGGCTTCACACTGCCTTGACGACGAGGTTTTTTAGCAGCAGCTGGCTTTTCTTCACGTGCTGGTGCTTCTTGTGTAGCACGAATAGAAAGGCTAATTTTACCTGCATTTTCATCAACAGATAATACTTTTACTTGTACTTCATCACCAACAGAAAGATGTTCACTAACATCTTTCACAAATCCGTGTGTAATTTCAGAGATATGAACTAATCCTTGTGTTTCTTCATCAAGTGCAACGAATGCTCCGTATGGTTGAATGCCTGTTACTTTACCTGTAACAACGCTTCCTGTTTCGTATTTTGTAGTCATGGAAACAACTCCTAGTATATATATTTTTTCTCTTTTTCACGCAATTAAATATTATACCTTAAAACATGCATTTTTTCAAAAAAGAATTTAACCTTAAATCTCATCTTCCCCTATTTTTATGCAGTTTTTGGTAAATTTAATGCTATTCTATATACTAGTATGTTTCCCCTGAGCAAAAGTATTAAAACGTTATTAGATTGGCATGTATAAACTTTCCAGACACTATCTTACTATTTAGTCGGCTTGACTAAGCTTCTCTTTCCATTCATTCTGCAAAACTACTGGTGTCGGTTGTATCCATCTTGGAGGCTTTTGAAAATTATTAGCATTCAGTTCTGCGTACACTTCTTTAATTGATTTTGTTGTTTCAAACTCAGGATACGTAGTAATTAAATACTCGTAAGCTTCTTTTACATCGTTTTTTAAAATCTTGGATTCATCAAAAATCGATTGACTTACAGTTCCGATAACAAAAAATTGATATAACCGGTCATATTCTATTTTCACTTCGCTACGGAATTTTGAGGAATCCTTGAATGTTTGTAGCATTGTGTCATATTCCATTAACCTTCTAGCCGCATCTTTCCATGAAGTGGCTATTTCTCCAGCATGAATGACTGGTGAGAGTTTAGCATTTATAAACAGGCTATATTCTTCTGGTAACTTACCTTCTATCATCATATGAAAAAACTCAAAATCAAAAGAAGTAATGATTTTATCTTCCTTTTCACTATAACTTAATCTAATTGCGTTCGAAGTTAAACCTTCAACAAGTCTCCGCATTTCCCGAGAATAAACTTCATCCCCAGAACCGAACTCATAAATATTTAATTTCCCATCCTTCACATGCTTTTCCCATTGACCTTTATACTTAAGTAATTCTTCTTCAGCTAACGGCAAGATACTTCTCTGTTTTTCAACAAATGTTTCAGTCCATATGCTTACCTCTTCCTCCTTCATATTTTTTTCAAAGTTAAGCATCATCATATCTGGAGTTCGGAGTGATTCAGCCAATCTGTCCTTTGCATTTGTTAATATTTCTAACCTTTTTTCAAGTGATCCGTCACGTTTAGGTAAACTTTTTATATAAATTAATTCCCTTTTAGCCTCTTGTGCCATCACAGTTTTATTAAAAGTCTTTTCTGTGAACCCTAGCCTTCCTGCCGCTTGGGTTGTTCGTAACTCATAAAAACTTTCCGCTTCCTTTATTCCATTAAATAACGCTTGTTCTCTGCTTTGTTGTTCCGTTTCTTTCGTTTCTCCTGATTGATTGTCACCACCGATTGTAAACTGAAGGGTTAAAACAGAAGCGATTAACAGCACTCCAATAAAACTTGCAACATATGGCCAGTGAAAAATAGGACGTTTCTTTTTCTTGGGGTTATTCTCTTCTTTTATCGCTTGAATAATTGAGAAAGAATCGGTTTGCTCTGGAAGTTTTTTATATGTTTTATTTAGAAGTTCCAATCTTTTGTCCAGCATTTTATCATCCATTTAATTCCCCCTCCTTTTTCTCCACTTCTGTTAATGTTTTCTTTAATATACCTTTGCCTCTTAGTAAACGAGTTTTTACAGTAGATAGATTTAAAGAGAGAATTTCGGCTATTTCCTCATACTTCTTATCATGAAAGTAAAAAAGAATAATCGGCAGTTGGTATTTATCATCGAGCATTTGGATGCATTCATGAAGCACCCTATCTTCCTCTTCTCTAAATATTTTTTCATGAGGAAGGGAAGAATTTTCATAAAGTTCCTTTTGGATTTTTTCTATCTTTTTCTTTTGCTTTGTTTCTTTACGTGCAAAATCTCTCGAAACATTTAAAGTAATTTTATAAAGCCAGGTTGTAAATTTCGCATGAGAAAATTGATTTAAAAATCGATATACCCTTATAAAGACTTCTTGAGAAATATCTTGTATATCATGCATGGGGATTCCCATTTGGTACGCAAACCTTTCAACAACTGGAGAGTATTGCTCGATTAGATCTCTGTATGCGCCTAAATCCCCCTTTTTTGCCTCATCTATTAAGTGGTATTCTTCCATGACGGTCCCCCTTGTCTAGTTCCAGAAGCTAAGGGTACTGGAACTTTTCATATTTCTGTAGTTAGTCTCTCATTGATTAGTTCTACTTTCATCTATGAAACGAAGGTTTTATTCTAATTGCTTCATGGCCGTGAATAAATTCCAATTTTAAATATATGGTGAAAATTTTAAAATCACCTGTACACTATGTTGAAATCATAGTAACATTGTAAAATCGTTTAAAAAATTGAATCATCTATTACCAGAATTTTTCCAATCCCCTTTTGCTTCTCCGGCTTTTTAACGCATAAGGTTGGGGGAATGTTTGGTAATGTTTTGGTATACAGTTGAAAGGAGTTCAAGAATGGCAAAAAAGGAACAATGGACATCTAAGATTGGCTTTATCCTCGCAGCAGCTGGATCAGCTATCGGAATTGGCGCTATATGGAAGTTCCCATATATGGCTGGAACAAATGGAGGAGGAGTGTTCTTCTTTCTTTTTATAGTGTTTACAATTCTGATTGGAGCTCCGATTCTACTTGCGGAGTTCGTGATAGGACGAAGAGGTCAAGCGGATGCAGTGACGAGTTATAAAAAACTTGCTCCCCGATCAGCTTGGCATTGGATTGGTTACTTAGGAACACTAGTAGCATTTATTATTCTTTCTTTTTATAGTGTTGTAGGAGGCTGGATTCTTTCTTATTTATTTCGAAGCCTAACTGGAGCTTTAACAGGGAAAACACAGGCGGGTTACAGTGCCTTATTTGAGGACATTATCTCTAATCCCCTCGAGGTAATTGGAGCTCAATTCCTCTTCATGGTATTAACAATAATGGTTGTACAAGGTGGAGTTCAAAAAGGAATTGAACGGGCAAGTCGTTTTATGATGCCTGCATTATTTATTATATTCATTGTATTGGTCATCCGCTCTTTATCGTTGGAAGGTGCGATGGAAGGCGTTCGCTTTTTGCTAATGCCTGACTGGGATTATTTAAATGGTAAGACAGCACTTGTAGCGTTAGGACAAGCCTTTTTCGCTTTGAGTGTCGGGATTTCTATTATGGTTACATACGCCTCCTATTTGTCAAAAACAGATAGCATGCCTTATTCCGCATTAAGCGTGTCAGGTTTAAACATTTTTATTTCACTACTCGCTGGACTGGTTATTTTCCCAGCAGTCTTTGCACTTGGGTTTCAACCTGATGCCGGACCAGGACTTGTATTTGTCGTTTTACCTGCCGTATTTAATGAAATGGCATTTGGAGGATTCTTTCTTTCCATTTTTTTAATCTTACTTTTATTTGCAACGCTGACTTCTGCGTTTTCCATTTTGGAAATTTGCGTGGCCGTTCTTGCTAAGAACAATTCCCAAAAACGGCTTTCCTTTTCATGGCTTGCAGGTATGCTCGCCTTTCTCGTTGGGATCCCTAGCGCCCTTTCGTTCGGTGTATTAGACCATATACGTATTCTAGATAAATCTATCTTTGATTTTGCAGATTTTATTACAAGTAACTTTGGAATGCCGATCGGAGCACTTTTAATCAGTTTATTTGTATCCTACCGATTAAAAAAACAAGATGTTTGGAGCGAGATTCAATCCGGCTCAACAATGTCAGTAGGTCTTTTCAATACCTGGATCTTTATTTTAAGATTTATAGTGCCAATCGCAATACTGCTCGTCTTCATCTCATAAGTAAAGGTCCGTCCCTCACTACGCTAACGTATTAACGTGGTCTGGGACGGACCTTTAAATAAAATATATATTTTCATGTATAAAAAGCTAAAAAGGGGCGATACTATAACTAAGCTTTCTAAGTATTCCCCCTTTTGTTTTCATTTTTGGACGATTTTTATCGTCCTATTTTTTTGCCTTCTTTTATTAAAGGTCCGTCCCTCACCGATTTAACGTGATGAAGGACGGACCTTTAATTGTTGTGTGTAAACCTTTTGATTCGTTTGATTGCCTCTTGCAGCTGTTCCATAGAAGAAGCATAAGAGCAACGGATATGCCCTTCCCCTCCCTTTCCGAAAACATTTCCAGGAACAACGGCCACCTTTTCTTCTAATAATAGTTTTTCTGCAAATTCTTCTGAAGTTAATCCTGTGCTTTTTATCGATGGGAAGGCATAAAAAGCTCCACCTGGTGTTTTGCACTCAAGCCCCGCTTCGTTTAATGAATCAACAAAATAGTAACGACGATGACGGTAGCTTCTTTTCATTTCTTGTAAATCGTCCATGCCATTTTCCAATGCTTCTAACGCTGCATATTGGGCAGGTGTCGAAGCACACATCATCGTATATTGATGGATTTTCAACATCGCATTTGTAATGTCTGCAGGTGCACATAAAAATCCGAGCCTCCATCCCGTCATAGCGAAGCCTTTCGAAAAACCGTTGATTACAATGGTTCTCTCCTTCATTCCTTCAAGAGATGCAATGGACACATGTTGCTCATCATAGGAAAGCTCCGAATAAATCTCATCTGACAACACTACTAAATCATGCTCACGAACTACTTTTGCAAGAGCTTGTAAGTCAGCTTTTCCTAAAACCGTTCCAGTTGGGTTATTAGGAGAACAAAGCAGAATTGCTTTAGTCTTAGGAGTAATGGCTGCTTCCAGCTCTTCTGGTAACAATTTAAAACCGTTTTCAGGCTTTGTTTCTACCGTTACCGCAACACCGCCAGCTAATTGTACAAGAGGAACGTAGGAAACAAAACTTGGTTCTACGACAATCACTTCATCTCCTGGGTCGACAATTGCTCGTAACGCGATATCCAGAGCTTGACTTGCTCCGACTGTAACAATAATTTCTTCTTTTGGATTGTATTGTACATCATAACGATTACTCATATAAGAGGAAATACTTTCTCTTAACTCGATTAATCCTGCATTAGCCGTATACGATGTATATCCTTGTTCCAAAGAAAGAATTGCTGCTTCTCGTACAGTCCAAGAAGTAACGAAATCTGGTTCCCCTACCCCTAGGGAAATAACTCCTTCCATGTTAGCCGCTAAATCAAAAAACTTTCTAATTCCAGATGGTTTTAAATTATGAACAGAACGAGATATAAAACTATTTTTCTGCATCTTCATGGGGAAACCACAATCCTTCTATCCTCTTGATCATCGCCAAAAATTGTACCATCATGCTTATATTTTTTTAATTGAAAGTGGGTCGTCGTTGATAAAACCGAATCCAATGTTGACAACTTTTCTGAAACAAACCTCGCCACTTCATTCATTGACTTCCCTTCGACTGTGACCGATAAATCATAAGCACCCGACATAAGGTAAACAGATTTGACTTCTTTATAGCGATAAATACGGTGAGCTACTTCGTCAAAGCCAACCCCCCTTTTAGGTGTCACTTTCACATCAATCATTGCGGTAACACCTTCATGACCGTCCACTTTCGACCAATCAATGATAGAACTATACCGCACAAGAATATTTTTCTTTTCTAGTTTTTCAAGCATTTCCTCAATCTCATCTGAACTTACTTGAAGCATTCTACTTAAACTCCCCACAGGTAATCGAGCATCCTTTTGTAAAATCTTCAACAATTCCAGTTCTATGTCTCTGAGCTGCATATTACTCCCCCTATCATCCATTTCAGCTGCTTAAAAACAGGCAATTCACAAAAATTCCTATTATCTATAGCAATGCGAGTCACTATATTCAGATAATTCATTCTTAAATGCTATCATTATTTCAAATGATAGAAAAGGGTAGCTTCTAATTTCTTCAGGCTGTTTTTGTAGAGTTTGTTGCCTTTAAACTACACACTAAGTTTAACTAACTGAGTTGATTGGGGCGGAGGTTACTTGACTCCTACGGGAAGAAAGGAAAGCAAGTCTCCATAGCGGAAATCAACAGACGGAATTTATAAACAAAAACAACAATCTATGAGAAAAGAGCCTTCCTTAAAAACCATTCGGAAGGCCTTTAATAATCACTTTGCTTTCTAGCTATTCATGTAGGATACTTCCATCAACAAATACATGTGTTATTTTCTTATCACCGGGTAGAATACAATTAAGGAATACATTGGAGTGATTTAGATGGCCAATCAAACTTACGGAAAAATGCATACTATTAATGGTGTCGATATTTATTATGAATACCACCGCCATTCGGAATCAACGGAAACTTTCGTTCTTCTGCATGGTTTTCTTTCCTCCACCTTTAGTTTTAGGCGGTTAACACCTTTACTAAAAGAAGATTATAATGTTCTTTCTATTGATCTCCCTCCATTTGGAAACAGTGCTAAATCAACTAGATTTATCTATTCCTACGATAATTTAGCAAAAACAGTAATTGATCTTCTTGATCGACTAAACATCCAAAACATCTATTTAACTGGACACTCAATGGGCGGACAAATTGCTCTTAACGTAATGAAGAAAAAACCATCCCTTGCTAAAAAGGGAATTTTACTTTGCAGCTCCGGCTACTTAAAAAGAATGAATAAGCCGATTTCGCTTTTAAGCTATATTCCATTCTTTCATTGGTATGTAAAACTATATCTTAAACGATCTGGACTTCGTAAAAACTTGGAGAATGTCGTTCATGACGCTGCTATGATTGATGATGAAATGATGTTTGGGTATCTACAGCCCTTCCTCGATGATGATATATTCAAAGCGCTAACGAGAATGATACGTGATCGGGAAGGTGACTTATCAATGCAGGAATTGAACAATATTCAAACCCCTTGCCTCCTTATATGGGGAAAACATGATAGAGTTGTACCGTTATCAATCGGAAAAAGATTAGCTAAAGACTTGCCACATTCTAAATTAGTAGTACTAGAAGACACGGGGCACCTTGTTCCTGAGGAAAAACCTGAAGAGATTCTAGAATATATCCATTCCTTTATAAAAAACCAAATGGAAGACTCATTGAAAAAACGAAATGAAACTACCTATAACAAAGAAATCTCCCAAACAATTTTGTCGTAATTGATTGGGAGATTCTTTTGAAAACTGCTTATAACCGATTCCTTATTTTTATGTGCAAATCGTTATATAGAGCAAGATCCGCTTCCCTTAATTTCAAGTAATTTATAAGAAATAGTTAAACAGCTTTCCATCGAAATCCATTCTTCAAATGAAAATTCATATATTCGCTGAATCTCTTTTGCTAGTGTATTCGGATGCTCTATTTTATGAACAGCTGCAATAACATCAGCTATTTCTGTATCATATCCATCGGGACCTGCCGAAAGAGGGTCCCATAACTGCAATGTTTCAAATAGTTTTTCATTTGTTTCTCTACCAGTCATAATGAGTTACCACCTCGTCCAAATACTTATTACCCCATTTATTTTTCCGTTAATGTGGGATAAAAAGAGCTTACGTCTTGTAGGATAAACTAAAATAACTTGCTTGTCATATATCAAATATTTTCCCATTTTCTAAATATCACTTATGATGGAAATAGTAAAATTTTTGAAAGGGTGAGAAAGCAATGGAACGTTTTGAAACACGTGTTAATCGAAAAGGAACATCTTCAGTAAAGTGGGATTTAACGAAAACAATCTTTGGTGAAGAGGAAGTTCTTCCTATGTGGGTTGCTGATATGGACTTCCTACCTCCTCAAGAAGTTATCGACTCGCTAAAAAGCCGATTAGAACATGGAATCTTCGGCTACACATTTGCAAGTGATACTACAGCAGAAGCAGTAAAGGGTTGGATGAAAAAACGACATGACTGGGAAATACATACAAAATGGCTAACATACAGCCCCGGTGTAGTGCCTGCAATAGCAACAGCTATTCAAGCGCTCACAGACCCAGGCGATAAGGTTCTTGTACAATCTCCCGTCTACACGCCATTCTTCAGCATGGTAGAAGAAAACGACAGAGTTATCGAGAACTGTCAGCTTGTTTATGAAAACGGACACTACTCAATTGATTTCGCTGCTTTTGAACAATCACTGGCGAGTGGTGTCAAGCTTTTCTTACTTTGTAACCCCCATAACCCTGGCGGCAGAGTTTGGACAAAAGAAGAGCTTACGAAAATCGGTGAGCTTTGCCATAAGCATGATGTTTTTATCTTATCAGATGAGATTCATTCTGACTTGGTTTACCAACCACATGTTCATATTCCGCTTGCAACCATAGATGAAAAATATGCACAAAGGACCATTACATGTGTGGCACCAAGCAAAACATTCAACCTAGCAGGACTTCAAGCTTCTGCTATGATAATTCCTAATGTAAAAATTAGAGAAAAAATAGCAAAAATCCATAAACAACAAGGTTTCTTTTCATTAAGCACTTTCGGAATCAAAGGCATGGAAGCAGCCTATAACCATGGAGAAGAATGGCTTGAAAACCTACTTTCCTATCTGAAAGAAAACATAAACATAGTAAATGAATTTATTACAGAACAACTACCCTCAGTAAAAGTTGTGGATCCTCATGGAACATATCTCATTTGGATTGACTGCAAGGAACTTGGGCTAAATGATGAAGAATTAAAAAAAGCTCTTCTACAAAAAGGAAAGCTTGCACTTGAACCTGGAACAAAATATGGTGCTGGTGGAGAAGGATTTGTGCGCATGAATATTGCCTGTCCTCGAGACACATTGCTTGAAGGACTTGAACGCTTAAAAACAGCACTTAGCTAAGTATTTATACATCAAAAGACTGGCATGGACTTTAAAAGTCCATGCCAGTCTTTTTTACAACCTTCTGTCTTAGAGTAGTTATTAAAAAAACCTTTTCCTAATTTCAAAAGTTGCCGACTATAACTTAGGCTGTTTGCATGAAGATTGTTGCTCTTTAACGGAAAACCAAGTTGTACCTACTGAGTCGATTTCCGCTACGGGCAAAATTCACAAACGAAAACAACACTCTATGAGAACTGAGCCATAAGTTAAAACACTATTCTCTTTTCTTTTTAGCAGTAATCTCCCCACATGCAATTCTCTTTCCTGCTTCTCCGACAGGCTGCGACATACCATCATCTTTTTCCTCATGTATAACAATGGAAGTTCCTTCTTTTGTAAATAAAGATGTTTTTCCCCTTTCCATGGAGACGAGTGGTGCCATGAGCTTTACCTTTGCAGCACCGTCTTCTTTTACAATGAGATTAGGAAGGTCTCCAGCGTGCGCTCCTTCCGGATGAAGCAAGCCATGTTTTTTATCTTCTGGATTAAAATGATTACCTGCAGAAGAAAAATCGGGTGGCTCACATTTTCCTTTTTCATGGATATGAATAGCATGTTCTCCTGCAGGTAGTCCTTCTAAGTTAATATCTAACTCTACTCCGCTTGCCTGCTGTTGCAATGTAATACTTCCTAAAGAGTCACCGATATCATTTTTCATATCAACCTCTGTCTTTTTCGGATTTTCAATTGCACAGCCTTGAATCAGAAATACTACCAATGACATATATATAAGAGTTTTCCTTTTCATTTTCTTCCTCCAAAAATCCATATTAGTACCCATTTTGGACGAGGAAAAGAGAAAATATTCATAATATCGAAAAGTAGCAGCGGCTCAAACAAGCATAAAGTGAGCATACCAGAAAGATGCTTTTTTCCTTTTTGGGATGCTTATCTTATGACCTTGAGGGGCTAGCCACTGGAACTAGGCAACAAAAAAGGAAGCGGATTGGGCAGAGGCAATAAAAAAAGAACAATTGCTTGTCCTTTTAGAAGTTATCTATTATTAGAAGTTTCCTCTTCTCTTGTTTTTTGGTCTATCAACTCTTTTGTTTTTAATTCTTCTTTACGAGCAATCTTTTTGATGAAGAAGAAAAATAATACTGCCGCGCCAAAAAAGATGACCATCGTAATTACTGCTGGTATATATTCAGATTTATCTTCCGGAAAATACAAAAATAAATTTAATACAAAAGAAGTAAGCATCGTAAGCTCCTTTCAGAAAGCTAATTCAATTCTATTATAACAATTTCCATTGCTAGACACCATTTGAAGTCTCAAAGGAGTTTAACGATTTTATGAACAAGAAGAAAAGCAGAAGCGGATTGAATAGATCGCGAAGAAATAGGGCTTTACCTCGGGAAGACGCCCTTTGCCTTTTTGGGGGGATGCTTGCCCTATGACCTCGAGGGGCAAGTCGCTGAAACTGGACAACAAAAATTGGAGGCGGATTGGGCAGGGGCCACTGAACAAAGAAAAGAAGTGTCTAGGCAAAATCCCCAGAACACTTCTTTCCACCTACTCAATCACATTTATTTTTTCAATAATGACATCTTCAACAGGTATATCACCATCACCTGTTTCAACCGATGCTATTTTATCCACAACATCCATTCCTTCGATAACTTGTCCAAATACCGTGTGTTTCCCATCAAGCCATGGTGTACCGCCTCTTTCCATATAGGCTTTAATAATATCATCAGGAAAATCAGAGTTTTTCATTTGTTCTTCTAGTTCAGGGTCTACAGAACTGTTTTGTACAATAAAAAATTGACTTCCATTCGTATCGGGTCCGGAGTTTGCCATAGATAATGCACCGCGAAGATTATACAATTCATCGGAGAATTCGTCTTCGAATGGTTCTCCCCATATACTTTCTCCACCCATTCCAGTACCCTCGGGATCTCCACCTTGAATCATAAAATCATTAATGACTCGGTGAAATTTCAACCCGTTGTAATAACCTTCTTTACTGTGAGTTAAAAAGTTTTCCACCGCTTTTGGGGCTTGTTCAGGAAAAAGTTTGATTTTAATGGTCCCCATATTTGTCTTCATCTCTACCGCTTTTTCCTTTTCCCCTATTTCATTCGTAAGCTGTGGAAAACTACTTGTAGCTTCTTTCTTCTCTTCTTTTTTTTCTCCTTGTCCACATGCCGCAAGAGCGATCACTGTTAAACCTAATAAAATAATAAGTAAACGTTTCATTTTCTACCTCCACATGTTAACTTTACTACATTGACTGGTTTGTCTAGTTGCAGCGACAAGCCATTTTCACTTTTCTATTTTTTCTAGTTCTTTTCCATTATAATAAACTTATACGTTTTATAGGAGGGGTTTTTATGCCAAATTTTCAGCCAGGAGATTTAGTCACAGCTATTTATAAAACAGGAAAATATATCGGAGAAATCACGAATGAGCGACCTGGTGTGTATGTTGTGAAGATATTAGCTGTTTTAAAGCACCCTCGACAAGGTGATCTACATAACCCTAACCAGGCAGATGTGCAGCTGTTTCAAGAACGTAAAGCACTTGCCTTTAGAGAACAAGCTAATATTCCAGAAAAAATGGTGAAACCTTTTGACGGAGAAATTCCAATCTACAATGATTCTCTTATCAAAGCTTTTCAACATTTAAAACAAGATCTCCAAAAAGATGATTCCGATTTTGCTCAAAAAAGCTTAAAAAATCTAGAATCGTTAAAAAAGGAATATGAGTTGATGTATGGGTTAGAGATGGAAGGTTAAACGTTTAAACAAATTTATACGTTATCTTTGTAAAATGCAGACGGGGTCTCTCCCCTTCTCTAGTTAAGAAGTAAATGATTTACTTTCCCTTCTTATCGAAATGCTTTGTTGGCTGGAGACTGACACCGCGGAGTAATTAGCAGTGTGGGTAGGCCTTTTTTAAGAATTAGCGTGGAGGATAGCCCCCTTTGCCTCTTGAATAAATGTGTAGCTCACCCTAACCTTAGCCCGCCTCCGCTTTTCTTTGTCCAGCTCCTGCGGCTAGCTCGCTGTGAAAAAGATGATTTCCCTCAAAAGGCAAAATGCGCCTTCTTGAGGGAAACCCCTATTTTCTTCGCGAGCTGATCGAGCCGCCTTCGCTTTTCTATTATGCTAGTTGGTTATAAATCTTGGATAAGTCGATTCTGTCACCAATGGTTGGTGGTTTTGCTTTTTCTAGGTATTTTTTGTCTTTTTCAACAAGTTTGTAGATATGAAGGGTTGTGAGTGCATCATCTAATGCCTTATGGTGCTTTCCTACACCTTCTCTACCATACTCTTGAACAGCTTTCCACAAACCTGTTTGGTTCCTGTCTCCAAAAAAACGTTTGTATTCCATTGATAAATCAATAAATTTCGCTTCAAAAGGAAATTCTATTTTTGTTTTCGCGCAGTTATCCCTTAACACTTTCATATCCATGTTTCCCCATGTTACAACCTTGTCTATCCCTTTTGCATTTAAAAGAGAAAAATAGTTTACTAAACTTTGAAAGGTTATACCATTGTCAACATTTTCTTGGGTGATGGATAAAAATTTCTTGCAGCGATGTGTTAGTTTTGGAAAAGCTGTTGGTTTTACATAAGTTGAGTATTGCTCTACAATTTCACCGTCCATTGTAACAACAACTCCAGCTTCAATAATTTCAGGGAAAAAGCCGCGGGGGTATTTATAGCGTTCTGGCATTGAAAACTCAAAATCAATAAAAACAAGCTGCTTTTCTTTCACGTCCTTTTCACTCCTTCTTCATTCTCTTTTTTCCCCGCTATTCTAAATATTTTTAGTAAACCTTGTTGGATCCATAACGTTCTTTCCATATTCTATATTATACCATTACTGATAAAAAAATTATGACAATTAAAATTTTTCGCCACTTTTATAATAGAATTTTTCACTAACGATACCTAAATTCTAGAAAGTAACATTTTTATTCGGAAGGTTGTTTTCGTAAAGTTTGTTTTTTGTGGGAAATGGAACATTGCTTTTAGGAAATGTTGTCATCCTCTTATGTAACAGCTTTGTACCTAGGTTTACTAAAATTTCCTTTGTTTTCTATATAACTGGTTCTTTATTCTTGGGTGCTTTTGGATTATCATTGTAAAGTATGAGAAATTCAGAAAACTATCGTTATTTAAAGGAACATTACTAGAAAAGTAGAGTGAAAAATTATGAGATCCTTTGCAGGGTACTTTGTTGTTACAACATTCGTGGGAATATTCTTCACGGTAGTGCTGCTGGCGAGTGAAGAAATAAATAAAGCTCATAGTTTCCATAAGGTACTAGAAGAAACGGTGAGTGCAGATCAGCTACAAATTAATAAAACAAGCCTATTATTAGATGCTAATGGAAAGGTATTTTCCGAAGTCAATCGCCCCTTCCGCTTATATGTTCATGACGAAGAAATACCTTCATACCTAAAAGATGTGCTTATAGCCTCTGAAGATCAGCACTTCTATGAACATGTTGGTTTTGATGCAGGTGCAATTTTACGTGCTTTAGTTAAAAATCTTGTTTTCACCCATTTACAACAAGGTGGAAGTACAATTACTCAACAGCTTGCTCGTAACTTATACCTTGGTCAAGAAAAGACATATAACAGGAAACTTACCGAGCTATTTTACGCTCACGAAATTGAAAAGTCATTAACGAAAGATGAGATACTGGAGCTTTACCTTAATGTCATTTATTTTAGTAATGGTGTTTATGGTATAGAAACGGCTTCTCAATATTATTTTCAAAAAAGTATCGGGGATTTGAATAAAGCAGAATTAACTTTCCTTGCTTCTATCCCAAATAACCCGGGAAAATACGATCCAATAGATCACTTTGATCAAACAAAAATACGTCAAGAACGACTAATTGATATTCTCGTAAACAATGATAAGCTTTCAAAAGAAGAAGGGAACAAGTTAAAAAAGGTTTCAATTAAGTTGAACGTCAGAAAGAAAATTGATGCTTACCCTGACTATGCTTTTTATGTAGAAGAGGAACTAAAAGACTTGATTGCAGTAAGCGAAGGCTATGCTGTCCAATTAAAGAAAGCGAAATCGAAACAAGAAACAGAGAAAATTGTACAAAAGTTAAATAAACGAGTCGAAGAAGTAATTCGTTCCGGAGTAACTATCCATACAGCTCTTAATCGAGACCTTCAACAAAAGAGCGTTAATGCCTTGAACTCTGAGCTCACCTATGATGGATTAGAAGGAGCGAGTGTAACAATCGATAATAAAACAAGAAATATTGTCAGCATTACTGGCGGAAAAAACTACAAAAAATATAATTTTCACCATAGTTTCCAAGCATTTAGACAACCTGGGTCCGTTATTAAACCGCTACTCGTTTATGGGCCATACTTAAAAAAATACAAATCCTCTATTTATGCAAAGGTAAACGCTAATACGTATTGTATTGAAAGCTATTGCCCTGTCAATTATGGTGGTGCACAGCCCGGTATGGTGACATTGAATCAAGCTTTAGCACATTCGTATAATACACCGGCAGTAAGGTTGTTAGAGAAGACTGGAATAGATACTGCATTCAAGAGTCTTTCCGCTTTTTCCTTTCAAAAGGTAACGAAAAAAGACCATACGTATGCAGCAGCAGTGGGAGGATTTACTTATGGAATGTCTCCTCTCGAACTGACAGATGCCTACACTTCTTTTGTAGATGGCACTTATACAAAAAGTCATGCGATACGTAAAATAACAGACTCAAAAGGAAACATTTTGTATAAATGGGATAAAAAACCTATAACGGTATGGTCTAAAGATACAACATCTAAAATACGTACCATGCTATCTACAGCAGCTCAATCAGGTACAGGTAGATGGGCTAATGTAGCAAAACCATACGTAGGAATTAAAACCGGTACGACTAATAACTATAATGACTATTGGGTGATGGGACTAACAAACCAATACACCACAGGAGTTTGGGTTGGACACGACACTCCCAAAAACATGAGCAACATCGAAAGACTTCGCCCAAGCCACAATATATGGAAACAAATTATGCGATAAGAAAAGTGGAAGCGGCTTGTTCAGCTCCAAAAAGCATAAGCCAAGAATCCTGGAAAGGCGCTTTTTGCCTTTTTGGGATTCTTGGCTTATGACCTCGAGGAGCTAGCCGCTGAAACTGGACAAAGAAAAGTGGAAGCGGCTTGTTCAGCTTGCGAAGAAAATAGGGAATTGCCTCAAAAGGCGCTTTTTGCCTTTAGAGGCGATTCATCTTTTTCACAGCCAGCTAGCCGCTGGAACTGGACAAAGAAAAGTGGAAGCGACTCGTCAGCTCCTGGAACTAGCCATAAAAAAACTGCCTTTCTGTTAAATCAGAAAGGCAGTTTTTTATATTTATAAGTTGACCTTCGACATAATCGGCAAACTTGCCATTACACCATTATACAATTTTAAAAATACAAAGATAATTGTCACAAAAAGCGAAGACCACGAGAATAATTGGAAGCCTACAACTCCAATCGTCCCAAGTCTAGATAAGGAAGGGCTGATTTTATATACAAAAAAGATAAAATAGGCAAATGATGTTAATACAAATATTAAAAGAAGTCCTAAAAACGATTTTAAACTAACAACAGACACAAGGCTTCCAATAAAGAAGATTAAAGATCCTGATCGCACCTTTGTTAATAAATCCCCTTCTGAATCCTTTGAAAAAAATAACATAGACACTTCATTAATTGTTTCGGCAATTAACTTTAATGCTGCAAAAACCATGAAACAAACAACCATTAGCAAAACAAGTATCGTTAGCTTTAATTCCATATCAGAGAGAAACTCTCTCATTCCAGGATAAACACCGATTTTCTTAAATAAATCAACAAAAATCTCCACACCATAAACAGAAAACGTCAAACTAAAAAGCAATATTGAAAAAAGAGGTAAATAACCTGTTAAATATGTGTTCTTCAAGACAGACTCTCCTATAACGATTATTCTTTTGAAATTTCATTAGATAGGGCTTAGTGCCCATTATTGTGTGATAAAAAACTAACTTCTTCATCATAATCGTTTATTCCTATCTTGAAAAGTGTTCCCTGATGATTAGTAGAACTCAAACTAGTTTAACAGAAGCGATAAGTAGCTTTAGGGAATTTCGTTTTTTGACCTAGCTGTTTTTTTTTAGACCTAAATTACAACTAGATAAATTAGCCATCAGCAGGTGATTGATGGCTAATTTGTCTGCGGGGTATTTGCCGAAGGAACGATTCGAATATACTCTCTTGATTGGAATGGCTTGTGCACTCTTATCTCTCGCCCATACTCCTCACTGACTTCTTCTATCGATCCAAAGTCAACCTGTTCAATATCTATATTTGTATCATGGGTATGGACCAATTTATTTACTCGTTGATCATTACTTTCTAAGCGCCATGCAAATCCTAAAAAGAGTAAAAAGATAACTCCAGCCGCAATCCACTTTCTTTTCATTTCCTTCACCACCTATGGATAGGATTCACCAAAGTAACGAAAACTATTCTTTACATAGAGTGGGCAAAATAATAAAAAATCAAAATTTTTTTCAGGTCTTTTTTTCCGTATATCTTCATATTTAATATCTTTTTATCGATCCTAACTTTTTGGAAACGTTAAGGAATGCAAGCGAATTTTATTTGCGTTATAATGCTCTTTGAGGTTCTCGCTAAGGTAAAGGGCTAAAGCAAAGGTACCATTTAAAAACCAAATTTATATAAAATGGAATTTGTTAAAGGGGGGGTTTTTTTGACACTATTGCATTGGGCCATCTTATCGCCTTTTTTGCTAGCGATTGTTGTCCCATTTTTATTTAAAGCATTCCGCAAAATACACACAGGCTGGTTTGTCCTCATTTTACCAGTAGTACTCTTCGTTTACCTTTTTCAATTTATGTCCACCACTCAAAACGGAGGAACGATAAAGGAAACTGTTCAATGGATGCCGTCATTTGGTATTAATTTTACTGCATATGTGGACGGGCTCGGTTTATTGTTCGCCTTGCTGATTACCGGAATAGGAGCTTTAGTTGTCCTCTATTCTATCTACTATTTAGATAAAAATAAGGAACAGCTCCATAACTTTTACGTGTATTTACTTATGTTCATGGGAGCGATGCTCGGTGTTGTTTTATCTGACAACTTAATCGTTCTTTATATGTTCTGGGAATTCACTTCTATTTCATCCTTTTTACTTATCGGATACTGGTACCACAGAGAAAGATCTCGCTATGGTGCATTAAAGTCCATGCTAATTACTGTTTTCGGCGGTCTTTCTATGCTTGGTGGTTTCCTACTCTTGTATGTGATGGCTGGAACTTTCAGTATTCGGGAGCTTGTCGAAGTTTCTGGACAACTAATGACAGAACCGTTATTTGTTCCAGCGATGCTTTTAGTCCTTTTAGGTGCATTCACTAAGTCAGCTCAGTTTCCATTTCATATCTGGTTACCTGATGCGATGGAAGCACCAACACCTGTTAGTGCATATTTGCACTCCGCAACAATGGTTAAAGCGGGAATTTATTTGGTTTCCCGTATGAGTCCTATTTTTGCTGAGTCTAGTATTTGGCTCTGGTTAGTTGCAGGGTTCGGTATTCTCACTATGTTCTGGGGTTCTTTTAATGCCGTAAAACAAACCGATTTAAAAGGAATATTGGCATTTTCCACTATTAGTCAATTAGGGATGATTATGTCCTTGCTTGGTGTGGGAGCAGCTGCTCTGCACTATGATTATTTAGATGATAATATTTATATGGTAGCGACACTGGCCGCTATATTCCATCTAATCAATCACGCAACGTTTAAAGGTAGCCTGTTCATGGTTGTTGGTATCGTCGATCACGAAACAGGTACTCGAGACATTCGCAAACTTGGTGGATTAATGCATTTTATGCCAATCACCTTTACCATTGCCATAATCGGAGCGTTTTCAATGGCTGGTTTACCACCATTTAACGGATTTTTAAGTAAAGAAATGTTCTTTACTGGCATGGTTCGTGTACTAGAAATGGATATATTCAATCTAGACACAATCGGTATATTATTCCCAATAATCGCTTGGGTTGGAAGTATTTTCACCTTTATTTACAGTATGATTCTTGTGTTTAAAACCTTTACTGGTAAACACCAACCGGAAAAATTGGAAAAGAAACCACACGAGGCACCATTTGGAATGTTGGTACCGCCAATTATTTTAGCCTCTCTCGTTGTAATATTTGGATTCTTTCCAAATATTCTAACCGATAGAATTATTGAACCAGCAGTTGCTGCTATTACTCCTAGCCTTATAGAAGAGGGACATGAACTGCATGCACACATTTCCTTCTGGCACGGCTTTACTCCAGAATTGTTTATGACATTAGGAGTAATCTTATTTGGAGTATTATTATACTTACTTCTACCAAAATGGAAAAAAATCTATGATGTTTTCCCTAAGAAGTTGTCTTTGAATTCACTTTATGATGGTGGAATTATCAAGGGAGAACGCGGAGCATTACAGTTTACAAATGGATATATGACAGGATTTATTAGAACCTACCTCGTGTATATCTTTTCTTTCTTGATTGCTATCTTGCTATTTAGCATGTGGTATAAAGGAGCTTTTGCTTTCAATACAGAAAATCTCGCTCCTATCGGCGTTTACGAAATAGTGATTGCGTTACTACTAGTTATCAGTTCGATCACTATTTTATTTGCGAAATCACGACTAACGTCCATTATCGCTTTAGGAGCTGCTGGTTATACAGTTTCCCTATTCTTCGTGCTTTTCCGGGCACCAGACTTAGCGTTAACACAACTCGTTATTGAAACTGTATCTGTAGCACTATTTTTACTTTGCTTCTACCACTTACCTAAATTAAGTAGACATGAGGAAAGAATGACATTTAAACTTGGAAATGCTCTTATCTCATTAGGAGTAGGAATTACAGTTGCAATGATTGCAATATCCTCCTACAGCACAAAACTATTTGGTTCCATTTCTGAGTATTATATTGAAAATGTTTACGATGAAGCAGGCGGAAAGAACATGGTCAACGTCATTCTTGTTGATTTCCGCGGGTTTGATACATTATTTGAAATCTGTGTATTAGCCATTGCGTCATTAGGAATTTTCGCTATGATAAAACTGCGTTTAACAAGGAGGAAAGAAGGATGAAAACCAATGATGTAATCTTGCAAACCTCAACAAAAGTTGTCTCTTTTATCATCATTTTGTTTTCTCTCCGTCTCTTCTTCTCTGGACATTATCATCCAGGTGGCGGTTTTATCGGAGGACTTATGACAGCAGCAGCACTTGTTTTACTACTGTTAGCTTATGATATAAAAACAGTGGCAACTATTTTACCGATAGATTATAAAATTATTACTGCTATCGGGCTCCTTCTGGCGGTCGGAACTGCAGCTGGAGCACTACTCTTTAATGTGCCTTTACTGACACATGCGTTTGATTATTTCTATATCCCTTTATTAGGAAAAACATCTCTTCATACGGCTGTAATTTTTGATACTGGAGTGTATCTAGTTGTTATCGGCGTAACGATGACCATTATTCAAACAATAGGAGTGAGCGAATAATGGAGATATTAATGGCAGTAGTTATAGGTGTACTTTTTATGAGTGCAGTCTATTTAATGCTTTCAAAAAGTTTATTGCGTATTATTATCGGTACAGCGTTATTAAGTCATGGCGCGCACCTTTTGATCTTAACTGTAAGCGGTCTTAAAGGAGGAGCTGCACCTCTTCTTGGAGAGCATGCAAAATCATATGCAGACCCGCTTCCTCAAGCATTAATATTAACAGCAATTGTTATTAGTTTTGGGGTAACAGCATTTTTCCTTGTCTTGGCATATCGTGCCTATCAAGAACTTGGAACAGATAATCTGGATCAAATGAGAGGAAACGAAGGCAATGACTAACTTATTAATACTACCGATACTGATCCCGCTTTTGACAGCGGTTATACTAATGTTTTTTGGCAAACAGATTAAAGTACAAAGAGGGATTGCAGCTGTTTCTACAGCTGCTACTATTGCAGCATCTTTCGTACTTGTTGGAACAATTCATGAGCAAGGCATCCAAACACTGAATTTAAGTAGTTGGGAAGCTCCGTTTGGGATTACCCTTGTTTCTGATATGCTTTCTGCTTTACTTGTTACAACAACAAGCATCATCACCTTTGTTGTTGTAATCTATTCTTTTAAATCTATTGGAATAGAAAGAGAAAAATTCTATTACTATCCAGTCATTCAGTTTTTACTTGTCGGTGTGAATGGCGCTTTCACTACTGGGGATATATTCAACCTATTCGTCTTTTTCGAAGTAATGTTGATGTCTTCCTATGTACTACTTGTACTGGGTGGAACGAAAATCCAACTAAGAGAATCTATTAAATATCTCTTAGTGAACGTTATCTCATCAGCTCTATTCGTCATCGCAGTAGCTTATCTTTACTCTGTTGTCGGAACACTGAACATGGCCGACATTTCCGTTAAGATAGCTGAAGTAAATCAACCAGCTATTCTCACTGTGGTCGCTGTACTGTTCCTTATCGTGTTTGGATTAAAAGGAGGAATTTTCCCGTTATACTTTTGGCTTCCGGGATCCTATTATGCACCTCCTATGCCTATTCTAGCTCTATTTGGAGCATTATTGACGAAAGTCGGTATTTATTCCATTATGAGAACCTACACGTTATTTTTCTACCATGACACAGGATTCACACACGAAATGCTAAGTGTTCTGGCGATGATAACAATTGTTGTCGGTTGTATTGGAGCAATCGCCTATTGGGATGTTAAGAAAATTATTATCTATAATATCGTCATCGCTGTCGGAGTCATTTTATTCGGTGTTTCCGTTATGAGTCCTGAGTCATTAGAAGGTTCCGTTTATTACTTAATTCATGACATGATCATTAAAGCAGCCTTATTCCTGCTTATTGGAGTAATGATTAAAATTACCGGGACAACCAATTTAAGAAAAATGGGCGGACTTATTAAGGAATACCCATGGCTTGGTTGGACATTTCTTGTAGCTGCTTTTTCATTAGCTGGTATTCCACCTCTGAGTGGCTTTATCGGAAAATTACTCATACTAAGGGGAAGTTTTGGTACTGAAGATTATGTAGGTGCAGCACTTGTACTTGCTTCAAGTTTACTCGTCCTTTATTCCGTTATTAAAATATTCTTAAATGGGATTTGGGGAATGCCCAAAGAATATAACGGGATTTCGAAAGGCAACGCACGCTACTTATGGTCCACATCGGCTATCCTTGTTGCACTAGCAGTATGTTACGGATTTGGTGCTGAAGCAATCCGTCCATTCATTTCCCAAGCAACAGAAGTATTACTGGATCCGACAATCTATATCGATGCAGTGTTAAAGGAGTAATGTAGAATGGCTTTGCAAATATTATTAAACTTTTTCCTTGCCTTTGTTTGGATGTTTCTATCGGTATCCTTTACTTCTAACACATTCATTATTGGTTATTTACTAGGATTGGTTATCCTGCTCGCACTCAGAAGATTTTTCGGTTCCCCTTTCTATTTAGTACGGGTAATAGCAGCATTGAAACTACTACTGATCTTCTTAAGAGAACTGGTAATGTCCAATATAGATGTAGTAAAAAAGGTAATTAGACCGAAGTTGGACATCAAACCTGGCATTTTTGCACTTAAAACAGAATTGAAATCCGATTGGGAAATAACCTTATTGGCTAATTTAATTACACTCACACCAGGTACACTTGTAGTTGATGTTTCTTTTGATAATAAAGTATTATATATCCACACTTTGGATTTAGATGATGTGGACGAAGCAATTAACGATATACAAAATACATTTGAAAAAGCAATCATGGAGGTGAGCCGCTAATGTTAGAGACAATAATTCAAATAACATTGCTTTGTGTTTCCCTATCCATGATTGGGCTCATCTACAGGGTTATTAAAGGACCGACCGTTCCTGACCGTGTTATTGCATTGGATGCCCTTGGTGTCTGTTTAATTGCTATCATAGCCCTAGTATCTATGGTATTAGACACTTCGGCTTTCTTAGACGTTATCCTGTTACTAGGAATTCTTGCGTTCATTGGTACAGTTTCCTTTGCAAAATTCCTAGAGAAAGGGGAGATTATAGAACGTGACCGAGATCATTAGATTTTTAATAGGCTTCCTTTTAATTGTTGGGGCTTTGTTAAGTCTTGTAGCTGCTTTCGGAGTACTAAGACTCCCCGACATTTACACTCGTAACCATGCAGCATCAAAAAGTGCAACACTCGGTATAATGTCTATTTTATTGGCCACCTTCTTCTACTTTTATTTAGAACACGGCCACTTCAACTCAAGACTTATCTTAGCCATCGTCTTTCTTTTCGTTACTGCACCCGTTGCAGGACATCTAATTGCAAGGGCTGCTTATAACTCAGGAGTTAAACTATCAGATACAAGTGTAAAAGATGATTTACAGCATAAAAAAGAGTATGAGGAAAAACAACACTCTACTCAAAAGAAACAAAAGCGAGAACGCCTTAAACAGCCTCAGGCATAGTATAAGGCGAATCAGTGAAAAAAAGGCTTGTCTTGGTAAAATTTTTACCGAGACAAGCCTTTTTAACAGCTTTGTAGCGTTTATCACACATGTAAAAAACTTTCCCTACTATACTTTTTTCGGTACAACAGACATTGTACATCTAGAAACAGAGATCAACTGGTTCTCTTCATCCGTAATTTTAATATCCCACACTTGTGTACTTTTCCCTTGATGGAGCACGGTCGCAGTCGCAGTGACAACTCCCTCTTTTTTTGCTTTTATATGATTCGCATTAATTTCCAATCCAAAACAAATCTCCTTCTCGAGATCAATTAATCCACCTGCACCGACACTTGCAACCGTTTCAGCCAGGGCAACAGATGCTCCCCCATGAAGATAGCCAAATGGCTGCTTTGTATTTTCATTTACTGGCATCGTTGCTACTACCTTGCCTTTTCCTAAAATGGTAAACTCAATTCCAAGTGCACGAATTAATGTATTTTGGTAATCCATTCTTTATCCACCTCGTCCTATTCTTTATTACTACTTACTTTCGTTATTAATCGTAAAAAATCCTTCATTCATTAGAGATAAGTGTTTCTTGTTGGATTCAATTAACAGCAAGAATATACCCATTTTCTTTTTCATATATTTCAAATAAAGTGAAATTTCACCCAACCGGGAGTTACCACCTGTTAATGCGAGATAAATGCCTTTAATGATATTTTCAGAAAGGGGTCACTCATATGTACCGATATCACCCATTTTATCCGCCTAGCCAACGCCCCTGCTCTCAAAACCTCTACCGACCGCAGTATTTTCACCCTTATAACCGCAATTATCCTCCAGTGGACACGAACATATTTATGTCATCCGCTCAAAAGACTTTAGCACTAATGAACGATGCCCAAACCCTGCTAAACCATATTGGCAACTCCAATGATTTTGCTTATAAACTTATGAATGCAGCTCAACAATCAAAAATGAAGGAAGTAAACAAGCTAATACGTTCCACCGGTGTAAAAGTCCAACCGACAGTCCACATTAATCCTGACGGTCTCCAAATAGTATTTGATGAAAAATTAGGTGTAATAGATTGCTGTCACGTTACCGTCATTGTAAGATGGAGGGAAAACTAAAATAGAAAAGTGCAAGCGGCTCGGGCAGCTCGCGAAGAAAATAGGAATTTTCCTCAAAAGGTGCTTTTTTCCTTTAGAGGAAAATTATCTTTTTCATAGCGAGTTAGCCGCTGGAACTAGACAAAGAGAAAAGTGCAAGCGGCTCAGGCAGCGGAGACAAGACAAAAGGACAGCTTCTCCATTAAAAGAAACTGTCCTTAGTTCTTTATAACTTATTTAATAATAATAATACGGTGGATATCCGTAACCATATGGCGGGTAATAACCACCATAATATGGATATGGTCTAGGTCTTAGAATTGCAGAACCTACTAAACCTCCGAGCACACCTCCGAAAAATGGCGCACCAAAAAATCCGCCGCCATAAAATGGTCTTCTTCCGTAGTAAAAAGGTCTTCTTTCCACTTTGAACTACCTCCTTATCTCTAATGGGCCTTCATTATTGTTGTATGCGACAAAGAGGTAATTGGAGTGGGCAAAAACCCTGTAGCTTACAGAATAATTGCTGCAATCCACCCAAATACAATTAGCGGTATGTTGTAATGAATAAAGGTTGGTACACATGTATCCCAAATGTGGTTGTGCTGGCCGTCAGCATTCAAACCTGCTGTCGGACCAAGTGTACTATCTGATGCTGGTGAACCTGCATCTCCTAGTGCTCCAGCTGTACCTACAATGGCAACCGTTGCAAGCGGACTGAATCCAAGTTCCATTGCTAAAGGCACAAATATTGCGGCTATTATCGGTATAGTTGCAAAAGAGGAGCCAATCCCCATCGTTACAAACAATCCAACTACCAACATTAATAACGCAGCTAATCCTTTGTTTCCACCAATAATATCTATTGTAGCTTCCACTAATGTTTCCACATGTCCTGTCGCTTTTACTACTTCCGCAAAGCCTGAAGCAGTAATCATGACAAAGCCAATAAACGCCATCATTTTCATTCCATCATTTAATAAGCCATCTGCTTCTTTCCATTTTACTGAACCGGATAGATACAGAACGGTGATACCAGCAATGGCTCCGAAAATCATTGATCCTAACTGTAGTTGTACGTATAGAGCCACGACAATAGAAATAAACGCAAAAATCATTCCTTTTTTAGAAGAAACTGCTTTCTCTTCCGCAATTATCTCTTCTCCTTCTTGATAGTCACGTGGCTTACGGTAACTAAAGAATACAGCTATCAATAACCCTAATACCATTCCTGCAATCGGTAGCAACATAGCTTTAGGAATATCGCTCATTGCAACCTGCATCCCGCTGCTCTCCATACTTTGGGCAATTATCTCATGGAATTGCAAACCAAACCCAACAGGTAAAAGAATATATGGAGCTGTTAAACCAAACGTCAAAACAGATGCAATCAATCTACGATCAATACGCAATTCCGTCATCACCTTCAACAGCGGTGGAATTAAAATGGGAATAAAAGCAATATGAATCGGAATAACATTTTGGGAAAAACAAGCCATTAATAAAATAGAAAATACAATAAGTGCTTTTGATAGTGCCTTCTTCCTCGAATCTCCCTGTTTTCCAACTGTCTTCAATACAAATTCAACTAATAAATTCGGAATTCCTGTACTTGAAATAGCAACAGCAAATCCACCTAGTAATGCATAACTTAACGCAATATTCGCTCCTCCACTAATTCCTTCAGAAAAGACGGTGATTGTTTCATTTATTCCTAATCCTCCAGCTAACCCTCCAACCGTTGCACCAGCTATTAGTGCAAAAACGACATTTACCCTTAATAAACTTAGTATTAGCATCACAATTACTGCCAAAATTACAGCATTCATGTTGTAAACTCCTCTCTGTCCCTCAACTCTCCCAAATACTTATTAATTATTTCCTTATTGTTTTCATCTATACTTCATGATTTTACTTTAGTTCGCTAAATTGGTAGAGTGTTAAAATAACTTTCTATAAGTTATCAAGAATTTTAGTTTTTGTCAACACTTCACCTTAATAAAGTGTTAAAGACAATATTTTCAGACAAATTTTTATATTTATTCGGTTACTCGACCTTTTTTAGAATGCTTGCTTTGTTTTTTAAAGGGTAGATTAACAGGTGAATATCTTAATAATTTCAACAGTTAAAAATAGACTTTAAATCAACAGTTGATTTTCTCCTAAATTTCAACAGATGAACCGTCTTCAAAACGGTGATTTGTTCCTGGCACAAAACAGTGATTCACCCTAAAAACAACAAAAACCCCCACGGTAGGTTCTATTACCGTGAGGGTGACTATACACTATCTAACTTAGTTTTCTACTTCAAATCGCTCTACAAGCAGTGCTAGTGTGCGAGCCATTGAACCAGTTGCTCCTTCTGGACCGAGTTCATAGCTACTAGCTGATGTAGCTGTGCCAGCGATGTCGAGATGCACCCATGGTAGGTTGTCAGCAAATTCACCAACAAATGCTCCACCCATAATTGCATGTCCTTCTCTACCTGGTGAGTTATTTAGATCAGCAATTTTACTGCTTCTAACTCGCTTTTTATCCTTTTCTGTATATGGAAGTCTCCAAATGAACTCTCCAGCTTCATTAGAGGCTTCTAGTACTTGTTCAAAGAAACCTTCGTCATTTGTTAGTGCGCCTGTTTTATCAGTACCAAGAGCAACGATGACGCCCCCTGTTAATGTAGCAACATCAACCAAGTAGCTTGCACCGTGATGCTTTGCATACGTCATACCGTCTGCAAGTGCTAAACGCCCTTCCGCATCTGTGTTAAGCACTTCAATTGTTTTTCCACTCATAGATGTGATGACATCATCAGGCTTAAAGGCGCTACCACTTATCATGTTATCTGTTGATGGAATAACTGCAACAACATTTTGCTCAGGCTTCAATTCGCCGATGATTTCCATCGCACCAAGTACCGCTGCGGCACCACCCATATCCGTCTTCATCCCAACGATTCCATCTTTCGGTTTAATAGAATAACCGCCTGTATCGAATGTAATTCCTTTTCCTACTAATCCAATTACATCCTTCCACTCATCTTTACCAGCATACTTTAATACAATCATTTTAGGTGGTTCTACAGACCCTTGATTTACTGCTAAAAGCGCACCCATTCCGAGTCTTTCCATTTCCTCTTTGTCAAGGATCTCTGTTTCAAATCCATATTTTTCACCAAGCTCTGCGGCATACTCTGCAAGCTTTGTAGATGTAAGCATGTTGCTAGGCATATTCACTAGGGTACGAGCTGAGTTTGTTCCTCTTCCATGAGCATACCCAACATGAAGAGCCGCTCTTACTCCCTTATGATCAGAAGCTGTTAGAAAATCCACAGACTCCAGTAGTACTTCTGGTTCATTTGATTTTTGTTTATAACCATAAAATTCATATGTAGCAAGTGTAAATGCCTCTGAAAAAGCATGCGCTACATCTTCTGCATTAAATTCCTCTGTTACAAAAGTATCAAGTGCGACACCAAAAGAGGAAAGTTTCATGTCTTTAATTGATTTTGCTGCGGCACCGATAGCTTCTCTTAATAGATCAAATGTTAATTCTTTTTGTTTACCCAATCCTACAAACAACAGTCGTTTCGTATTAAGCTTTCCAAACGTATGTATTTTTGAAATCTTCTTTGGTTTTGAAGAGATATCCCCTTCTTTTACTAAATCAGTTAAGTAGCCTTGAAACGCTTTATCCATTTCTAGTAGTTCTCCATCAAATGACGGTTGATTAAAAACACCTACAATCGTGCATTCATGCTTGGCTTCCGTTACTTTCGTGCCGTTAATAGTGAAATTCATCAATACCACACCTCCGATTCTATTATAGCTAAAATATCCAATTATTTCGAATTTCTAAGTATTTATGATGATCTTTTTGCATTCCTTTATGGGAGGTATGATATAATCAATCTAAAATTTTTATTGATAGACAGGAAAGGATGACTTCTAACAACATGGAGATTTTTTTGAATTTTCCGTTATGGGCATCATTAATCGCCATTTTCTTTGCCCAGTTTGTAAAAGTTCCGATTCAATTTATCGCGACAAAAGAGTTGAATTGGTCTCTCCTCACCTCTACCGGTGGAATGCCAAGCTCCCATTCAGCTGCTGTAACGGCCTTAACAACTGGTGTAGCATTAGAAGTCGGACTAGATTCTCCTATTTTCGGGATTGCAGCTATGTTTGCCATTATTACAATGTTTGATGCCACAGGCGTGCGCCGTCAAGCTGGAGAGCAAGCAATTGTTCTCAATCAATTAATGGCAGATTTTCAGAAATTCGTTTTCGAAGCAAAGGGATGGCAAAACAAGCCTGAACAAATAAAAAGAAAAGAGCTGAAAGAACTATTAGGGCATAAACCTATCGAAGTCTTTTTTGGAGGATTGTCAGGGGTTATTCTAACCTTACTCATCCACTATTTTCTTTTCAATTAATTCAGTAGCTAGTAAGAAAGAAGGGGTGTCTTAAATGAAGCTTATTTCTATTTGTCCAAGTAATACAGAAATAGTTAATTACCTTGGGTTAACGTCCCATTTAATTGCTGTTGATGACTTCTCCGACTATCCTGAAAGCATTCTCTCATTGCCAAAACTAGGTCCTGATTTATCTATTAATATGGATAAACTGGAGGCCCTACAACCTGATCTTGTATTGGCATCATTAAGCGTTCCCGGAATGGAGAAAAATATTGAACAGTTAGAGGAACGGGGAATCCCTCATATTATTTTAAATCCGCAAAGCTTTGACGACATTGCGGGAGATATGCTTACAGTAGGAAAGGCATGCGGAATAGAAAAAGAAGCAACAGAGTGTCATAACTTATTCCTTGCTAACTGTCGTCGCTTAAAAGAACTGGCTAAAGAAGTTGAAAACCCTTATACCCTTTATTGGGAATGGTGGCCAAAACCTGTTTTCACACCTGGAAGGGTAAATTGGCTGACAGAATTAAGCGAGATGGTTGGAGCAGTAAATTTGTTCAAAGATGTAGATTTGGCGAGTGTTCAAACGGATTGGGATGACGTAAAAGAAAGAAACCCCGACTTCATTTGTTTGGCATGGGTCGGAGTTCAACAAAAAAGAGTAAATCCTACTATCGTCAAAAAGCGCCCCCACTGGAATGAGTTAGAAGCAATCCAAAGGGACCGTATACTCATTCTAGAGGAAGCACTATATTGCCGTCCTTCTCCTCGGCTACTTCAAGGTGCGGTAGAACTTGGTAAAATGTTGCACCCATCTTTATACAAAGAACTTAACTTTGCCCAGTAATGAAAATAGCTTGTCTAAAAGACGAGCTATTTTATTCTTCTTTCGTTGATAGATACTGCTGTCTGAATACTTGCATTGTCTCATTATTATTTAATTTATGGAGCTCATCTTCTGTTAACGTACCATTCCCCATTTGTACTAGAAATACATCTAGTTCCTTCTTGCCCCATTCATTAAAAACATCTTCTACTGTTTCATAATATAAATCTAGATCATTTCCTTGAATTGCACTTCCCTTATCAGCCACTACTCCATATCCATATCCAGGGATAAATAGGATTGTCCCGATTGGATAAACCGATAAATCAGCTGCAATCGTTGAATAAAGATCACGTTTCACTTTAACTCCAGAGTATGTAATCCCATATCCAGGATGCTCAGGACTCTTTCCTGTAGATTCATAACCTGCTGTATAGCCAGTTGCTACCACTGTATGTTTTTCGTATTGATTCCAATTAATCGCATCCTCTAATTTTGGAGTTTCTGCTATGACAGGCTGACTTGAGATTTGCGTACTTAAGGTACTTGCCTTATTTAACTGTTTAAATACAAGAGAAATAGTTTTGGTTGCATGTTTTTCATATTGTTGTTGATGTTCTTGATAGGAATTAGAATAGTCTAACCACCAGTTTTTCATTGTTTCAGCTTTCACACCAGAAATACACTGAAAGGTTGTACCTAACGCCGCAAGAAATAAAACCGTCATACAAAAACGTTTTGTCCAAGTTTTTACCAACATCATAAAAATTTCACCCCTCAAAACCTAGTCCTTCCCACTAAAAGAGTGTGGTATTCATAAATTGATAAAAAAGTCTTATATTTCAAATATTTACAATACATAGCTAACTAACCAATTACTTACTTTATCCCGCATTAACGAGCAGTAAGCCTCCACCTCAAGGCTTGAGAATTAGAGATGCATAGGTTGCCCGTAAACGCCCGATTGGTTCCACTAACAATCAGTGGGGATGAAGGAAACTCCCCACTGATTGAAGTTTCACTTTATATTTCTCAAGTAAATAAAAAAATATCCGCTCAGCATGATAAAAACTACACCATGCGAACGGATATTTTAAAACATTCTATAGCCTTTTTTACGAAGAACTCTCATTACATACCCAGCTAAAATAGCGCCTGCAAGTCCACTTCCAAGAATTAATAAATCAGCTGTAGCAAGACGAGAAAGTTTTGTTCCTAGTTCAGAAAACGATTCCCCTGCATTCCGGAAATAATCTATGAATCGTACATCATCGACAATAAAAATCGTTACGATAGGATAAATAATTGCCATAATCCAAGTCATCCGAAGTAACATATTCAATAGAAATCCAATCCCAAAGAACAAAACAAAAAATAAAAGCATCGAAATTAAGATTACATGTATAGGCATTTGCATAAAGAGTATACCTCCAAAATGATACCGGCAGTTAACGCGGATTAAATATTGCTTCTAGTAACGTCTTCTCTAACTGAACATCCCAAATAGATAATTCTATTTTTCTTTTCGGCTCTTTTCTCCTAGATTGTCGCTTATAAATTTCGCCCGTTGATTTCCATTAAAAAGCAACAAACTTTTTGAAAACAGCCTTCCTTTTATATAAAACACCAATTTTTAGTGTAATCAATGCTTTTAACTTAGTCAACACATACAAACTTGTTTCACGCTATCGTCACAAAAACAACAAATTTAACGAAAAGCGGAAGCGGCTTGATTAGCTCGTGAAGAAAATAGGAAAATTTCCTAAAGGCGCTTTTTGCCTTTTGGGAATTTTATCTTTT
>NZ_JBHUMF010000015.1:0-320062 GCF_042684945.1 Bacillus seohaeanensis | reverse complement strand
GTGATCAGACTCACAAAACATATCCTGATGGATGGGTTGCACCAGTGTTGAAGTCTTCTTGGACTCCAAACCATTCGCAAAACCTTAAAATCTTTGCTAATGAACTTAAGTTTAGAGATGGAGGGTATGTTTGGGGTGTTCCTGGACAATCAAAAGCTATTGTAATTGGACAGGATATCCCAGGTTATGAAGCTTATATTAAATTTTCTATGTGGGAAAGCAATTCCATTGAAGCATCTTATCGTATTCCGATTGTAGCAAAGGAATTATTTAAATTCTATTTTGAAGAAGATGCTAATAGAGTGTTTAATTATTTCAACACTAATGACATTCCAGATAAGTTCACTGCAAATGGTAGAACTGTTGAAACGGAGTGGGAAGACACACAAGGTCGCCTATACCTTAAAATTGGTGAAAAATATCAGCCAAGTACAGGTGGAAAAGTATATCCTGATGGATGGGTTGCACCAGTGTTGAAGTCTTCTTGGACTCCAAACCATTCGCAAAACCTTAAAATCTTTGCTAATGAACTTGGTTTTGAACGTGGTGGATATGTATTTAGTGTTCCTGGTCAGCCAAGTACTATTATTGTTGGTAATGATATTCCAGGTTATGAGGCTTATATTAAGTTTTCAATGTGGGAAAATAGTGATATTAAAGCATCTTATCGAGTTCCGATTGTTGCAAAAGAATTATTTAAATTCTATTTTGAAGGAGACGCTGATAAAGTATTTAACTATTTCAACACTAATAACATTCCAGATAAGTTCACTGCAAATGGTAGAACCGTTGAAACAGAATGGAGCGATACTGAAGGTCGTCTATACCTTGAAATTGGTAAAAAATGACAGACGAGTACAGGTGGAAAAGTATATCCTGATGGATGGGTTGCACCAGTGTTGAAGTCTTCTTGGACTACACCTAATTATAACCACAACATCAAAATCTTTGCTGAAGAGCTTGGATTTGGAAATGGTGGTTATACATTTAATATTCTTGGAAAACCTAACGCTATTGTTGTAGCAAGTGATATTAGTGGTTACGAAGCCTATATTAAATTTGCTGGATGGGAAAATACTACAGTAAAATCTTCTTATAGAATTCCAGTAGTAGCAAAAGAGTTATTTAAATTCTATTTTGCTGGTGATGCTAATAGAGTATTTAACTATTTTAACACTAATAACATTCCAGATAAGTTCACTGCAAATGGTAGGACTCTTGAAACAGAATGGAACGAAACAGAAGGTCGCTTATACCTAAAAATTGGTGAAAAATAATAAAACGTGAAGAAATTTTATCTTAAACAAAAAAGCCCTAGCCTTGATTGGTTAGGGCTTATCTTTTTTAACGATGTGTTATAGTATTGGGATACTTTATTAGGTATCGTTTATCCTAATAACACAAACCGATTGTTAAAAATTGTTATCTGGTATTCTATTGAAAATATTACAAGATATCCCTATAATTAGAAGGGATTTTTAATAGAAGAGGGGTAATGTATTTGAGTAAAACTAGTAAAGTAGTATTATTTTCAATTTTAGCTTTTTTCTTGGTAATTCCAACCTTGGTAGTACGACCTACCGAATCAAAAGCAGGTTATTCAGACAATTATAATAGACTATATTATGATTTATCTAGGCTGGTTTATTCAGCGGACTATATTGATAGTTATTATTCAATTAAAACTAAATTAAATAACTTACATGGAGCTAATAAATATAAAGTTATTTCAGCAGTTGATGTTAATGATGACTATTATCATCCAATGAGTACTTCATCTAGTACAGGAGATCTACTAAGGCTTGATTCGACAGGTTTTAAAGCGATGGCTGTTGTAGCTGAAGGGAGTAAGAAATTATTCATTGCTTTTTCTGGAACAGACACTTATTGGGATTTTATTCCTGATTTGTATGATGCAAATGCAGCGAGAGTTACCCTTTCAAGCAAAGCACCTGGTCAAAATTATCAAGCGCAATTATTTACTAACTATATTTATGAAGCATTTCCGAGATACCAAGATTATAAATGGTATTTCACAGGTCATTCACTAGGCGGATGGCTAGCAACAAAGACATACTTGGATATACGTTCTGCCAATTGGTTAATTCCAAATGAATCAACGTTTGAATATGGAGGTCCAATTAATAAGTCTATTAGTGGGGTATATACTTTTAATCCTCTTCCTATTCATAAAAATCAAATTCCTTCTATTCAATGGAATGCAAATAAAAGAGGAGTATATAATTCAGATGTAAAGAATCTATACATTAATAATGAATGGTTAAATGGAGTTTATGACATGAATACTGACGTGATGGATTATATCGGCACACAGGGTAGTATCACTAATGAGCATGTCCTTCACCACAGTTACCTTGATTATAGGAGTAAGGGTGCATATATTGATATTGTTGATTACGCAAGACAGGCACTTACTGCACAAAAAGAAATCTTATATACCCATAGTTTATCAAGAATAAAACCATATGTGGGATATTAATAAAACTAGGCTAATTTTTCGTTTTAATTGTTACTGTAGAACGGGGATTATTTATAATAGTCACATAAATGAAGAGGTATAGAAATACATAAGGGCTGCTCTACTAGTCAATTATTTGGCTATCGGAGCAGCCCTTTTTTCATTTGAATATTGTTGTATACATGTGTACAGTTTGTATACGTTTTGTAGGCATTAAACCTTTTTCCATATATCACTTAATTTAATACTTGGATCAATCTTTGTTAGTTCTTCAATAATGGCATATAAAGTATCAAATGAAGGTAATGATTTATTATTTATGATTGCACTTATTGTACTTTTATCAATTCCTAAAATATCGGCAAACTCACCATGTCTTATGTCTAGATCTGCTAAGATTGTTTTCAATCGACATTTATATCTCAATAGACTCACCTCAAGATGTTAATTCGACAATGAATCGGTTTTTCCTCTATAAAAAAAGACAGGCTAGTCACCGATTTTTTTGAGTGGACAAGATATATTTTGCCTACCAACCCATATGCTTTATTAACTACCAAATGAAATTCTGCCCTAGTAACTCGTCTTAGCATATGCCAGATACTATGATATCAAGTGTTTGAGGTGTTAAATTAAAATGCTAGATGAAAGGGAGTATTACTACGTAATTATCAAGAGGTGGCGTTGAAGAGAGGAGTATTGAATGATATTTGAAATTCTCACAAGTTCATTGATGGGTGGTCTTGCCCTGAAAGCACACTTAGCTAAAAATGGGGTAGGGAATGACTCTAAAAAGTTAAATAAAATATTTGCTCTGAGTGATTTAAATGTGAAAGATGGAAAGGAAACTTTAACAACTCAGTTAATCAAGAAACGTGATTTTGAATGGGGTATAGAATACAGATACAGAATCCCTCTTGGTCGCTCATTTGAAGATTATAAGAACAAATTAAAGACCATTGAAGCAGGTATAAACAGAAGAAATGTAACTATTCAATTGAAGGATTTGAGGGAACTTAAAATTGATAAGAATATCATCGACAATATTAAAACACTTTATCAAAAGAAATTAACTCACAACAAGGAAATTGAATTGTCCTATGATGGAATGTTAATTGTTCGTGCCTACAATAATTCATTACCTAAATTAGTTGACTATCAACAAGGGAAAGAGTGGAAAGTTTCATTTGGTATAGCTAGAGAAAAGAATCAATCCGTATTTCATGACTTTGAAAAGATTCCGCATTTAGCACTAGGAGGAGCTACAAAATACGGAAAATCCAATCTAATTAACTCTATAATTGTCTCATTGATTAAGCAGCAGTCTGATAATGTTAAACTTCATCTGATTGACCTTAAAGGCGGTGTTGAACTATGTGATTATGAAAATATTAATCAAACTGTATCAATCGCATATGAGCCAGAGGAAGCCCTTACAACGTTAATAAATGCTTATAAATCTATGAGAGATATGCAAAAGAAGCTAAGGGAAATGGGAAAGAAGAATGTTCAAGAAGCAGATATTAAAGATCGTCACTTTATTATTATTGATGAAGTTGGAGAATTGAACCCATCTGAAGCAATTGATAAAGAAGAAAGAGAATTAAAACAGTTATGTCAAAGATACATGAGTCAAATATCAAGACTTGGTGCTGGTTTGGGATTTAGATTAATTCTAGCCACACAATATCCTACTGGTGATGTTATCCCTCGTCAGTGTAAACAAAATAGTGACGGCAAGTTGTGTTTTAGAGTCCAATCGGGTACTGCATCAAGAGTTGTGTTAGATGAGGACGGTGCTGAAAATTTACCTGAAATTAAAGGGAGAGCTATATATCAATCAGCAGATAAACGAATTATTGTTCAAACACCATTAATAACTCCAGAAACTATCCAACAAACTATAAAACCTCACATAAAAAAGGTGAAGGAGGGGTTAATTAGTGAAACAGTTAAGCGAGAGACAAGAAAGAATATTGCTGTCTTTGAAACGACTGGACTATCTCAATCGTGATCAATTATAAAGAATACACAGATTAGGTAAAGTTAGAAACACTAATCGAATCCTGAAAGACTTATCACCTTACCTATCATCATTTCGTGAAGACTATTCCACTATTTATTATCTCAACAGTGAAGGCAGGGAGTATGTTAACTCTAAAAAGGTACGAAAGAAAACAAACTTTATCAACCATGTGCTTATGCGTAATTACTTTTACATTTTCGCTGGTATGCCTATGGATTGGCAAAATGAAATCAAAGTTTATGATAATGAATTTTCTGTTGTATGTGACACCTATTTTAAAAGTAGAGGAAGATACCACTTTTTAGAAGTAGACCTGTCTCAAAAAATGATTGAAAACAGAAAGAAAATGAAGCAGTATATAGGCTTATATAAGAATGAATCAGTTAAGGAAAGTCTAGGTTATTTTCCACAATTGATATGGGTAACGACTACCGAATATAGAAGAAAGCAGTTAGAAGAGTTATGTAAAGATATTCCTTCTGTTGTCTATACGCTTACGGACATTAAATAAAGGGGAGCTGAGTGTAATGGTGAAGACACAAAGCATATCATTTAACGACTTCATGAGTAGACAATATAAGGACTCTAAGCCAAATAGAAAAGGGAAAAAAGTATTAGGTAAAGTTGTTACATCAATAACAGCACCCTTAATATTAGCTAAACCTACATTTGCAGCAACTAATGAAGCAATACCTGTTAATGCTAGTGAATGGATGGGAGAGCAAACCTTATCAGCACTTGCACATGTATTAGATCCAGTTATAGGTATATTAGTCGCTCTAAGTTTACCAGTGGCTTCTGTTGTGATTGTAGGTTCGTTATTCTTCTTTATGTTCGGTAATGCAGCAAAGGCTTGGGGAATGATTCAAAATGCAGGATTAGGATATATTAATTCAAGTGTCACCATTGATATTAAATGTATTAAAACAGATTGGAAACTCTATATAAATGAAAAAAGCGAGTGTAGTCCACACACTCACTTCTTCTGAGATTTTATGATTGTATTAAGGAGTTGGAACGACTCCTTATGTAGAATAATAGCAAAATATACGGAATATTGAAATATATTTGATTTGGGATATTGTGAATGGTTCATGAACTATCGTTATAGGATTCCCCTTTTATGTGGGAGTCCTTTCTATTATGACAACTAATAATAAATAATTCTTTACAGGTATATTCAACCATAGTATTATGATTACATAACCTCAGAAAAGAATTTGGTCTATACATAAATTCCTCTCAAATTTAATTCCAATAAAAACCTAATATATCAACAATTTTACGGGAAACAAGCAACGAAAAAAAGAAAGCTGTTCAATGGCTTTATTAAAACGGATTATTATCAATACTGGGGACCTAGGCCGCCTAAAAAGGAAAGATAATAAAGTAGGAAAGAACAGTGGAAGCGGCTGTCAATCCCGATAAGGACATGATGATTCAGAGCGCGGGTTCGCTTTTTAATCTTTACTCCGAGGTGGTATAAGTTTCACTTCTCATGCGTATAATATTTTTATCATTTTATGAGGAGTGGAACAGGTTGGAACGAACGACAATTGATTTTATGAAGATATCACAAGCTCTTCAATCTACTATGACGACTCTTTCCTATTCAGAGGAAGGAGCGGACTTACTAGCTTTTTCGAATTTGATGGATGCAAAAAGAGAATTAACACAAGCTTATGAATTTCAGTTGTTAAGAGAGAACAGAGAATATGACTAGTAAAAAGGAAGGGACGACCGTACTCTAAAGAGTTTTAGGTCCGTCCCTTTCCTATTGTATAGATTATTTCTACTGTATTTATAAAAGAGTCTTTTCTTTACAACGGATTTCTAGTAAATTAGAAATATTGCATGTCTAGGAGGCTCCTTATGATGAAAAAAAAGCTGCCCTTTGAGCTTACAAAGGATCAATCATTTTATGAAGCATTATCTGATTGGATCGGTGATGTATTTTACGATATTTTACCCGAAAAGGGTTTTGATTTACGAGATGAACAAATTTTTATGGCCTTTCAATTAAACAAGGCCTATAAAGATAAGGATGTAATTTTTGCAGAAGCGGGTGTAGGAACGGGGAAAACGATCGTTTATTTGCTCTATGCACTTGCGTTTGCAAGATATACAGGAAAACCAGGAATCATTGCTTGTGCCGATGAAACATTAATAGAACAGATAGTAAAAAAACAAGGTGACATTGAGAAGTTAGAAAAAGCTTTGAATTTAAATATAGATGTTCGCTTAGCTAAGTCACGAGAGCAGTATTTATGTCTAAATAAGCTTGAAAGCAATATGTTTGATGATGAAGAATATAAACAAATATGGGAAGACCTTCCTGAATTTGTTCATGAAAATACATCCATGAAGCGTTTCTATCACTATGGAGACCGAAAAGAATATTCAAACCTTTCGGATGAAAAGTGGAATAGTATTGGCTGGGATTCCTTGCAAGATTGTTTCTCTTGCCAATATCGTCATCGTTGTGGACAAACCTTGCACCGAGAACATTATCGGGAGGCAGTCGACCTTATTGTTTGTTCCCATGACTTCTACATGGAACATATATGGACAAAAGATGCACGTAAGCGCGAAGGACAACTTCCTCTTCTGCCAGAACCGAGTTCAGTAGTATTTGATGAAGGTCATCTGTTAGAATTCGCATCTCAAAAAGCACTTACGTATAAAATGAGGCTTGAAACCCTCCATGGATTATTAGAACGTTTATCTGCATCTGATATGCGGGAAGAAACACTCTACCTTATTGAAGATATTATGATGAATAATGAGCGGTGGTTTGAGCTTCTCGAAAAAAATTCCTTACATTCTCAAGGCTCGAATAGGCAATATTTACACAGAGGAAGCGATTTAATCACGCAAGGAAAACAATTAATTGAAAGCATTGCAAAACTGTTAGATGAGCTTGTTTTTGAAGCAGAAATGTACGTAATGGATGACTACTTGTTAAAAGTAGTCGAAGAGTATTTAGAACAAATCCAATACTCGTTAAAATTATTTGTTGAAGAAGAGAAAGGGATTTTTTGGCTTGAGGAAGCAGAAGATAATCACACGTTTGTTGTCATGCCTCGATTGGTTGAAGAGGTATTAAAAACAAAAGTATTTTCGCAAAACATTCCATTTGTCTTTTCGTCTGCTACATTAGCCTATAATGGTGATTTTAGCTATGTTGCAAATTCTTTAGGAATACATGATTACGAAAAGTTTACAGTAGATTCTCCATATGAGTATGAAGAAGTAATGACAGCTTTTGCTCCGCAGTTTACTGACGACATTGTTTCTAAATACGAGTATGTGCTAAATACTGTTGACCAGAATGAAGGAAGAACGCTTATCTTGTTTGCTAGTAAAAAAGAGATGGTAGCATTTAAAGCTTTTCAAAGGTCGAAAGAGAATATACACTGGAGTTATATTTATGAAGGGGATAGAGAGATAAGTGATACAGTAGAAGAATTTCAGCAAAATAATTCTACCGTACTTTGCTCCTACCATTTATGGGAGGGGCTTGACATTCCTGGTGAATCATTGACGCAGGTCATTCTCTTTTCTCTTCCATTCCCTCCAAAAGATCCTGTATTTGATGCAAAGCGTAATCATAGTAAAAACCCAGAGGAGACAGTGGATACTCCTTATATGGTTCTGCGTTTGCGACAAGGTATTGGACGATTGATTAGAGCAGCAGGTGATTACGGAAAAATTCACATCTTGCTTAATAAACATGACGAAAAATATATTGATACAATTAAAAGTGTACTACCAGTAAAGTTATCCTAAGAAAAGCTGTGAGGTAATGTGTGTGTTACCTCGCAGCTTTTTAATTATTTTTTTCAGAAAAATATGATAAAATAAATTGTGCTAGTAATTCGAAATAAAAATATAGGTTGATAAAAATCGTACTTTTTAAAGTAATTACTAGGTTTTCATTTACTTAATCATCAAGCTATCTAAATGCTTGGTCTACAAGGGGGACACAGAAGAATGGACGCAGAATGGCAAGAAACAAAGGAACAATTTTTAAGTTATGTAAAAAAAATGACCGCATATAACGAAGCATTAAGTCTAATATTTTGGGATTTACGAACAGGAGCACCGAAAAATGGAGTGGAGCAGCGATCAGAGGTAATCGGCATGCTTTCTTCTGATGTGTTTGAAATGTCGACATCAAGTGAAATGGCAGCGTATCTTGCCAAGCTTACACCTCAAATGCAACAATTAGACACCATAACGCAAAAACTATTAGAAGAGTGTCAAAAGGAGTATGACCGTAATAAAAAGATACCTGCAGAAGAATATAAAGAATATGTCATTCTTCAATCAAAAGCAGAATCAATGTGGGAAGAAGCGAAAGAAAAAGCAGACTTTGCCATGTTCCAACCATACTTAGAGCAATTGGTACAATTTAATAAACGTTTTATTGAATATTGGGGATACGAAACTAATCCATATAATACATTACTTGATATGTATGAACCAGGTGTTACGGTAGAGGTTCTAGACCGTGTATTTGGCGAATTAAGAGAACAAATAGTTCCATTAGTACATAAAATTAGTAAAGCGAGTGACAAACCAAAAACGGACTTTCTGTATACAAAATTTCCGAAAGAAAAACAAAAACAATTTAGCTTAGAAATTTTAGAACAAATGGGTTATGATTTTCAATCCGGCCGTTTAGATGAGACAGTACATCCTTTTGCGATTGGCTTAAATCCCGGAGATGTCCGCGTGACGACTAGATATGATGAAAACGACTGGAGAACAGCTATTTTCGGTACAATTCATGAAGGCGGACATGCACTTTATGAGCAAAATATCTCCAAAGAACTAATCGGTACATCGCTTTGTACAGGTACATCTATGGGGATACATGAATCTCAATCATTATTTTATGAAAACTTTGTTGGGAGAAACTATTCATTCTGGGAAAATAACTATAGCTTATTAAAACAATACGCAAACGGTCAATTTGATGACGTTTCCCTTGAGGAATTTTATCAAGCAATTAATGAAGCCAAACCGTCACTAATTCGGATTGAAGCAGATGAATTAACGTATGCATTGCATATCATTATTCGCTATGAAATTGAAAAAGGTTTATTCAATGGCGAAATAGAAGTAAAGAATTTACCTGAAATTTGGAATCAGAAGTATGAAGAGTACCTTGGGATTCGCCCAGAGAACAATGGAGAAGGGGTGTTGCAGGATGTCCACTGGGCAGGTGGCAGCTTCGGTTATTTTCCTTCCTATGCCCTTGGATACATGTATGCTGCTCAATTCAAAACAGCGATGCTGAAGGACATTCCACAATTTGACCAACTACTTGAATCAGGTGACCTAGAGCCAATTAAGCAGTGGTTAACCAAAAATGTACACCAATATGGAAAGTTGAAAAAGCCGCTTGAAATTTTACAAGAGGTAACAGGTGAAGGGTTAAATGCTAAGTATTTAGCGGATTATCTAACGGAAAAATATAGTAAGGTTTATAACTTGAGTAGGTAAAAAAAGAAAAAACAGAGTGAAACTAGGAGTTTCACTCTGTTTTTTCTTTTTTATCTACATTACCACAACCGATAGCCTTTGGATGCAGGTGGTGCATTTTGAATCATATCGATAAATGGAACCGAATAAGCAACTAAAATAAGAGCGACTAAAACGGTCATCCAAATTTTCCAGTTTTCTAATACCATTGGAGTCTTTTCTGCTGCCTCTACTGTTTCACCAACAGGAAATTCCTGCTCTCCCTTTGGTGCGAAAAATGCTAAATTGATAAAGATGTAAAGAATTAAAAAGATACCGATAAAAAGAATCGTTCCGCCAACGGCTTGGGCAATTTGATAAGGGATCCACTCTAAGGCTTGAGATGCATCTCCATAAGTAGAGTAGGATGATCTACGTGGAGCTCCTAATAATCCAACTGCATGCATTGCTCCTGACATAATACTCATTCCAACTGCCCAAACAATTGCTTGGACAATCGCAAGCTTATTCATTGCTTTTGTTAAGATTCTGCCAGTTAAATGCGGAACTAACCAATAAGCAATACCGAAAAACGTCAGAACAACAGAAGTAGCTAAGGTTAAATGAAAATGTCCAGTTACCCAAATAGTATTATGAATAACCTGGTTCATTTGGTTAGAGGCATTAATAATTCCTCCTGCCCCCGCTGGAATGAATGCGACCATTCCAATAAACGGGACAGTAAACCTCGCATCTCCCCATGGAAGTTTCCTAAACCAACCGAATACTCCTTTTGATCCTTTTGAACGACCATGCATTTCAAATGTTGCGAATAGGGAGAATGCTGTCATTAGTGATGGGATGACAACCATAAATGTCAACACTACTTGGAGGAATTTCCAAAATGCATCAATTCCTGGCTCTACTAACTGGTGGTGAAATCCGACTGGTATGGAAAACAGTAGGAACAAAATAAACGATAAACGAGCTAATGAGTCAGAGAATATTTTTCCGCCAATAATTTTCGGAATGATAACATACCAGGCCATATAAGCAGGAAGCAACCAGAAATATACAAGTGGATGACCAAAGTACCAAAATAACGTTCTGCTGACAAGAACATCTACTCTCTCGACGAAGCCAAGTGACCAAGGAAGTAATTGGAAGATGACAGTACCAGCAACACCTAAAGTTGCGACAATCCATAACACGGTATTAATAATAACCATGAATGTTAAAAGGGGACTAGGTTGACCAGGATGATTCTTTCTCCACTTGATGTATTCTATAATCATCGCTGAACCGCCAATCCAACTTCCTACTACAACAAATACTAATCCTAGATAAAAAATCCAATGTGCTTGTAATGGTGCGTAGAACGTATAAAGCACAGTTGCTTCATTTAATAAAATCATTAAAGCCGACATTACAGTACCAATTAGCATTACCCAAAAACCGATCCATCCTAAAAATCGTGATTTATTAGAATAAGTACCAGAAGTTCTAGAAACTGCAGCATGCTGGAAGCCGATTATAAAGAAAGTGGTAAGAACAAGACCAAGCAGTACACCATGAACTGTTAACACTTGATAATAACCGATACCAGCAGGAAGAGTGAACCTTCCAGAACGAACTAATACTTGTAGCAACCCTGCAAGACCGCCAAGTGCAAGGGCTGTAAAAGCAACATAAAGATGGGCCATCGCCAATTTTGCATCTTTGCGATTTACTTTTAAAAGATCCTTTTTCATTATTGTTCCACCACCTTAATCATTGACTTCATTGTGTGATGTCCTGTGCCACAGTATTCGTTGCACAAGATAAGAAATTCGCCAACGTCATCAAACGTTGCGACATATTCGCTTACATATCCAGGTTCAAGTGTCATATTGATGTTAGTCCCAGCTATTTCAAAACCGTGTACAACATCTTTCGTCGTTGCAATAACTTTTACTTTTGCCCCTTTAGGAATTTCTATTTCTCCTGGGTTATAGAAAAATGCTGATGCAACAAAAACAAGTTCATAATCCCAAGCTTTTCCTTCAACCTTTTTCAGGCCTGGCTCATTAAAAGGACTGATTTGATCAACTTGCTCGGGATTGACATATGCTTTGGCACTCGGTGGCTGATGCCCTTGATGAAATGCGCTTATACCAAGAATAATTAAAAAGACAATAAGAGACCCTGTTCCTACAACTAACCACCATTTTTCATATCGATGCATATGCATTGTAACCAACTCCTTTAAATTTAAGAACGCTCAATAAAAAGTAAAAACACGCCAAGCCATGTTAAGACCAAAAATAAACCTAAAAAAGTGACGGATGCCAACGTCCCTTTTAAGGAAGATGGTTCCTCTTCTTTTGCTTTCTTTTTTGGTTGTGCCAATGTCCTCACTCCTTCCGATACGCATTTACGTTAAAGTGATAGCTTGAAAGTAATTTGATACTCATATCATAATGGTGGACAATGAATCGTATCTGTGATGTATGTCACGCCTTATAATAGGGAATGTGAAGAAACTGTGAAGGTATTGACGGGGAAGTAAATGGAATAAAAGGGGATGGAATTTTAATTGATTTGGATATATGGAGGTTAAAAACACGAACGATTTTTCAAATTTAACGATAGAAATTCGTTAAATTTGAAAAAACTATTGAAATTTGTATAGGAGATGGTATACTAAAACAATAATTTTATAAACATTCACTCATATAATCGCAGGGATAGGGCCTGCAAGTTTCTACCGGACGACCGTAAATTGTTCGACTATGAGTGAGCGGTGTTTGTTTCTGCCTTTTTACATAAGGTTTCTGAAATTGTAAAGAACATTGGCTCACTCATGTAGTGGGCAGAATGTTCTTTTTTTATTTGATTAGAATTGAAGGAGGCAGAACATTGCACAGTTTAAAAACAAGAATTCAACAAGATGGTATCGTTTTATCCGATGAGGTATTAAAAGTAGATTCCTTCTTAAACCATCAGGTAGATCCTGAATTAATGAAGGAAATGGGAGAGGAATTTTGTAGAAGGTTCCAAGATAAAAAGATCACGAAGGTACTAACATTAGAGTCATCGGGCATAGCTCCAGCATTATTTACAGCTTTAAATCTTGGAGTACCACTTATTTTTGCTCGTAAACGAAAATCATTGACATTGAATGAGGATATTTTAACAGCAGAAGTGTATTCCTTTACGAAACAAGAAACAAGTACAATCAGTGTTTCAAAAAAATTCCTTAATCAAGATGATCATGTGTTAATTATTGATGATTTCCTTGCCAATGGGCAAGCGGGATTAGGATTAATCGAAGTTGTTACTAAGGCAAAAGCCAGTATATCCGGTATCGGTATCGTTATTGAAAAAGCTTTTCAAAATGGCGGAGAACTGCTACGAGATACAGGCTATCAAGTAGAATCACTTGCACGAATCTCATCATTAGAAAATAGTACGGTATCTTTTCTTGAGGAGGAAGTGACGGTATGAAAACGTGGAAATTAACTTCTCTAAGTATTCAACATGTCCTTGCGATGTATGCAGGAGCAGTAATTGTACCACTAATCGTCGGTGGTGCCATTGGTTTAACTGGCGAAGAACTTACCTATCTCGTTTCGATTGATATTTTTATGTGTGGTATCGCAACCGTTCTGCAAGTCTGGAGCAATAAATTTTTCGGAATAGGGCTTCCAGTAGTACTTGGCTGTAGTTTTACTGCCGTAGGACCGATGATTGCAATCGGCGGAGAGCTTGGTGTTTCCGCGATTTATGGTTCTATTTTGATTTCTGGAATCTTTGTAATAGCTATTGCTACCGTTTTCAGTAAGCTTATAAAATTTTTTCCACCTGTTGTAACAGGTTCTGTTGTAACCATTATTGGGATTACGCTAATACCAGTAGCAATGAATGATATGGCTGGTGGGCAGGGAGCTAGTGATTTTGGCTCTATTGAAAATATAAGTCTAGCGTTTGGAACATTATTAGTCATTATTTTGTTATATCGATTCTTTACGGGTTTTGTACGTTCAATTGCGATTTTAATAGGCTTAGCTGCTGGAACAATTGTTGCAGCTATTCTCGGTAAAGTAGATTTCACACCAGTTATGGAAGCATCATGGTTCCACATGATTAAACCGTTTTATTTTGGAACACCAACATTTGAATGGTCTGCGATTATTACGATGACACTCGTTGCTTTAGTAAGTTTAGTAGAATCTACTGGAGTTTATTTTGCACTTAGTGATATATGTAATCAAAAACTGTCGGAGAAAAAAATTGCGAAAGGGTATCGTGCAGAAGGGTTTGCTATTGTACTAGGATCGTTATTTAATGCATTTCCGTATACAACTTACTCACAAAATGTCGGTTTACTACAAATGTCTGGAGTTAAATCCAAGAAGGTTATTTATCTTATGGGGGCAATGCTTATTGTGTTAGGCTTAGTTCCTAAAATTGGTGCATTGACGACGATTATTCCATCAGCTGTACTTGGCGGTGCGATGATAGCAATGTTTGGAATGGTTATTGCTTATGGTATTAAAATGTTAAGCCGTGTCGACTTTACATCACAAGAAAATCTGTTTATTGTGGCTTGTTCTGTTGGAATGGGGCTTGGTGTTACGGTTGTTCCTGATATTTTTAGTCAACTTCCAGCAAGCATTCAAATTTTAACGAGTAATGGAATTGTAGCCGGAAGTGTAACGGCAATTGTGTTGAACTTAATCTTTAATGTCGTACCGAAAAAACAATCTAAAAGCATTTCTATGGTAGAGCAGCAAGCTTCATAAAAGATTTGTGGATTATACGTCACCAACATTTCCTAGTAATACAGGAAGTTTGGTGGCGTATTTTTTGCGATAAGCGAACAGAAAAGGGTGCACTTTAGACCTTTACAGATATTATTTTACTAGTTTAACTCGTTTAAAAGAAGGTATATAGACAATATGGGTAGTGTTATAATGCAAATTTGTAAAATTTGAAACAATTTTGGAATTATTATGAAACTTCCAGCACGACTTAAACGTCTAATTAGTAAAATGAAATATCCAACGAAATAGGGGGAGAAGAAGTGAAGAAAAAGCTTGGTTTTATCGTTTTTATGTCTGTCTTTCTTTTATCGGTTTGTGCTTTCCACCATGAAGGTACGCAAAGTAGAGTCGCTGCAACACAGGATAAAGTTACCCCATCAAATGAAAATCAACAAATTATTAGTAATGTAAGTGGAGAAGAGAGTTCGAAAAAGGTTGAACAAGGAAAGAATAAACAGACAGAAGAAATAATTAAAAATGAAAATAATGGGTCAGAAGCTAAAGCAGAAGATACTTCGAAAGGTCAAAAATCTGATAGTAGCGGTTCTTCAAGTGATACATCACAACCAGAAAAGGCGGAAGAAGCCAAAGATAAAGTGAAAATTGGTGATCAAGAATTCGTCAATATAATGGATAGAGAAAAGTTTGCTTATTTAGCAAATATAGCTAAAAAAAATAATGCGATCCTTTATGCAGTACCAAATAGCGATGTATTTACGATTGTAAAGGATGGAAAACAGATATTTGATATGAGTACAGGAATAGCTAGTACACCAGTAGAGCATTCTGATATGCTGAAAGAATTATTTAATCAAGAAGGTTTTCAAGAATACAAAGGTATAAACGAGAACATCCATTTAGTAATGGAAACTGGAGCAAAGGTTACGGTTGAGTTTGAGGAATATATTGGATATGCCATTTATATGAAAAGTGGAAGAATAGTTATTTCATGGTGATATTTTAGCTTAAAATGATAAATTTATGTTAACGAAAAGCGGAAAAGGGAAGATGAATTGCTAATGTGCAAATTTATCAATAGTAGAAAAAGCCATCGTAACAGGGGTTATTTAGTTCGATGGCTTTTTTATCCGAAAATATTAAACTAACGAAAATTTAATCCTCCTGCTATAATAAATTCATTATTAAAAAAGAAAGTAGTGAATACACGTGAAAGAAGGGATTAAACTACTTGCTGAGCTTGTAAACAATTTACATGATGTATTAATTATGATTATTAATGATATTTTTGGATGGGGATTGACTGATAAAGATATGCACTTTTGGGTAATGGGTTTTATAGGTATCAGTGTGTTTTTAGGTATATATCTACTATCTAAATGGATTTCTAAGTTACCATTTGGGATTACTCTGTTAGCATTTTTTTACACACTCACGTTTATGCTTGTTCTCGTCTTTGCCATTGAAATTCAACAAGCTATTACTAATAGAGGGAATATGGAATTTTTCGACGCGGTTATAGGATTATGGGGATTTATTGCGTTTTTTCTTGTGTACATCGGCATCATTCTTTTATTTTTACTAGGTAAAAAGCTTTTTAGCAAGTACAGAAATACAAAATCTAGGAACATGGACGTATAATAGAAAAGTTTTTTAGAACTACTAGTATAGAAGTGTACATTTCACCGTCCTCTAATTACATGCATATAATAAATAAACGCTGCAATGGAGGTTCCTGTTCTATGGAGAAATATTATTGTAGTCAGTGCTATCAACTGTTTGAATCTAAAGGTATTTGTCCAAAGTGCCTTTTAGATGTAAAACAAGAAATTCACATTGTTGTCCATAAAAATCAAAAGAATAATTAAGATCCAAGGGGGTCTTATTATTCTTTTTATTCTGCCAAAACGAAGGTAAGTCCTCTACTAATTTCCCTTTATGTTAAAATAGAAATATTCTAACATTAGAGGAGGGGTAAGGTTGTATTTACCTTCATTTTCAGTAGAAAACAAAACGGCAATTGTTACCGGGGCAGGTAGGGGAATAGGTAGGGCAATCAGTATTGGTCTTGCAGAAGCAGGTGCAGATGTGGCACTTCTATCACGTACGAGGGAGGATTTAAGTGAAACCGCAGCACATATTGAAAAGCTTGGTCGAAAAGCGTATATTGTCCCGACAGATGTTTCAAAACGAGAGGAAATTAGAGAAGCTATTACATATGTAAAGGAAAAGGCCGGAAAGATTGATATACTTATTAATAATGCTGGAATGAATATTCGTTCGAAAGCATTGGAAGTAACGGATGAAGAATGGCAGAAAATTATGGATACGAATCTTAAGTCAGCATTTATGATGAGTCAAGAAGTTGGAAAAGTGATGAAAGATCAAAATGTAGGTAAAATCATTACAATTGCTTCGGTTGCTGGACAGGTTGCTTTAAGAACTGGAGTTGTATATGCAGCAACGAAGGCAGCAATCATTCAAATGACGAAAGTATTAGCGTTTGAATGGGGAAAATATAATATTAACGTTAACAGTATTGGTCCATGGTATTTTAAAACGCCTCTAACGGAAAAATTATTGCAAGATGAAGAGTATGTAAATGATATTCTAGCAGTGACGCCATTGAAACGTATTGGAGAGCTAGAAGAATTAGTTGGTCCGGCAGTATTTCTAGCTTCGGATGCGGGGAATTATGTAACAGGGCAGACGTTGTTTGTAGACGGTGGGATGACGATACAAGGATTTTAATAAAGTAAAAAAGATCTTTCCTGGACTATTAAGTGGAAAGGTCTTTTTTTAGTTTGTACTCTGTATTTATTCCGCATTAACGGGGAGTGAGACGCTTGAGAAATCGTACAAGCATCATAGGTGGAGAATAAACTGCCTGTAAGCGCTCGATTGGTTCAACAATTAGTGAGGGGGAAAGAACCCTCGACTGATTGAAGTTTTATCTTATTCCTGAATCATCAACGTAATCGTCATTTCCCCTACTTGATCAATCTGGATAGGTAATTGAAGAGCTTTATCAAACCCATACATTTTAGTAGCTCCAACAATGACTGTAGGAGGAGTGATATCAATAATATGTCCTGCCTGAGAAACTTGTGTTGCAAGATTTCCAGCAAGCATATTCCCTAGTTCACCAGCAAACGATTCAAGCATTTCTCCTTCAAGCGGCATGCCAAACATAGTAGTGCCGAGTGCTTGAAAAGCATCTTCTTCACCATCAATAATGATTCTACCTCCGAAATCTCCGGTTACTCCAATTAATACTCCGATACTATGCTGGTTTACTGGCTGATTTAAAAGAGTGGGGGAAGAAGTAGTTACAGAAAGAGGAATTACATTTTTAATAGATTGAATAATTCCATTTAAAGTATCCGTGACGTTTTTTGTTAAGGTCATGTCGAATCCTCCATATTTTTGTAGATTAATCATAGCATATTTACTAGGATAAAAGAATGATAAAATACTATTTTTTACACAAACTTTCTATTTAATAGACAAAAAATCATGTAAAAAGGAATGATTCTAAAGACTTACCGATTAAGCGGTACATATTTTTGAAATAACTGGTAAACATATCCTTGTAAATACGTTATGCTTCTACAAAAATGAAAAACGTCTGAAAACATAGGGAAAATAGATACGAGCGCCATCGGAATGGAGAGATAGCTATGCCGAAAATCGTTTCTGTGGAGACAGCTTTGCCTCCGCACCGCATCACACAAGATAAAACAACAGCATTTGCCGAAAGTTTATTTAAACAGGACTTTCATGATATCGGGCGATTATTAAAGGTTTTTCAAAATGGAGAAATTGAGACAAGATACTTTGTCAATGACCTTGAGTGGTTTTCAAGACCCCATACTTTTCAAGAAAAAAATGATTTATTTATAGAATATGCCGTGAAGCTTGGAGCGAGAGCAATTGAACAATGTCTACAGCACAATATGAAAGCAGAGTATAGTGACATCGATGCGATATTTACAATCTGTACAACAGGTTTGGCAACACCGAGTATCGAAGCAAGAATCATGAATAAACTCCCTTTTTCTCCACATGTAAAAAGAATCCCAATATGGGGACTCGGGTGTGCAGGTGGAGCAAGTGGACTGGCAAGAGCATATGAGTATTGTTTAGCATTTCCAGAAGCGAATGTTTTAGTTTTATCTGTCGAACTTTGCTCTTTAACTTTTCAACATGGGGATCGCTCAAAAAGTAACCTTGTCGGAACATCGTTGTTTGCTGATGGTGTAGCTTGTGCCCTTGTATGTGGAAATCAAAGCAAATTACTTTTGAATCAAGTTACACCACTTCCTAATATTTTTGCCACTCAATCGACGCTTATGAAGGATTCCTTGGACGTAATGGGTTGGGATATTAGGAATGAGGGGCTGTATGTTGTGTTTTCGAAGGATATTCCGTCTATAGTAATGAATTGGCTGAGTCCGAACGTCGAGCGTTTTCTATTTGAAAATAATATAGGAATGGATAATATCCATCATTTTGTAGCTCATCCTGGAGGGAAAAAGGTGGTAGAGGCTTATCAACAAGCACTAGGTTTTGGAAAAGAGATGATTGAAGAACCAATGAATGTCTTAAAACAGTTCGGAAATATGTCTTCTGCAACAATCCTATATGTATTAAAAAATTTTATGAATAAATCTATTTCAGAAGGGGAAATCGGATTGGGTGCTGCTCTGGGTCCAGGGTTTAGTTCAGAATTACTATTGATGAGGTGGGAGTAATGTTTTTTTATGTGTTTTTTGTCATTTTAGTAACCCAAAGAATGGTTGAACTAATCATTGCAAACCGAAACGAAAAATGGATGAAAGAGAAGGGAGCAGTGGAGTATGGAACGAGTCATTATCGATTAATGGTCGGCATTCATTCCGCCTTTTTTCTTACGTTATTGCTTGAAGCAGGGTTGTTTGGTGAGAGACTAAATGAATATTGGCCATGGTTAATGGCCGCATTTGTATTGACTCAAATGGGAAGGGTATGGGTGATTACATCATTAGGAAGGTTTTGGAACACGAAAATTATTGTGTTACGAGATGCAAATGTAATAGCTAAAGGTCCGTACAAATACATTAAACACCCTAATTATTTAATAGTTACATTAGAGCTCATCATTATTCCTCTCATATTCAATGCATACTGGACCTTATTTTTATTTGCCATATTAAATCAATTCATTTTAGCAATTAGGATTCCACTTGAAGAAAAAGCATTAATGAATGAGACAGACTATCAGAAAGTAAACTTAAGTAAGCAAAATTTTATCCCATTGCAGAAAAAAGAAAAATCATAATTTTCAATTGATATTGATTATCATTTTTGCTATTATTAAATTAAGATGAAAATGATTCTCAGGACAGAATTGATAATAAAGGAAGTGAACGGAATGGTTTGGTTGTTTATTATCACTACAATTGTAACGTTTAGCTTCGTTTTGAAATATGTACTAAGCAATGTAATGCTTTCTGGAAGTGAAAATACTGCTCATAAAAATAGAACAAAAGCATTATCAGAATCAAAATTTACTGCAATACATACTTATAAATAGTCGCCGGAAAATTAAGAGGCTAACTAACCATTGCTTAGTGCATGGGCTAGTTAGCCTTTTTTGTGGAATTCAAGTGACTGGATGTTTGACAAAAAGGCGGTATGTCTAGTAAACCTCGAACAAAGGGGAATGTTTAGGAAGCTCCGCGGTGACAATAAATTATATGAAAATCATCTAGAATACGATAAAATAAAGATAATATCTTACTATTCTTATTTTTTTGTGATAATCAAAATAAAGCTTTTGCAGAGAGGGTATTCTAGATGAGCCAAAGTAATTCAACAAGCTACTTAACAAAAGAAAATTCCTTACATAAATTAGCTCGCTTTCAACAGCTCTTTATCGAGAAAGGTGACACGAACAGCTCATTAAAGGCGGAAAGACTAGCAGAAAAAATATATGACGGCGACTTTCTCCTTGCCTTTTGTGGGCACTTTTCAGCAGGGAAATCATCGATGATTAACTTTTTGATGGGAGAGGAGATCTTGCCCTCAAGTCCGATACCAACAAGTGCTAATTTAGTTAAAATTCATCGGGCAGAAGAAGATTTTGCAAAAATTCATTATCATCACGATACACCATTATTGTTTAATACACCGTTTGATTTCGACGAAGTAAAAAGCTACTGCAAAAATGGGGAAGAAGTTTATTCTATAGAAATGGGCCATTCGCGGTCCTCACTTCCAGAAGGAGTAACAGTACTTGATACTCCAGGTGTGGACAGTACAGATGATGCCCATCGACTTTCAACAGAGTCAGCGATTCATCTCGCTGATATTGTGTTTTATGTGATGGATTATAACCATGTTCAATCACAATTGAATTTTGAATTTACCAAAGAACTACTTAAGCACGGAGTCGAACTTTATTTAATCGTTAATCAAATCGACAAACATAAAGAAGAAGAATTAAGCTTTGAAAATTACAAAGACGGTGTACAAAAGGCGTTCGCATCATGGGGAGTAAAGCCAAAGGGCTTCTTTTTTACAAGTTTAAGGGATTTAGAACACCCTAATAATGAAATAAAAAAGGTAAAAGGTTTACTTGATACAAAAATAAAAAATAAGGAAGAGTTGATGGACCATTCTTTTCACTCTTCTTTATCTCAGTTGAAAAAGGAACATCAGAATTGGCTTGATAATCAACTTGTACAATTAAAAGAAGAAACAAGTGAAGTGTTGACGGAGAATGATTGGTCTAATTCCGATACTATTTTAGAAAAAGAGCAAGAGCTACTAACAAAAATTAAGAGCTTAGATAGTAATATGCAAGAAAAAAAGGTAAAAGAAGAAAGAGAAAAAATATTAAACAATGCGTATTTAATGCCGTTTGAAACAAGAGAAAGGGCTAAGCTATTTTTAGAAAGCATGCAGTCTGATTTTAAAGTTGGATTTTTATTTTCAAAAGGAAAAACGGAAGAAGAAAAGAGTCGGCGTCTCAATGCGTTTTTAACTGAAGTGAAACAAAAGGTAGAGTCACAGTTAGAATGGCACTTAAAAACAATGGGGAAAAGTTTTTTGAAAGATTCTGCTGTTGCTTCGTCTGAATATTCCTTAATGTGGGATAAACTGACGATACCTATCGATGAAGAATTACTGATTGGGTTAGTTCGCCGAGGAGCAGGGGTGAATGGAGAGGCTGTTCTGAATTATTGCGACGAATTAGCAAATAAGGTAAAAACGAAAGCGAAAAAAATTACCGATGAATTGCTTACAGAACCTTTAGATAATCTAGAAAAACAAAATGAACAAGAAAAAAAAATAGCAGTAAAGGAACTAGAATCTGTCAAAACCAAAGCAGACGTACTGCGAAAAGGCATGAAGCTAGAAGAAGAAAAGGTGACAGTACTTGCTGCTTTAGAAAATGCAACAACAAATGACTCTGAGAATTATACGGAATGGGTAAGGCAATGGGAGGAAAGATGGAAGCAGGAAAGAGCAAATGTAAGAACGGGTCTAATTGATACGGGGAATTCTGTCAAAGAAATCCCTAAAGATACGCAACAAACAACGCCTGTTGAAAGCCAAATGCAACATATGAACTCTCCATCTGTCGAAGAAGTTAGTGAAAAGCTGCAAACAATGATTAACGTAATGGAGCCAAGACTGGCCTTTACACAAATGGCGAATGTGTTAAAAGGGAAAAGGACACGCCTTGTGAATCAATCCTTTACGATCGCGTTATTTGGCGCCTTTAGCGCAGGGAAATCTTCTTTTGCAAACGCGTTGCTTGGAAAAAAGGTATTGCCTGTTAGTCCGAATCCAACCACAGCTGCCATAAACCGAATTCGTCCTGTAGGGGAAGAGAATAAACACGAAACAGCAGATGTTCAGCTTAAAACATCAATCCAAATGTTAGAGGATATCAGCCAATCTCTTTCGCGTTTCGATATTACTGTAAAATCTTTAGAGGAAGCATATAAAAAAATTCCTTCTCTTAATAACTATGAAACTGATAATGGCAAAGAAAAAATCCATTTATCCTTTTTAAAAGCTTTTCATGAGGGGTATAAAAACTTTCACGATATGCTTGGAAGTAGAATTACCGTCGATATGGAGGAATACAGAGGGTTTGTGGCAGAAGAAAAGAAATCATGTTTTGTGGAAGCGATTGATTTATACTATGACTGTTTTATTACTAGACAAGGTATTACTTTAGTTGATACTCCTGGAGCGGATTCTATTAATGCAAGGCATACAGGGGTGGCATTTGAATATATACGAAACTCTGATGCAATTATCTTTGTAACTTATTATAATCATGCGTTTGCAAAAGCCGATAGGGAGTTTCTAATACAGTTGGGGCGTGTAAAAGACAGCTTCGAATTAGATAAAATGTTTTTCGTTGTAAATGCAATTGATTTAGCTAAGGACGAAGAGGAGTCTAAGGAAGTTCTAGACTATGTAGAAAATCAGCTTCGCTTGTATGGTATTCGTTTTCCAAGATTATATGGAGTATCTTCCATTCAAGCGCTTCAAAAAGAAATGAGAGAAAACTCAAAAATTGATAGTTTTCTTAATGGTTTTCATGACTTTATTGAGCATGAACTCGTAGCGATAAGTGTTCAATCGGGACTAACCGAATGGAATAGAGGACTGAAAAGACTCCAGCAGTACATCGAAATGGCATCTGGGGATGAAGAGGAACGAATTAGAAAGCAAGAAGCGCTTGTGTCAGATCGAGAAGAGCTAACGAGATTGCTTGAAAAAACGTCTCTTCGCTCTATTCAAAGTGAAAACAATCAAGAGTTGAGTGAACTTTTGCTCTATGTAAAGCAAAGAGTATTTTTCCGACTATCGGACTTTTTCAAAGAAGCATTTCATCCGGGGTTATTTGTAAGAGAAACGAATAAGAAAAAAGCTTTGCAAGAAGCCACAGAAGAATTTGTCTCTTCCATGGGATTTGACTTAGCTCAAGAAATGAGGGCAACATCACTCCGAATGGAACAATTTTCTCAAAAGAGCTTATCTCAAAGTTGGTCAGAGTATGCCGCAAAGATGATAAGAATAAACGATGATTTACTACTTTCACCGATGGAATTTACTTCACCATCCGTGATTGAATTTGAGACAGCGTTTGCGCAATTAGAGTCTTCCTATTTCCAAGAAGCCCTTTCTTATTATAAAGGTGCAAAAAATTTCTTTGAGAAAGACGGAAAGAAAATCGTTCAAGAAAAATTTGAAAAGCTGCTTCAATCTCCTACGGATAATTATCTCGACGTACAAAAGCAACGAGTTGTTTCATGGAGTGAAGAATATATTTCTAGTCAACACGATAAAATGGTACAAGAGTTACATCAGCAAGCAATAGAGCAAGTTGATGCGAGTATCGAAGCACTTCAGTCAATAGAGGATATTGATAAACTTAAGGAAGAATACGATTACCTATTATCTCTTGATAAAGGAGAGGAATCGATTGGCTAATTCTTTTCATTGTTGTGCAACATGTCGCCATTTTCGAAGTGAAAGACAAGGAAATAATAGAAAGCTAGTTTATTATTGCCATCGGCTTCAATACGACACACAGCCAACCTATCAATTTAACTGTTGGGATCCAACAGAAAAGGTTTTAAAATTGATGGAAAAAAGGAAGAGAAAAGAGGCGGGAAATCAATGAAATTCGTAAAAAGTGTAGATTGGTTAAGGGGAAATCTCACAAATCGAAATATAAGAGTGATTGACTGTACGTTTTCTTTACAAAACCCTTCGTTTGGAAAAGAACAATATGGGAAAAGTCATATTCCGGGTGCTGTATATTTTGATCTTGAGAAAGATTTATCTGGTGTGGTAAAGAAACATGGAGGGAGGCACCCTCTACCTAATATGAAAAATTTTCTACGTAAAGTAGAGGAAGCGGGCATTGATGAAAAGTCAATCGTTGTCGTGTATGACAGTGGAGACGGAGCTTTTGCTGCACGGTGTTGGTGGCTTTTTACCTATATTGGCCACGAAAAGGTATATGTTCTTGATGGAGGTTTTGCTAAATGGATGGAAAGTGGCTTTCCGGTAACTTCTGAAAAAATGAAGATGCAAAGAAGCAGTTATGCTCCCCATTTTCGAGAAGAGCTTCTAGCTGATATAGAAGAAGTGAAGCAAGTTGTGACCGGAGATACATTAGGAGTTTTAATTGATTCACGAGCGGAAAAAAGATATTTGGGACAGGAAGAACCGATAGATAGGATTCCAGGTCATATTCCCACAGCGCAAAATTTCGTTTGGACAGAAGGTTTGGAAAAGGGGCTTTATAAAAATAAACAGGAACAAAAACACCGGTTTCAACATTTAAAAGAGGAGACTCCCTTAATTGTTTATTGTGGATCAGGCGTAACAGCAGCACCGAACGTACTGACCTTACTTGAAGCGGATTTCCAATATGTAAAATTATATGTAGGAAGCTACAGTGATTGGGTTTCCTACGAAGAGCTTCCTGTCAAAACAGAAACATAACTTTAGTTGAAATGTTGGATAACTTTTCAATCTAAGTCGATTCCGGAGTTATGTTATAATAGTTTTATGTTGAAAGTTGGGACGGCAAGATTCACTTTAATAAAACAGCTGAGGATTTTTTTCCTCAGCTGTTTTATCTGAAACGCCCATCGAATTTTTAGCCGGAGTTAGTTCAAAGGAGTGAGCAATGTTGAAAAAAAATGAACATCTTTTATTAATAGATGGAATGGCATTACTATTTCGTTCTTTTTTTGCCACAGCGATGACTGGTCAGTTTATGATAAATTCAAAAGGAATGCCTACGAATGGCGTTCAAGGGTTCATGAAGCATTTATTAATGGCAGTAGAACACGTAAACCCGACTCATGTTTTAGTATGTTGGGATATGGGGAGTTCCACATTTCGAAACGATATGTACGAAGGGTATAAAGCAAACCGTGATGCACCTCCAGTGGAATTAATTCCCCAATTTGATTTAGCCAAGCAGGTGGCAGAAGGTTTTAATCTTTCAAATGTGGGAGTTGTTGGATTTGAAGCCGATGATTGTATTGGTACAATTGCAAAGGCACATGCTAGTGAAAGAAAGGTATCAGTATTAAGCGGAGATCAAGATCTTCTCCAATTACTTGATGACAATATTGAAATCATTCTGCTGAAAAAAGGGTTCGGAAATTATAAAACGTTTACGAAGGAATTATTTATTGAAGAAAAGGGGATAACACCGACCCAATTTATTGATGTAAAAGCGTTGATGGGAGATTCAAGTGATGGCTATCCTGGTGTTAAAGGGATTGGTGAAAAAACGGCAATCAAACTAATTCAGCAATACGATTCCATTGATGGCATATTGGAAAACTTGTCAAAGTTAACACCATCGCAGCAAAAGAAAATTGAGACAGATCTTGACATGTTGCATTTATCAAGAAAACTTGCAGAAATTCATTGTGAAGTTCCATTGACAATCTCCATTGAGAATTGCTTATGGAGAAAGATTGCGGACGAGGCATTTTCAATGATAGACGAGCTAGAGTTAAAGGCTTTAAGAAGATATCTTGTTGGAAACGACAAATTGATCGCAACTAGTTCTTAAGACTGCAAAGAAGCGAATCATCCTGCTGTATTTGCAGGAGATTCGCTTCTTGCAATAGACATTAACGAGGAAATTTGTTAAAATCATTACACAAACATACGTTCTGTTTGGTGGAGTGTTATTATATTTTAGTATTGGATTTTTTCGCTCTGTTTTCTAAATCACTTTTTGGTTCTGTAGCAAATTCGGCGTCCTGGCCAATCCCCTGTGGAGTAACGCCTGGAGCTTTTTTACCTCTATTCTTTCCATATTTTTTTGTCATAATTATACCTCCTTTTCGTGATGTTATTTCCTTCTTATTTTGTCTTACATAACAACTCTTATCCCTGTAGAAAGAATGAAGTTGGATAAACTAACTTCTAAGGGAGGTGCTAGTGGTGAATAGAGGAATTTTTATCGCGCTTTTAAGTATTTTTTTTGCTCAAGGATTAAAAATTCCCCTTCATTATTTGAAAACAAGAAAAGTTAAACCAGCATTATTTTTTCAAACAGGGGGGATGCCTAGTTCACATTCCGCAGGTGTTGCATCACTCACAACATTTGTTGCACTCAAGCGTGGGTTATCTACAATTGACTTTGCTTTGTCTTTTATTTTTGGATTAATTGTCATGTATGACGCTCAAGGAATAAGAAGACAGACAGGGGAGCTTACGTTGAAGGTTAACAGCCTTGATGAACTAGTGAATAAAGCCCATCGTCACGAGTCAATGGAGTTTGAAGAAAAACAACCGGAAAGGTTAAAAGAAATGCTTGGACATAAACCTGAAGAAGTTGTCGGTGGAGCTGTCTTTGGCGTTGTGACAGGTTTAATCGGTTACTTGCTGTCAAAAAAGAGATAGGACTAACAGATAATTTGTGAAAATAGTGAAGAAAAGAACGTTTTGTGAGGAGAAACATGAAAACAACAGAAGAATTTCTCATTCATTTAGAAAATAAAGGATTTAAATTACAGGAAGATGCGATAGGTTTTATTTATTTTGGAAAAAATTATACTAACGCATCGGATCAGCTAGTTAACAATGCAATTGAGATTACATTAAAGGCACAAAAATATTTTGATAGTAGCTTCTATATGTCAATATTAGAAACCCTTCATTCTAAAAATATTCGTACAAAACTTGAAGTAGCAAATTTTATGAAGGAGTACGGATTGAGCTAACAAAATGTATTAATAAGGAAAAGGCTGCCCAAAATCACGTATTTAGGCAGTCCTTTTCTTTCTGGGCTTTTTTACAATAGGAATTGGAATCTCAGCACAAAGCATTCCAATAAGAATAAAAATTCCTCCCATTACAGCATAGAAGGTTAATTGCTCTCCTATCCACAAATAGGAGCATAGAGCAGCAAAGACTGGTTCCATTGTTAAAATAATTGCTACTCTTGAAGGTGAGGTATACCTTTGCGAAAAAGTTTGGATATAAAATGCAGCAGATGTAGCAAGTAAAGCTGTTACTAATAGACCTGCAATAACATTTAGCGACCAAAATTCATTCGTTTGAAAGGGAGCCATCCAATCTTCAAAAAGTAATGCACCGATAAAAGATAAACTGGATACAGTTAGTAATTGAATCGTTGTTAATATTAGTATGGAAGACTGGTGGGTAAAACGATCTGTATATACGATGTGAAAAGCGAACCCAAATGCACATACTATTGTTAATACATCTCCAATATTGAAGTTTTGCGCATGACCAGACGTTAGGAAAAATAATCCCAAACCGGCCAGTATCGATCCAAACACAGCTGATAATGAAGGTTTTTGTTTAGAAAAAAAGTAAATTAAGAATGGAACCATCACAACACTTAGCCCTGTTAGAAATCCTGACTTTGCTGGTGTTGTGAACAAAAGGCCGAATGTTTGAAAGGCGTAGGCAATAAACAAAAAGATGCCTAGAATGATACCTTTACTAATATCTTTTTTCCACTGTTTATTTTTCTCGAACAATGCCAAACAAATGAAAAGTACAATCCCTGCAAGTAAAAAACGAAGTCCATTAAATGTAAAAGGGGGTAATGTCTCAATTGCAGACTGAACGACTACAAATGTGCTTCCCCAAATAAAGGCGACCAGTAATAAAGAAAAATCAGCAATCCATTTTCTACTCAATTTTGTCATGCATCCCTTCATTTAAATGAATTGCTTTTCTTGCAAGTTCATCTGCAGCCTTATTTTCTTTACTTGGTACCCATTTAATAAAAAATAAATTTATTCTTTTCGTTAGCTGGAGGATTTCCTCTAAAAGTGGTTTATATTCAGGGCTTCGTACATACTCTTTTTCAATAGCATGGACAACTGCTTGTGAATCACTTCGAAATGACACAATTTCATATTCATTATCAATGCAGTGCTTTAAAGCTTTTAGGCAAGCAGTAAATTCTGCTTTGTGATTATTCATCATACCTAGTGGCAAGGAATATCTTTCCACTTCATTATTCTTTTTTATAAAAATGCCAGCACCGCTCCAACCGGGATCACCCGCACTAGCACCGTCTATGTATACAGTTATCATGTTTTCACCTCGAAAGAAGTCTTTATGTTCCAAAGTAATAGTAGCATAAATTAGTGGGAATATAATAAAAAAGAACACTAATCAGTATTTAGCTGATTAAATGCTCTTTCAAATTCTATGATTGGTTCGTTGGAAATCTTTTTGCTATATATCCAAATGGTGTATCAAGCAAGGATACAATCCACTTTAAAATATACGTAGTTAGGAAGATCTCAATCCAAATAGAAAAAGGAAATTGTCCGATAAATGCGATACTCGTAAACACAAGTGTATCAAGTAATTGGCTAATCATCGTGCTTCCATTATTTCGAATCCAAAATTGTGAGTCTTTCGGGAATTTTTTCTTTAAATAGGTAAAAATATAAACATCGGTAAACTGGCTGACCAAATAGGCAGCTAAACTTCCAAGTGCGATTCTCGGAATAAAGCCAAAAATAGTTGCTAATGATTCTTGTGCAATGTCATCGGGATGCGGTTGAAAAAGTAGAGCTAATTGCATAATAATAGTCATTATCAATAAAGAAAAGAAACCTAACCAAACAGCTTTTTGTGCGTCTTTTTTTCCGTACTTTTCATTTAAAATGTCGGTTACCAAAAATGCTGTTCCGTACATGGCGTTCCCTAAAGTTGCTGTCAAGCCAAAAATCTCGATCGTTTTAATAACTTGTAGATTGGCTAAAATGGTGGAAATACCTATCCAGGCAAACAAACCATTTCTTCCAAATAATCGGTACATTATTAAAACTAAAATAAAATTAATAAGGACAAATAATAGTCCAAACCACTCATTAAACATGTAAAACCTCCTAGTTTTGATAAAGCGGGAGTTCACGAACCGCTAATTAATACTTTTCCCAAGGCTGTTTTCTAAAGGATTGTTGTTTTTCACAAAGAAACTTATATGAGTAAAGCTTCATCAGCAGTTGATCTACACGAAGACTCCTGCGGGAATAGCGAGCATTGCGAGACCCCAGAGCGAGATACGAGTGAGGAGGCTCGTGGTTCGCCCGCGGAAAGCGGAGTGTAGATCAACTGCGGTGGCATAAGCAACAAACTATGCGAAAACAGCCTTTCCCCAAAATATTCATTTGGATATGCACGATATATATTGAACAGAAACCATTATACATAGGATAGAAGAAAAGAACAATTAACGAATGTTGGAAGGATGGTTTGTAATGCAAATGAAAATACGCTTTCGATACAAAAGTAAAACCTCAACGGAAATATGGTTTGAGTCGGACTGGTTTCCGCGAAAAGAGACAATAATTCATGTTGATGATTTAGAAAAGACAGGACGTGTCATTGATTTACTGATTGAAGACGAAATGGGAAATACTTGGACAAGGAAGGAATACCTTCGTCTTAATCAAGAGCTTGAAAAGGAACCAGAAAATATAACGGTTTATTTTGATGGAGGATTTGATCTACATTCATCGTTATCAGGCTTAGGAATGGTCATATACTATGATAAAGGCGGGGAATCATTTAGAATTAGAAAAAATGAACGCCTAGAGGAACTCGAAAATAATAATGAAGCAGAATATGCAGCGCTCTTTAATGCACTTTTATTACTTGAAGAAATAGGTGTTAAGCAAACACCATGTGTAATAAAGGGAGATTCTCAAGTGGTCTTGAAACAATTAGAAGGGGAATGGCCGTGTTATGAAGAAGAGCTTAATCGTTGGCTTGATCGAATTGAAAATCAAATTAAAAAGCTTGGGATAAAGACAAAATTAGAAGTATTGAATCGAAATGAAAATAAAGAAGCAGATAAATTAGCGAGTCAAGCACTTCAAAATACGATGATTCACAGTCATAATCGAATAGATTAAAGAAAGTTGTTAGGTGGTTTGTAGAATGAATAAAAGTAATGAAATAGATCGAAAAGGTATAGTCGTTAAAGTAAATGAATTATTGGACACATATTGTAATGAGTGTCTTTTAAAAGCACATTTTCGCAAAGAGCATGGGAAAAGAAAGGCACATCGCTTTTGTATTGAAAAATGTACAGTGGGGGAACAATTGAAACAATTTGGTGAGCAGCTTAAATAACTTTGTTCGCTATGATACAGAAAAAAGCTGACGAATTAATTCGTCAGCTTTTTTTATATGGTTTGTAACTTTTATTATAATTTAACTACGTTAGCAGCTTGAGGTCCGCGGTTTCCTTCAACGATTTCAAAAGAAACTTCTTGACCTTCTTCTAAAGATTTGAAGCCTTCACCTTCGATTGCAGTGAAATGTACGAATACATCATCTCCACCTTCAACTTCGATAAATCCAAAACCTTTTTCATTGTTAAACCATTTTACTTTACCATTTTGCATATTCTAAATCCTCCTAAATCTTTCAAGCAACGAGTGCTATGGAAAATATTATCACCAACAATATATATTGTACGCATTAATAGCAAATATATATACGTTTAATGATGTCTTAACTATACAATATGCATGTTTTAGAGTCAAGAAAGGATAATCGAATTTGAGTGATTTTTCTCTAAATTTTCTCATTATAATCTTGACAACTACTTGTGTGGGAGAATAAAATTTGCACATGGTAAACTTTTATGGTTATGATAAAAATTAATGCATTATATAAAAATATATGCACTAATGTAACTTTTATCGAATACGTTAGGAGTGAAAATAAACAAAATTTTAAAATGTGGGGAGAGGAAGAGAGTGAGGAAGAAATCGCTGGGCAATTTGTTAATTGCTTTACTTATTATGGGGTCTGTAATAATTGCTGGATGTAACACGGAGAAAACAACAGAAAGCAATAATGAAAAAGTGGTGGTAACAACGACAATCTCCCAAATTGCTGATGCTGTAGAGAATATAGGTGGGGAACATGTTGAAGTACAAAGTTTAATGGGACCTGGTATAGACCCGCATCTATACAAAGCAAAACAATCGGATATTGGTAAGCTGCAAGCTGCGGATATTATTTTTTACAATGGTCTCCATCTAGAAGGAAAAATGCTTGAGATCTTTGAAAAAATGGATGCTGAAAAGCCAACATATGCAATAGCTGACAGTATTCCAAAACAGCAATTACGAAAAGATGCAGCTGATGAAACAGCGATGGATCCTCATGTGTGGTTTGATATTGATTTATGGAAAACAGCATTAGTTCAAGTGACGGAAGGTCTGATAGAAATTGATCCAAATAATAAAGAGGCGTATGAAAAAAATGCGGAACAATATTTTACAAAGTTAGATGAGTTAAAAGAGTATGCTGAAGCGGAAATGGCTAAAATTCCAGAGAGACAAAAAGTATTGGTGACAGCACATGATGCGTTTAACTATTTTGGAGCAAAGTACCACCTAGAAGTGATGGGGTTGCAAGGTTTGAGTACCGATTCAGAATATGGCCTCAGAGACGTACAAAATTTAGTAGATACGCTAGTTGATCGAAACATTAAAGCAGTATTTGTTGAATCAAGCATATCAGAGAAATCAATTAACGCAGTTATTGAAGGGGCAAAAGATAAAAATCATCAAGTAGAAATCGGTGGGGAATTATACTCGGATGCAATGGGGGAAGAAGGGACCGAAGAAGGCACCTATATTGGAATGTATAAACATAATGTAGACACGATTGTGGAGGCACTTAAATAAACACGGAATTTAACTATGGGAGAAAAAGATGTGGAGGGAGAAACATGAATGCAGTGGAAGTGAGAGGTTTGACGGTAGCGTACCATAAGAAACCTGTCTTAAATAATATTGATTTTTCCGTACCAAAAGGAAAATTAATTGGAATTATCGGGCCGAATGGAGCGGGAAAGTCGACATTAATAAAAGCGATATTAGGATTAATTCCACGTTCAGCAGGTGAGATAACGATATTTAATAAACCGTACTCACCAAAGTCGAAAAAGGTTGGGTATGTTCCACAGCGGGGATCTGTCGATTGGGATTTCCCAACTAATTCACTTGATGTCGTGTTAATGGGAAGATACGGTCATATTGGATGGTTTAAACGTCCTTCTAAAAAGGATATCCGATTAGCAAATGAATGTTTAAAGAAAGTTGGGATGGAACCTTTTGCAAATCGACAAATAAGTCAACTCTCGGGAGGTCAGCAGCAGCGGATTTTTCTTGCTCGCGCATTAGCACAAGATGCAGAAGTATATTTTATGGATGAACCGTTTGCTGGTGTCGACGCTGCAACAGAAAAAGCAATCATTGCTCTTTTAAATGAATTAAAAGAACAAGGAAAAACAGTTCTCGTTGTGCATCACGATTTACAAACAGTGAAAGAGTATTTTGATTGGACTATTCTTCTCAATAGAAGAATGATTCAATGTGGTCCGACAGAGAAAGTGTTTACAATCGATAATTTGCAATTAACATATGGAGGAAAATTAGCTTTTTTAGAAAAAGATCAGATGGTGGTCCATCCTTAGAGGAGTGAGAAGGTTGAATCATATATGGCATTCAATAATAAATGATGGAAATACGCAATGGGTACTAGTAAGCACGCTGCTACTTGGAATTGCCAGTGGAGTCCTTGGAAGCTTTGCGCTGTTAAGAAAACAAAGCTTAATCGGAGATGCTGTTGCACACGCTGCATTGCCGGGAATTTGTTTTGCTTTCATGTTTATGGGAGAGAAAAATTTTCTAGTATTACTTATCGGTGCAGCTGCAACAGGTCTCCTAGCAGCGTATACGATTCAATTTATTACAAGTACAACACGAATAAAAGAAGATACCGCTATTTGTTTAGTTCTTTCCGTTTTCTTTGGTTTAGGTATTGTTTTATTAACGAAGGTAGCGCAAATGTCGACGGGAAACAAAAGTGGATTAGATGATTTTATTTTCGGTCAGGCAGCATCACTTGTTGGGAGGGATGTCCAGTTGATGGGAATCATGGCGACGTCTTTAATAATCATTACCGTACTATTATTTAAAGAATTAAAAGTAAGTACATTTGATCCTCAGTTTGCGAAGGGGATTGGGATACCACTTGGGTTTTTAAACTTTACTTTTGCATCATTGCTAGTCATAACCGTTGTAGTAGGAATTCAAGCGGTTGGTGTTATTCTAATGGCGGCACTGCTTATCACACCTGCAATAGCGGCAAGGTTTTGGACGAATTCTCTAAAAGTAATGGTGGTTCTTTCTGGACTGATTGGAGGGATTTCTGGAACGGTAGGGACGTTAGGGAGTACCCTTGGCAAGGGGTTATCTACCGGACCATTCATCGTATTGACTGCGACAGTAATTTTCCTATTCTCTATGCTATTTTCACCCAAGAGAGGATTGGTTTCTATATGGTTTAGACGGTTTAAAAATGATGATCGATTAGCACAGAAGATCTTGGTGAAAAGCCTTTATGAATCGAAGCAAACTTGGATATCGAAAGCAGTACTATCGGAAATTTGTTCCATAGCACCAATAAGAAGGAAAAGAGTAGTGGATAAACTTATAAAAGAGGAATTTATCCTAATACGGGGCGAGGCAATTTCCCTAACACCAATCGGAAGGAGAAAAGCAGAAGAGTATATATTGGTGGATGGTCTTCTTGAGTTGAAAGAAATGTATCCTGCTGAACTTCCTTTCCTGGATGTTTCGGAAATGGAAAAACAACAGCTCTATGATTTATCGAAAGAACAATACAAAGAACTTCATAGCAAAATGACACAAATCCATAAACAATATCCTTTCTTAAACATCCATTTATCAGGAAGAGGTGGTCAAGGCTATGAGCTATGAACTTTGGATACTGATAATAGGTAGTTTAGTAGGTCTCTCGTGTGGGATGATCGGATGTTTTCTGATTCTTAGGAAAATGTCGATGTTAGCGGATGCGATAAGTCACACTGTTCTCCTTGGAATTGTTGTTGCCTTTCTTATAAGCCAAAGCATGAACGGTATATATATGCTAATAGGTGCAGCGGTAGCAGGGATTGTAACAACTTTTATTGTGCAACTGCTAAATTCAGGAGGTATTCAAGAGGATGCAGCGATCGGTGTTGTTTTTACTTCGCTGTTTGCACTAGGTGTTATGTTGATTTCGCTATTTGCAAGTGATGTGCATCTTGATGTGGAACATGTATTAATGGGGGAGATTGCTTTCACTCCTTGGGATACAGTTGATATACCTTTTATCGGTGCAATTCCGAAATCAATTGTAATGTTGGGGGTGATTCTTTTTATTGATATAATGGTTATCTTTTTACTATTTAAAGAATTTAAACTAACTTCCTTTGACCCAAGTATGGCAGCTGCAATCGGCATTCCAGTTTTACTTATTCACTATATTTTAATGGGGCTAGTATCTGTTACAACCGTATCTGCTTTTGATAGTGTTGGAGCAATTCTTGTTGTCGCACTGTTGATTGCTCCAGGTGCAACAGCATATCTACTAACAGATCGTTTTCCAGTTATGCTCGTAATGAGTGGTGTTATTGGTATCTTCGATGCGACAGTAGGGTACTATTTTGCAAAGTGGGTGGATGTTTCTATCTCTGGAAGCATGGCGACAGCAGCAGGTGTGGTTTTTCTACTCGTATGGATATTCTCCCCTCATTATGGATTAGTATCTAAGTGGTTTAAGCAAAAAGCAATTGAGTAGAGGTTGTATTCATTCTGTACTTATAGTAGAATTTTAATGATTATTGACAGGGAGTTGGAGGGTACAGAATGCCTACACCAAGTATGGAAGATTATATTGAACAAATATATTTATTGATAGAAAATAAAGGGTATGCGAGAGTGTCAGATATTGCAGAGTCTCTTTCCGTTCATCCCTCCTCTGTAACGAAAATGGTACAAAAATTAGATAAAGACGATTATCTCGTCTACGAAAAATATCGTGGGCTTATTCTTACTCCAAAAGGAAAAAAGATTGGAAAAAGATTAGTTGACAGACATAAATTATTAGAACAATTTTTACGTACGATAGGCGTAAAAGAAGAACATATTTATGAGGATGTCGAAGGAATCGAGCACCATTTAAGCTGGGATGCTATTGATAGAATTGTCGATTTGGTACAGTATTTCGAAGAGGAAGAGTCCCGTCTGAACGACTTACGAAACGTACAAGGACGGAATGATTAGAACCATGCCTTTCATTGCATGGTTCTATTTTTTTCTAGTTTGAATGGCTAATTAGTAAAGTTTAAAAATTTCTGGGAAGTGACGTGAAAATTTTACTTAGAATATAGGTGGATAACTCGAAAAAGTTGGATCTTCCATTATATTGCTAGTCAACTCTGATTCGCCAACGTTGTTTTCCACTATCGATACACCCTGAATAATGCCTTCCTCCGCTTCAAGCAAAGCTTTTCGATAAGAAATGATTCTCCCAGAATTTGTTTGAAAATTAATAATTTCACCATCATAATTACGTTGAACCTTTATGATTTCTTCCATAGTAACGACACCCTTTCATTAAGCAGCTACAATTGTTTAAATTGTAATCTTGAATTTTATTTTTTACTTATCCCGCATTAACGGGCAGTAATACCCCATTTCAAGGCTTGAGAAAATCAGAGAAGCGTAGGGCGGGGGAAAACTGCGTGTAAATGCCTGATTTGTTCAATTAACAATCAGTGGGGAAGCCCCCTCTGATTGAAGTTTCACATTATCAGTATTGCCAATTTTGTTTTATTGTAAAAAGAAGGATTTTTTTCTTATTTTTCGAACATATAAGAGTAGAATGATTTTAAATCAAAGGGATAGGTGAATACTGTGGAAAATATTAATTGGCATTCTAATGCGAAAGAGCGTTGGGACGAGAATGCATCGAATTGGCATAGCCGAAGTGTAGACATGTGGATGAATGGAAGCCGCAAAGATATCCTTCCTTTTTTTAAGAAAAATGTAGAAAGTGGAAGCTCTGTAGCTGATTTAGGATGCGGAGACGGCTTCGGTTCTTATTTATTACATAAAAGTGGATATGATGTGACGGGAATGGATTTATCGGAGAAAATGGTAGAATTGGCAAAGAAACAAGAACAACCCGGTCTCAGATTCGTTCAAGGTGACTTGGCTAATCTTCCGTTCGAGGATAATAGTTTTGACTCTTGTTTTGCAATTAATTCGATTGAATGGACAGAGACTCCGTATTATACACTTCAAGAATTAACCAGAATTGTACGGAATGATGGATGTATTTGTATTGGATTACTCGGGCCAACCGCACATCCGAGGTCTAATTCTTATCCAAGGCTTCTCGGGGAAAAGATAATTTGCAATACCATGATGCCGTGGGAGTTGGAGCAGCTAGCAAGAGAGATGGGATTAGATAAAGTAGATGAGACTTGGGTTTACAAAAATGGTGTTAAACAAGCGCTAACCGAAAATCTTTCTAATGAATTAAAGCAATCGTTAACGTTTATGACGTTATTTTGTTTTAAGAAAAAGTAATAGAAACGGAGGTATTTATGATGGAAGAAAAATACTCTATTAGTGAATTTATTAAAGAAACACAGCAAGAAGATAAAGGACAAGGCCTGTTTGAATTAGAAACACCAAGAATGCTTGAGATCAATCTAGAAAAAGAAATATGGGCAAAAATGGGAAGCATGGTTTCTTATCGAGGAAATATTAAGTTTGAAAGAGAAGGCGTGTTAGAACACGGTTTAGGAAAGATGTTTAAAAAAGCATTTACAGGTGAAGGAAGCTCGCTAATGAAAGCTAGAGGAAATGGTAAGCTTTATTTGGCTGATCAAGGAAAGAAGATTTCTATTTTAAATTTGGAGAATGACTCTATCTATGTAAATGGAAATGACTTATTAGCTTTCGAACCATCTTTGCAATGGGATATTAAGTTAATGAGAAAAATAGCAGGGATTATGTCTGGCGGTTTGTTTAATGTCAAAATTGAAGGAAGCGGGATGGTAGCAATTACGTCCCATTATGAGCCATTGACGCTTCTTGTGAAAAACGGTATGCCAGTTTACACAGACCCAAATGCAACGGTCGCTTGGTCAGGAGATTTACAACCAGAGTTTGTTACAGATGTATCTTTAAAAACATTTATCGGCAGGGGAAGCGGCGAGAGTGTACAAATGAAATTTGAAGGGGAAGGCTTTGTTGTCGTTCAGCCTTTTGAGGAAGTATATTATTCGGAAAAATCGTAGTTAAGAGGGGGAGTATGAGGAACTAGTAGAAATGGAAGATGGTACTAGCTAACTAAAAGCAGAAGGAGTATTTTATTCCATTGGAGAAGTGAAAATATTAGGAAGAAAAGGAACTGAGTATTGTGATCAGTTCCTTCTTTCGTAGAGAGAGGGATTTAGAAATGTTTGATCCAACTGCATTTGATAATTTAAAAGTTGTATTAGAAGGAGCTGTCTATGATCTTGACCTAACAGGCGAAATTTCTATTACAGGTCGGAGAGATTTATTTAATTTTGCAAGCTATGAACGTTTTTATGAAATAGAATTTACAGTCTCGGGAGAAGAGAGTTTTACAGCAGTTATAGAATTAAGTGCAGATATGAAGAATTTTTTAGCAGAAAGGCAAAAGGGTACAAATAGAATTGAAGCAGGAGCGGAACTTGAAATCCGTTATACAGGGGCTGAAGAACTTTTGGAAAATAAAGAGGATTTAATGTCCTTATGGGGAAGTGATAAGCAATGGGAATGGAAATCGATTCATTCTTCCGTTACGGGAGTATCTGTTTTAGGCATCCTTACGTTTCAACGATTAATTACAGAAACTATGGTAGATGATTTACTTGATATTGTTTCATTTACGATAGATTCATTAAGGACCATTAAAAAGTCATAAGCAGAGCAAGTAATCCATTTACTGTGCATATACATAATAAAAAAGAGAAGCAGAAGCGGCATATTTGGACAAACCAAGGGGGATGAGGTATGAAGGTAGCTTGGGTTACAGATAGCACGGCATTTGTGGATGAAACGGTAAAAGTAGAAATTGCCCATCTCTATATTATACCTATGACTATTTTAATAGATGGTGTGGAATATAAAGATGGAGAAGATTTGTCGCCAGAAGCGTTGTTTGAAAAACTAAGAGATAAGAAAGTAGATGTTAAAACATCACAGCCTGCTATCGGTACGTTTCAATCGCTATATACGAAGCTTTCGGAAGAATTTGATCATATTTTTTCTATACATGTGTCTTCGCATTTCAGTGGTACATTTTCCTCTGCGTTTCAAGCGGCACAATTATTAAAAGCGAATTTTCCACAGGTAACAGTAGTAGATTCTAAAATTATTTCCTATCCATTAACAGAACTGATTCGATATGGTAATCAGTTAGTGAAGCAGGGGAAAAAACCTGATGAGGTAAAAAGGTTAGTAGAAAAAAGAATTGCTACTTCAGAGGCATATGTGATGGTTGGAAGTTTAGAACAGCTGCATAGAAGTGGAAGAATGAACGGTCTTTCTTTTTTTATCGGAAGTGTCTTAAATATAAAACCGATTCTTTCGATTAATGACGGTCAATTAAATGTGAAGGAAAAGGTGCGGAATACGAACAAAGGATTCTTGAAAATGCTGGAGTATTTGGATGGTGCAGTAGCTTCTAAAACAGTTCAGCATGTTTCAGTTTTACATGGATTAAATAAAAAGGAAGCCAATGAATGGATTCAGCAATTAAAATTGAGATATAAAGGGATAGCTTTTAATGCTTACCCATTAGGTGCGGTTATAGGGGTTCATGCAGGAGAAAATACTATTGGGATAAGCTGGTTTGATTCGGATAGTTAACTAGATAGCAAAGAAAGATACCTACGAGAAATTTCGTAGGTATCTTTCTTTGCTGGAAAAAGGGTTTGCTAATGATTAGTTACGGTGAAAAGAGTGTCTTGTCCTCTTTTTTGTTACAATAATAGAAGGAGATGATGAAAACATGCCATTGTCTAATGTAGAAAAAGTTACAGATTATTTGAAGCCCAAATTTTCCGATGATGCGAGTGGTCATGATTGGCATCATCTTGAAAGAGTGAGAAGGTTAAGCTTATATATTGCAAAACAGGAAGGGTTAACCGATTTACATAGTATAGAATTAGCTGCATTGCTTCATGATGTGTCAGATGAAAAATTGAATGATAATAGAGAAAGTGGACAGAAAAAGCTAGAAAATATCTTGCTTTTATTGGATTTGACGGATAAAGAAAGAGAGAAGATTCAGGCGGTTATTGCGAGTGTGTCCTTCAAAGGGGGCAATGAAACTGCTATAACAGAGATAGAAGCAAAAGTCGTGAGGGATGCAGATCGGTTGGATGCGATTGGCGCAATAGGTATTGCCCGAACATTCGCCTACGGTGGAAGCAAAGGGAATCCGCTCTTTAATCCAGAATTAAGGGTTCGTGAAAATATGACAATTGAAGAATATAGAAATGGGGAAACTTCCACCATTCATCATTTTTATGAAAAACTATTAAAACTAAAAAATTTAATGTGTACCGAAACAGGTAGAAAACTCGCAGAAGAAAGACATGCATTTATGGAGGGTTTCCTCCAGCAATTTTTTAAAGAATGGAATGGTCAAGGATGAGAATACTTTCAGCAGAGCAAATTTCAAAATCATATGGAGAAAAAACATTATTTCAAAATATCACTTTTTCGATTGGGGAAAAAGAACGGGTTGGGTTGATAGGTGTTAATGGAACAGGAAAATCAAGTCTACTTAAATTAATCGCAGGTATAGAGGATTATGATAGCGGCGACATACAAATGCCGAATGATTATCGAATCGCATATTTGCCACAAGAACCTGAAGTCAACGGTAATTTAACTGTTCTTCAACAGGTTTTTAAAAGTGTTGCACCGGTTATAACAGTTATGAGAAACTATGAGGCTGCATTGCTAGAATTGGAGAAAAATCCAACAAGTAGCACGGCGCAAGAGAAACTATTTGAAGCCCAAAAACAAATGGACATTCATCAAGCGTGGGATGCAAACGCCAATGCAAAATCGATTCTGTCAAAACTTGGATTGAAAGAATACTCGAAAAAAATGGAGGAGTTGTCTGGTGGTCAGAAAAAAAGAGTGGCGTTAGCTCAAGTGTTGATTGAAACACCGGACTTACTCATTTTAGATGAACCAACAAACCATTTAGATTTTCAATCGATAAAATGGCTCGAAGATTATCTTGGTAAATATAATGGATCTGTTTTAATCGTGACACATGATCGTTATTTTCTTGATGAAGTAACGAATCGAATTTTTGAATTAGATGGTGGAAATCTGTATGCATACAAAGGAAATTATGCAGATTTTATCGAGGCAAAAGCAAACCGTGAAGAAAATGAGCGGCAAATGGCAGAAAAACAGCGGAACCTTTACGCACGAGAATTAGCTTGGATGCGAAGGGGAGCGAAAGCAAGATCAACAAAACAAAAAGCAAGAATTCAACGATTTGAAAACTTGGAAGATAATCTGTCGAACGGTCCTAGTAGTCAAGGGGTGGAGATGTCTTTAGGTGGTAGCAGACTAGGAAAACAGGTATTTGAATTGGTGGAAGCAACAAAATCATTTGAAGACAAAAAGATTTTAGATCATTTTAATTTTCTGCTGAAGCCAAAAGATAGAATAGGCATTGTCGGAATTAATGGAAGCGGGAAGTCTACGTTTCTAAATATTCTTGCAGGAAAAGAAGACCTTGATGAAGGAGAAATAATAAAAGGTCAGACGGTAAAGATTGCTTATTATACACAAGGGCATGAGGAAATGGATGAGAATCAGCGAATGATAGAGTATTTACGAGAGGCTGGTGAATACGTAACAACAGAAAAGGGAGAGCAAATTTCTGTTGCGAACATGCTGGAAAGATTTTTATTCCCTATGCATGCTCATGGAACCATCATTCGTAAATTATCTGGTGGAGAGAAGCGGCGTCTGTTTCTTTTGAAATTACTAATGGAAAAACCGAATGTTTTACTACTAGATGAGCCTACAAATGATTTAGATACTGAGACACTTACTGTTTTAGAAGATTATATTTCTGACTTTTCCGGTGTTGTCGTCACTGTTTCGCATGATCGATACTTTTTAGATAAAACTGCATCACAGCTTCTCGTTTTCAATGGTAATGCGGAAATTGATACATACTATGGGGAATATACGGAGTACCTACAACAGCAAGAACAAGCTCGTGCAGCAGCCACAAAGGTTAAACCGAAATCAGCAGAGGCAAAACCTGTAAAGAAAGAGACGAAAAAGAAGCGAATGTCGTATATGGAGAAAAGGGAATGGGAAGGGATTGAAGATAAAATTGCTTCCGTTGAAAACCGGATTGAAGAAATAGAAGGAGAGCTCGCTATAGTAGGCAGCGACTTCGAAAAAGCGCAAAAACTGATGGAAGAAAGTCAGGACTTAAATGAACAGTTGGAAACATTAATTGAAAGATGGACATATCTCTCCGAATTGGCAGAATAAGCACATCGGTTATCAGCTAAAGTCACTATATGTTAAGATAGGTAAAAAGAGGTACGTTCCTTACTTTTTAAAGGTCCGTCCCCGATTGCGTTAATGTGGTAAAGTGTTTGAGTGTTAAGGAGGTTGTTATTTTGAGGATTTTATCGATTGAACCGACTCCAAGTCCGAATACGATGAAAGTATTGCTTGATGAGGAATTGAAAGCGGGAAAAAGTAATAATTATAAAAAGGATCAAGCGGAAGGTGCTCCTTCTGTTATTAAAGAGATTCTAACTATTGAAGGAATTAAAGGTGTTTATCATGTTGCGGACTTTTTAGCTGTTGAACGAAATGCCAAATTTGACTGGCAAGAGCTGCTTCCGCAAGTGAGAAGAGCATTTGGAGAAAGTGCTGAAATTGAAAATGCCGAGGAAAAAATTGATGAACATTTTGGAGAAGTAAACGTCGCTGTTCAAATGTTTAAAGGAATTCCAACTCAGGTAAAGCTAACAGATGGAGAGCGGGAAGAGAGGTTTGCGTTACCCGATAATTATGTAGAAGCACTTGGAAAGGCGCAACAAGAGGGGGATAATTATGTTCTTTTACGCAAATGGAAAGACCATGGTGTCCGGTATGGGGAATTAGAGACAATCGGAAAAGAAGTTGTAGAAGAGCTTGTTGCAGCATACCCTCAGGAAAGATTGGATGGACTTGTAAAGCAAGCTCAATCACTAGTGGAAGAAGTGCCTGTTCAGCGTAAAGAAAAGAAAAAAGTTACAGTAGAAATGTTGGATGCTCCGGATTGGCAAACGAGATATAAGCATTTAGATTCAATGGACGATCCTACACTTGAAGATCTGCCTGTTTTGGAAAAGGCTCTTCAAGATGAAAAGCCATCGATTCGCCGGCTAGCGGTCGTTTATCTAGGAATGATTGAAGATAAAGCTGTTCTACCTTTACTATATAAAGGGTTGAAAGATAAAATTGTAACAGTAAGACGTACAGCTGGTGATTGTCTGTCAGACCTTGGATTTAAAGAAGCTGCTCCTTCTATGGCTGAAGCTTTAAAGGATAAAAGTAAGCTCGTTCGCTGGCGTGCTGCGATGTTCCTTTATGAAGTTGGGGATAAATCTAGTTTACCTGCATTGAAGGAGGCAGAGGACGACGCAGAATTTGAAGTAAAGCTTCAAATTAAAATGGCAATTGAAAGAATTGAAGGTGGAGAACAAGCAAAAGGTTCTGTTTGGAAACAAATGACCGAAGCTAGACAAAAATAAGGAGGATGATGACTCGTGTCAATGGCATATGAGGAATACATGAGACAATTAGTTACACCGATGAGGCAGGAGCTAGTTCAAGCAGGTTTTACGGAATTAGGAACAGAAGAAGATGTAGTTAACTATATGGAAAATGCAGAAGGAACAACACTAGTCGTTGTTAATTCTGTCTGTGGTTGTGCGGCAGGACTTGCACGCCCAGCAGCAACACAAGCAGCATTAAATGCGGAGAAAGCACCAGATCACTTAGTTACTGTTTTTGCAGGTCAAGACAAAGAGGCAACGGCTAAAATGAGAGAATACTTTGAAGGCTATGAACCTTCTTCTCCTTCAATGGCGCTCTTACAAGGGAATAAAGTAGTACATTTTATTCCAAGAGAGAGTATTGAGGACCATGAAATCAGTGACATTATTGAAAACTTGACAACAGCATTTAATGAACATTGCTAAGAATAAAAGTTGAAATTGTCTTGCACATCTTAAGGCATAACATGAGTCAAGCATCTCGGGAAGGCGTTTTTTGCCTTTTTGGGATGCTTGACTATTTTAAAATTAAAATAAGATAAAAAGGCAAAACTAGATACTATAGACCATCGCCACCTCCTCCAGTGTCTCTATTATCTCCCATTGTATAGTTGGAACTATCCCCTGGTTTAGCGTTCGGATCGGTTGGTATATGAGGGTTATTATTGTTTTTCTTGCGTTTCCAGTCGATTAGAGCAGAAAATACTAGAATTCCAAAAATAAGAACAAGAAACCATCCCATCAAGAATCCTCCTTTTTACTAACACTATATGCAATCGTAATTATCAGTGAACCTTTTACTATAAGACCATACATAAGTAATATTTATTGCAATTGATAATCAATTTCATTTATACTAGTAGTAATATTATTTACTGGAGTTGAGGATATGTTCGTACAAATGAAAAAGACGATTGTAACCGAAGGAAATGCAGAGCAAGTTGTAAGTAAATTTAGTAAAGAAGGATTAATAGAAAAGCAAGAAGGATTTACAGATTTAAGTGTGATGGTGAAAAAAGTCCGACGCGGTAATGAAGAGGTTATTGTTTTAATCCGTTGGGAGTCGGAAGAGTATTGGAAAAAGTGGGAAAAAAGCGAAGCACATATCGCAGGACATAAAGCGAATCTGGGAAAAACAAAGCCAGATTACATAGTCGAATCAGCAGGTGGATTATACGAAGTGAAGGCGGTTAAACAACCAGCAAAATGAGCCTTTGGATAGCGAGCATGTAGAATGCTCGCTTTTTCATAAAGTTTGTTGCTTTTTAACGAAAAACTAAGTTTAATCAACGGGCTGAATTTATAAGTAAAAACAACAATCTATGAGAAAAGAGCCTTCATAAAATAAGAGAAGTAAAAGTATCACTTATAATAAAGGAGACAATCATGTTCGTGACAACAGCTGGAAGAACCAATGAAGAGATGATAAGTCGCGCAAAGGAAGTAGCAAAATTTTTAAAGTGTGACTATGTTAATCGGAAGAAAAAATCCATTTCCTATTTGACTAATTTACATCACCAAGACTGTATTGTTGTTGGTCATGAACGGCTGGAACTACACGCCAAAAACGAGCGTTCTCCTTTTTTCTTTCATCCCAATTCTGCTTCTTTTCGTATAAAGCGAATTATTGGTGGGGAATCAGATCCTTTTCTAGAAGCTGCAAATCTTGAAAAAGGGATGAGTATCCTCGATTGTACGTTAGGAATGGCTTCCGATAGTATTGTGGCAAGTCATGCTGTTGGTGGATCTGGGAAGGTTATTGGATTAGAAGCAAATGAGTACGTGGCATATTTGGTAAAGGAAGGCTTAACTACATGGAATTCGCCAGTAATGGAAATGAATGCAGCTATGAAAAGGATAGAAGTAGTGAATACAAACTTTAAAACTTTTCTTGCTTCGATCGCTTCGGATAGTTTTGATTGTGTATATCTTGATCCAATGTTTGAGGAGGCAATTAACAGCTCGGATGGAATTCAACCGTTAAGAAAATGGGCGGAATATACACCAATAACGGAAGAGGTCATTTTTCACGCCAAAAGAGTGGCTAAGGAAAGAGTCGTTTTGAAAGAACATTTTCGTACGCCATTATTTGAACGCTTCGGTTTTGATGTAATGAAGAGACGGTCATCCAAATTTCACTATGGAATAATAAAAATAGACAGGCAAGATTAAGCCTGTCTAGCTCAAGCAGACAACCCCCTCGAGGGGTATAAGCCACTTGTGCTTTTCGGTCTGTCTAGCTGTTTTCTATTTGTTTTTATTAGTCTGTTATTGCTAATGTCACAAAATATCCTAAAAGCAGTATGAATCCAATACCAATCATTACATCTACACCCATCAGAATATGCCTCCTTACAAAATATCTTCATTATTATACTACCACAGAAATATTTTAATATCCTATAGAAAATTTGAATCCTTTTACTCTTTTCTTTCGTAAAAAATAGTATAATAATAGATGTACTACATAGGAAAGGACGTTACGTATGTCAAAGTGGCTTAGAAAATCGTTAGTTGTAGTAGTCTCAATACTCACCTTTGGCCTTGTTACACCCTCCCATGCGTTTTTTAACGAAAATACTGCTAGTTTAAATAAACAAAACTCGAAAGAATCTTCTGTTCAGCAGACGGAAGACAAGGTAGTCGAGGAAAAGTCTATAAGTCTTGATTCTTTTATTGAATCAATGGTAGAAAAAGCAGAGGAAAACGCTTATGTGAAATTTGGGGACAAAATCAAGCCTGTTATTCAAGATGAGTTTAAAACAATTATATTGCCTAATATAGAAAAGGCCATTACCGAAACAGCTCAGCAGTTTCCAGAGGAAGATTTATCTGCGCTAACTATTTCGGAAGTCCCAAACTATGCTAAAACAGAAAAAATATTTCACATTTACGATAATCGTTCGGGGAAAGATGTCATTCGTTTTCATGTCAGAAGGGACCATCCACCATTAGACGGGTACTATTTTAATTTTCATTATCATACGTATCACGATTCCTTTCAATCCCATAGGGAATTAGGAACAATTTATTGGGATAAGAATACACCGCCGCAATGGATGTCTGTATCATAGAATAAATCTTGTATTTTCATTTAAAACTATGGTGAAAATAATAAATGTAATAAATGTGCAAGTGCGTATTTAAAGCGTACTTGTTTTTTTATGTCTGCAAAAAAGATTAGGTGACTTGTATACACTTATGTTACTTTAGGGGGTAAACATCATGCAGGGAATATTACAGGGAATTATGGAAACCTATTCTCAGTTTTTTGATTGGCAAATGTGGGGAAAGGTTCTAATAGATCCTGTAAGTTGGGGATTAATCGGAACATTAGTTGTTTTAGAAGGTTTATTATCCGCGGATAACGCTTTAGTGCTAGCGGTAATGGTTCGACATTTGCCTGAAAGACAAAGAAAAAAAGCATTGTTTTACGGTTTATTTGGGGCTTACCTGTTCCGTTTTATTGCTATAGGGATTGGAGTGTATTTAATTAAGCTTTGGTGGGTAAAAGTACTAGGTGCTATTTACTTGGCATGGCTTGCTATTAAATATTTTATCGATAAGCGTAAAGGAAAGGAAGAAGACGAATCAGAAGGGTTAAATAACGAGAGCATCTTCATTAAGTTATTCGGAACGTTCTGGGGAACAGTGGTAGCAGTTGAATTAATGGACGTCGCTTTTTCTGTTGACAGTGTTCTTGCTGCACTTGGTATAAGCGAGAAAGTATGGATTCTGCTTTTAGGAGGCATGTTAGGTGTTTTAATGATGCGCGGAATTGCCGGTTTATTTATTAAGTTGATTGACCGTATTCCCGAATTAGAAACTACTGCCTATATAATAATTGCGTTCATTTCCATTAAAATGCTGTTAAGTGTGTTTAATATTCACCTGGCACATAGTACATTTTTCATTATCATTTTAGTATCGTTCCTTATTACGTTTTTCGTCCACTTTATACGCAAAGAAAAACATCAAAAAGAACAAGGGTCTAATTAAAAAAACTGCAGCTGCAGTTTTTTTTTGCGGAAAAAAGGTAGTGGATAAACAAAGAGCACTCTACTTCTTTCTAAAAAATGTTTGATGGGGCTGTTAAAACCACGTCTATTTTATTTTTCTTATTGGTAAAAATTACGAAAAAGACGGCCATGTAAATTATGTTAGAATAATAGTTAGATACTTTTGTATTTTTATAGATTACTGTATATTGATTCTTATACAAAACTAACAATTATTAATATAAATTGTACTACTAGAGTGGGGAGGTACAATTAGCATGAATAGCCGTCGCATTCTCTTCGTTTTAATTGCTACTACTATCACTTTCTTCATCTGGCAACAGACAGAGGCCAGTTATAATGGAATTCCACTAAAAAAATCTCCACTACGACATGATGTGAACCTTAAGTCATCTGGACAGCTGGAAGAGATTATTATTCTTCCTGAGACACCCTTCGATGAAGATGAAGCGAGAGCAATAATTTACCGTCTTGATCATCTTTCAAATAGGTTGCTAGATAAAATTAATAGTCAAGAAATAAAAGTAAGACTATTCACTGAAAATTTAACTGATTTTTCTTCTACTAGCCATCTAAAAGGAGTCACCCCTAGAGGATACACTAATACAAGTATAACGTGGGATGACGTACCTGGAATCGGTGGGTCTAAGCTAGTGCTTGTTAAGATTGGCCATAGTGAAAAAGGAATGGGACACGGATCCGTTAATTTGGAGCTGCATGAACTGGCACACAGTGTCGATCGATATGTATGGAATGATATCTATTATGAGATGTCTTTTTTACCAATATGGAAGCAAGAGGCACCGTTACTTTTTCCTGGTGAAGACTATTTTATTCAATATAAAGAAGAATATTTTGCTGAAACCTTTGCGATGTATTTTCTTAATTTGAAAACAAAAAAACTTTTGAAGGAAAAAGCACCTGCAACGTACAACTATTTTGAAGAAGTCAAATCGATGTAAAACACTAGTTGGTAAAAAAAGCTTTAATCCTTCTGACGACAATGGTATCTTTTAAGAAATGATAAAATTATTTAGGATTTTATACTAAATTTTCTAAATGGTATGTTGAGAAAAACAGACATTTTACTTATCATGCAAAAAGTTAATATATAAGGAGTGTTTAGTTTGAATCATCCAGAATTCGCTTATTTAAACCTGTGTCGTCATGTGCTAGAAAATGGTTTTGAAAAAAGTGATAGAACAGGAACGGGAACAAAGTCTACATTTGGCTATCAAATGAGATTTGATTTAAATAAAGGTTTTCCTTTATTAACGACGAAGCGTGTTCCGTTTCGCTTAATAGCGAGTGAGTTGTTATGGTTTATTAAAGGAGATACAAATATTCGCTATTTATTACAGCACAATAATAATATATGGAATGAATGGGCGTTTAAAAATTGGGTCGAAAGTGATGAATATGAAGGACCTGATATGAGTGAATTTGGCCTCCGTAGCCAACAAGATGAAGAGTTTAATAAGTTATTTCAAGAAGAAATGGTAAAGTTTAAAGAACGTATAGTAACGGATGAAGAGTTCGCCAAAAAGTATGGAGAGCTAGGGCCGGTTTATGGGAAACAATGGAGAGCTTGGCAAACGACACAAGGGGAAACGATTGATCAATTAAAAGATGTCATTGAACAAATTAAAGTTAACCCAGATTCGAGGCGTTTAATTGTGTCGTCATGGGATCCTGAGTTTGTCCCAACTATGTCCTTACCGCCTTGTCATACATTCTTTCAATTTTATGTCTCAGACGGGAAATTAAGTTGTCAATTATATCAGCGTAGCGGAGATATTTTCCTCGGAATTCCGTTTAACATTGCAAGTTATGCACTTTTAACACATTTAATTGCTCATGAATGTGGTCTAGAGGTTGGAGAGTTTGTGCATACATTGGGCGATGCACATATTTATTTAAATCATCTTGACCAAATTAAAACGCAGCTTAGTCGGGATCCGAAATCTTTACCAACACTGAAACTTAATCCTGAGGTTGAGTCCATTTTTGATTTTGAAATGAAGGACCTTGAAATCAAGGGATATGATCCTCATCCAACTATTAAAGCCCCAGTGGCTGTATAGTAGAATATTTAGATTAGTGATCAGGACGATTATTATCTTGGGCATCAATTATAGGAAGGGTGTTATATAATAGTGATCTCTTTTATCGTAGCAATGGATAAAAACGGTGTAATCGGAAAAGACAATAAACTACCTTGGCATTTGCCTGCAGATTTAAAGTTTTTTAAAAATACAACAATGGGTCATGGAATTGTAATGGGAAGAAAAACATATGAATCAATTGGAAAACCGTTGCCGGGTCGCGAGAATATCATTTTAACAAGAGATTATTCTTATAAAGCGGATGGTTGCATTGTTTTCCATAGCGTAGAGGATATTCTTCATTATGCGGAAGATAAAAATGTGGAAACATTCATCACAGGTGGAGAGGAAGTCTTTAAGCTTTTTATTCCGTCTGTGGATAAGCTTTATGTGACTAAAATTGATCATGAATTTGAGGGGGATACTTTTTTCCCTTCATTAAATTGGGATGATTTCACTTTAGTGTCATCTGAACAAGGTATTCAAGATGAAAAAAACCGTTATAATTATAAATTTGAAGTATATGAAAAAAATAATTAAAAAAAGAGACTGAACAGGTTCGAGTTTCCTGTTCAGTCTCTTCGTGTAACTGGTAAGAATAGAATAACTTATTGATGTATGGATTATTCATATATTGAAGCATTGGAGCGGTGTTGTCTAGTTCCAGCGCCTAGCTTGCTGTGAAAAAGAGAATTCCCTCAAAAGGCAAAGAACGCCTTGTGAGGGAATCCCTATTTTCTTCACAAGCTGACCGAGCCGCTTGCGCTTTTATTATTACACATAAAATAAAACGCAAAAATACATAAACCCACTACCAGCAAGGACAAAGAGATGCCAAATTGCATGATTGTATGGAAGCTTATTCCACACATAAAAAATTGCTCCGATGCTATATAAAATTCCCCCTGTTAGCAGCAATCCAAATCCTGCTCCAGATAGGCTTAAGTAGAGAGGCTTAATAGCGATAATGACAAGCCAGCCCATTATTACGTAAAATAGCGTAGATACAATTTGATAACGTTGAACAAAATAGCACTTAAAGACAATACCGATAATGGCTAGCCCCCAAATGATACCGAATAATGTCCACCCAAGCGTGTTTCGTAAGGATACAAGCATAAGCGGTGTATACGTTCCTGCAATTAACACGTAAATGGCGGAATGATCTAGAATCGCAAATATATTTTTCGCTTTTGAAGGCTTAAAGCTGTGAAGCATTGTTGAAAATAAGTAGAGAAGGGTCATAGAAACCCCAAAAACCGTGAAACTGACTATATGCCAAGCCGTTCCTCTTTCTACAGCAAAAATAATCAACATAACTAAAGCAGGGATACTAAGGAGAAAGCCAATCCCATGTGTAATCGCATTGGCAATTTCCTCTTTCCAGTTTGAATAATCAAAATCATATGTCAATATTTTTCACCTCTTTTATCTAACCGTTTTTCATATTACGATACTTTCTGTTTTCATCATAATTCTTTCCTGTTAAATGTGCAAACATTAGTGGGGTAAAGTACTAAAGAATATGCAGAAATTCACCTGGAAGTAAGTTTGTTAAATGTGTTTAAGAATCAAGATAGAAATAAATATTTTTTATAAAATAACATCCTTGGTATGGACGGTAAGGTATAATAGATACAAACGGGTGAAAAAGAGGATTGATACTTTGTTGACAAAAACGATTGAGTTCAAATCAAAGTATGGAAGAAAGATTAAAATCTCAGAGGTTCCAGTATTGGAGGAAGATAGTCCGCTCTATTTTAATGTAAATACTCATCTTCAACTTTTCTTATCCCAAGTAGTAAAATCAAAAGAGAACAAAACGAATTATTGTTTTAGAGATTATCTAAAACGAACACTAAAATGGAAAGAGTTCGAAAAAATTTACTTTCCAAAAGAGTTAAAAAGTAATGCATAGTATGTATGGAAAGAGCCATAAATAGGCTCTTTTTTTTATAGTGGAATTTAACTAGTCTTGAACGTTAAGATGATTGAATCTCTTTCCTATTTGTTTTTGTGAATAGTACCTTAGCTATTTAAATCGCTTCCAATAAACGATATAATACTATTGAAATGGTAGATAGGATGTGGCTTAATGACAAATGTTAAAATTGTAACAGACTCAACAGTTGACTTATCTGAAGAGGTATTGAATGAATATGGAATTACGGTAGTTCCTCTATCTATTTCAATTGATGGAGAAACTTTTTTAGATAGAGTGGATCTTTCACCAAAGAGCTTCCTAGAAAAGATGAAGGTATCTAACCAATTACCGAAAAGTTCTCAACCTTCTGCTGGTACGTTTTTAGAGGTGTACGATGAGTTAGGGCAGGACGGTGCACAAGTAGTATCGATACATATGACGGGAAGTATGAGTGGGACAGTACGTTCAGCTGAATCAGCAGCAGAAATGTCATCAGCAGATGTTACGGTTGTTGATTCTAGATATATTTCTAAGGGGTTGGCATTCCAAGTAATAGAAGCGGCAAAGTTTGCTAAAGAGGGAAAGGGTCTAGAAGACATTGTCAGCCGTTTAGATGAGATTCGTCAGGCTACTAAATTGTTTGTTGTTGTGGATACATTGGACAATCTAGTAAAAGGCGGAAGGATTGGAAAGGGAAAAGCACTTATCGGTTCCCTTTTAAATATTAAACCAATCGCTTCGTTAGCAAATGGGGAGTATACACCGGTATCGAAAGCTCGAAATCATTCTCAAGTTGTTAAATATCTTACAGCCCAATTTATAGAGGATGTAAAAGGGAAAACGATTCGAGGCGTTGGCTTAGTACACGCTGACGGTCATGAACTCGCATCTAAATTAAAGAAAAGAATAATTGAACTGACAGGATATAGTGATATAGATATTCAAGTAACAACACCAATTATTAGTACACATACGGGGATAGGTGCTATAGGGTTTATGTACTACGCTGAGTAGAAGACATAAGAGGAAATGTTGAAACAAAGACGACTAGTTTCACAAATATAAATATTTCCGAACACGCAAAAAAAGATGGCAGAAGCATTTAAGCTTCCACCATCTTTTTTTGTCGTCTAGCTCCAATGGCTAGAGACTTGCGCATTTATTCTTCATTATGCAGGCATAGGAGTGGGCGTTGGTTTTGCATAGCCTTCACTATAATTTTTATCAATATAATTTCGAATATTTTTTATTGATTCTCCTTTCTCATACATAATAATAGATTCAGCGGCTATTTCTAAACAAGCCTGACATTTTGTTCCGTGATCGTCCCATATAATTTCTTCATCTGTTTTTTTGTGGACAAAGCAATCGAAATTATTTTTATGCCCTACGGAGTCACCACATCCGCAATAACATGGGATAAATTCTAACAATTCTTCATGTTCTGCTGCCTGAGAATAAACTAGGTTGATATTTTCATCTTTATCATTCAAAAAAGATGGTAATGTTTCTATCGATTTTGTTTCTTCACGAATATCTCCATGGGCAGTCGTTTGATGGTTATGTGATGATTCCTGCTCTGTTGTATGTGAATTTTCTTGTTCAGTCGAACAGCCCGTTGTCAATACTAATAAGCTTAAAATAGCTGAAAAATATACGAATTTATTCCTTTTCATTCTGTCACCGTACCTTTATCTTTTTTTATACTAGCCTATCATAATTAAATTAAAAGTCAGCGTATTTTAGAAAAAGTACGGATTTTGTAACAAGTAAAAATATGCAAATATTTCAAGGTATTGGGATTTATAGTCTGATGTTTCATATATTAGAATAGAGGGGGGATAAAATGCCGAAAAAGAAAGTGCTGTTTATATCGGATTTCGGTATTGATGATGCAATCGCAGTAATATACGGGTACTATCACGAAGAAATTGAAATTGTTGGTTTTGTTTCCGATTACGGTAATGTTTCAAAAGAGAATGCATTACGAAATGTGAGATATCTTCAGCAAGTAACGGGAATCACCGATATCCCAATTATTGGAGGGGCAACGTCTGCTTTAACTGGACAAAAGCCAGTGTATTATCCTGAAGTTCATGGAGAGGTAGGCTTAGGCCCTTTAGTACCGGATAATTCATATAGTAACGGTACAATCAGTGAGAATTTTTATGAAGTAAATGAAATAATTAATAAATACGAAGGTGAAATATCCGTTTTTTCCGCTGGCCGTTTATCTTCTCTAGCCACGGCATTTATATTGTATCCAGATACAATGAAAAAGGTAAAAGAATTTTTTGTTATGGGTGGTGCATTTAACGTACCAGGAAACATTACACCTTTAGCAGAAGCGAACTTTTATAGTGATCCTTATGCTGTAAATTTGCTAGTTCAACTTGCACCCAAAAAAGTCCATATTATTCCCCTTGATGTCACGCAGTCTGCTATCCTAACTCCAGAAATGATAAATATTCTTGATAAACATTTTCAAGAAAGTAATGATAAAATTGGTCAAATAATCAAGCCGATGGCCGACTATTATTATAAGTTTTATAAAACGACGTATCCTGCAATTTCAGGAGGTCCGTTGCATGATTTATTTGCACTTTGGGCTTTAGCAGACGGACAAAAAGTGGAGTATGAAGAAGTCCCGATTAAGATTTCCATAAGTCCAGGGAGTACTTTTGGTCAGAGTGCAGGAGATTTTCGTAAATCCCCTGAAAAGGCTGATTGGCCAATCCATAAAGTCGCCATGAGATTTAACTACCAGCAATTTATTAAGGAAGTTTTTGCTACTTTACGTTCGGGTACCGATTAAATTAGTTTTTTAAAGAATCCTTCACAAATGATGTCTAACCTTCTCCATTAGAACGGATCTTTATCTTTTTTAAATATAAATTGCAGTATTTACATATGTTCTATAAAAGTCTGTGCGTGCTATAATAGAGGAAATGTTCAAGCGAGGTGGTTAGAATGAAAAAATTAATTATTTCCCTCTTCGCTTTTGTTTTTCTATTGTCAGGGTGTTCCATTGATAAACCGGCAGAGCATGTTACGAGAGAAATAACAACAGAGGATAAAGCAGAGCCTGTTACTACATTTATTCCGAAAACACTAAAGGTGGTTTCGGTTGGTGATTCCTTAACGCAAGGTGTAGGAGATAGTACGAAAAGCGGTGGCTATGTTCCATATTTAGAGGAGCAATTAGAAACTCTAAAAGGAATAAAAGATGCTGAGTTTGAAAATTATGGTGTCCGAGGTAATCGTACAGAACAACTCCTTAAACGCTTAAAGGCAGAAGAAGTGAAAAAGTCTATACAACAATCTGATATCGTTATGATTACTATCGGTGGAAATGATGTTATGAAGGTTTTTCGTGAAAATTTGTCTAATCTGAATGTTGCTGTTTTTCAAGATGAGATGCTTGATTATGAAAGTAAAATGAAGGAAATTATCGAAACTATTAGGGACTATAATAATGAAGCAGGAATTGTGTTGGTTGGACTCTACAATCCTTTCAATACGTGGTTTTCGGACATCCAGGAAGTCAACGAAATAATAAAGTCTTGGAATAATGCAAGTTCTAGAATTCTTTCTGCTTATGAAAGGTCTGTTTTTGTCCCAGTAGATGATATTTTTGCAGATAGCGGGAATTCATTATTATACGAAGATTACTTTCATCCCAATGATAAAGGCTATGAAAAAATGGCGGATAGAATGTTTGAAGTGCTGACAAATGGGGAAACATTAGCTACGTTAACAAAAGGAGAGTTTTTGATAGAAGAAGAGGGGCAATAGTATGAAGAATAAATGGAAAGCGGGTTTTTTTGTTCTATTAGGTAGCGTGTTGTTTGTCGTAATTATTCTGGTTGTGATGATTATGGCACCTGTAGAAGATGACAACCTACCTACTGATAAACCGAAAATAGGGGAGGAGGTTGGTTTTGAAATCAATACAAATAAAAAGGACCTAAATCGAATTATCCAACATTATATTCAAGAAGAAGGATTGGCGGGGCCAATAGATTATAGTGTTCATTTAAATGATGAAGTGGAATTAGATGGATCTGTACCGGTATTTACGAGTAACTTAGATTTTAAATTAACATTTGAACCGCAGGCACTTGAAAATGGGGATGTATTGTTAAAACAAAAATCTATTTCCGTCGGAGCGTTGGATCTTCCCGTAACATATGTGTTAAAAGTAGTAAGGGACTCGTACAATTTTCCTGAATGGGTGAAAATTCAGCCTAAAAAAGAACAAATTTACGTATCATTACAAGAGATGGAATTAAAAAGTGATTTTAAAGTTAGGGCAAATGAGTTTAACTTACAAGAGGATAGAATTTCGTTCGATCTTCTTGTACCTGTAACAGATAATGCGGAATAGGACAAAGGCAATCGGTTATAAGCACCGATTGCCTTTTCATCTTTCTAAGTGGATTCATTTTATCCTTCCAGTAATAAAGCATCTAATTCAGGCTTACCGCTTGCCATTCCTAGAGCAATAATCGTATAGGTCTTATTTGGTTGGAGTTTCATATTAGGAAGATTCAACACGATATTGCTGCTACCTGCAACCCGTGCCTCTAAATTAACGGTCATAGGTGTTAGGGCTAAATAATCAGTTGCTTCTTTGTAAGATGTATTTGGAAAAATGACATCTCCTTTTTTTACGGCAATATCTACAGCAGGAGCATCAGGAGAGAGATGAATAAACTTTATTTTTGTTTCTCCATTCGGTACAACGGGATCATGAGGATATGATAATAATTGAAGTTTATTTCGAGATCCGACAGCGGCAAAAGTATAAACTTTACCAGGCTCTACCGTGATTTTCTTGCTAATAATAGTTGTGACGCTACTCGCAGCGGGGTAAATATCAATATGATACTTGCCAGCAGGAAGTGTTAAGTAATCACTTATGTCTTTGAAAGCCACATTTTTTAATACTCTATTTGCATTGATATAAATATCAACATTAGAGACGTCAGGTACGGCATGTAAAAAGCGGATATAGGAAGGTTGATTTTCTCTCTCTCTATCAGCTCTACCTACTTCCATCGCTTTTCTCATGTATTTTAAGTGTTTCCTATAATACAGAACGTGTAAGTCAGGGTGAGAATATTTATAATAGTTTCCAAGTAAATCATACATAGCTGCTTTATTTAAATAAGCCTCTTGGTTTTTCATTATCTTCTCTCCTAAATATTTTTTGAACATAATACTTTATGCTTTAGGACAAAAATAGGTGAAGAACCTAATTTTTGAAAAATTCCCATTTTATTGTTGATAATTCTTCCGTTTTAGGAGATAATAATATTATTAAAACAGAAAGTAGGTGGTCACTATGAAAAAAATTAAGTATTGTATCTTCAGTAAATGTCGATGTTTCTTATTTTTACACGATCACCAACTTTATTCGGAAGTAAGTTTTTAAAAGTGTCCTTTTTAAAAATCTTAAATCCATTGGTCGTGTAGAAATACAGCCAATGGATTTTTTATTTTTAGGAGGAAAACAATTGACTAGTAATAATAAAAAAATATTTCAAGCAATAGAAGAAAGTTTTAAAGATCAAAAGGTTTCAACTAACTCTAAAATCGGAAGGGTTATAACGGAACAAAAAGGATCCTATTTAGTGAGGGCAGAAGAAGAGGAAGTTATCGCTAAAATTTCAGGGAAACTACGATATGAAACGATGGCTAGGGAAGATCTTCCTGCTGTTGGGGATTGGGTGTTTTTTAAAGAAGATGGCGGTATTATCGAATCGGTATTGCCACGAACAAGTAAATTTTCAAGGAAAAAAGCCGGATTAGAAGCAGAAGAACAAATTATTGCTTCAAATATTGACTATGTATTTATTTTAACTTCGCTTAATGATGATCTAAATGTGAATAGGATAGAACGATATTTATTACTTTGCTGGGAAAGTGGAGCTACTCCCATTGTTGTTCTAACGAAGGCTGACTTATGCTTAAATGTTGAGAAGAAAAAAGCGGAAGTGGAAAACATGTTAATGGGCGTAAAGGTTTTTTGTATAAGTACGGTTGAGAGAGACGGGATTGATGAACTAGAACCATACTTAGGAGAAGGAAAAACAATTGCACTTGTTGGCTCCTCTGGAGTAGGTAAATCGACCTTTATCAATCATTTACTTGGTAGTGATATGCAGAAGACAAATGACGTAAGAGATTCTGATGCAAAAGGTAAACATACAACGACTTACAGACAGTTGTTTTATCTTGAAAATGGATGTGCTGTCATTGACACACCTGGAATGAGAGAAATCCAACTATGGCAAGGAGAAGATGGGCTTTCTACTCAATTTGAAGACATTGAGGAATTGGCATTAGGGTGTAGGTTTACAGATTGTGAACATTATTCTGAACCAGGCTGTAAGGTACAAGAAGCAATAAGGGAGGAGATAGTTACAGAATCCCGATTAGAAAATTACCGAAAACTTCAAAGAGAAGTAGCCTATATGGAAAGGAAAGGCGATAAGCGGTTGCAGTCTTTGGAACGAAAAAAATGGAAGAAGCGTGCTCAAAGCAGGAAAGTAAAACAGGAATAAAACCATGTTGCATTGGAGCAACCTACAAAATAACAGTAACCATTAAGAAGAGGAGCTTGGCCACCTTGCCTTGCTTTTCTCTTTTTATATTTGAACATTTGAATTTTAATAACTAATAAAAATTTCTTGCTATCGTCTAATTTGAACTTAAGGACAAATCCCGAGACAGTTTAGTTTACCAAATTGGGTCGTATGCGTTAAAATCTGCCATAAAGGGGATATTGTTATGGAAGTATAAGTTTAAGTGAATTTTGTTTGTGAATAATGCTTTTTTTTAATGTTGTTTACTTTTGAAAAGAGTTTTACAGAGGTACTAGTCGAATGTAAAGGAGTGAAAGGTTTGGCTAAATCATCTAACTTACAAAATGCGACCTTTGCGGGAGGTTGTTTCTGGTGTATGGTGAAACCGTTCGATGAACAAAAAGGAATAGAAAGTGTTGTATCAGGCTATACAGGCGGAACAGTGAAAAACCCTACTTATCAGCAAGTTTGTTCCGAAACAACGGGTCATTATGAAGCTGTGCAAATTACATACAATCCTGAGATTTACCCATATGAAAAATTACTTGAAATCTTCTGGCAGCAAATTGATCCCACAGATGCAGGAGGACAATTTTTTGATAGGGGACAGTCCTATCAAACAGTAATTTTTTATCACAATGAAGAGCAAAAAGATAAAGCAGAGAGATCAAAACAGGAATTAGAAGAAAGTGGGAAGTTTTCAAAGCCGATTGTAACGAAGATCTTACCTGCGAAGGAATTTTATCCTGCTGAAGAATATCATCAAGATTATTATAAAAAAAATCCTGTTCACTATGAACGTTATAGTATTGGTTCAGGAAGAAAAGCTTTTATCAATAATAATTGGGGGAATAAACGTGAAAAATAATAAGGAAGAGTTAAAGAATAGATTAACGCCCGCTCAATATGAAGTGACGCAAAATAATGGAACAGAGCCGCCATTTCGCAATGAATATTGGGATACATTTGAAGATGGAATATATGTAGACATCGTATCGGGGAAACCGTTATTCAGCAGTACAGACAAGTATGATGCTGGATGCGGTTGGCCTAGTTTTACGAAGCCAATTGATGAAGATGATGAAATACAGGAAAAAGAAGATAGAAGTCATTTTATGGTGCGAACAGAGGTACGGAGCAAAACAGCTGATTCTCATTTAGGACATGTATTTGATGATGGACCTGGCCCTTCCAAACTTCGTTATTGTATTAATTCTGCTGCCCTTCGATTTATCCCGAAAGAAAAGTTAGAAGAGGAAGGTTATGGAAAATATACACAGTTATTTCAAAAGTAACAATTGAGTGTGAATTCCTGTACATATATGCTAGAATGACTACTTGAATGTTTAAAGAAAACTACATCTGTGTATATAGTTAATAGGAAGGTGAAGAGAAATGTTAAAAAAACTATTTGGAAAAAAAGAAAAAGCTCCCAAAACAATTGCTATTCATGCACCTCTTACAGGTACGCTAAAATCTTTAGAGGAAGTTCCAGATCCAGTCTTTTCCCAAAAAATGATGGGGGATGGGGTTGCGATTGAACCGACTGTAGGTAAAGTGGTATCACCTGTGGAAGGGGAAGTCATGCAAGTATTCCCAACCAAGCATGCAGTCGGAATAAAAGCAAAAAATGGTGCGGAAATTCTTATTCATATTGGTCTTGAAACTGTATCGATGGAAGGGGGAGGGTTTGAAGCACATGTTTCGGAAGGCAAAAAAGTTAATGTCGGAGAAACACTTATAACGTATGATTTAGATCTTGTTAAAGAAAAAGCCAAAAGTACGATTACTCCTATTCTTATAACAAATGGTGATAACATGGGAGAGTTAGTGAAAAAAGATGCCTCAGCTGTTACAGCTGGACAAGAAGAAGTGTTAGAAATTTCTTCAAAATAAAGGTAAAACGCATGAATATAAAATTTCATGCGTTTTTTTTATATAAACTTACATCTAATATTTTTCTAATCGGAATAAATTCATCTACATATGTTCAACTCAAAACAATTTGAAAAGTGGATGCTGTAAGAAATGGGCGAATACACAAACACTTTATAGGTGATTGACATACCGTAACAGTGTAGAGGAAATAATTTCGAGGAGGAATATGTATGTATGGATATGACCAATGTTGCTATCAAGGGGGATATGGTTACCCAGTAGCTGGTGTATCAACTAACAATAGCTTTGCGTTAATCGTTGTGCTGTTTATTCTTTTAATAATTATTGGTGCAGTGTGCTATAGCGGCAAATAATAATGAGAAGTAAAACTTCAATCAGTGAGGAGAATGTAATCCTCACTGGTTTTTTTAATTTTTTGCGATATAGTTTTAGCCCCTGACTAGGCTAGATACCACTTTTTTCTAGCCTCAGCATCTAGCCTCGCTGTGAAAAAGATGCTTCCCCCCTAAAGGAAAAAACGCCTTTTAGGGGAATCCCTATTTTCTTCACGAGCTAACCAAGCCGTTTCCGCTTTCCCTGTCTAGCTCCAACGGCTAGCTCGCTGTGAAAAAGATGCTTTCCCCCTAAAGGCAAAGAACGCCTTTTGAGGGAAAGCCCTATTTTTTTCACGAGTTAATCAAGCCGTTTCCGCTTTCCTTGCTACATTTTAAAATTAGATACTAATGCACGTAGTTTTTCTGATTGTTGGGATAGCTCGGAGGCTGATGCTGTTACTTGTTCCATTGCTGCGGATCCTTCTTCGGATGCGGCTGCAGTTGATTCCGTGTTATGTGCTGTGTTTTCGGCAATTTCATTTACGTGAGCAAATGCAGAAGCAACATCTTGACTTAATTGTTGTGTTTGCTGAATATGATCAACCATTTCATTTACGACAACAGTTGTTTTCTCTGTTTGAGTTAAAATATCAGCGAGCGAGCTATTCGTTTCATTGGTAATTTCTACGCCCGAGATAACTTCTTGTACCCCTTCTGAATTTTGCTTAATAATAATATTAACCTCATTTTGAATCGAATGAACAATATTCGTAACTCCTTTGGCAGCTTGTTGAGATTGTTCTGCCAGCTTTCTTACTTCATCTGCGACAACGGCAAATCCACGGCCGTGCTCTCCTGCTCGAGCAGCTTCAATTGCTGCATTTAGTGCAAGGAGATTGGTTTGTTCGGCGATTTCTGTAATCGTTCCAATTATGGTTGTAATTTCTGATGATTTCTTTCCGAGTGCTTCAACAGTTTGGGTTGTATTAGACATCGTTTCTTCAATATGCATCATTTTCTTAGATGATGCTTGTACAGACTTTCCGCCTTTCTCAGCGACAGACTTCATTTGCTCAGTTGTTTGTTTTACTAATTCTGCTTGATTAAAAAGAAATGTAGCCGCTTCTTCTAGGCTGTTCATTTTATGTAGTGAGTTTGACATTTGAGTCGTTGTTTGCTCGCTGCCTGCAGCGATTTCGCTTGATGTTTCAGCAATAGAATTTATTGTTTTGGATGTTTCTTCAGCAGAAGCAAGTAATTCTTGACTGCTTGCTGATACATTTTCGGCCATTTCTGAAACTTGTCGGACTAAAATAGCGATTCCATCAATAAGTTGGTTCGTATCTTGTGCAAGTCCTGCCAACTCGTCTCTTGATTTAACATGGATACGCTTTGTTAAATCTCCGCCGGCATTTGCGATTTCAAGTATCGACTGACTAATTTTCCTAACGCTAGTACGAATGTTTCTTGAAAGAATGAAACCAAAGAATACCGCTAAGCCAACTGCTAGTATAGATAAACTAATTGTTGCAATTTTAGAGATAAAGACTTGTTGGTTTAAACTATCTATGCGAGTACCTATTTGTTGTTGCTGTTCTTCAACAATCATATCTACGTAGGAGCGAACCCCATCCATGTATTTTTCTCCAGTACCGGACTCTACAAGGAGGGAGGCTTTTTCGAGACCATCGTCTTTTCTCGTTTCAATTACTCGATCGACAAATTTAATCCAAAACCCATAATTTTGCTCTATTTTATTAATTTTATCCATTTGCTCTTCGCTTTTTTTAAAGTAGGTTTTTAAATCTTCCAAATTAGCTTCAATTTCACTTTTACCATTCGTATACGGTGCGAGAAATCCTGTAGCGCCTGTAATAACGAAAGCTTGTTGCCCGCTCTCTATTTCTAGAAGTAAATTAGATAAATTCTTTATCTTACTGTCGACGACCATTTCTCTTTCAATGAGATTATTAATCTCATTTTCTAACTTCATCATATTAAAATAAGATGTGGAAGCTAGCGACAATAAAACAATTGTTATAAGTCCAAATGAGAAGACAACTTTTCCACGAATTGTCCTAAAGTAAGAAAAAGGACCTGAATCTCTTTCACTATTATTCTTTACCTTTCTATCTTTTTTTCCTGTAATACTTCTTTTCTTCCCTTTGTTTAACATATAATTCCCCTCCGAATTGATGAAAAAACTAGCACTTTTGTAGTATCTTCACATTATTCTAACATTTTGTGATAAATTTTCCAGTAAATATAGGAATTTATGTCGAATTTTTAAGAATTTTAATAAAAGTCAGATGTGTAAACATCGGATTGATGAATGTAGTTAAAGTTCAATCTGGTATGTGTCGGTACGTCGAGTCAGGCCTAAATTAGTTAGATTATGCCTTAGTATTCCTAGGTATCTAAAAGGAGATTGATGCAGGGAATAATTAAATCCATACATCTTTCCACATTTGTCCACATCTTTTTTCTCTATAACGAAGAAAGATTCTTTTTTCAAAACATAAGATTAAAGAAGAACTAGTAATAAGGGTTATAAAGTAAGGGAATTGTTTTAGGGGGGGATCTTATGCCTCGTTCACATTTGATTAAGCCTTCTTTGGATGGTAGTTATCCAATAGTTGATTATGGGAAAGGTGTGTATGTTTACGACAAAGAAGGCAAGAAATACTTAGATGCTTCCTCCGGTGCTGTCACAGCAAATATCGGTCATGGTATGGAAGAGATTTTGCAGGCAATGGTGTATCAAGCAAAAAAGATTTCGTTTGTCTACCGTTCACAATTTAGTAGTGAGCCAGCGGAAGAACTTGCAGAGTGGTTGGATAAGAAAACGGGATATCCCTGGAGTTTTTTCGTGAACAGTGGTTCAGAGGCTGTGGAGACAGCGATTAAAATTGCTATTCAGCACTGGCAAGAAAAGGGGCAATCATCAAAAAGAAGAATACTATCTAGATGGTTAAGCTATCATGGCATCACGTTTGGAGCATTATCTGCTTCCGGTCATCCTCTTAGAAGGGAACGCTTTGATGCGCACATTGGAGATTGGCCGGTCATTGAACCACCATATTGTTATGAGTGCCCGTTTCAAGAAACTTACCCCGGATGTGGTTTGAAATGTGCAACCCAGCTAGAAACGATGATTAATAGGATAGGGAGTGATAATATTGCCGCTTTTATTGCGGAACCTATTGTTGGTGCTGCAGCCGGGGCGATTGCACCTCCTGATGAGTATTACAAAGTAATCAAAGATATATGTGTAAAGTACGATATATTATTTATTTCTGATGAAGTAATGACAGGATGTGGGAGAACAGGTACATTCCTTGCACTAGAGCAATGGGGAGTGGAAGCCGATATTGTCGCAATCGGAAAAGGATTGAGTGCCGGTTATAGTCCAATTGCCGCAACGCTTGCTTCTGATGCTGTGTTAGAGCCTATTGTTAACGGGAGCAAAGTCATCATGAGCGGTCATACATTTAGTGGGAATCCTTTGTCTAGTGCTGCAGCTCTTTCTGTATTAAAACTTATTGATTCAGAAGGGATTATTGACGCGGTAAAAGAAAAAGGGGACTATTTAACTAATCTTTTGAAAAAGCTACAAGACCAGTTTTCATTTGTCGGAGATATAAGGGGGAGAGGACTTCTTATAGGGGTGGAGTTTACTAGTAATGAAAGTATGGAAGTGGATGCTGCTTTTACTGCCACTATTGTGAAGAAAGCACAACAAAATGGGCTGCTTCTTTATCCTGCAGGAGCAGGTATTGACGGAAGAAAAGGGGCTGCTATCATCGTTGCACCTCCGCTAACTATTTCAAAATCAGAAATGGAAGAAATTCATTCGAAGCTGAAAATGGTCTTTACCCTTCTGAAAAAACAACAGGAGGAAAAAGAAGATGGCTAATACTATAAGTAAATTAGTATCCTATGAAGATATCAAACGTTATTTTCATCATGGTATGACGCTAATGTTCGGTGGATTTGGGGGAGTGGGTTCACCACCAACACTTATTAATCACATTTTACATTGGGGAATTAAAGATATTGCACTAATTGGAAATGATACTGGATTCCCACACATCGGTATAGGTCAGTTAGTTGCACAAAAGCGAGTAAAGAAACTGATTGCTTCCCATATCGGTTCTAATCCAATCGCTGGAAAGTTAATGGGCGAGGGAGAGTTAGAGGTTGAATTTTCTCCTCAAGGAATTCTTGCGGAAAGAATACGGGCAGGTGGTGTAGGCTTAGAGGGAATTGTAACAGATATTGGAGCAGAAGATCCGTTCCTTAATAAAGGAAAGCATGTAATCGAGCATAATGGAAAGAAAACACTACTTGAAACAGCTTTAACTGCTGAAGTAGGGATTATTTATGCGAAAAAAGCGGATTCAATTGGAAATCTAGTTTATGACAAGAGTGCCCGAAATACAAACCCTTTAGTAGCGATGGCAGCAGATATAACGATAGCGGAAGTCGATGAAATTGTACCATGTGGTGAATTAAATCCAGAAGAAATTATTACTTCAGGTGTTTTTGTTGACTATCTTGTTCTTTCGAAAGGAGTTGACTGGAAATGGGTTTGGGAAGCGACGTAAAAGGTAAAATGGCAAAAAGGGCAGCAAAAGAAGTGAAAGAAGGAATGATTGTGAATTTAGGAATTGGGATACCTTCGCTTGTCCCAAATTACATTCCATCTAATTTCTCTGTTACCTTTCATGCGGAGAACGGTATTATCGGTGTGGGAGCCGCACCAAAAGCAGGTTGCGAAGATGAGAATCTATGTAATGCAGGTGGCTATCCAGTCACATTAGATGTTGGTGGAAGTTATTGTGATAGTTCCACCGCCTTTGCCATGATTAGAAGGGGGAAGATTGACCTTACTGTTTTGGGAGCTTTGCAAGTCAGTGAACAAGGTGATCTTGCAAATTGGATTATTCCAGGGAAAAAGGTTCCCGGCATTGGTGGTGCAACAGAGCTTGCTGCTAAAGCAAAAAAAGTACTAATTGTAATGACACATGTTGATAAAAAGGGAAATAGCAAGCTTGTCAAAGATTGTACATTTCCATTAACCGCGGAAAAATGTGTTTCAAAAATTATTACGGATAGGGCAGTGTTTTCTTTTCATAATAATCATTTAATCTTAGAGGAAATTTTCCATCCATGGACGTTACAAAATATAAAAGAAGCAACAGAAGCCCGGTTTTCTATTAATTCCAACCTGTCTTTCATTAGCTAATATATTTCTTTTGACGAAAAAGTTAAGGTGAAATTCACTATTCAGTAAAGAAACAGGTACAAAGGTGGGAGTATCTTGACTATTAATAAATTGATACGTGAATGTATCCAAAAAAAACAATTATCAGCAAATAAGCTGCTTCAAAGACTTGTTCAAGAAGACAGTACAAGAGGAAATGAATATAAAGCCCAAGCCATTATTATTGAAAAATGTCGCGAATTAGGACTTCAATTGGATATATGGGATATTGAGGAAAAACAAGTGAAAAAGCATCCTTTTTATCGTTGTGACCGTGGGAATTTTGATGAAAACCCAAATGTCGTTGGTGTATTAAAAGGGAGTGGTGGAGGTAAATCACTCATCTTGAACGGTCACATTGATGTTGTACCTGAAGGCGATAGAAAGGATTGGAAAGTTGATCCATATAGCGGAAAAGTAGAGAATGGAAGGTTATATGGAAGAGGTGCAACAGATATGAAAGGTGGGACAGTTGCACTTCTTTTAGCAATAGAAGTTATGAAAGAATTAGAGATACCTTTAAAAGGAGATGTCCTATTTCAAAGTGTGATAGAAGAAGAGAGTGGAGGGACAGGGACGTTAGCCGCCTTACTTAGAGGTTATACAGCAGATGGAGCAATTATCCCAGAACCTACGAATTTAAAGGTGTTTCCAAAGCAGCAGGGAAGCATGTGGTTTAGAATTACCGTGAAAGGAAAAGCTGCTCACGGGGGTACAAGATATGAAGGTGTAAGCAGCATTGATAAAGCAATTACAATCGTCAACAGGCTACATGAGTTAGAGCAAATTAGAAATGCACGTATAACGGATGCGTTATTTGAGAGCATTCCGATTCCGGTACCAATTAATGTTGGAAAAATTCAAAGTGGGAAATGGCCTTCCTCTGTACCAGATATTGCCGTTATTGAAGGAAGAATAGGTGTCGCTCCTAATGAAGCATTAAAGGATGTCGAGCAGGAAATGGAACAATGGCTAGTAGAGACAGCTAAAACGGATAGTTGGTTTAAAGAAAACCCTGTAGAAATTGAATGGTTTGGTGGTAGGTGGCAACCGGGAGATTTAACTATCGATCACCCATTGATGACAACACTTTCAGATTGTTATCAAGAGGTTTTCGGAAAGGTCCCAGTTGTAGAAGCTTCTCCTTGGGGTACAGATGGAGGAATACTTTCAAAAGCGGGAAATATACCTGTACTTATATTCGGTCCAGGTACAACAGAAGTTGCCCATGATGCGAATGAGTATATTGAATTGCAGAAAATATATGAGGCAGCGGAGGTAATTGCATTAATGATTTATAACTGGTGCAATCAGGAAAAAGAGTAGAAAAGTATGATAAAAGACGCATAGGCCTCTTGCGTCTTTTTTACCTAATTTCATATAAATCCTTTCTTTTTCATAGGGTGTATAAAACAATCAGATATTAGAGTCTGCTCTAAGGAAGAAGGTTTCGAAATCAAAGGATGTGATGATATGCAAGTTTATGAGGACCACCAATTAGATAATGCTTCTTTACTTTTATACAAAGATGAATATAATCATAGAATGCGAGTGGATGATTATAGAGGAAATATAGCCAAGATTATCTCTTTTCTTAATGAGTTAAGTAGCAACCATAAGAAAATTGAAAAAATGATTATTAAGTCAAGAGGGGAACATGTAGAAGAGTTTTTAAAAAATGGTTATGTATTAGAAGCTATTGTAAGCGGTTACTTTACTGGAGACCCAGCATATCTTGTTAGCAAGTTTTTCACAAATGAGAGAAGAAATAGTTTGTTTTGGAAAAAGGAAGACGAAGTTTTAGGAAGTATACTTCATTTGAATAAGAAAAATGTAGAGCACAAATGTGAGAAGAGAATAAAAAGGGCTGATAAAAGTGATGCGAATTCTTTAGCTAAATTATATCAGCAAGTATTCAGTGTCTACCCGGTTCCATTGCATAAAGCAGAATATATAAAAAAAGCAATAGATGATGGAACGATTTTTTTGTATATAGAAGATAATGGAGAAATTATAAGTAGTGCCTCAGCAGAAATTAACATTCATTACCATAACGCAGAGCTTACTGATTGTGCCACACTGCCACAACATCGGAAGGGAGGTTATATGAAGCATCTACTTTCTGGATTGGAAGCACAACTAAAAGCAGAGCATATCTATTGTGCCTATACAATTGCGAGGGCTCTTTCTTATGGGATGAATGCTGCATTTTATCAGCTTGGATATGAGTATCAAGGCAGATTAGCAAACAACTGCTATATTTTTGACAAAATGGAGGATATGAATGTTTGGGTGAAAGATTTAAGTAAAAAACAATAAACCATTTAACAGTCCCCTTCATAGCCTATGACAAAGGAAGTAATGAGGGAAAAAGTCCCCCTTTATACATTCCAAGAAGAAAAATTTCTTCTAACAGAATGAAAAGGATGGTGGAAAAAATGGAAATGAACTTGTATAAGCCTAAACGGCATTGGAAGGATATTGAATTATGGAAAGATGTGCCCGAAGAGAAGTGGAATAACTGGTTATGGCAGCTGACAAATACAATTAGAACGTTAGATGACTTGAAGAAAGTTGTAAATTTGACACCGGAAGAAGAAGAGGGTGTCAAAATTTCGACGAAAACAATCCCGTTAAATATTACTCCATATTATGCTTGGTTAATGAATGAAAATGATCCTCGTTGTCCAATCCGTATGCAATCTGTCCCAATTAGTGAAGAGATGTATAAAACAAAATACGACTTAGAAGATCCTTTGCAAGAAGACGATGATTCTCCAGTTCCTGGTTTAACTCATCGTTACCCCGATCGTGTATTATTCCTTGTCACCAATCAATGCTCCATGTACTGCAGATATTGCACAAGAAGGAGATTTTCCGGACAAATCGGTATGGGTGTTCCAAAAAAACAGCTCGATGATGCAATTAACTATATAAGAGAAACTCCGGAAGTACGAGATGTACTGCTCTCTGGTGGAGATGGTTTACTAATAAATGACAAAATTTTAGAATATATCCTGAAAAACCTACGAGAAATTCCTCATGTAGAGATCATTAGAATCGGAACGAGAGCGCCTGTTGTATTTCCACAACGAATAACAGAAAATCTCTGTAATATCCTGAAAAAATATCACCCTGTTTGGTTAAATACCCATTTTAATACATCAATAGAAATTACAGAAGAAGCAAAAAAAGCATGTGAAATGTTAGTAGATGCGGGAGTTCCTGTAGGAAACCAAGCGGTTATTTTAGCAGGAATAAATGACAGTGTTCCAATCATGAAAAAGTTGATGCATGATTTAGTAAAAATAAGAGTAAGGCCTTATTATATTTATCAATGCGACCTCTCAGAAGGAATTGGTCATTTCCGTGCACCAGTAGCAAAAGGCCTCGAAATTATGGAAGGGCTTAGAGGACATACATCAGGGTATGCTGTACCGACATTTGTTGTGGATGCCCCAGGAGGTGGAGGTAAAATATCACTGCAGCCAAATTATATTATTTCTCAAAGTGCTGAAAAAGTAGTACTCCGTAACTTTGAAGGAGTGATTACGTCCTACCCAGAGCCAGAAAAGTATACTCCAGGACGTGCAGATGATTATTTTAATGAAATTTATGCTACCGAAGAAGTAAAAGACTCCACCATTGGAATAGCTGGATTAATGAATGATACACACTCCACATTAGTACCGCAGAACCTGAAACGCTTGGAAAGAAGGAAGGAGTATGAAGAAAATCCTGAACATACGTCTTTGAAAGATTTCCGCGAAAAACGTGATGAACTGAAAGAGAAAAAACATAAAGCGATGTTAGCGAAAATAGAAAAGAATAGAGAGGAGACTAAAAAAGATGAGTAACAGCAGCATTGTAGTATGTGAGTGGTGTCAAGAAACTCAGGCTAAAGTCATAAAGACCTCTGTATTTTGGGAATTACCTGATGGGAATCGGGCTATTGAAATAACGAATACACCGAGTATAGAATGTCAGGGGTGTGACATGCTATATCAGCAAGAAGAAACGGTTAACGAAATAGAGGATCAGCTATTATTAATCGATACGAATGTTCTCGCTGATGAAGTAACATATGATGATTTAATGAAGGTCCCCCGTAAATTGAAGCGGAACTATTTTAGATATTAAAAGGAATTTCACCTTTACGAATGGGGAAACATTCGTTATCCTTTTAAAAAGAACTTTAGATTATAGGCAGGGTAAAAATATGAGAAAATCCTTTTATCACTTTTTAATGAAATATCGGCAGCCAAAGGTAACTGATTCGTTAACAGCGTTTGCTAATGCTGTGTATGAAGACCATGGCTTTCCAAAACAATTGCACCAGTACGATGAACTAAGCTCCTATCTTGAATTAAACGGACATTATCTTGAAAGTATGACTATTTTTGATGAAGCGTGGGAGAAATATTTAGTAGAAGAGAAAGAGTAAAAATCAAAAGGTGCTAGGAGAGAAATTCTCCTAGCACCTTTTGACTTTAATATTCGCTGAAGTAATGTACTCGTTTAAAAGGGTCTTTACTTCTTTTATATCATCAATATTTCTCGAATATCCTCTTCTGTGAGGGAAGACGGCGCTTTTTCTTTAGAATCAATGATTTCTTCAATCAGATGTCTCTTTTTCTCTTGCAGCTCATTCATTTTTTCTTCGATTGTACCGCGTGCTACAAGCTTGATGACCTGTACAACATTTGTCTGCCCAATACGATGGGCACGATCAGCGGCTTGTTCCTCAACGGCAGGGTTCCACCAAGTATCATAAAGTATCACAGTATCGGCACCTGTCAGATTGAGACCTGTACCACCTGCTTTCAAGGAAATGAGGAAGATATCCCGTTCACCCGCATTGAATCGATTGCATGTTTCTACTCGATCTTCTGATGGAGTTTGTCCATCAAGGTAGAAAAAAGGTAAGCCTTGAATTGCTAACTTTCTACCTATGAGATCCAGCATTTTCGTGAATTGCGAGAAGATCAATACCCTTCTTCCAGAAAGCCTTGATTCCTCTAAAATTTGCATTAGGTGTTCAAATTTTGCGGAGTTTCCTTTATAGCCGTCTACAAATAAGGCTGGGTGGCAACAAATCTGTCGTAACCGAGTCAACCCAGCAAGGATTTTAATACGATTTTTCCGAAGTGTGTCTTTGTCTAGATGCTTCAACGTGTCGTGTCGGAGCTTCGCCAAATAGGCAGTATACAGCTTCTTCTGATCAGGAAGTAATTCTACTGATTCCATCGACTCCATTTTTTTCGGAAGTTCCGAAACTACATCCTCTTTTAGCCTACGAAGTAAAAATGGACGGATTCTTCGGGCGATTGTTTTCCTGGAAAGATTACTGTATTCCTTCAATCCTAGGAATAGTTCAGGAAAGATAACGTGAAAAATGGACCATAGCTCTTCTGGTGAATTTTCCACAGGTGTACCAGTAAGGGCGAACCGGTAATTTGCCTGTATCTTCTTGACCGCTTTTGCTGTTTGTGTCACAGGATTTTTAAATGCTTGTGCTTCATCAAACAACACAGTATGATAGGTCTGCTTTTCGTACCACATTATGTCTCTACGTAACAGAGGATAGGAGGTAATGATAACATCTATATCTACTAATTCTTTCTGTATTTTGTCCCTCTCTGTTTTATTGCCATCGACAACAATTGCTTGTACATCTGGGGTGAATTTCATAATTTCACTAAGCCAGTTATACGTCAAAGAGGATGGGCAAACAATCAAGACTGGGAGCTTCTTTTTACGGATGTCAGGAAGCTCTGATTGAATGAACGTGATGCTTTGCAGCGTTTTACCTAGTCCCATATCATCCGCGAGAATCCCTCCGAATCCGTAGCTAGCAAGTGTTTTCATCCATTTGAAGCCATATTTTTGATAGTCTCGCAATATTGACCCTAAATTCTTTGGTACTTCAAACTCTAAGCCGTCTGGATTGCGGATATTTTTTAAGAACTTACGAAATGATTCCTCTAACATGAATACATTGTTATCATTAACAGAATCAAGAAGGGGGAGCCCCTGGACGAGTGGCATATTCAAGCCACTTTCGAGATCCTCATTCTCGACTGGGACTGTATTCAGAAAACGGTTAACTTCTTCAAATTCTCTTGTCTCCAGCGAGAGTAGTGATCCGTTTGGCAACCGATAATATTTCCGTTTTTCCTCTAAAGCCAATAAAATCTCACGTATATGATTTTCAGGAATGCCATCCATTTCAAACTTGAATTCTAGCCAATTGGTCCGTTGTTTTTTAATCTTAACCTTAATTTGCGGACGAGTGTTTCCTCTGAAAATTCGATTTTTCACAGCTGTCGTTGCATACAGTTGTACAAGTTTTTGAAGTTTCGGAATGATATTGTATAAAAACTCATATTCCAACTCTTCATTATGCAAAAAATAGCCGCCATCTGTTTTAGCAAACGAGCTGTCTTCCATCAGTTGTAGGATTGCATTTTCTTTTTCTATATCTCTTATAAGCATATAGCCTCTCTGGAGTTCCTCGTCTTCCAATGGATTAATGACAATGTTTTCATAGTGAAATTCTAATCCGGCAAGCAAGCGATTTCTCACACGATCTAAGTATAGTTTGGCAATCAATGGTGACTTCATCAACTGCTTAGAAACTGTTCCAGATAGTTGAACAGTACCTAGTTTTTTTAAGCCTGGAACAATTTTTTCTAGGAATAGATTAACTTGCTTATGAGAGATAGGTATTTGATTCGTTCTTGAAACATCTAGCATTTGTTTAAGTTCTGAAAGTCTTTTGCTATCCTCACTTTTTAGCTGTATTAGTTTTCCTTCAGATAGGACAGAATTATATGAATCTAGAACAATCATTTGGTTTAACCCTTTGATTTTGAGTTGATAGCCCTTGTCTTGTGTTTCTGCAAATTCAAATTGTAAAGGAAGGGGTTCGTCTGATACATAAAGACCATTAAACGTATTTCCACCATACGTAACTTTCACCAGTGGTGCTTTTATAAGTAAAGGGATAAGGTGTTCCCAAGAAGATGGTGGAATGAGTAATAGGTGATTGCTGATAGTATAGTCCGATTTGTTCGGTAATGTATTAACATACACCTTTTCATCATGGATTACTTGGATAAGCTGCTGGATTACAGCATCTGTTTCTTTTTGAAAGCAATGAAGGTTTGGGTCGTACGTAAATGAACTAGAAAGCAAACTAGGAAGCTTGTCTTTTACATGCTCTAGAAAATCGCGGATATTTTGTACGATAATTGAACCGATCTTAACTTCAATTCCAAATATATGCCGTCCTTTGTCTATAGTGACAGGTTTACACGTAAACGCTGTATCAAGCACTTGCCTGTTTTCAAAGTGGAGTTGATGGCCACTTGACCGTATAGGGTGATCATGGAAAAGAGTCAGAAAATCTTCTGCCAGTGCTTGGTTTGTTGAAGAATTAGATGGACGTTCACTTGAACCAATAGAGACTGATCCTTGACGTTGATGCTCGTAGATCGATAGTAAAACGGCCGCAATATGCTGACAATCCTTTTGGAAGGAAGCGAGCGTAGGGCAACTACACTTCGTATAAAGATCTCCGCTCACATCCTTTTCAATGGTGACATGAAAATCTTCCGTTCCTATAACTGTTGCTTTACAACTCTCGGTACTGTAATGCTCAAATATTACTTTATTAGCACGATAAAAAGAGTCCCCTCTTTTGAAGGAGACTGTACCACACATTTCTTTAATTATTTTTTGGTTTAATTTTATATTCAAATGCTTTGCTCCTTCCTGAGGATAGTGTGCTTCTGTTATTAAGGTTTGTATATGTGTTCTGACTAAATGATGGTACGTTGTATGGGATTTAACGCTCGGACATTAACTTCACTATTATATTAATGTAACTACCGCAATTGTATCATAAATAACGGCGGAATATTTTTGTGATTGTTCTAAGAAAGAGGAGGTGAATCGGGCTATTTGAAGGGATAGCACTCTACTTTTTCCTGCATATAATATAAGTGAAACTTCAATTAGTGGGAGTTTTACTACTCGTTAATGCGGGATAAATAAACTGCGACCTAAGGGAGAGGGGAGAATGAATAAACACAATAAACCGAAGTTTCGAATTGGAGATACGGTAGTAGTGACGATTTATGGAACAGTTGGCAAAATAACAGAGATAAAGACTATTGATGGAGAGTTCTTTTACGAAGTGAATGATAGTGAAGGACTATTTAAAGAAAAGACACTTGAATTGCTCGATACGTACGAAGGGTATATTTTCGAACAAGAGCAAATTGATATAGAGTATAAATTTTTGTTTGGGGATCTGGTCATTGTAAGAGGGTATGAAAATGACTTGTTTAAGATAGTCGGATTCCGGACAGAAATTTGGAGATATAAAGAAGATGCTTGGGAAGAGGTTATATATGAATTGATGAGAGTGTCGGATGGGGAATGGCTTGAAGCTAATGAGGAAGAGTTGACACTCATTGCCGATGTAGAACAAGCGGAGGCGTTTATTCGTAAATATGGGCTTGTATTTCCAGGGAAAAATGAAGAACAGCCACTCCTTCTGCAAAATTCGGGTGAGGACAAAATGGTTTGGATAGATCAATTGTTAGACTACTATAATGATAATAAATTATTATATCAACTTTTCTCCGATGAAAAGTATTTAAAGAAAATGGAATATATTCTAGAACAACTGCGACAACAATCCGTTCAAATAGTTAAAGAGAAGGAATGAATTCCATAAGGATGTACAAGAAGACGGGAATAGAAAGTAGCCAAAAAGATAAAGAAATTCCCTTCAGTATTTTTTCCATTGCTTGGGCGATGATTCCTTCTCCATTTTCTAAATCTGTTAGTGTTGATCTTTTTTCTGTAGAAAGGTTTTCCATTAGTACACGTCCTTTTCGTTTTGATGTTTTATCCTATGCTTGTCCAACACCTTTTATGAAAAGTTTTTATGTATGGTCATAACGAAAAGACAAACATCATAGATTGAAGAACAAAGGGGGCGATAATTGTGCGAGAAATAGAAGTTTTCATCGACACAGAGGAAATTGCTGAATTCTTTTTCCAAGAGCTTGTTCAAAGAGGTTATGTTCCAACTGAAGAAGAGTTAGATGAAATCGCCGATATTACTTTTGAATACCTTATTGCAAAATGCATAATCGATGAAGAACCGGAAGAAGAGGACACAAAGTAATTCCCTTGTTCTTCTACATACAGTGAAACTCCAATCAGTGACGCTTTTCTATTGATTGTTAGTTGAACTAATCGGGCAATTACTGCCAGATACTAAGTACAGAATATTTACCGGAATAAAAGGCAGTGCAGCCTAAAAACCTAAAAAGCAATTACTGCCAGTTATTGCGGAACATTGAAAAAGACTGAAAAAAGGACAAAACTGTAGTTGGCCTTTTGACTTCAGTCTTTTTTTGCTGAAATTATAATGAGAATAAACAATATGATATGTTAATTTAGGAAAAACAAATTAAATCACTTCATAATGAAACTAAATCACTTTATAATCGTATATAGTAATAAGCGTTATTCTTAAGAACCCAAAGGAGGGTACACATTGTTAAAAAAAATATTAAAAAGCGTACTTGGATCTAGCTCAAGTAGACGTTATCGTTCTTACAGTTCCAGTGATCGCAAATACTACTCAAAAAAACATAAACACTATGGCCACCACCACTACAAACGAAAATACAAAAGCAAAAGCTTCTTCTCAAGCTTCTTTAGTAGTTGATAAGAAAAGCGGAAGCGGCTCGTTCAGCTCGCGAAGAAAATAGGGATTATCCTCAAAAGGCGCTTTTTGCCTTTAGAGGATAATCATCTTTTTCATAGCGAGCTAGCCGCTGAAGCTGGACATAGAAAAGCGGAAGCGGCTCGTTCAGCTCGCGAAGAAAATAGGGATTATCCTCAAAAGGCGTTTTTTGCCTTTAGAGGATAATCATCTTTTTCATAGCGAGCTAGCCGCTAAAGTTGAATCGAATTAGATATAAATAGCAGGTGACAGAATGTTTGTAGGCATCTTTCGAAAGCTAATAGACAGTATGGAACGAACTTGGAAAAATGGTCTCAAAATCGATAATTATGATGTAAAGCAACTCATTGGAAAAGGAAGCTATGGAACTGCTTATCTAGTGAATCACCAGGAGAATGGTAAACCTGCTGTATTAAAAAGAATTCGCCCATATAAGAAATTAGTTGGAAACTCCATGAATTATTTGGAAAACGAAATGAACGCATTAAATGACTTATCACATCCACAAATTCCGGCACTATACGCAAAAGGGGAATATAAGGGAACCCCCTATTTTGTTATGGAATGGAAAAATGGAAAAAACTTTGAACAGCTTATTTTTGGTGAAGAACAAAGTTATTCCGAACTTGAGTCTCTTCAAATAACAGCTAAATTGATGAATTTAGTTCAATGGATTCATCGTAAAGGGTATATTCATCGCGATCTGCGAATTCCAAACATACTTTTTTATAAAAACGAAATTTCCGTTGTGGATTTCGGTCTAGCTTGTTTACAAGAAGGAATAGGGAGTGGAAAGCATAAAATTCATAAAGATTATATGAGAGAAAAAACAGTTAAAAGTGATTTTTATGCTGTAGGTCATTTTTTATTATTTTTACTTTATTCTTCCTTTGAACCTTCTACCAAAAAGGAAAAGAGCTGGGAGGAAGAGCTTTCCTTATCAAATAAGACAAAACGAATTTTAAGAAGGCTGTTACAAATCGAGCGTCCTTATGAGGATGATAACGAAGTGTTAAATGATCTGTATGCAGCAATAGAATTTTTAAAATAGTGGAAAACTGAGGAGGAATTTTTATGTCTATGTTTAACAAAGTGTTTGCTTCTATTGGGATTGGAGCCGCATCAGTAGACACTAAATTAGAAAAATCAAATTTTCAAGCAGGGGAGACGGTTAACGGAATTGTAGAAGTAACAGGCGGTAATGTAGAGCAGAAAATCGATTCCATTTACCTGACCCTATTCACGACATATATTCGGGAATCCGATGACAAAAAGTATACAGACTATGCTCCAATACAAAAGGTGAGAATTTCAGAACCATTTTCCATAAAAGAAAAAGAAGTAAAACAACTGCCGTTTTCTTTCCGGATTCCGTTAGAAACACCAGTTACTTACGGCAATACAAGAGTGTGGATAGCTACTGGCCTTGATATTAAAAATGCTATGGATCCAAAAGATAAAGATTATATTGAAATTGCACCAGCAGAACTGCCTGATAAAGTATTAAAAACGATTCAGGATTTAGGATTCCGTATCCGCAAAGTGGACTGTGAACAAGCTCCTCGTCGCTATCGTGGTAAATATCCTTTTGTTCAGGAATTTGAGTTTGTCCCTACTAATAGCACGTATAAGCGAAACCTAGATGAATTAGAAGTAGTTTTCTTTAACCAATCAGAAACTAGCGTTGACCTACTAATAGAAGTAGATAGAAGAGCTAGAGGTTTAGGTGGTTTTCTTGCTGAAGCACTAGAAATGGATGAGTCCATGGTCAGAGTTACGGTAACTAAATCAGATATCCCATCTTTATCCCAAAAATTACAAGAAGTTATTCATCGTTTTTCCTAATTAGTAATTCGACAAAAGTAGTCCTTTTTCTTTGAAGGATTCGACAAGGAAAAAGGATAAATATATGAGTACCATAAAGTTGGAGGGGTGCTCATGGCTTTACTTGAAAGAATTATACGCCCAAGATCATACAATAAAGTATACGATGTGACTTTATTTCAGACGCCTAGGTTTAGAGTCTATAAAGGGTATGAAGAAGTATATCGCACATCAGTAGAAGGAAATGGGCATGATGATGCTCTCTATCAAATATTTCGAATGTTCAATGTACCCGATTTAATGCCAGGCGATTACAATGCGAGATATGTTGCAACAGGAGATATTGTTTTTATTGATGAAGGAAGAGGCGGCCATTATTATTATCGACTAGAGCCAGATGGATGGAAAGAGGTAAACAGAATTCATATTAAATGAAAAGACTGTGGCTAATTCATAAGTGCACGTCACTTTGAAGTAGCCACAGTCTTTTATTTATCCGCATTAATGGGCAGTAAGCCCCCAACTTCGAGTACTTGAAGAAGCATACCCACTGATTGAAGATTCGCTTTATGATTTATAAATTATCCCCAGGACCGTTTTTTCTTTTTTTAGCAGAGTATTCTTTGCCATGTGCTTCCTGTTCTGCAATGATAGCTTCATCTGGAATATGGTTATTCTTTTTAGGTGAATTTATTCTATTTCGGTGTTTTTTACCCAATTAGTGTCCCTCCTGTCATCCCTTTAGTCTTTTCGTTTTTGATGTATTTGGTGCATGGCGTGCGCGTGAGGTAGGGTTTGTTTCATTTGCGTGTTGTACTGCTTGTTGAAGTTTTTTACTCATTTTCTTTTCAGTCATTTTGTTTTCCCTCCTTCACATTTATATTTTCCAAATGTAGCGTTTTCATGAGTTGGATTCGATAATTGCATGTATTGCCAAAAAAGCTTACAATGGTCATGCAAGAAGGATTAAGCAAATCAAGGAGGAAAAGTTTTGAGTATACATATTAATGCAAAAGAAAATGAAATAGCGGAAACGGTACTACTTCCTGGTGATCCGTTACGTGCCAAATACATTGCTGAGACGTTTTTAGAAAATCCAGTTTGCTACAATGAAGTTAGAAATATGTTTGGATACACTGGTACATATAAAGGAAAACGAATAAGTGTCCAAGGAACTGGGATGGGTGTTCCGTCCATCTCTATTTATATTAATGAATTGATGCAAAGCTATAACGTCCAAAATCTTATTCGTGTTGGTACTTGCGGAGCTATTCAAAAAGATGTAAAAGTACGTGACGTTATTCTTGGAATGACAGCTTCAACGGATTCAACTATTAACCGACAAACTTTTAATGGAATTGATTATGCACCAACTGCTGACTTTGATCTTTTAAAACGCGCGTATGATGCAGGGGAGGCCAAGGGTCTTAACTTAAAAGTAGGTAACGTATTTACAGCGGATATGTTCTATAACGACAACGCAGAACATGAAAAGTGGGCTCAATATGGAATTTTGGCTATCGAAATGGAAACGGCAGCACTTTATACATTAGCGGCGAAATTCGGACGAAAAGCATTATCAGTATTAACAGTAAGCGACCACATTTTAACGGGTGAAGAAACAAGTGCGGAAGAACGTCAAACAACATTTAATGAAATGATTGAGGTTGCTTTAGAAGCAGCTATTAAAGAATAACATACTAAAAAAAGGTGATAATCCATTGATTGGTTATCACTCTTTTTTTAGTATCTGGCTATTGTCTAAAAGGTTGTTGCTTTTTAACAACAGTTGAAAACATAGAGTGGATTGCAGCAGAAGGAACGGTCCATTACCCACAAACAGCAAACTTTACGAAAAACTCACATGGCGGCTGAAACAAAGCCGCCACCATCTACTATAAAAAAGCAAATTTAGTGCCAAAATAGTGTAGAATCAATTTATTTTGGTTAATTTTGCAATGCTTAAAACTATTTTTTTCCTACAAACACTTCAATATTAAAAAACTTGGAACGCTACTAATTCCAAGTTTTTTTTCTGTCTAGGCTGTGAGGTTACATCCAAAATCTTACTAAAAAAGACTCACTATGTTCTTGCTTACAGAATAGAACAATCGTGTTATGATAGTGAATGGATTAAATATAAAGAAATAAGGTGAAATTATGAAAAAGATCTTGCTTTCTGGCGCTGCTGTAGTTTTATTATCTGGCTGTCAGCAAGTTCAAGATTGGTCTGGAGATCTTTTTGGCCAAAAACAAGAAACAGAAAAAGTGAAAGAAGACCAGGATCTAGCAAAAGACCAAAAGAAAACTTCTGAACCTGAAGAAAATGAAAAAGGAACTGGGCAGGACGATTCAACAAATGAAAATCAAGAGGAAATCCCACCAGAGCTCCTACTTGAAGGTAAGTTTTTTAACAAAGTTGAGGTTGTGGATGGAAAAAAGGTTATTCAAAATCCAGCCAATATTTTAGCTCTTGTTAACAAAGAATTCGCTTTAGGTGAATATAAGCCAGACGATTTAGTTCGACCAAATGTACCGTTCCTATTTGGAAATCAGGATTTAGAAAAAGCATACATTCGGCAAGATGCAGCGACTGCCCTAGAAAATATGTTTGCTGAAGCTAAGAAACAAAATATTGAACTAGTGGCGGTATCAGGTTACCGATCTTATGATTATCAAGAAATGCTACTAGAAAGAGAGATTCAGCAATTCGGAAAAGAAAAGGCAGTGAAAGCCGTTGCTCCTCCAGGTCAGAGTGAGCACCAATCAGGGCTCGCAATGGACATATCTAGTGAAAGCAATGATTTTCAAATAGATATAGCGTTTGGTCAAACAGTGGAAGGAAAATGGCTCAGTGCCAATGCTCACAAGTTCGGATTTATTCTCCGCTATCCGGAAGACAAGGTGGATATAACACTGTACCAGTATGAGCCATGGCATTTTCGCTATGTAGGGAAAGAAGCAGCGAAAGTTATTTATGAAAATGAGTGGACACTTGAAGAGTATTTTCAAAATGTAAAAGAAATCTAAAATTAGTGGGCAGCATGCTTTTAATGGCATGCTGCCCTTTTTTAATATAACATATATCTATAAAAATCCATTTCCCCCAACTAATTTAAAAATTTCTCTTTCAAAACTACTTTTTCCACCTTTTTTATCATACAACAATAAGAGAGGTTGTCTACTTTTTAGATGACAGGGGTGGTTGAACTGTTCTGGACGTTAATGAAAATTATTATTGGAAGTCTGTTAGTGGGTATTGGAATAAATGGGTTCTTTGTTCCACATCATTTTTTGGATGGGGGAATGATTGGTATTGGGTTAATCGCACATTATTGGTTTGATGTTGCTCCAGGACTAACCATTATTATTTTAAGTATCCCCCTATTTGGTATTGCCTTTTTTATAAACCGGAATCTCTTTTATAATAGTATTCATGGAATGTGGCTATCGTCTTTAATGATTGATGTGTTAGGTGGATTAAAATGGTTAGTAGATATTCCACCGATGTTTAGCGCTTTTATTGGCGGAACCTTTGTAGGAGTGGGGATAGGATTAATGTTGAGGGCGAATGCTGCAACGGGAGGCAGTGATCTGTTAGCGCAGCTTGTTGGGAAAAAAACTGGATGGAATGTGGGAAAACTGATTTTTGTGTTCGATGCAATAGTACTCACAATAGGTTGGCCAATCATTGGCTTAGAAGCACTGCTTTATTCTTTGCTTGCTGTTAGTACGGTAGGTTTTTTTACGACGATTTTAACACATGATAGTAGTAACGATGGATTTTCCTTTCACTAATATAAAAAAGCTGATAGAATGAAGAAGTTACTTTAGTAAAGTTTGCTTTAAACAAGACAAGATTACTCATTCAAGATACATAGCAACGAAAGTGGTGAAAGCTTTGGAACAGGATAAAACGGGACAAAACCCAAATCCTAATGGAGAAGAAAGTAGCGGAAGTTTTATAAAAATAAAAAAGTTTCAATTTGTGATGCTCATGTTTTTGCTCGTATTCGCTACAGCAGGAATTACAACATTTGCTTTAGCTTTTGGAGATGAAAAAGCGGTCAATGTGGGTGTTACGGAGAGAACGGAATTTCAAAAGTTATATGAGGCCTATGATAAATTAAATGAAAACTATTATAAAGATTTAAAAGATGCTGACCTTGTCAACGGAGCAATTAATGGGATGCTTGATGCTATTGGGGATCCGTATTCTGACTATATGGATGAAGAAGAGGCTAAGAAGTTTCAAGAAAGCATCTCCTCGTCTTTCGAAGGGATAGGAGCAGAAATTCAAGAGCAAAATGGGTTTATTTCTATCGTTTCCCCTATTAAAGGTTCGCCAGCAGAGAAGGCAGGTTTGCAGCCTAACGATAAAGTCCTTAAGGTAAATGGGGAAAGTATTCAAGGAATGTCAGTTACAGACGCGGTCTTGCTGATTCGCGGTAAAAAGGGAACAAAAGTTACGCTTACTATACAACGATCTGAACAATCAGACCCACGCGAAGTTACAATTACCCGCGATGAAATTCCAATTGAGACTGTGTATGCAGAAATGGTAGGCAATGGAGTCGCCAAGGTTCAAATAACTAGTTTTTCTGATGACACATATAACGAACTACAAAAAGCTTTAAAAGACATGAAAGATAAAGGAATGAAACGTTTAGTGCTTGATTTAAGGCAAAACCCAGGTGGTTTATTGGATCAAGCAATTAAGATTTCTAATCTTTTTGTTCCTAAAGGGGAAGTCCTCTTTCAAGTAGAGGACCATAATGGTAAGGTCGAGAAATTCGTTGCAGAAGATGGGGACAAAATAGAAGTGCCTGTAGCTGTCCTTATTGATGGCGGAAGTGCAAGTGCATCTGAGATTTTAGCTGCTGCTGTAAGCGAATCAAATGACATACCACTTATTGGGACAAAGACTTTTGGTAAAGGTACTGTACAAACAGCGGAAAACTTTACAGACGGATCTAATATGAAATTTACGACAGCAAAATGGTTAACACCGAAAGGCAATTGGATTCATGAAAAAGGAATTAAACCTGACTACGAGGTGGAGATGCCTGACTATGCTGAGCTGCCTTATTTGAACCCTGAAAAAGAGTTAACAGAATCTGCTCTATCGGAACAAGTGAAAACAGCGGAAGAGATGCTGAATGCATTAGGGTTTAATCCAGGGAACGTAGATGGCTTTTACGACGAAGACACGAAAAAAGCAGTTTCTAAGTTCCAAGAACAGATGAAGCTCGAAGTAACAGGTTCTTTAAAAGGTGATACGACCATCAAGTTAATGGAAGAACTTAGAGATAAATTACAAGAAAACGATCCGCAGGTTAAAAAGGCTGTTGAAATCCTTCAACAACAAAAGGATTAATAGAACAAAAGCGGAAGCGTCTTGATTTCAGAGTTGCCCAAGTACGAATAGTTTATAATTTCCTGAAGGATAAAAAAGCAGTGTTCTCTATGTTAAAGGGAGCGCTGCTTTTTGATTACTAGGGATTTAAATAAAAAGTTTTCACAGTCATACTTAAGCACCTAGACCTACTTACGGTCATATTATGAAGGAATACGTTGAATTCTAAAAATAGAGCAAACTATTTCGCTTTCATTGTATTTGTGGAATTCTTTCTTTAAAATAGGAAGGTGAAGGTAGGAAGAGAAAGGGATTGAAGATGAAAAAAGACGTTTATGTATTATCCGGATTTTTAGGGAGTGGGAAAACAACTCTACTAAAAAAAATATTAAAGTCATTTAAGAATCAAGGGAAAAAGCCAGCAGTATTAATGAATGAACTTGGAAATGTTTCCATCGATAGTGATGTTGTTGAAGAGGACACTCCGTTAAAAGAATTACTCGATGGCTGTATTTGTTGTACTATTCAGGAAAAATTAGAGTCACAGCTTCAAGAATTATTATGGAATGAAGAGTTTGATGTACTGATAATTGAAACAACTGGAGCTGCACATCCTGTGGAAGTAGTTGATTCTATTTTATCGCCTTTGTTTGCTGACCGGTTACAATTTAAAGGAATCCTGACAGTTGTAGATGCATTTCAATGGAAAGCAAGAAGTGAACTTAGTCCAGCGATTCTACATCTGATGAGGGAACAAATTCGTCATGCTAACTACATAATTGTTAATAAGGAAGACTTACTAACAGAAATGGAAAAAGGGACAGTAGTGTTTGAAATACAACAACTCAATTCAAATGGAAAATTGTATTTAACTAATTACTCTACTATTCCACTTCAAGATATAGTAAATAGCAATGTCAAAATGGATAGGCTACAGCATCAAAAAGCAGACATTGGAAAGGAACTTGCATTACAAGCAATTGTTTATACATTTGAAGGGGTCGTTACGGGAGAAGCATTTGAAAAGTGGCTAAGGGCTTTACCATCGTCCATCTACAGAATTAAAGGATACGTACCACTTAAGGGAAGAAAATATCCGACAATGTTTCAATATTCTTACGGTATGCCGTTATTTATGCCAGAACAAATGAATATGCCAAAAAATTTAGTCATAATAGGAGAAGGTATGGCGAAACAAGATTTGTTGCAATCGTTAGAACAAATTGATGAAAAATGAAACCAAAGCAATTGACCCTCCGTAAATATAATATGGAGGCGAGGCTGTATGGTTTTTCTTTTCATTAGTTTTAATTTATTTTTATTAGTGAGTGGAATATATGGTCTTACCATTAGTGAAACAACGACACAGTATATTATTTTTTCGAGTTTAACATTGCTAAGCGTCATTTTGTTTATCGTAATGGTAGTTTATTATCGAAAACGTTCAAATAAAAAAACAAATGATAGTTTGCTCGATTGTGGGGATTGTTTACTATATGGACCGGACTGCATGCCGAATATGCCCAAAGGGAAAAAGGGTTTTGATTGTGATGGTACGGACTGTGATTGTTCTATACCATAAAGTGCAACTTTAATAGGTGAGATTTTATTACCTGTTAATGTGAGATAAAGTAGCTTGTTGGAAGGAGAGGGTTTACTTGTTTCTTTTAGAATTTATGCCTTGTCATCGGCATAGGGAACGTTCGCTAGTTATAAAAGGACGTCAGTTTCCGTTATGTTATCGGTGCATGGCTATTCTTTTAGGAATCATAGTAATATCTCCTATAATATGGTTTCTCCAGCTTCCATCGAGTTTGCTTGTTTTTCCTATTTCTATTCTGTTAAATATTCCACTTATTCTAGATGGTGTGACACAAGCAGCAAAACACAGGCAAAGCAATAATTTTCTAAGATTCGTGACAGGGATAATGAGTGGTGGAGGCTTGGCTTTAAGTATAGTCCATTCTGCAAAGTTACTAGTAACTATTATTGTGGGAATGACATAATACAATCACTATCTTAAAATAAAATAATGAAGTTGATTAAATACTAATCAATCTAAGAAAGGTCGATCGTTGTGAAGGAAGAGTTGTTTAATCTTGAAGGGTTATTACGATCCGCTTCTAGAATGATGAAAGCGGACATTCGCGAATTGCTAGGTGACGGCATGACTAGTAGTGAGTTCATGGTCATTCGTCTTATAGAAGACCAAGGAGCACTCAAGGCTTCGGAAGTTTCTAAGTTAATGGAAGTTTCCGCAAGTCATATTACTTCTGTCACTGATTCACTTGTAGAAAAAGGGTTTATTACAAGACAGCGTTCATCAGAGGACCGCCGAGTAATCGAGTTAGCACTAACGGATGACGGAAAGGCGAGGCTTATTCATTTTAAAAAGAAAAAATCATTATATTTTCAACAACTTTTTCAGTCCTTTTCAGAAGAGGAAATTCTTAATTTTATGAAGTTGATTGAAAAAATGTTGACACATAAAGACAAAGCGAAACAAGACTTTTCCTAACTTTTTATTTCAATCGATAATTTTTCACTGATAAAAGGGATGACATTTACATGATCATCCCCCCGAATGTGTTTTCCCAACTTTAACGGCCACTTTCACCAAACTTTTTAAACGTTTGCTCATCTTCCACAAGCCCGCAAGCAGCACATTGAATTTTATTTTCCGGCCCTTTATAAGGTAAATGAAATGGATCTAGTTGCCCACTATCATACTGCTCTATAACCTCGCCTGAATTTGGATCTAATTTCACGCTCTGAGCAACTTGTGGAATAATATTGAAACGAGATCGGTTTGTTTTACAATTTGGACAACGATATGGTGCAGTCATACTATCACCCTTCTATATAGTTTTTGTTAGTATGTGCTGATAAACAAAAATATATGTAAAGGACGCAAGGAATGAAAGAAAAAACATTTTTGTATTTATTAAATTCGTATCGCAGTTTATGGAATAATCGCCAATTGGGTTATACAGATTCCTCAGCAGAAGCTGTCCTTAAAGAGGCGATAAAACGAGACCTGTTAGATGAGAACAGTCACCCACGAATTAGAAAAAATAAAGAGGAAAAATATTATCTAGCAATAAAACGAATTATAGAATCGTCTTTACATGAAAAAGACAAGTTGCAATTAATTCAGCTATATACAGAAAGCCTTACCGAATTTAGGTAAGGTTTTTTTACGATTTAAATTGTATAGATTTCTGCTACAACAGTTATTTTCACGTTTCATTAGAAACTCCTTTGCAACAATTGTTACAGAATTCCCTGTTTAAAAAAGTTGTCAACCCAGTGGTACTGCCAAATTTTAGTGTTAGAAGTTGGATTATGTTAAAAAAGGAAATGAAAGTAAACTATTTAACTCTCTGATTAAGCGTAGATAATTACTAGATTTATAGTAGATTAAGTATGTTTTTCATTTTCATTTTTTGCTACAAACATGAATTTTCCAAGTTCTCCCGTAAATATAACAAAAACTCGATGGTATGATGAGTTTGTCAGCAAGACAACATATTTTCTTTGGGAGGAATTCTTCTTATGAATAAAAAAATGATTATTTCAACAGCAACTGCATTAACATTATTGGCAGCACCATTTGCAGCGGGTAAAGCTGATGCAGCAGAACAAACACAAGTTAAAACATACAAACAAGTTTACACTTATAACTATAATGGTAATCAAGAAGATTTAAATAAATGGGTTCAAAACATTCTATCAAAATATCAAATTCAATGGAAAGATATGAATAAAGCACCAGCAAAAGCAGAAGCACCTGCACCAGTAAAGGAACAGCCAAAAGCTGAAACTCCTGCACCGGCTGAGAAAGAAGCACCAAAAGCAGAGGCACCTAAACAAGAAGCAGCACCAACGCCAGTAAAAGAACAACAAGCTAAACAAGAGCAACCTGCAAAACAAACAAACAGTCAATTAAGCCAGTTTGAGCAACAAGTAGTAGAGTTAACAAACCAAGAACGTGCAAAACAGGGTCTTCCAGCATTAAAAATTGATGCAGAACTAAGTAAAGTAGCGCGTGAAAAGTCTCGTGATATGTCAGCTAACAACTATTTTTCTCACACAAGCCCGACATACGGATCTCCATTTGATATGATGAAGCAATTCGGTATCCAATATAAATCAGCTGGTGAGAATATCGCAATGGGTCAACGTACTCCACAAGAAGTTGTTAACGCATGGATGAATAGTGATGGTCACCGTAAAAATATCATGAGTTCTAAGTTCACTCATATCGGTGTGGGGCATGTAGAAAATGGTAATTACTGGACTCAACAGTTTATTGGTAAATAATATAATAATTGAAAAAACAGTCTTTCCTTTGGGAAGGCTGTTTTTATTTTTTAGAATTACATATTATTCTATACATAATGGACAACCTAAAGTAGATTATTTATAAGGTTTTCGGGAGGAAGCGATATGGACATTGCTTTTCGCAAAGGTATGGAAAAAGATTTACATCAATTAATGGGAATTATTAAGGATACAATTCAAGTAATGAGTGAAAATGGAAATGACCAATGGACGGATGAATATCCAAGTGAAGAACATTTTCTTTCCGATATTAAAGATAATACCCTCTTTGTAGCGGTTAATGAAAAGGATATCCCAGTAGGAACAGTAACGATAGATAAAAAGGCTCCCGCTGCGTACAAAGAAATAGACTGGAGAAAGGATGAAGAAGCTTTTTATATTCATCGGATAGCAGTGGATATACATGTCAGAGGACAAGGAATTGCTAGCAAGTTACTTTCATTTTCTGATCAATTTGCAAAGGAGCAAAATATATACTATTTACGGACAGATACTTACTCTTTAAATGAAAAAGCACAAAAATTATTTGTGAAAAATGGCTATGTAGAGGTTGGTATGATTTCAGCCGAAGCAAGTTATCTAGGAAAATCTCGCCCATTCCATGCATATGACAAGATTTTATTCTAAGTATTGAATGGTTTTCCCTTGTGAAAAGTATTTAAGTTTGCAATTTTTTAGATAGCTTCTTACTATGGAGATAGAAACGTTTGAATATGGAGAGGATACACTTTGAATCTGACAAAAACAGTACTTATTACTGGCGGATCAAAAGGGATTGGTAAAAGGACTGCTATAGCGTTTGCAAAAAAGAACTTTAATATTATTATTAACTATCGCAGCAACAAACAAGAAGCCGAACTATTTGTAGCAACATTAAAACATCAATATGACATTCAGGTATCTGCTATTAAAGCGGATATTTCTTTACCAGACGAATGTACTGAATTAGTTGAAAAAAGTATACAACTGTTCGGGAAAGTAGATGTGCTAGTACATAATGCGGGACCTTATGTGAAGGACAGAAAGAAATTTGATGACTATTTACCAAGTGAATGGAATTATATGATCAACGGAAACCTCAACAGTGTTTTTTACTTATCAAGATTGCTTGTTCCTTATATGAGGGAAAAACAGTGGGGAAGAATAATTACTACGGGGTTTGATCGTGTCGAAACTGCACCAGGATGGATTTACCGTTCCGCCTTTGCAGCAGCGAAATCGGGACTTGCTTCTTTTACAAAAACTTTGGCATTAGAGGAAGCTTCGAATGGTATTACTGCAAACATGGTTTGTCCTGGGGACATTGTTGGTGATTGGAAAGAAAACAGCATAGAGACTGCACAAAAAGAGAGAGACAACTCCAATCCTGTGGGGCGGCCTGGTACAGGAGAAGACCTTGCACGGGTTATAACATTTTTAGCCTCAGAAGAATCAGATTTTATCACAGGAGCAGTTATCCCAGTAACAGGGGGGAAAGATGTGTTAGGTAAAGTGTTTCACCAATCTAGCAAGTAAAAAGACTGACCTAGCTGCATCTGCTTTTTGATATGTCTAGCTCCTTGAGGTCATAAGCCAAGCATCCCCAAAAGGAAAAGAGCGTCTTTTTCGAGGTGCTTGGCTTATGCTTGTTGGAGCCGATTAAGCTGCATCTGCTTTTCTTAACTATATTGTTTTCTGAATTGTTTTTGAATAAGAAGTAATCGTATCGATAATGTAATGGCTCCTGCTGTTAATCCAGAAGTAAGCCCAATCCAATACCCATAAGGACCGAATGATGTGTAGTGACTCAAAATATATCCTAAGGGCAAACCGATTACCCAATAAGAGACAAGTGCCATTATAAAAGTGACATTTACATCTTTATATCCTCGCAATGCTCCTTGCACAGGAGCTTGTATGGCATCAGAAAGCTGGAAGAGAACTGCGTAAAGAAGGAAATGACTAATTAGTTTTAACACTTCCTCATCACTTGTGTAAATAATGGCCAGTTCATTTTTGAACAATAACAAAAGTATTCCATATATTACGGCTAAAATAAGTGCAATCAGGACTCCCATCCAGCTGTAGGTTCTAGCATCCTTTAGTCTCTTAGCACCTACCTCGAATCCAACAACAATTGTTAACGCCATTGAAATACTAAGTGGGATCATATATAGAAAGGATGCAAAATTAATTGCCGCCTGATGTGCCGCGATAACATTTGTACTGTAATCACTCATCAATAGCGTGACGGCAGAGAAAATACTCACTTCAAAAAAAATAGATAGTCCAATCGGTACGCCAATTTTAAAAAGTTCTTTCCATTTATCTAAGGATATACCGTAAAGTTTACTGAAAACTCTATACTCATTAAAGGGACGTTTTGAATAAATAACCCAAAAGGCAATTAGCGCTATAAGCCAATACGTTATAGCAGAAGCATAGCCTGCGCCGACACCTCCTAATGTAGGGAAACCAAGTTTTCCGTAAATCAGTAAATAATTGAAAACAACATTAATCGGTAAAGAAGTTAGCGTGATGAACATAGATACTCTAGTCATTCCAAGTGCATCGATAAATGAACGGAGAGCATTGTAAATAAATAGCGGTATTATTCCGAACGAGAGAGCAATCAAATACTCTTTTGCGATGCTTCTAACCTCTGATTCGATATTCATTCCGTTTAAAATAGGGTCTAACAGGAATGCCCCCGTGATCATGACAACAACAGAAAGAAATATAGAGGCATAAACACCTTGAAGGATTGTGTTTGGAACTTCTTTTTTACTATTTCCCCCAATATGTTGAGCGACGATAGGAGTAATGGATAATAAAATGCCGCTTAAGCCTGTAAAGACAGGTACCCATAGAGACGAGCCAATAGCCACCCCTGCTAAATCAACAGGTGAATACCTCCCAGACATAATTGTGTCAAAGAAGTTCATGGCGAACATTCCGAGCTGTGTTACAAGAATCGGAATTAAAATTACTAAAAATTGCTTTAATTTTTCTTTTACTGTATTTGTCTCTTTCATGAAATAGACTCCTTAATTATGAATAAAGAAATATTATATCACACGGAATCTAAGAAGAAGTGTAAAAATGCCATTTACTTTTAACTTTCGGTATAATACATGTAAGGAATAGATTAATAGCAACATTGTATTCAGTAGGAGTTATTCTTCAAATGATACAAACGGGAATAATCGAGAGAAAAGGCTCATAATATGGTATGTCCGTACTAAACCTAACATTTTTAAGTACTTCTTTTAAATGATTCCATAATTAATCTAAATTTGATAAAATAAATGTTTACTTTGGAAAATTAAAGAGATTGGAGTTTACATAAATGAGCAAGCATATTTTATTTACTGGCGGAGGTTCCGCAGGTCATGTGACGGTAAATACGGCATTAATTCCGTTTTTTGAAAAAAAGGGATGGGACATTTCCTATATTGGGTCAAGAGCGGGTATTGAAAATGAAATAATTACAGATCAATTTCCACATATTCCTTTCTATGGAATTTCAAGCGGGAAACTCCGTCGTTATTTTTCTTGGAAAAACTTCACAGATCCATTTTTAGTAATGAAAGGTGTTATGGATGCATTATCCGTTATAAGGAAAACAAAACCGGATATTATTTTCTCTAAAGGGGGGTTTGTGTCTGTACCAGTTGTTATGGCAGCAAAGATTGCAGGTATCCCCGTAGCAATCCATGAATCAGATGTTACTCCAGGTCTTGCAAATAAGTTGGCTGTTCCTTTTGCAACCAAGATTTTTACGACATTTCCTGAGACAGTAAAAGCATTGCCGGAAAATAAAACATTGTGTGCGGGCTCGATTATTAGAGAAGAATTATTCACAGGCGACGATAAAGAAGGAAAGCGTCTGACAGGTTATTTCGACCAGAAACCTATTTTGATGATTATGGGAGGAAGTTTAGGCGCAAAAAAAATTAATGAAAGTGTTAGAGAAAATCTGAAGGAGCTTTTGAAGTCTTTTCAGATTGTCCATATTTGTGGTAAAGGAAATATCGAACCTAGTTTTAAAGAACAAGGCTATAAACAGTTTGAATTTATTAAAGGGGAATTGCCACATTATTTGGCGATGACGGATTTTGTTATTTCTCGTGCAGGTTCAAATTCTATATTTGAGTTCCTTGCTCTAAAAAAACCGATGCTCCTTATTCCGCTTTCAAGAGAAGCGAGTAGAGGAGACCAAATCTTGAATGCTAATTCATTTGTAAAACAAGGATTTGCCTTAAAGTTAGAAGAAGAAGAACTGACACCACAATCATTTATGGAAAAGGTGAAGGAGCTTCAATCAAATAAAGCGGCATTTATTAAAAATATGGAAAAAGCACCAAAAGCTTATACAATTCAAGATATGTACGAAGAATTGACCTCTATGGCGAAGTAATAATGAAGGGTTTTTCATTTTTAGACCGACTCCATACCGCTGCGTTTATAATTGGCGGATTATGGAGTCATTTTTATAACCTTAAACATTTCACTCAGAAACATATTTTTCTTTTAAAATTTCCGTGGATTGGTCACCAAACCGGTGTGAATCTAAATCTCTTGATGAAAATAAATTAGAAAATGTTTTTTCAATAATAACTTGATAACTGTAAAGCATTGCTGAATAGAAAATACAAAGTAAGAATAGATAGTGTCGCTTCATTTTTTTTAGCTTATAGAGGCTTTGGTTTTCAAAAAAAGTTGTAACAGGATAAGCTAAAATAAAATTAATTACAGTATTCAACAGAAAATAAAGGGATAATCTTCCGAATGTTAGTTTTAACACCCAAATGGTTGCACAAATAAAAGGGCCAAAAATAAATGAAAAATCATCCAAAAGTTGTTTTTTCTTACTTCCTTTTACTTCCCATAGCCCAAAAACAGAATTAATTAATGTGGCAATGCAAAGGAATAAACTCACCAAGATTGCTGATGGGGAAAAGCGGGCTATTTCTTTTTTATTCAAAAACGTTAAACTTGTCCACGATAAAAGGATCATAAATATGCGGATAATAAGTTCCATTTCCTCACTACTCCCTATCTCTTTTTTATAAACTTCCCCTTACTCGTCATCTTTTATGTAACAAAAAAAGATTATCCCGGTTACGGAATAATCTTTTTCAAGCTATTATGCTTCAAGTACATGTTCGTCTTGCTCTTGTTGTGATTGGTATAGATGAAGTGTATATAAATCTTTTGGAATTTCATATAGATCGTAAATGTCTTCCACGGCGTTGAGTTGATCGTAAATCGCTTTTCTTGTATCGTTTGCTTTTACAACATACGGAAGTTTTTCAGCTGCTTTTTGCGAACGCACATTGGCTTTCCTAATTTTCATGAAAACTGTTTCCATCCCAAGTTCATAAAAGAGTTCTTGGAAAAATACGTCTTTTGCTGGTTTATTGTAGCCTTTTCCATGATAAGGTTTGCCAAGCCATGTCCCTAGAAATCCGGCATTGTCTTGAATATCGAACAAGTTAATCGTTCCGATTGGATTTCCCCATTCATCGACAATCGTTCGTGATATTAATTCTCCACGCTCTTCCGCTTCAATCGTCTGCTTCGTTAAGAATAAAAATTCCTCATAAGCAGCTGCTTTTTGACGAACAAAAGGGAAGACATCAGGGTGCAACAACAGGTCATATAATTCATGACACTCTTGCAAATCTCGTTTCTTGATCATAAATTACCCTCCTTGAGGGCAGTCTTACAGCGTACGATCCTACCCTCGAAATTTTTTAAATGTTGCATAAAAAATTTCGGGGTGGGAATCGAACCCACTAAGACCAGTCAAGAAACTGGTGGCGCACCATTTGCCTTCCCTCCATTACAATAGCTCTATATTAAAATAGACCATGTTCAGAACAATGTAATCGGAATATATATTATCCATAAGTATATTACTCGAAAAGGCGCGAAAAGGAAATAGGTAAAATGTGAATTTTTTCAGCTAATTTTTTACAAAAAACTACATATTTTGATACGCGATATTCCCGTTGACAATCGTAAGTATCGGCTTAGCCATAAAGTGGAATGGATGCTCACTCCAAAGCACTAAATCAGCATCTTTTCCTACTTCAATACTACCGATTCGATCATTAACACCAAGGTTTCTTGCTGGTAGAATCGTGATGCCTTCGAGAGCTTTTTCGGGAGCTAATCCTTCTCTTACAGCTATTGCTGCACACATATTCAAGTATTGGATAGGAGTGTACGGGTGATCTGTTGTGATAGAGACCTCGACACCAGCTTCGGACAATTTTTGATATGTTACCCAGCTTTTGTTTTTTAACTCTACTTTCGATCTTCTTGTAAAAGTAGGACCGACGGATACTTTCAAGTCTTTACCCTGTAATTCTTCAGCTATTAAATGCCCTTCTGTACAATGCTCGATGCGAAGGTCGAGCTCAAATTCTTCAGCAAATCTCATCGCAGAAAGAATATCGTCGGCACGGTGGGCATGTATTCTAACGGGGATTTCTTTTTTTAGTGCCGCAACGATTGGAGCAACACGCAATTTTTCTGGTTGATCGCAATATTTTGCTGAAAAAAATGCTTCGCGCAGCATGCCCATTATGCCCATTCTTGTAATCGAGTCATTGTTACCGTTACTATGAATACGTTTTGGATTTTCACCGAGTGCAATTTTTAAACCAGAAATTTCTTTGATCATCATCGAGCGTATCGTTTTTCCAAAAGTTTTTATAACGGCCGTCGTGCCACCAATAACATTCGCACTTCCTGGCATAACATTAACCGTTGTTACACCATATTTAAGAGCATCTTGAAAACCTGGGTCAAGAGGATAGACACCATCGAATGCACGAATATGCGGGGTCATTGGTTCGGTTGTTTCGTTAGCATCGTTCCCGGCCCACCCAGTTCCTTCGTCATAAAGACCAAGATGTGTATGGGAGTCAATAAAACCAGGAAGCAAAGGACATCCCTTACAATCAATAACGGGGAGGGTTGAAGAAACGTCTTCACGACCCTTTACAATATGTTTAATTTTTCCATTTTCAATATAAACGGTACCGCTTGAAATAATTCCAGCTGTAATCGTATAAATTTTTGCGTTGACTAAAATAAAGCTATTCATAGTAGTTCCTTTCGTATTTTAAAATAAAATTTTAAACTTAAGGATAAGTAAGTCTTTAGATTTAGGGTATTAAACATTATTCAAGTGGCTTCTATTACTCTTATATTATCCAAATGTAGTTAAAAAGAGAAGCTATGATTGAGTTTAATTATGGTGGAGGTTGATAAGGACAATTCATAAACAGTATACGTTCGTTAAAAATGAGGAAACGTCGACAAAGATATACAAAACAAGTCATTTTTCACCGTAGATTTATAAATTTTTATCTTTTATAATTTAGGCTAATAAAGAAGTAGACTAATTGGTCTGTTGTTGCGAAATAAGGAGTGATGGACTAGAGATTTCTTTAAATTTTGAATGAGGAGATAAATAATGGTAAGGCAAACTACAAAAGAAAAAATTATTAACACTTCTGTAAGGCTCTTTGAAATTTATGGATATTCTAAGGTAACTGTCGATCAAATTGTAAAGGAAAGTGGAACATCTAAGGGCGGATTTTATCATCATTTCAAATCAAAAGATGAACTCCTATATACAATCCATGATTTTTGCATTTCCTTATGTTTAGAGAAAGGTCAAGAAGCGTGTCAAAACTACAGTAGCCCAACAGAGAGGCTCTGTGAAATTGTCCAGTCTTTCATTTTACTTTTTGATTCTTATCGTCCGCATTTAACGGTAATCAATGAAGAGAGTTTATACTTGTCGTCTGAATATTTTAAGGAGATAGAGGAAAAACGTGATCGTTACAAAGATTTGCTTTATCAGGTTGTTGAGGACGGGGTTAAAATCGGTGAATTTCGACAAGACCTAGTCATACCAATAATTAGAATGGCTATTTTTGGAATGGTTAACTGGATTTACAAATGGTACAAGGAAAAAGGAAATTACTCACTTAAAGAGATTGCTGATATTTATAATGATTTTATTTTACAGTCTATCTTATCTGAAGAAAATAGAGTGAAATATGAATCTAATAAATTGTTATCAAGTTAAGTGCGGGGCGGTGTAAGGATGCAGTCAAATGCTAAATTGTGAACAACTCTACCCATTAGAGAAACCGACTAGTTCGTACTAATTATTATTTCTTAAAATAACGAGAAAACAGTTGGTGGATGGTAGAGAGACGGAATTAAACTTCATAGATGAATAAGAAATGTACAAAAAATAGTAGAAAATATAGAGATACATAGATAAATATAATGCAGGCAAAGTCTTTCGATTCTATGACTAATTGCCGCTTTTGTTTTTTAAATATTGCCAACTATCTATTACTTACACGAAAGTGAGGATTATTTTCATGACACAAGCTGTAGAACTTCCTAGGAAAGAGGCTGTAACAATCCCACAACCGAAAACATTTGGACCACTCGGGAATCTTCCACAAATAGATGTGGAGGCACCTTCTCAATCGTTTTTAAAACTTGCCCATGAGTATGGGGGAATCTTTAAAGTAGCTTTGCCAGGAGCAAGTAACAATGTTTTTATATCAAGCCCCAAACTGGTGGCAGATGCTTGTGATGAATCTCGATTTGATAAAAAAGTTTCAGCCCCCTTACAGATAGTTCGGGATTTCGCGGGAGATGGATTGTTCACAAGTAAAACGGATGAGCCTAATTGGCAAAAGGCTCATAATATACTGCTAGCAAGCTTTAGCCAAAGGGCTATGAAAGGGTATCACGATATGATGGTAGATATTGCTGTGCAACTCGTTCAAAAATGGGCGCGTCTTAATTCGGAAGAAAGCATTGATGTAGCGGATGACATGACTCGTCTTACGTTGGATACAATTGGTTTGTGCGGATTTAACTATCGATTCCATAGCTTTTATAATGAACAGCCACACCCTTTTATCTCAAGCATGGCTAGGTCCCTTCAAGAGGCAATGGCTAAGGTTAATCGAATTCCTTTACAGGATAAGTTCATGGTAGGAAAAAAACGCCAGTATAAGCAGGACATTGAGTCGATGTTCAGTTTAGTTGACAAAATTATTGCTGAGAAAAAGAAGCAGGAAACATTAGACGGAGATGATTTACTCTCACATATGTTGAACAGTAAGGATCCACAGACTGGTGAGAAATTAGATGATAAAAACATCCGTTATCAGATTATCACATTTTTAATTGCTGGTCATGAGACGACTAGTGGGATGTTGTCTTTTGCCTTGTACTTCCTTTTGAAAAACCCTGAAAAACTTCAAAAGGCATATGCGGAGGTAGATCAGGTTCTTACAGATTCTGTTCCGACTTATAAGCAAGTTCGAGGTCTCAAATATACTCGAATGGTTTTAAATGAAGCATTACGGCTCTGGCCAACAGCTCCAATGTTCACACTTTGTGCGAAAAAGGATACGTTACTTGGAGGGAAATACCCAATGAAAAAGGGGTATAGTGTCAATGTGCTAATTCCGAAACTCCACCGTGACACAAGTGTGTGGGGAGACGATGTTGAGGAGTTTAGACCCGAGCGTTTCGAAGACCCGAGTCAAATTCCACATGATGCTTATAAACCATTCGGAAATGGCCAGCGTGCTTGCATCGGACAGCAATTTGCACTTCATGAGGCTACACTAGTGCTTGGTATGATATTAAAACAATTTGAGATTGTAGATCACACCAATTATCAGTTGAAGATTAAGGAAACACTAACGCTTAAACCAGATGGATTTACAATGCAAATTCGTCCTCGCAACAACAGTCAAATTGCAACGATAGCACTTAGAGAACAGGCTGCATCAATAGAAGAGCCACCTGCTAGGCAAGAACTTCCTTCTAATATTGAAGCACACGATACGCCTTTACTCGTACTTTACGGTTCTAATCTTGGTACAGCAGAAGGGATTGCCCGGGAGTTAGCGGACGTTGCTCGAGGCCAAGGGTTTCAAAGCCAGGTAGCACCGCTAGATGATCATGTCGGAAATCTACCAAAAGAAGGAGCGGTATTTATTATAACTGCTTCTTATAACGGGAATCCTCCTGACAACGCTAAGGCTTTTGTAAAATGGTTAGAGGAGGCGGAACCAGGAGCATTTGAAGGTGTCCGCTATGCTGTTTTTGGCTGTGGGGATCGAAGCTGGGCGAGTACGTTTCAACAAGTCCCACGATTCATTGAAGACCAACTTGCTGCAAAAGGAGCAATTCGTCTAACTAAACATGGTGAAGGCGATGCAAGTGATGATTTTGAATTACAATTTGAAAAGTGGGAAACGCAGCTTTGGCCGGATGTGATAAGTGCATTGAGTTTGAAAGTTAACGAGAACCTTAAACAAGAGAAAAATTCTCTTACTGTACAGTTCGTAAATGGAATCGGTAGCACTCCACTAGCTGATACATACGATGCAATTGCCTCAACCGTTGTCGAGAACCGAGAGCTTCATAGAGACAGTAGTGATCGTAGCACTCGTCATATTGAGATTGCCCTTCCAGAGGGATTGACATATCGTGAAGGTGATCATTTGGGTGTTCTACCCCAGAATTCTACTAAGCTTGTGGAACGTGTTTTGCATCGCTTTAGATTAAATAAGGAGGACCAACTGATCCTAAGTAGTACTGGTAATAGCCTTTCCCATTTACCAATGGACCGCCCAATAAGTGTTTCTGATCTACTTACTCATTGTGTTGAGTTACAGGAGCCAGCAACTAGAGCACAGATACGAGAGCTTGCGGCATTCACAGTTTGCCCACCTCATAAGGTTGAATTAGAGGCACTCCTTCAAGATGACACATATAAAATGAATGTACTTCGTAAACGAGTTTCCATACTTAATTTACTGGAAAAGTATCTTGCTTGCGAATTGCCGTTTGAGAGATTTTTAGGATTGCTTTCGCCATTAAAAGCTCGTTATTACTCTATTTCTAGCTCTCCTAGCGTCCTTTCGGATCGCGTAAGCCTTACTGTAAGCGTCGTACGAGGACCGGCTTGGAGCGGAAGTGGTGAGTACCGGGGGGTTGCTTCAAATTATCTTGCTGAGCGTCAGCCTGGTGACGAGATAACAATATTCGTTCGTACACCAGATTCAAGGTTTCAATTGCCAGACGATCCAGCAACACCAATTATCATGGTTGGACCAGGAACAGGTGTCGCTCCATTTCGAGGTTTTTTGCAAGCCCGCCGTATCCAAAAACAAAAGGAACATAAACTCGGGGAAGCGCATCTTTACTTTGGGTGTCGTAACCCAGAGTACGATTATCTTTACCGTGAAGAGTTAGAAAGTTATCAAAAGGAGGATCTTGTGACACTCCACACGGCATTCTCTCGTATCGAAGGAAAGCCGAAGACATACGTGCAGCACCTTATGGAGGAAAATGCAAGTGAGTTAATTAGTTTACTTGACCAAGGTGGTCGACTCTACGTATGTGGCGATGGGGCAAATATGGCTCCGGATGTAGAGGCAACACTTAAGGCGGAGTATTGTAATACCTACGATGTTAGTATGCAAGACGCTAAAGAATGGCTCGAAAACCTTCAACGTGCGGGTCGCTACGCGAAGGATGTATGGAGCGGTTAATGATTTTTACAAATTAATGCTTTTTCTTGACTCCCTTCTACAATAAATAGAAGGGAGTTTTCTTAATTCACCTAGGATTTCGGTTTTGATCGTTTATATGCGTAAAAGATGTAGAGCATTGTGACACATCCAGCGATAATGGCAAGGGGTTTAATATAACGAATGGCCACTACTTCAATAAGCTGCCAATGTGTTCCGAGCTCCATACCAATGAGTATGAACAAAAATGTCCAAGGAAGCATGGCTGCAAAAGTATATAGTGTAAATAAGGAAAGAGGCATTTTGCTGATGCCAGCTGGAATACTAATAGCATGTCTAATGATAGGGATAAATCGAGCAGTGAAAATAACGATGTTACCATATTTCTGAAACCATTTCTCGGAAGCATTTATATGTTTAGGCTGAATGAAAAGGAATTTCCCATATTTCTCGAAAAACGGCCTTCCCCCGTATCTACCTAGCCAATATAAAAACAATTGTGCAATCGTACCTCCGACAACCCCAGAAATTAATGCCCCAACAAAGGAAAGTTTTCCGGCATTAACCATAAATCCAGCATAACTTAGGACAAGTTCACTAGGAATTACTTCAATCATTAACGCAAGTGCAATCCCTACATAACCCCATTCAGTCAATTGATTTAAAAGCTGCAGAATTAATTCGTGATTCATTATAACCTCCTAAAAGATCCCGGAATATTGGAGAAATAGAATAAGAAGACCTAGTGCCCATACGTAATAAGAGAAAAGTTTGAGGGAACGATTTTTCAGAAAATTTATCATTCCGACAATCGCAAAGTAGCCAAAAACGGCAGCTGTCACTGTTCCAATCGCAAGAGAAGTGAAGGTGACAGACTCTACATGTCCTGTGAAAACATCCTTGCTTTGTAGTACGATACCACCAAGGATGGCTGGGGTTGATAAAAGAAAAGAGAAATAGGCAGCTGTTCCTCGATCCAATTTTCTAAAGAGTCCTGCAGCAATGGTTAACCCCGAACGAGAGAGAGCAGGGAAGATTGCAGCTGCCTGAAAACTCCCGATTACGAAAGCGTCTGTATAATTTAGATTTTCTAGCTTTTTATGTCCATCTTTAACTCCGTCAGCAACATACATGATGGCTCCGGTAATAAGAAACTCCCAACCGAGTGTATTTCCTGTTTTAGAAATAGCATCGAAATAATCTTCGAATAAAAACCCGACAATGACTGCTGGGATTGTGCCGATGACAAGAATTAGTGATAGTTTGCTGAACGGATTCTTCACCATAAAAAGTAATTCTTTTTGGTAAACGACGAGAACAGCAATCAATGTTCCGATATGCAGCATTGTGTCAAGAAATAGCCCAGCATCCTCAAGCCCAAAGGCAAGACGTCCAATATATAAATGGCCTGTACTAGAAATTGGCAGAAATTCTGTAAGCCCCTGAATAATACCGAGAATAAATGCCTCTAATTTGCTCATTTATTTCATCCTTTCTTTACGCAAATAATTCATTGCATTATGTATGAGTTGGTATACCGGAGAAGGTCATTCATATATGAACTTATATAGAAGCGGACAACTCTTCTCTTACTAACATATATTCAGGAAAATCAAATAAATGAAAACATTGTATTGAAGTGTGTATCCTTTAATATGTTAATGCGTTTGGGGACGGACCTTAAAAAATGGTTTTCTCCTTTTTGTTTGTACTAGATAAAGAGAAGAAGATAATTTAATTAGAAACTTTGGCATGAGGGAAGCGTAGGTATAGAAGAAGAACAATTTTAGGGGGAGATTCGTGATGGCGGAAAAGGAAGAAAAGTTATTTGCTATGTTAATTTATCTCACCAGTTTTTTCACTGTATTCATTGGACCACTCTTAATTTGGTTATTAAAAAGAGATGAATCTGAATTCGTTGATTTTCACGGAAAAGAATATTTAAACTTTCTTATCTCTTATACTATTTACGGGATTGTAAGTTCACTCTTAATGTTTGTACTGATTGGATTCATTCTCGCTCCAATCGTCGGTGTCCTTGCATTAATATTTACAATTCTAGCTGCAATTAGAGCATACGAGGGAGAGAGGTACCACATTCCGACAGTTATTCGTATAATTAAATAGGATTTTGAAGTCTTTGTTTGAAGTCTGTCCTTCACTTGTTTAACGAATTAAAGCAGTGAGGGACGGACCTCAAAAAACGCAATCTCTTTGACACCAAAGAGATTGCGTTTTTTACTTTATGACATAATTACCATAAAATGTCTGTATATTTATTGTTAAAGAGGTTTGTATCAATATTACATGTTTGTGCGTCAATTCCATATTGCCAGCCTATGACAAGAGAGCCTTCTGGAGCTTGCGGTTTATATTCAGGTGCTTTATTTTTGGTTGTGATTCCAGCATTAGGAGCTGCCGTCCAAATATATGTGTTTTCTTTAATATCCGCATTTTCTTTAGAGGCGGCATTAAAAGAAGCAGTTAGGTCCGTGTTCTTGTCAAATATTCCATAAATTCCAGGAGCATATGATGAAGAGGAAAGTGTATCATACCAGCCTTGAATAAATGCAGCATTTACAGGAAAAGTTGGTTCAATGTCAACAAAAATTGCTGTTCCTTCTGGTGCACCAAGTTCCTTAGCTAGGTTGATAGCTTCTTTCCCTTCTTGTACCCCATTATCGTAACCTGTCGCATCAGAAAGTTTGTTATGGATAAGAAGTATTTTATCTTTATTTGATTTAATTAAATCAACTTCTTCTTTCGTTAATCCAACAGAAGCACCCTCATTATTTCCTAAATATCTCCCGACGACTCCAGGATCACCAAAATTATCTTTTACACACATATTGAAATTTTCGGAAGTTAAGCTTGCTGTATCAATTCCCCATGTAAAACCCGATTTTTTGCTATCCTGCTCCTTATCATTCTTTCCATTATTGCTGCTCTTGTCGTCTTTCTTTTCATCTCCATTATTGCTGTTCTTACTACCCTCTTTTCCATTCTCGCTATCACCATTGCCATTATCACTGTTATTCCCATTATTCGTATCATTTGAGGTCCCATTGGTAGCATTATTACTAATATTATTACTAACGTTATTAACGACATTTCCCTCTGCATCAACATCTACGTTTACTTCAACGTTGTTCGTTATATTATTGGTTACATTATTCTTGATATCTTTTCCACCATTATTATCAATCGTGTTGTCAACATTATTTTCGGCTGAATTGCTTCCATTGTTATCTATATTATTTTGAATATTATTGTTCCCGTTCATATTGCCTGAAGAAGCTTTTTTGTCATCATCTGATTCTAATGTCGTCCATACTTTCCCTTCATGGAATCCAGTCTTATAGATGAAAAGTCCTGAAAAAAGCGCAAGTAATAACAGACTAGCAGTTACGATAACTGTAATGTACTTTCCTTGCCACATACAATCTCTTCACACCTTTCCTCATACTAATTGCAGTGTATGGCTAATAACTAGATATGGTGTGGGCTTATTTAACGATTTGGTGGTCAAATAAAGGTCCGTCCCTCGGTGCTTTAATGAATTAAAGTTATACCGCTCATGTTTCGGTGGTAGGGGGTTTTTGGTAGAATGGTGGAAAAAGGGTGTTAGTGGGGGATTTATGTGGAGCGAATTGATAATAAGGATCGTTTGTTAATGTTGCGGGATATTTTTGAAGCGGAGACGGATGAGGAGAATGAGCTATCCATTGATGACATTATAGAAAAGTTTAAGGCGATATATGGTTCTGAAATCAAACTGAATAAAAATTCACTGAAGGATGATATCGATCACTTAATTGAAAACAATTTTGATGTAACAATTAACCAAGTGAAAGAGGGGCTGCCGAAATATTACAGTCATCAATATCGATTATTTGAGTTATATGAACTTAGAATGTTAATAGATGCGGTCGTATCGGCAAGATTCATAACGAAAGAAGAAACGAAACAGCTTATTCGTAAAATCAAGAAACTTACAAGTAAACCTCAGGCAAAAATGCTTCAAAATGAAATATTAATTGATTCTTCTGTTAAAAGTGAGAGTCACTTAGTCCGTGTTGCCATTAATGATTTACATCATGCGATAGCGGAGAGAAGGATTGTGACGTTTCAATATGGGAGATACGATTTAGATAAAGAATTTGTTTTAAGTCACGGTGGAGATGATTATCGGGTTAAACCACTTGCATTAACGTGGACAAATGACTTTTATTATTTGATTGCATACTTTTTTAAAGCAGAAGAAATTAGGCATTATCGAATTGACCGTTTACGAAATGTTCAACTAACAGAAGAGACGTTTCCGTATGACCCATTTGATGTGACAAAATATGTCCAATCGACCTTTCATATGTTTGCTGGGTCGGAAGAATGGATTAAAGTGAAATTTCAAAACCATTTAATAAACGTCATGATAGATAAGTTTGGAAAAGATGTAAGTATACAAAAAGTCGATAATGATCATTTTGTCCTTACTACAAAAGCTAGGCTTAGTAGCGGTTTAGTAAGTTGGCTTTTGAATTGGGGTGGACAAGCTGAGGTATTATCGCCTGCCTCACTAGTCGACACGATAAAGGAAGAGATTAAACGAATGCAAGAAATTTATAAAATTTAAGTATAGAAAAAGCAGTGGAATCGATAAAAATTCCACTGCTTTTTCTTCATTCAAAAATTATTTATAAAAATGTTGAACGAAATTTGAACTTAATCGTCTTATAAGTGAAATATCCAGCAAGGAGGAATCATCATGACAGAGATTCAAGAGGCATTTAATAGTATAAATTGGGGGTTAGTTGCACCACTCATCGGGATACAATTTATTTTACTTATTGTTGCTTTAGTTGATTTGATTAGAATACGGGCTACTAATGGCCCTAAATGGTTATGGGTGCTTGTTATCTTATTTGTTAATATTATTGGTCCAATCATTTACTTTGTGTTTGGAAGGAGACAAAATGGATGAATGTTCTCGAAGTATGCTCGCTAGAAAAGAAATATAAGGAAAAGTTAGCTGTAAAAGATATTTCCTTTTCATTAACAAAAGGAAAGTGTACCGCATTATTAGGACCAAATGGTGCAGGGAAAACCACGACTCTTAATATGCTTGCAGGTTTGATAAAGCCGACTTCCGGGGAAATAAGGTCACCATTATCAAAAGAGAAAGATATCCGAACTATTATCGGTTATTTACCACAGTATCCTTCGTTTTTTGAATGGATGAGTGGAGAAGAGTATCTTATTTTTCAAGGTGAAATTGCTGGTATCTCAAAAAAAGATGTAATGAAAAGAGGGAATAAGCTCTTAGAATTAGTTGGTTTAACGGAAGGGAAGAAGAGAAAAATTGGTCAGTACTCAGGTGGGATGAAGCAGCGTCTAGGAATAGCGCAGGCGATGATTCATCAGCCAAAATTATTGATTTTAGATGAACCAGTTTCTGCCTTGGATCCTTTTGGGCGAAAGGAAGTTTTAGAGTTGTTAAAAAAGCTTAAAAAGGAAACAACAATACTTTTTTCCACACACATTTTAAATGATGCTGAGCAAGTTTGTGATGACGTATTATTTTTGCATAGTGGAAACCTTGTTGAACAGGGCAGTTTGGAGGAAGTGAAACATCGACACCAAACACCGCAACTTATTGTTTGTTTAGAGAGAGGTTCAAAGAAATACCTGAATTCTATTCAAAAGAGGGACTGGGTAAAATTAGCTAATTTTGAAGAAAACACATTATTTATTAATGTGGAAAATATACAGTCGTCAAGGGATAAACTATTCCAAATCATTGCTGAAGAAGCATGGCCAGTAGTTAAACTGGAAACGAGTAATGATAGTTTAGAAGAAGTGTTTATGAAAGTGGTGAAGTAAGTGAAAATTTGCTGGGTTTTATTTAAAAAAGAAATAGTAGAATCGACAAGAAATTATAAGGTGTTATGGATGCCATTGGTTTTCATTTTGTTGGGTATACAAGAGCCATTAATCGCTTATTATTTACCAGATATTCTAGATACATTAGGGGATTTACCAGAAGGGGCTGTTATCGAAATTCCAACGCCGTCTTCAGAAGAAGTATTATTCTCTACTATTAACCAATTCAATACACTTGGAATTCTAATTATCGTTTTGGGGTTTATGGCAACCATTGCGGGAGAACGAAAGAGTAGAAGTGCTGTAATGGTGCTAGTTAAACCGGTCTCCTATGCTGCCTATGTTCTGTCCAAATGGTTTGCGGCGCTAGTACTTGTTTGGGGGTCATATGGAATCGGGATGCTTAGCAGCTGGTATTACATTAATCTTTTATTTAAGGGGATAGATGCTGGAGTATTTTTTCAATCATTTATTATCTATGGATTATGGTTGACATTTATTCTTACAGTAGTTGTATTCTTTAGCAGTTTAGTAAAAACCTCGGGAATTGCTGCTTTTGCTGGAATTACGGTTTCCGTCGTCCTCTCTTTTCTAGCCGGGTCATTTCAGGAAACATTAAAATGGTCTCCATCCCAACTAGCAAATTATGCTTACACCATTATGCAAACGAACAACTGGACTAATGACATGACCATCACCGTTGTACTTACACTAATCATCGCCGTCATTCTCATCAGCATCACTCCAACAATGTTAAAAGCAAAGGAATTAAACTGAGATATAGGGAACACCTTTAGTTAAGAACTAGTTTACTATCGTTGGAGATGTTGCCATTAGAAACGAACTTCAGCACATACTTGGAAAAACAATATCCCCGGAGATTCCGGGGGAGGCGAGGTACTATTTGGCAAGCGGTGTCACTCTGAAGTATAGCTTTTGTCTTTTTTATCTGTTCAACCAGTTTTGTTTAGAAAGCATGATTGATATTTTCGTTTTAACCTATCAACTATACTTTCTAAGAATAGTTAAATACTATTTGCTTTTCTACATTTTATCTGTTATTCTGAATAAGAATTATTTTTGTTCGGTATGTAGGGAAAGAGTAAGTATTTAAACTTTTCGCCTTTGATATCTAATTGAGCAATTATAGTAATAAATTGTGGAATATATCCACACAGGAGGAAACAAACATGCAAGAAGGTACAGTAAAATGGTTTAACGCAGAAAAAGGTTTCGGTTTCATCGAAATTGAAGGTGGAGAAGATGTATTCGTACATTTTTCAGCTATCCAAGGCGAAGGATTTAAAACTTTAGATGAAGGCCAAAAAGTTACTTTTGACACTGAACAAGGTCAACGTGGACTTCAAGCTACTAATGTAAACAAAGCGTAATGATTAAAGGACCCTACTAGTAGGGTCCTTTTTTTATACTAAAAAGTACTGAATAAGAAGAGGCTGACTAGTTAGTGTCTGATCCTTTAAAAAATCCGAATATATATAGACTTTTGTTAAACTAAAGTCTATATATATTCGGATTAATGGATCTGACCTTTTTAGTCAGCCTCAAAGAAAACATGTTATAGGTGTTAAATGGTTAGCTAAAGTATAACACAGTATTCTTAGAATACCTAAACAAATTTGAAAGCCTTAACTAGTAGAGAAAGTAAAGAAGACTTTCATTATTAAAGCTATTTTTTTAAGGAGGTCTTATTAATTCTTGCTGGTAATGATACTATTATAGTTGAATTAGGAAAAGTGAAAAGTGCTTCTATTTTTTTATAGAATTTATCTTTTAGGATTAACTATTTAGATGATGGTTTTTCCTGACAAGTGTAAAATGATTATCTTTAAATTCACTCGAATTTTTTTCCGTTTCTTTTTGCATCCTCTTTCCGCTTCTTTTTCGAAATGAACTAGTTTCTTTTAGCATGATTTCTTGTATGGAGGATGCCATGAAATTAAACGAAAGAACAGCCAGAGATAATGCGAACAGCGGAGCTAAAATCAGCCATGGCGCGGTCATTAACTCTAAGTAAGCCTTTCCGATATTACCAGCCCATTCATTCGATAGTGAAAACATTCTAGATTCACCAACCATAATTTCTTCTTCAAATTTCCCACCTAAAAAAATGTTAATAAATCCTAAGTGAGCAAATAACACGAGTACTTGAACATTACGTTGGAAAAAGAGCAGTACTAGTCTTGGCGATAAAATAGTAAGCACATGTTTACGATATAAAAACCATCCTCTTCCACCCAAAACTCTAGAGCTTAATACAAACTCTTCTTGGAGGGACTTTTGAATTTCTTTTAATAGGACTACTAGTGTGGACGGAATTCCAATGATACTAATTAATAAGGCTTGGTTTATTAATAATTTGATGAAATGTTCCTCGGGATTATGGATGAGTTGCTCTAAAGGCAGTAATAACCAAAATGCGATAACAGCAACAGGAACATAAATCATCGATTCTACCAGTACTTCTAAGATCTTTTGAATTCTTTTCAGAAAGTGTAAAAAGAAAACGGAAAGAAGTAATCCAAAAATAACTTGGGTAAAACTAATTACAATTGCAAGAAGAATGGTGAACTTTGCTCCTTGGATGATATAAGTCCATAAGGGGGTCCCTAATCTGTCAGAGCCAAGAGGTGGAAGTTCTAAAGGTGTAAAAGGAGGACCAACCAATTCCCCTTTATAGGTGAAAAAATCATACCTTTTAATATGTTCAGCAATAAAAGGCTCATAAAGAAAGCTTGTTATAACCATGGTTATTAGAAATACAAAGCCAAGGAGAAATTTTGGTTTTTTGATTAAAGTTTTAAACATTTAAAATCTCCTCCTCTCTAGCACCAATTTTCCTCATAATGAAAAATTCAGATATCGAAAATAAAGTGTAAAAAGGAATAAAGATAGAGCAAATAATAAGCACAAGGATATGAGCGTTCGAGTAGAGGAGTAAATCCATAACGCCTCTGATGTTAAATAATCTTTCAATAATAAAAAGATTAGACAACATAAAGGAAAAGATTAACTTGGATCGATAAAATAAACTAAATATGACATTCCGAAAACTATGCACAAATAGAATGCTTAGCCTGCCTAGTCCTTTAGCACGAGCCAAATCTATATAAGGCTTTGGCTGCTCTTCTCTTATCAAAAGTAGTGTAGTTTTAATGAGAAAAACAGAGGGAACGGTTGTCAAACAAATAACCGGTAATAAATAAATTTCTTCATTTAACATGGCCACTTCTGCAATTAAATTACCAGTAGAACGATAGATGAGGACGACAATTAATTGAAGTCCGACAATTAAAAATACATCGGGTAATGATTCCAAAATATCAATGACAAAGGTACAAACTTTTTTAACCCACCTTGGTGACATTGAAACCATTATCGTCACAAGCATAGATGCTCCGATAGCGATCATAAGCGAAATGGAAAAGAGCTTTAAGGAATAAAAATATCTGTCCGAGAAAAAGTTGAAAAAGGAGTATTCTTTTCCAAAATAGACAATGCTCCATTGATCTGGTTGAAAGAGATTTCTTACTACCTCTATAATAGCTAGTCCATACGCCAATGGATAAAATCCAATGGTCGTAACGTTATTTGCAACTAGCTCTTCTGTAATATATTGATATCCAGAACCACCGTAAAATAAGACTGGCAATATACTAATTAAAATAATCCCGATTAAAATAATAAAAATGTTTCGTATGAACTTCATTGACTCACCCTTACTTCTCTCATTATGTAAATTTCTATATAATAATAGTTCTCTACAATCTAAAAAAATCCTTTTATGTAGTTATTCCACAATCAAGTGTATTCAAAAGGAATCATGCTCATTTCAGATTTTAGGACCAAATTAATGAATTAAGAAGGGGTTTTAGAAAGTAAATCGAAGAGAAATAAGGATGGAATGGTTGGCTTAAAAGTGTTAAACTACGAGCACTTTGAGCGGTTAAGAGGAATTATTGGGGGTACCATGGTGGAGTATGTCTAGTAAGCAATTCAATTTGAAAATTAATCTATAGAAAACGATAAAAGGTTAGTTGGAACTATAGGAGAAGGTTTTCTACTTCTAAGAGGAAAGGATGTTATTAAAAGTGAAATTAACGCAAGAGGATCAATATATTAAAAGTCTCAAATTAGAGTCAGAAGAAATAGATTCATATGATACTTTTCCACTGAATCTCCCCGTTGTTAAATACTTTAAGGAATTAGTCTTTCATCCGAACGTTACGTATATTATTGGTGAGAATGGTATGGGGAAATCTACTTTGCTAGAAGCGATTGCAATTAAACTAGGGTTTAATCCTGAAGGCGGTAATAGGAATTATAACTTTTCTAGTTATAATTCTCATTCGAATTTAGATCATTATTTGCGGCTAGCTAAAGGAGTGTATAAGCCAAAAGATGGTTTCTTTTTCAGAGCTGAAACATTCTATAATTTAGCTACTAATATTGAAGAACTAGACGAAGACCCATCTTCAGGACCTAAGGTTATCGATTCATTTGGAGGAAATTCCTTACATCAACAATCTCATGGAGAGTCTTTTTTTGCTACGTTTACTAATCGCTTTCAAGGTAAAGGGCTATATATATTAGATGAGCCGGAAGCGGCATTATCTCCAGTAAGACAATTGTCTATGTTAACTATTATTAATCGACTTGTTCATGAGGGGTCCCAGTTTGTTATTTCCACACACTCACCAATAATTATGGCCTATCCAAATGCTAAAATTATTGAACTCACCGATGAAGGCATGGGCGAATCAAAATTAGAAGAAACGAATCACTATACAATAATGAAGCAATTTTTTGAAGAGAAGGACCGTTTGTTATACCACCTTTTCAAATAAAAGCTCCAGCAATAAGCAAATTCAATAATCGGGTACCAATTTTTTAATAGAAGGGCCCCGTATTAAATTTTGGCTCTTTCTCATAGATTGTTGTTTTACTTATAAATTTTGCCCGTTGATTTCCGCTACGGGCACTTGCTTTCCGCGGGGAGGAATGGGAGCCTCCTCGGCTTCGCCTGTGGGGTCTCCCACTTTCCTCTCTTCCCGCAGGAGTCAAGTGCCCTCCGCTCCAATCAACTCAGTGGGTTAAACTTAGTTTTTCGTTAAAAAGCAACAACCTTCATGAAAAACAGCCTAAATTTTTTAGCTTTATCATAACCCCTTATTTATTATTTTTTTCTTAAGTTGATAACTTTGAAACATTTTAGTGAAAACAAATAAACAAGCATGGATATCGTTAAAGAAATACCTAATATCAGTATGTTATTTTGAATTTCACTACTTAAATATTTAAGTGCAAGTGCACCGACCAAACCCATCACAACACCTGAGAATATGACCTTTATAAAATCTGTTACGATTAAATAAAATCCAATTAATTTTGATATTGTAAAAAAATGAAGGGATGTTCCCAATACTATACTGGCACTTATAGCGAGACACACTCCGTAAATACCAAAATCAGGTTTGGAAGCTAAAACAAAGATAAAAGCAAGTTTTGCAATAGAAGCCACTAGGTCATTGACCATGACAATATTTGCTTTCCCTAAACCGATAAGGACTGACTGTAAAGGTATGCGGAAATATTGTAAGAAGTAAAAAGGAGCCATGATTTTTAAAAGTATTGCTGCTTCTGGCGACTTATAAATAAGAGTTGTTAACATATCCGCAAAAAGATACAAAATAATCGTGCAAGGCACTCCAACAATTAAAGAAATTCTAACGGCTTGCCCAGTTCTTTTATGAATAAGTTGTAGTTCATTTTTCTCTTTCGCTTCACTAATGGAGGGGATTAAAGGGACAGACATAGAATTTGTAATAAAACCTGGAAGCATTAATAGAGGAAAAACAAATCCCATTAAAGTCCCGTACTGTTTAGTTGCTAGTACTGTTCCAATCCCAGCTAAAGCCAAACTTTGAGTAATAATTACAGGTTGAAAAACGCCTATGAAGGAATGGATTAGTCCGTTACCTGTCGTTGGGAGACCTGTTTGAAGTAACTCATGTAATATCTCTTTACCTTTGCTTATTTGTTTGATAAATGAATGGCGTAACTTGAACTGTTTTTGTTTTGACCATTTAAATATCGAAAGTAGATAAAGCAGGGAAAAGCCTTCGCCAATTATACCACTCAGAACGGCTCCGGCAGCAGCGTATTCGATTCCATAAGGAAGTAGCCACTGAACGAAAATAAAGATCAATCCAATTCTTACAACTTGCTCAATAATTTGATAAAGTGCAATCGGGGTCATATTTTGCTTGCCGCGAAAGTACCCTTTAATCACTGATGATATTGCAATAATAGGTATTATTGGTATAACTGCAATTAAAGAATAATAAGCTCTTTGATCTGTTAGAAAAATGGAAGATAATAATTTTGCACCTGCGAAGGCTCCAATCATTAAAATAACACCTATAATACTTGTCGTTGCTAGGGAAACAATAAGGATTTTTTTTACTTGTTGGTGGTCCTTCTTTACTTCAGCTTCAGCTACAAGTTTTGATATTGCTACAGGTAGACCTAATGTTGTTAATGTAATTAAAAGACCTGCAACAGGCATTGCCATCATAATAAGACCGATACCCTCTGGTCCAATGATATTAGCCATTACTATTCCATTTGCGAATCCCAGTATCTTTGTAATGAAAGCTGCTATTGTTAGAACAATCGTTCCTTTAATGAGACTTTGTTTCGTCACTGTTTTCACCTCTTACCTTGTCCATATTTGATGTATATGAGGGTAAAAGGTTGTTGTGTCATCTTTTTCATTTTAAAATAACTGTAATTGGTTTTGGTTAGTAAGTGATATGTTAGACCCCCTACCTAATAATCGATTATGTTTATTCGACAAAACCTTGGCAGGTATTCAAACAAGGTGGTACACATTTTCAATAGAATGTGGGAAAATATAGGATGGTATTTAGTTAAGTAAGTGAAGCATTAATTGATTGAATGAAGATAATTTAGGGGGGAGCAACACATGTTAGTTGATAATACAGGTCTCGTTTTAGAGGGCGGAGGAATGCGAGGGGTTTATACAGCGGGTGCCCTAGAGTATTTCCTAGAACAAGGACTTGAGTTTCCTTATGTTATTGGTGTTTCTGCAGGAGCATGCATCGCTGCTTCCTATTTATCTAAACAGGCTGGCAGAAATAAAAAGGTGAACATTGGTTTTGCAAGAGACCCGAAATACCTGTCTTGGAGAAATTATTGGAAGAGTCGTGAGTTATTTGGTATGGATTATGTATTTGATGAAATTCCGAATAAAATTGTCCCTTTTGACTATGAGACATTCTATTCTAGTCAAAGTGAATTTGTCATCGGAACAACAGATTGCCACACAGGAAAACCTGTTTATTGGTCAAGGAAAGATTATGGAAAAGATGTTTTAACGATAATTAGAGCATCTAGTTCGCTTCCTTTTTTAGCACCTGTTGTGGAGTATCAATCAAAACATCTTCTTGACGGAGGGATAAGCGATTCAATTCCGATTGAAAAAGCAGAAAAGGATGGATTTGCGAAAAATGTTGTAGTTTTGACAAGAAATAAAGGCTATTTTAAAAAGCCTTCTAAATTTAATTTTTTATTAAAACGAAAATATCCGCAATATCCTAATTTACAAAAAACATTAATGAATCGGTATAAACAGTATAATTCATTAGTAGAAACGTTAGAAGAAAAAGAAGCAAAAGGTGAAATCATCATCATTCAACCTCAGCAGCCATTAAAAGTGGGGAGAATCGAAAAAGATCCTAAAAAACTTGAAAACCTCTATTGGCAAGGATATGAGGATGCGAAACAAAAATACGCTAATATTTTAGAGTGGAGTAATGCTTCTACTTCCCCACAGGAAAAAGCAGCTATTACAGATTAATAGTTACGTTATGAAAACCAATTATGAGGAATTTTCCTTATAATTGGTTTTTTGCTTTCATAATCTAGAAGTATTTACGTATAGATAACAATAAAAAAAGAAAGCCTAATCCTACCTTCTAACACTCCATAGCATTCAAACAGAGAGAAAAGGTTCATGACACCAAGCAAATATGAAAAACTAGGGCTGTTTTTTAAAAGATTGTTGCTTTTAACACCATTCGAAAATATAGAGTGGATTGGAGCGGAAGGCACTTGACTCCTGTAGGATACAGAGGAAGTGTTCGCAGAAAGGAACGGTCTATTACTTACAAACAACAACTTTATAAAAACAGCCAAAATTAAAAACCCCTTGTAAAACGCTTTCATTTATTTTATACTTTTACTAAACCGATTTACTAAACCGGTTTAGTAAAAGTGGTTAATAGTATTTAATCATTAGTGAATGTAAGAGAAGGGTGACTAAATTTGGTTACAATGGCAGATGTAGCAAAACATGCTGGCGTTTCAAAGAGTACAGTGTCTCAGTATTTAAATCAACGCTATGATTATATGGGAGAAAAAACAAAAAAAAGAATTGAATTAGCTATTAAAGAATTAGATTATCGTCCAAATATAATTGCTAGGGGATTAAAACAAAAATCTACAATGACAATCGGTGTGATTGTTGCAAATATACTTCATGTATTCTCTACACAGGTTATTAGGGCGATTGAAGATTTTTGTAATGAATCTAATTATCACATTATCGTGTGTAATGCGGATGATGACCCGGTAAAGGAAAAGCGGTATATCGAAATGCTTCGTGCAAAACAAGTAGATGGAATTATTGCTTTCCCCACTGGTGGAAATATTGAGTTGTACAAAGGGTTACTAAAAGATAAATATCCAGTCGTTTTTATGGATAGAGTTCTATCGGAAGTACAGATTCCGACGGTTTTGCTTGATAACGAGAAGGCTTCATTGCTAGCAGTAGATCATCTTGTAAAGAATGGTTATGAAAAAATTGGGATGATTACTCCACCGCTGAGTCCATATGTAACTCCAAGGTTAGAACGAACAAATGGATACAAAAAAGGATTACAAAAACATAATATTCCGCTTAATCCTAATTATTTGGTAAATGGCGAAATACCTGATATACAGGCAAAAATGGATCAAATGTTAACGCAAACGGATCCTCCGGAAGCGCTTATTGCATTAAATGATTTAGTTTTATTTGAAATCTTGAAGTATACGAAAGAACAACAAATTAAAATACCAGAGGATCTGGCACTAATAGGAATTGATGAGGTTTCGTTTGCTAGTTTCTATAGTCCAGCGTTAACCACAATTGCTCAACCAGCATTTGAAATGGGAAAGAAAGCAGCTGAACTACTATTAGAAAGAATAAAAAACAAACAAACTGATACTACTTCGAAAATATATAGGTTCGAGGCAACATTAATAAAGCGAGAGTCTTGTTAAGCAGTAAATAAGGGAGGAAGATTCTATGGAAAAGATTATCAAAACGATTTCTAATGAAGTGGCAGAGGTGTTAGAACATGTAGATTCTAATGAAGTACAACAGTTAGCGACAGAACTTCAAAATGCGAAAAGAATATTTGTTGCTGGAACAGGGCGTTCTGGATTAATTGGAAAAGTGTTTGCGATGCGTCTAATGCACAGTGGATATCCTATTTATGTTGTTGGAGAAACAATCACGCCTAGTATAGAATCTAGTGATCTATTACTTGTTATTTCAGGGTCAGGCAGCACAGGAACGCTGAAGCAATTTGCAACAAAAGCAAAAGAAATAGATGCTAGACTTGCCTTAGTCACTACCAATAAGGAATCTCAGATTGGGCAATTAAGCGATTGTTGTATTCGAGTCCCTGCAGCAACAAAGAAACGACTTAATTCTGAACCAGAAACAATCCAACCTCTAGGAAGCCAGTTTGATCAATCTGCCCATTTACTTTTGGATGCTATTGTCGTTTATTTACTAGAAAAGCAGCCAGAGGGACAAGGCGGCTCATTAAATCAAAAACATGCAAATCTGGAATAAAGAGGGGATAGTTAACATGACACCTGTAGAAGTAATTAAAAATAATAAAATTGTAGCAGTTATACGGAAGGCAGGTAAGGAGAATATTGTTCCAATCTTAGAGGCATTGGCAAAAGGAGGAGTGAAGGCAGTTGAAATAACTGCTGAAACTCCCAATGTAGCAAGTGTAATGGAAGCAGCGGTAAAACAGATGAAAGGGGACATCTGTATAGGTGCTGGTACGGTACTAGACCCTGAAACCGCAAGATCGGTAATGATGGCAGGTGCTGAATTCATTGTGTCACCTACACTAAATATAGAAACATTAACATTAACAAATCGCTATGGTGTATTAAATATTCCTGGTGTGTTATCGCCAACTGAAATAGTAACGGCTTATGAACACGGGGCAAAGATGGTAAAAGTATTCCCTGCAGATGTATTTGGACCGAATTATATTAAAAACATATTAGGGCCTCTCCCGCACGTAGAAGCAATGGTAACAGGTGGTATTACATTGGATAATATGAACGACTACCTATCAAAAGGAAGTGTCGCAGTTGGAATTGGTAGTAATCTAGTAAATGCAAAAACATTAAATACAGAGGAAGATTATAATCAATTAACGCAAAGGGCACAACAATACGTCGCTAAGCTAACAGAACTTCATGTATAACTTTAGTTTGATAAAGGGGGCTTTTAAAATGAGAAAAATTTCAAACGCTTTCATTTTACTTATTATAGCATCTGTAACATTGCTTGCTTCTTGCTCGAATCAAGTTAATACAGAGGAAGACGGCAAGATTAAAATCATCGCAGCCCATAACCAAACATCACCTGACAGCCCGTATCAGGTAGGGTTGCTAAAATTTAAAGAGGTTGCAGAAGAAGTGTCCAATGGATCAATTGAAGTAGAAGTTCATGCCGGAACAATTGGAACGGAAGAATCAGAATTAGTGGAAAAACTTCAATTAGGTGCAGCCGATGTTGTACTTGTATCCCCTGGTTTTATGACACAAACGGGAATTAGGGAAGTGGATCTATTTTCAGCACCTTATTTATTTGACAGCTATGAACATTGGTTGAAGGTTGTTGACGGAAAAGTTGGAAAAAAGATGGGAGAAATTATTAATAAAAAATCCAATAATTCTTTTAAACTATTAGGCTATTGGACAGCTGGAGTTAGACATTTTTACGGTAAAAAACCATTAGAATCTATTGACGATTTAAAAGGTGTATCATTACGTACGCAAACATCTGGTGTTATTGCTGATTTTTGGGAGAAAACAGGGGCTATTCCATCCTCGATATCGTGGGGAGAGCTTTACCAGGGCCTACAGCAGGACGTTGTAGACTCTTCTGAAAACGCTTACCCATTTTTCGTACAACAGGCTCACCATACTACTCCAAATGGAAAATATATTACGGAGACAGCACATGACTTTACTACCAGGTTTCTATTAATCAATGGGGAGAAATTTGATAGCTATTCTAAGGAACACCAGGAAATGATTTTACATGCTGCTGAAGAGTCGGTGAAGGCTGAACGTGAGGCTACGAATAAACAGGACGTGGAATACAAGGAAAAAGCAATTGAAGATGGTGCAATTGTGAATGAAATTAATAGAGAACCTTTTATTGAAGTGGCTAAACCAATTCAGGATGAGTTTGCGAAAGAAATTGGAGTAGAAGATATGATACAGAACATACGAGAATTAAAATAAGTCTATTTGGGGGAGGGATAGCCGTGAAACGTTTTGTACAAATACTTGAAAAAATACAGATTGCAGTAGGGTTAGTGTTTCTGTGTCTTTTCTTTTCTGTCATCTTGGTGCAGATTGTTACAAGGTATATGGGAGTTTCGGTTATTTGGACAGAGGAGGTTGCGAACTATTCGTTTATATGGGCAATCTTCATGGGAGCTGCTGTAATGGTGAATCGACGTGAGCACTTTAATTTTGATTTTCTACTAAGAAAGGTTAAAGCTAAATTATTACTTAATATATTTAATGATTTAGTCCTGATTGTATTCAATATTTTTATTTTCTTATTAGGTATTCAAATTGTAAAGGAATTTTGGAACTATACATGGGCGACAATACCAGAAATGAAAATGGGATATATATGGATAGCAATCCCTATTATGGCAGGTTCTATGATCGTCTATTCCTTATCGCACTTGATTGAGCACACGAAATTACGGAATGCAAAGGAGGTAAGTGAATAATGGGATTTCTTTTACTTGGACTGTTTATCGTCTTAATGTTGACCGGGGTTCCGATCGCATTTGTTATTGGAATTGTAGCATTAATAGGTATTTTTGGTATTCCGTATACTCCTGAGGCAACCGTCGCAATGAAAATGGTAAATGGTTTAGATTCCTTTGTTCTTTTAGCTGTACCACTATTTATTTTAGCTGCTAACTTGATGAACTCTGGAAAAATCTCTGAAAAGCTAATTAACCTTGCCTTAGCAATTGTTGGTCCAGTTCGTGGGGGATTGGCACATGCAAATATCCTTGTATCGATGATGTTTGCAGGTGTATCAGGAGCTTCTCAGGCAGATGCAGCTGGAGTTGGGAAAATTCTTATCCCAAGCATGCGGAAACAAGGATATGACAAAGAAACGGCAGTAGGAGTGACGGCGGCATCTTCTACTATCGGGGTTGTTATTCCGCCAAGTATCCCAATGATCATCTTTGCTGGTTTAACAAATGCGTCTATCGGTGCATTATTTCTTGGAGGGATAGTACCAGGAATTTTAATTGGTCTAGGTATGATGATTTTCGTTTATTTTATTGCTGTTAAACGAAATTATCCCAAAGTTGCACGTCCAGAATTTAAAAAGCTAGCAAGGTTGTTCTTTGAATCGATCCCTGCTTTATTAACACCAATTATTATTATTGGCGGGATTATTTCTGGATTTTTCACTGCGACGGAAGCAGCTGCAGTAGCATCGTTATACACTTTTTTAATTAGTATGTTCTTTTACAAAACATTAAAGTGGGCTGACTTACCGAAGATACTAATGGATACTCTCGCGTTAAGTTCGCTTTCTTTATTTGCACTAGCTACTGCAAGCGCATTGGGAGAGTTGTTAAGTTATTATCAATTAGGAGCAAAAGCTCAAGAGTTTTTTGCAAATAATGTAGGATCAGAATGGTTATTCATTCTCATTGTTATTGCATTCTTCCTTTTCGTCGGAACATTTATGGATGCTATTCCTGCAATGATTTTATTTGTTCCTATTGTTTTACCAACGGCAATAGAGTTTGGTATTGATCCAGTACATCTAGGGTTAATGGTTGTAATAACATTAGCAGTTGGGCTTGCGACACCGCCGTATGGACTAGTATTATTGCTTTCTGCCAAGATTGGAGAACTCTCCATTGAAAGGTCCTTCGTTGCTGTGCTTCCGTACCTAGCTATTATTTTAGTAGTACTCTTATTTGTGGCCTTCTTACCGGATCTTGCATTTTCTATTCCAAAGTGGCTCAATCCGGATCTGTTTTAGTCGAGTAGTTTGATAAGTCGTTAAGAAAGGGGCGGTATTCATTTTGGAACAAAGAAACCTTGATAAAAAAATAGCTGGTGAAGAGGCAGTGAATTTTATAAAAGATGGCATGACGATTGGTTTAGGTTCTGGTTCGACTGTTAATTGGATGCTTCAAAAATTGGGAGAGCTTGTAAAAGAAGGGTTGCAGATTAAAGGGATCCCTTCCTCACGAAAAACAGAGCGCCTGGCCAAAGAACTCGGTATTCCATTAACAGACTTTTCGAAAGTAGCGAAGATAGATCTTGCTATTGATGGAGCGGATGAAGTCGATGATTATTTTAATCTTCTCAAAGGTGGAGGAGGATCACTGGTAAGGGAAAAAATTATTGATACTGCAGCTGATGAGCTAATTATCATTGTAGATGGATCTAAAATCGTTCCCCAGTTAGGAGCTTTTCCGCTACCGGTTGAAGTACTTCCCTTTGGGTGGGAAATAACAGCAACAACCATTTCAAAACTAGGCTGTGTTCCGAAACTTAGGAAAATAGATAAAGAGGTATTTGTGTCAGATAACGGTAATTACATTCTAGATTGTCAATTTAATGCAATGAAGCAGCCACAAAACTTGCATGAGAAATTGAAGCAGGTGGTAGGGGTCGTAGAAACAGGTTTATTTATAAATATTGCTTCAAAAGTTATTGTGGCAAAACACAAAGAGATTGAAATTTTATCTAAATAGAATGAGCGTTTGATAAGTGCTTGGAGGGATGAAAGTGAATGATGTGATTACAATTGGCGAAGCGATGGTAACGTTTAATCCCGCTTCTACGGGACCGATGAAATTTGTAAATACATTTGAAAAGAAAATTGGTGGGGCCGAGCTAAACCTTGCTATTGGCTGCGCGCGTCTTGGGTTAAAAGCTGGTTATGTTAGCAGACTGGGAAATGATGAGTTTGGAAAATATATAAAAACTTTTGCACGCGGAGAAGGGATTGATGTTTCGAAACTAGACCTTGTCGAAGGGTACCCCACTTCTTTAAATTTTAAAGAAATGATGGAGGATGGTAATGTACGAACTTTTTATTACCGTGATAAATCTCCTACATTAACGATGACACCAGATGATTTAGATGAAGCTTATTTTCAACAGGCTAAAATTCTGCATTTAACGGGAATTTTCCCTGCGATTGATGAGAAGAACATCGCGATTATTGAACGATCTATTGAATTAGCAAAAAAGTATGGGGTGAAAATCTCTTTTGATCCCAATATTCGATTACGCATGTGGAGTAAGGAGGAAGCACGCGAAGTGTTATCTAAAATCCTGCCCCATGTAGATATCTTGCTTGCAGGCGATGAGGAAATGGAGATAATTATTGGAGAAAGAGATCCAATAGCTATCATGGAAAGAATAAAAGAATGGGGTATTTCTTTTATAGCGATAAAACAAGGGGATAAAGGCTCTGTAGGATATTATAACGGAGAGATAATCGAATCACCTTCCATAAAAGTTACAAAGGTTGTTGATACAGTAGGTGCAGGTGATGGATTTAATGCTGGATTTATTTATGGGGTATTACAAGGATGGCAACTGGAAAGGACGCTGAAATTTGCTAATACTATTGGTTCTATGGTAGTTAGTGTACGTGGTGACAATGAAGGGTTGCCATACTATGAAGATGTCCAAGAAAAATTAGGCGAAAAAGAGCGCATTGAAAGATAAAAATGAGGTGATACTGTGAAGTTACAACTAGCATTAGATCGGTTAACAAGAGAAGAATGTATTCAGATAGTAAAGGAAACGGAGAGCGACATTGATATTATTGAAGTAGGAACGGGTGTCATTAAAGAATATGGAATGGCTATTGTCCGTGAAATGAAGGACCTTTTTCCAGAGAAACAAATCGTCGCTGATATGAAAACTTGTGATGCAGGGAAGCATGAAGCACTCCAGGCATTTGAAGCTGGAGCTGATATTACTACTGTAATGGCGTTTTCATCCAATCTAACTATTAAAGATACGTTAGATGTTGCGAATAAAACTGGTAATCAGGTAATGATAGATTTACTTGAAGTTGAATCAAGGGAACGAGTAGAGGAGCTAAAGGAACTAGGCGTCAACCTCGTGAGCCTTCATGTTGGAAAAGACAAGCAACATGAAGGGAATTTTAATACGAGTTTATTTTCTTTAATAAAAGGTCTCGAAGTCGAGGTTACGGTTGCTGGGGGAATTAACTTAGATACGCTACCTGACATTATCAAAGAAAGGCCTAACACAATTATTGTTGGAAGCGCGATAACAAAGGCGGAAAATCCGCAAGAAGTCGCTGCTGAAATGAGAAAGTTGCTAGCTTAAATTGGATTGTAGGTACCGTTATTTCTGATTAGTCATAATAGCAATAAAATAGAATAGAGATAAAAATCATTTAGTAATCCCACTCCAATGGTGGGATTTTTAAATTTTTAATGCGTTTCGACGATTGATCTATCTCGAATCTCGCCACACTCTTGAACAATAAGAATCTTTGAATATTTTGAGTGCATAAGCATAGATTAATAGAAAAGAGAGTTGGCTGTTCGAAAGGAAGTTCTGCTTATGAGTCTCTATCAAATTTATTTAAATGAGCGATATCGTCTTTTATATAAGAGTGTATTACTTTTTATTGTTGGTGTCAGTGTTTTGATAGTAAGTGAAGGTTATTATCAAATTCCGTTACTGGTTTTTTTCTTAGGTCTTTCTTTCATTACTTATAGTTACATGATAAATAGTGAAGTAGAAAGAGCTAGGCAAGTGTTATTCGAAAAGATGAGACAATCTCATTATCGTCTTATTGGAATTAAAACAGCAGGAAATTATTATTTCGTTGGTACAGATGGCTGGGTTACTAGAAAGATAAAAAGAGCATCATTCACAAATAAATATGAACTTTACAGCTTAAATCCGATGAAACAGTCTTGTATTTTCTTCAAAAAAACGGCTTCCACTATTTCTATTAGAAAAGGGAAGTCTAATTATCGATTTATATTAACGAGCAAAAACGTAAACTCAATGAAATGGAATGCAGACGAAACTTTAGAAGGAACGGTTTCATTAAATAAAAACAATGGGAAATGGACCGTGACTTATAATGATGTAGATAGAATAACCTTCACCAATGGACAGATGCCCCTCAGCTTTCAAAAAGTGTTTGATTATCAGCATACAGTAATAACCTTCCATGAGGCCTACGATTCTTCCCTTGAATGGCTACTGATCTTTGTATGGATTCTTCAAAAAGACTATTTTTTCTCTTCTTAAGGTTATAATTTTGAGAAAAAGGGAAAAAGTAACGAGGTAGAAACAGTCATTTAACTCAAGATTATTAGAATGAAAAATATATCCGACAAAACGAGGAGGATGTATCATGAACGCTGGATATAAAACATGTATAGAGGCAGCTAATCGATGCATGGAAGCTTGCAATATTTGTTATCATGCTTGTTTAAAAGAGGAAAACAAGATGGCGCGTTGCCTAGAACTTGATAGAGAATGTGCAGAGGTTTGCAGTTTAGCTGTTTCCTCGATGCAAAGAAGCAGTTCGTTCGTAAAGCAAATCTTATCCCTTTGTGCTGAGATTTGTGATGCGTGTGGAACAGAGTGTAAATCACATGATTATCAACATTGTCAGGATTGCGCACAAGCATGTTTTTATTGTGCAGAAGAGTGTCGTAAGCTAATTGCATAGTCAATATTAGTTTTTAGAAAAGAAGACTCACTTGATTGTGGGTCTTCTTTTCTATTTAAGAGCACTAAGCTACTCTTTTGCAGTCAGAAATATTGTAAAATAAATGGAGGTTGTAAATATGGAGTTGATTTTTTGAAAAAGAGAGAATTTAAACTAAGTACAATTATTATATTTTTTGTTTGTATTGTGGTTATTTTATCATTACTTATTACGGACTTGCTAATTAGTAGAACAATCAATGAAAATATAAGAGGGAACTTAGAGGAAAAAGCAAAAATAATTTCGAGAACTGTTGCACACTCAACTATTGTACAAAAAGGACTATTAGACCGAGAAAGAGCTGCGGAGATTCAAGATTATTCAAAAGATATTCAACATGCAGCCGATGTGTCGTTTATTGTTGTAATGGACATGCAGGGAATTCGAAAGTCTCATCCTAACCCGGAGCAAATAGGCAAGCCTTTTATTGGAGGAGATGAAGAAAAAGTTTTAAGTGGTAAGGAAAGTATCTCCGTATCGGAAGGCACCTTGGGGAAATCTCTTCGAGCGTTTTCGCCAATTTTTAATGAAAAAGGTAATCAGATAGGAGCGGTTGCCGTTGGAATTTCGCTTAATAGTGTAGAAACGGCTTTGGATCAGGGACATGAAAATATTTTAATAGGGTCAATTATTGGTATACTCGTTGGAATTATTGGTGCTTTTATTATGGCAAAATATATAAAAAAAACATTATTTGGCCTCGAGCCAATCACAATTGCGAAAATATTAGAAGAGCGTAATACGATGTTACAATCGGTGCATGAAGGAATTATAGCAGTAAACAAAGATTCAACAATTGCATTAGTTAATAAATCAGCTGTGAAAATTTTCAATAAAGCAGGACTTCCTTCTAATATGATAGGAAAGCAAGTGCAAGATTATTTGCCACAAACTAGGCTAGAGCGTGTGCTCGAGTCGGGTGAAGCAGAACTAGATGACGAACAAGTTATTAATGGCGTCTCCATTTTAGTAAATAGAGTCCCTTTAATAGTAAATAATGAGGTAGTAGGGGCCATTTCTACCTTCCGTGACAAAACAGAGGTAAATCTGTTAGCTGAGCAACTGACAGGTGTAAAAACATATGCAGATGCTCTTCGTGCACAATCACATGAGTTTAAGAATAACCTGCATGTTATTCTTGGTTTAGTGAAAATGGGCTATTATACAAAATTAAAGGAATACATAAAAGACCTTGTCTCACATCAGGAAGATGAAGTAACAAGTGTAACCAAAAGAATAAAAGACCCAGTGCTTGCTGGTTTTGTCATGGGGAAATTAAGTTTTGCACGCGAAGCCAATGTAGAAATGACAATGGAGTGCCATACGATCATTCCGGAACCAAAGGACACATCTATAACGCATGACATCATAACAATTTTAGGGAACTTTATTGATAACGCTGTTGATTCAATGGCATCGTCAGCAGAAAAAGAGTTGTTAGTAGAGCTTTCCTATCAAGAAGAACTGCTCGAAGTGATAATAACAGATACAGGAGTTGGCATTTCAAGAGAGAAATTGGACGATATTTTTATGAAAGGGTATTCTTCTAAAGGGCAGAAAAGAGGGTATGGACTTTACTTAGTGAATCAGAGTATTAAAAAGCTAGGTGGAAATTTGCATGTTGAATCGAAACGAAACTTAGGCACAACCTTTAGAGTAGAAATTCCGTATAGAGGGAAGGAAAAAAATGATTAATGTTCTAATTGTGGAAGACGATCCAATGGTAGCGAAGTTCAATCAACAATATTTACAAGAAATAGAAGGTTTTCAGCTAATAGGATTAGCGCATTCTGTAGATGATGCAAGGAAGAAAATAGAGGAAAACAAAGTCGATTTAATTTTACTAGATGTGTATATGCCAGGCGGAAAAACAGGACTTGACTTACTTAGTAGCATCAGAAGGGAAAGAAGAGAAGTAGATGTTATTCTTATTACTGCTGCATCTGAAGTTGATAAAATCCAAGCGGCTTTAAGACAGGGAGCAGTAGATTATTTAATAAAGCCATTTGAGTTTGAGCGTTTTTACAAAGCATTAACTCTATATAAAGAAAAACAGGATTTGCTTAAAATGAATAGAAAGATAGACCAAAACGAATTAGATCGGTATTTAATGGGAGGTGGTGAAAGAACTGCTGTAGAGGAAACGCCGCTCTTGCCTAAAGGGTTAACACAAAGTACATTGGAGATTATTTATGATCATATTAAACACTTTAAAACGAAGTCGTTTTCAACGGATGACATCGCAGAGGCTTCTAATATTTCAAGGGTATCTATAAGAAAATATTTAAAGTTTCTTAAGGATAACGATATTTTAGAAGAAACATTGACTTATGGGATAGGTAGGCCTGTTTATCATTATTCTTTAAATAAAATGAAAATACCATTGCTTGAAAGATACCTATCAAGCAATAAAGAAAGCTAAACAGTAAATAGAATTCCGCTTTTATTAAGCAGCCGTATCTTGGTTGCTTTTTTTAATTACAAAAAAACTTCAATACTTTCAAAAGCTAGGAAAAGGTAAAGCGTTTTCATAAAATGAGTGCATAGTTTGAAAACGATTACGATAGGGGAGAACGACATGTCTAAAAAAAATCTGAAAGATGAAGCGATAGAATTACACCGCTCCTATTCAGGAAAAATAGAAGTAGTTAGTAAAATGGAGATTACATCCGAAGAAGACCTTAGCTTAGTTTATACACCAGGTGTTGCCGACGTTTGCAAGGCAATTGCTGATAATCCAGTAGAAGTAGACAAGCTAACTTCAAGAGGGAATATGGTTGCTGTTGTAACGGATGGTACAGCAGTTTTGGGGCTTGGAGATATTGGTCCAAAAGCAGCTTTACCTGTGATGGAAGGAAAGAGTTTACTATTTAAAAAGTTTGCTGGAATTGATGCATTTCCGATTTGCTTAGATACGAAGGATGTCGAGGAAATCATCAATATCATAAAAGCGCTAGCTCCGACATTTGGAGGGATAAACCTAGAAGATATAGCCGCTCCCCGATGTTTTGAAATCGAAAAACGACTGAAGCAAGAACTTGATATTCCTGTTTTTCATGATGATCAGCATGGAACAGCAATTGTTGTGCTAGCTGGTTTACTAAATGCCTTAAAGGTAGTGAAGAAATCTTATAAAAAAATAAAGATTGTTGTAAATGGGGCAGGTGCAGCAGGTATTGCGATTTCCGAATTGTTACTATATGCGGGTTTCAAGGATATTACACTTGTTAGTCTAGAAGGCATCGTGACTAAAGGAGAGAAATGGTTAAATCCTATGCAAGAGAAAATGGCAGAGAAAACAAATCTCCGGGGAGTTAAGGGATCATTAGAAGAAGCGGTTGCCGGTGCAGATGTTTTCATTGGAGTTTCAGGACCTGGTGCCCTAAAACCTCATCACATAAAGAAAATGAATGAAAAAGCAATTGTATTCGCAATGGCTAATCCAATTCCGGAAATATATCCAGAAGAGGCGTTAGAAGCGGGTGCAGCAGTAGTTGGTACCGGTAGGTCGGATTACCCGAACCAAGTGAATAACTTACTTGCCTTTCCGGGGATCTTCAAAGGTGCATTAGAAGCAAAGGCAAGGGACATCACAATGGAAATGAAACTTGCAGCATCTTATGCGATTGCTGATGCAGTTAGTGAACAAGAATTAAAAGCCGATTATGTCATTCCAAAAGCATTAGATCAAAGAGTAGCTGAAATCGTTGCAAACTCTGTCAGGAAGATTGCGATAAAAGAAAAGAAAACAAGAAGCTCCGTTTCTTAATGGGGAGCTTCTTTCTAGCAAGTTTACGAGAGGGAGATGAATTTTATGGAACAAACAGCAAAAACACTTTCTTATGAATCAAAAAAACAAGACAAAGTGTATACGCTTGAACAAACTAATGGGTTAAAAATATTTAATATACCAATAGTATGGTTTCTTATCTTTTCTGCCATTACATTAGTAAGTTTATACACAGGAAATCTTCCAGGTGGAATGATTGGTAGTTTGTTAGTAATGATTGTGCTAGGAGAATTGTTTGGGTGGGTAGGTGATCGTACCCCCATTGTAAAAACATTTTTAGGTGGAGGAGCAATTATAGCTATTTTTGGTTCCGCTTTCATGGTATATGCAGGCCTACTTCCAGAAACGGTAACAACATCCATTACTGATTTTATGAAAACGGGTGGATTTTTAAATTTCTATATTGCCGCTCTAATTACAGGCAGTATTTTAGGAATGAATTCGAAAGTTTTAATTAAAGTTGGATTGCGGTATTTTCTACCAATTTTTGGGGCAGTAGCAGGCGCGATAGTAATTGCTGGACTATTCGGGTCGCTTGTCGGCTTTTCCCTACAAGAGGCAATATTAGTTATTACTATGCCTATCATGGGTGGTGGAATGGGGGCTGGAGCCGTTCCAATGAGTCAAATCTATTCCGAGTTACTTGGAAATGAGCCAAGCTACTATATTTCCATGCTCGTTCCCGCTTTGGCACTTGGGAATGTTTTTGCGATTATTCTAGCATCTATTCTTGATATTATCGGTAAAAAAATTCCTTCCTTAACGGGGAATGGACAATTAATGAAAGGATTTAAATATGAGAAAACAGAGCAAAAGTATGACATTGGGAAAATGGGAGCGGGTTTATTAGCAGCATTAACTTTCTTTACCGTTGGAACGCTACTTGGCTCCTTTATTCCGTTACATCCTTATGCAATTATGATTGTATTAGTTGCACTCGCAAAGATTACAAACATTATTCCTCCAACAGTTCTTGATGGCGCAAGCCAGTGGTATCAATTTGTAGCAAGCAATTGGACATTCGCGCTACTATTTGGAATCGGTGTGGCGTATACAGATTTAAATACAGTTATTGAAGCGTTAACTCTTCAGTATATTTTAACCGTATTTGGTGTAGTACTTGGTGCCGTTATCGGGGCAGCAATTCTTGGGAAACTAGTTGGTTTCTATCCAATTGAATCAGCTATTACGGCTGGACTATGTATGGCAAATATGGGTGGTACTGGCGACGTTGCTGTATTATCTGCATCGAAAAGAATGGAACTAATGCCTTTTGCACAGATTTCTTCACGTCTAGGCGGAGCTCTCATTCTATTATTGGCAGGACTGATTATACCGCTGTTGTAAAACAAAATAAGCAGAAGAGGGAAAGAGATTGATTGAACAATCTCTTTCCCTCTTCTAATTTAATGAAAAAGTAGCTCTAGCTAGTGCCATATATGGTCAAATATCAAAAAAAGAAAAAAGAAAAAAATCTAAGCATTTTTAATGTAAAAAGTGAGAAAACTATGATAATATAATGTTAATCGAATAGTTTAATCCTTCGGGGCAGGGTGAAAATCCCTACCGACGGTGATGAGCTTACAGGCTCTTAGTCCGTGACCCGTCATATCGTAATGTGATGGCTGATTTGGTGAAATTCCAAAACCGACAGTGAAAGTCTGGATGGGAGAAGGAGTGCAGCGTTTGTAAAATGTCATTTTCTACAAATGTTTATTAAGTCATGCCAATTCTCCCCAAGTATCTATGCTTGGGGTTTTATTTTTATAAAAAGGAGGTTCATTAGTGCAATCGGAACATTATATGAAGTTAGCTCTATCAATGGCAGAGTCGACTAGAGGCCAAACATCACCGAATCCTGCGGTTGGAGCAGTTGTCGTGAAAGATGGCGAGGTCGTTGGAATGGGGGCGCATTTAAAGCCTGGTGAGGGACATGCAGAAGTACATGCTTTAAACCAAGCAGGTGCTAAAGCAGAAGGTGCAGATATATATGTAACATTGGAACCTTGCTCTCACTTTGGAAAAACTCCACCTTGTTCGAACCTTATTATTGATAGAAAAATAAAAAGAGTTTTTATTGCTTGCACAGATCCTAACCCGCTTGTAGCTGGACAGGGAACTAAGCGGCTTAAGGAAGCTGGTATCGAGGTACATACTGGTATTTGTGAACAAGAAGCATTAGAAATAAATAAACACTTTTTTCATTTTATTCAACATAAAACCCCATACGTCACATTAAAAACAGCTAGCACACTAGATGGTAAAACAGCTACAGCAAATGGGGATAGTAAATGGATAACATCAGAATCTTCAAGGCAAAATGTCCACTATGATCGTCACCGGCATGACGCGATATTAGTAGGAGTCAACACTGTGATACGTGATAACCCGCATCTCACCACCCGATTGCCCCAAGGTGGAATAAATCCCATTCGAATTATATTAGATACACATTTAAAAACACCAATTGAGTCTAATGTTGTACAAGATAACGAAAGTAAAACAATTATTATTACAGGGAAAAATGTCAGTAAAGAAGAAATAGAACGTTATGAAAGTGCCTATTGTGAAATCGTTCCGTTAGGTAGTTCAAAACTGACTATAGAGGAAGTGTTAGAGGAACTAGGGAAACGTAGTATAACCTCACTTTATGTGGAAGGTGGGTCCTCCATACATTATTCCTTTTTAGAAGAAGCAGCTTTTCAGGAACTTGTCGTTTATCTAGCCCCTAAATTAGTTGGAGGTAAGGATGCGTTTACGAGCTTTGGAGGCAGAGGATTTTCGTCCATTGCAGAAGGACAAGAAGTAGAAATACTCTCCATCGAAAAGCTCGAAAATGATATAAAGATTATTGCAGTTCCTAAAAAATGCAATCAATAATTTCTTAGGCAGAAAGGGAGCACAATATGTTTACAGGGATTGTCGAAGAAATAGGCAAAATTGAAAGTATAAAACGTTCCGCTACATCCATGAGTTTGACCGTCAGTGCTCAAGGGATTTTAGAGGATGCTCATATAGGGGACAGTATTAGTGTAAATGGGGTTTGTTTAACCATTACTTCTTTTACTTCCCGTGCATTCACAATGGATGTGATGCCTGAAACGTTTATGTCAACGACTCTTAAGGAGTTGACAAACGGTTCACCTGTCAACCTTGAAAGAGCGATGAGTGCAAATGGTCGGTTTGGAGGCCACTTCGTTACAGGTCATGTTGATGGAGTGGGAATTATTAAAGATATAGGTGAAAAAGAGAATGCCCTTTATATCGGAATCGAGATACCTTCTGAGCTTCAACACCTTTTTATACATAAAGGATCTGTCACAGTGGACGGAACATCTCTTACAGTATTTGGTGTAGAGGATAATAAGATTACAATCTCGCTTATTCCACAAACAAGGCACGATACTATTTTAGGTAGCAAAAGAGTTGGAAGCAATGTCAATATAGAATGTGACGTAATGGCAAAATACTTTCACCGATTTTATGAATTGAAGAACAATCCACCTGAAAAGAAAAGCTCAATTACAACTGAAATGCTGTCCAAAAATGGATTTTTAGATTAAAAGAAAAGTGGAAGCGGCTCGTCCAGCCCCGACAAGCATAAGACGAGCATCCCGAAAAGGCGTTTTTTGCCTTTACGGGATGGTTGGCTTATGACCTCGAGGGGCTAGCCGCTGGAACTGGACAAAGAAAAGTGGAAGCGGCTCGTCCAGCCCCGACAAGCATAAGACGAGCATCCCAGAAAGGCGTTTTTTGCCTTTACGGGATGGTTGGCTTATGACCTCGAGGGGCTAGCCGCTGGAACTGGACAAAGAAAAGTGGAAGCGGCTCGTCCAGCCCCGACAAGCATAAGACGAGCTCCCAGAAAGGCGTTTTTGCCTTTATGGGATGGTTGGCTTATGACCTCGAGGGGCTAGCCGCTGGAACTAGACAAAAATTGTTCAACTCTAATATTAGGGAGGCTTTCCTATGTTTCATACTATTGAGGAAGCAATAGAAGATTTAAAAGCAGGTAAAGTAGTTATCGTTGTTGATGATGAAAATCGAGAGAACGAAGGAGATTTTATCGCTTTAGCAGAGAAGGCAACACCGGAAGTCATTAATTTTATGGCAAAAGAGGGAAGAGGCCTTATTTGTACACCGATTACAGAAGAAAAGGCTAACAAATTAGAATTTGTTCCGATGGCGAATGTGAATACAGATTCACACGGGACTGCCTTTACTGTCAGTGTTGACCATGTTTCAACTTCAACAGGGATTAGTGCGTTTGAGCGATCCACGACAATTCTTGAAATCTTAAAAGAGGAATCAAAACCAACAGATTTTAATCGACCAGGGCATATTTTCCCGCTTGTTGCTAAAAAGGGTGGAGTGCTAAAAAGAGCCGGTCATACCGAAGCGGCTGTTGATCTTGCACTATTATCCGGTTCGGAACCAGCTGGGGTTATTTGTGAAATAATGAATGAAGATGGATCAATGGCAAGAGTTCCAGAGTTAAGTGAAATTGCAGAAAAATGGGATTTAAAATTAATCACTATCCAAGATTTAATTGCGTACCGCCGAAATAAAGAAAAATTGATTACTCGGGAGGTAGAAATAGAGTTACCAACAGAATTTGGCGAATTTAAAGCAGTAGCCTACACAGAGAATTTAACCGGGAAAGAACATGTAGCACTCGTAAAAGGAACATGGAGCGAAGGAGAAGACGTCCTTGTTCGTGTCCATTCAGAGTGTCTGACAGGGGATGTTTTCGGATCAAATCGCTGTGATTGTGGACCGCAACTAGCAGCTGCACTTTCGCAAATTGAGGAAGAAGGTAGAGGGGTTCTCCTTTATATGAGACAAGAGGGTCGAGGAATCGGTCTTGTGAACAAGATGAAGGCATATAAACTACAAGAAGAAGGCTTTGATACGGTAGAAGCGAACCATAAGTTAGGTTTTGGTGCAGATCTTCGTGATTATGGAATTGGAGCACAAATTTTAAGGGATTTAAAAATAGAAAACATTCGGTTGTTAACAAATAACCCTCGGAAAATTGCCGGAATTAAAGGATATGGATTAGAGATAGTCGACAGAGTTCCGATCCAAATGCCAACGAAAAAAGAAAATGAAAAATATTTAAAAACAAAGCAAGCTAAACTAGGACATTTATTAAAACTTTAATACAATTAGGAGGAATTGAAAATGAAGAGAGTATATGAAGGAAATTTAGTTGGATCAGGTTTGAAAATAGCAATCGTAGTAGGACGTTTTAATGAATTTATTACGTCAAAATTATTAGGCGGTGCAGAAGATGCATTAAAACGCCATGGTGTTCATGAAGAAGATGTTAGTGTTGCGTGGGTACCAGGAGCATTTGAAATTCCAGTTGTTGCAAAAAAATTAGCAAGATCCAAAAAGTATGATGCTGTTATTACCCTAGGAACTGTAATAAAAGGTGCTACGGCACATTTTGATTATGTAAGTGGAGAAGTTGCAAAAGGGGTAGCTAATGTAGGATTACAGGAAGACGTTCCAGTAATATTTGGTGTATTAACAACAGATACAATCGAGCAAGCAATTGAACGAGCAGGAACAAAAGCGGGGAACAAAGGCTGGGATGCTGCGGTGTCAGCAATAGAAATGGCAAATTTACTTCGTGATATTGAAGGATAATAGCACAATTTCACGGGATTTATAAAAAGAGACGGATCTAAAGGGAAAAGTGACTGTTCCTTTAGATTTGTCTTTTTTTGTGCAAATTTACATGAATTCAACTGTTGAAAATCTACATATTTTCAACAGTTGAAGTTCAATTTAAAATCAACAGTTAAATAAACCACTATATTTAACCGTTGATCCGAGGTAATTATATATTGGCAAACCAAAATCTATTTGTTAAAATATAATTTTGTGGCTCCCCTTTTTGGATGGAGCGGGTAGGGAGAGGGCAGCATTTTTAGGAAGATAGTATGAAGCCATTTAAGGATCTTTTTCAATTAAAGGACCACCAAACGAGTGTAAAGCAGGAAATGATGGCAGGGACAATTGGGTATTTTACAATTGTCTATATTATCGCAGTAAATGCATTAATTTTATCAGAGGCAGGTATTCCATTTGAGGGGGCAGTAATCGCAACGATTCTCACGTCCTTCTTAGGTTGTGTCGTTATGGCTTTTTGGGCGAATGCACCAATTTTGCTTGTTCCCGGAATGGGAATCAACGCAATGTTTACGTATACATTAGTAAACTCAGGTGGGCTCTCGTGGCAAGAAGCTTTGGCCGTTGTATTTGTTTCCGGAGTGGTATTTATGGTTATTGCATTTACAAAGCTTACGCCGGTAATTTCCAAAGCTATTCCTCAAATATTAAAAGAAGCAATTACTGTTGGATTAGGTATGTTTCTAATGTTTATCGGTTTAGAAAAGGGCGGTTTAATCCAAAGAGGAGAAAATGCCATCATTACAATTGGTGATTTTAGTGAACTAAAAGTTCTGGCTACGATTATTACATTTCTCGTAACCATTTTTCTGTTCATACGCAATGTAAAAGGGCATTTTTTGTGGAGTATTGGATTCGGAACACTACTCGGTTTTCTTTTCGGTATAGAGCCTACGCTTAATTCTGGAAGCGGCTTTGGATGGCAAGAGTACGGAAGTGTATTTGGTCAGCTTTCGTTTGCGCCCATTATGAAGATACCGTTTTGGGTTGCCGTGTTTTCTGTCACGATGGTTCTCGTTTTTGAAAACATTGGTCTTGTACAAGGTCATGTAAACATGGCGGGGCACCCGCATAAATATAAGAAAGCATTTCAAGCTAATGCATTCTCTGCCTTAACATCTGGGTTGTTTGGCACAAGTCCTACTGTATCTACGGTAGAAAGTGCAGCAGCAATATCTGCTGGTGGACGAACAGGTCTTACTTCGTTAACAACAGGTGTCTTGTTCCTGGGATCACTTCTTTTTATTCCATACTTAAAATGGATTCCGGATCATTCCATCGCTCCAATTTTAATTATTATTGGGGGATTAATGATTCAAAATATCCGTCATATGGACTTAAGTGATATAACAGAAGCATTTCCGGCAATATTTATTATTGCAATGATTCCATTTACTTATAGCATTGCAGATGGAATTGCGATTGGTTTTATTATGTACCCTGTTTTAAAATTAGCAACAGGTAAAGCGAAGGAAGTTTCAGTTCCACTGTATATTATTGCTTGTTTATTTTTGATGAACTTTATTGTTCATTCTTTTCATTAATATATATAAATGTCCCATTAGCGATTGTTGCTAATGGGATATTTTTTTCTAGTTTTATGGAAAAAAGACAGAGTGTATATAGAAAGTGATAAACGCTATTGCATGGAACTTTTCGTGGACTTTCCACATATTTCTTGTTATTCTGATAATATACATAATATTAAGTAAAGTGAATTTATTACTATAAAAGTTAGAAATATCGAATAAACGGGGATGAAGCAGGAGTGAATAGCCATGGAAGTTTTTGTTGCAAGGCAGCCAATCTTTGATAGAAGTGAGCAAACGGTAGCATATGAATTACTTTATCGTAATAATGATATCAATTCTTTTCCAAATATTGATGGGGACCAAGCGACAGCGGACGTAATTATAAATAGTTTTTTAAACATTGGAATCGATTCTCTTTCGGCAGGTAAGCCCTGCTTTATAAATTTTACAGCCAATTTATTAAAATTAAAGGTTCCGACCTTCTTTAATCCTCGAGAGATAGTAGTAGAAATATTGGAAACAATTGAACCTAATGCGGAAATAGTGGGGATTTGCAAAGAACTAAGAAGACTTGGCTATAAATTAGCATTGGATGATTTTGTTCTTCAAGAAAATAATCCTTATTGTAATGAATTAATGAAGCTAGCGGATTATGTTAAAGTAGACTTCTTAGCAACAAATGGGGTAAAAAGAAATAAAATAGAAGTATTAGCTACTCTCTTAGGATTCAAGTTGTTAGCAGAAAAAGTAGAGACGCAAGAAGATTTTATGGAAGCGAAAGAAAAGGGATATCATTATTTTCAAGGATACTTTTTTAGCAAGCCAAAAATACTTTCAACACATGATGTACCAGCTTATTTTCATTCCCATTATTCTGTAATTCAAAGTTTGGAGATGAAAGAGCCAAGCATTGATCTCATTGCACAGTTAATAGAGCAAGATTTGTCGCTATCTTATAAACTGTTAAAACTAATTAATTCCCCAGCTTACAGACCAAAACATAAAATCAGTTCGATTAGGCAGGCTATTGTGTTATTAGGGCTCTTTGAGATTCAAAGGTGGATATACGTATTAGCGGTGAGAGAGCAGACCGGCAAGAAAGAGCAACTAGAAAATGAAGTGATAAAATTGTGTTTAACAAGAGCGAAAATGTGTGAACTAATCGCCTCACATAGTATTCCCAATGAGAGTAGATCAAGTTATTTTCTTACAGGATTATTTTCATTGATGGAAACGATATTAGGAGTTCCAATGGAAACAATATTAAAAGAACTTCCGTTATTGGATGATATTGGTGATGCTCTAAGAGGTATTCCAAACCGCATGAAAGAAGTTTTAGATTTGGTTATCGCAATAGAACAAGCGAATTGGAAAACTGTAGAAGAATTAACAAATAAGTTAGGTTTTACTCAAAAGGAAATAAGTCATTTCTATCAAAATGCTTGTCAGTGGTCTGAGCAATTGCTTATTCAAGAAGAGGAGTTTGCTGAATAGGAAAGTTAGAAAAATAAAGGGGCTGCTTTTCTACAAGCAGTCCTCTTTATTTTGTAAATTCATACAGATCGTCAACCATATTGCCAAATGGGCTTGGTTGTGGCAAGCTAGGGATATTAAGAATATAGATAACTAGGTAAAATTGCTGGAGGGGTTTCGCAATGAATTTGAAACTAACAAAATGTCACGGATCAGGTAATGACTTCTTATTAATTGATGAGTTAAAAGATACGTACAATTTCACGGAAGAAGATAGACAAAATTTAACAATATCGCTTTGTGATCGTCATGATGGTTTAGGTGCTGATGGCATTCTATTCGTCTTGAATAGTGAAACATGTGATGCAAAAATGCGCGTTTTTAATGCCGATGGATCTGAAGCATCGATGTGTGGAAATGGTTTGCGTTGTGTTGGCAGATATGTTTGTGAGCTTTTAAATAAAAAGAATATTGTTATTGAAACAATGAAAGCCAACTTAAACGTTTCGGAAGCCGCATCTATCTATGAAGGGCTTCCTACTTATAAAGTGGAAATTTCTCCAGTCCTTTTTGATCTTAAAGAACTGCCAATGAATTTAGATCGCTCAACATTAATTGATAAAAAGGTCCCGGAAATTTCAGACCGCCTTCATTTTACAGCGGTTGCGGTTCCAAATCCGCATCTTATTAGTATCGTAAAGGTTGAAAATATTGTGTCGAATGAGCAAAAATGTATTTCAGAATCTGTAAATGGTCCAAACAACCTTTTCCCAGATGGTGTCAATGTAAGTTTCGTTCATCCAATAGATGATGGAGCAATTTATGTTCGTACTTTTGAAAGAGGCGTTGGATTTACGAATGCTTGCGGTACAGCAATGTCTGCTTCAAGTCTTGTCTCCTGCCTACTTGATTTGAACTCTTTTAATAAAGAAATTGAAGTATACAATAATGGCGGTAAAGTGCGTGTTGTAGTGAACAAGTTAGGTGCGGATAAGTATAATATGGACTTAATCGGTAATGCCACCTATTTGTACGATGTAGAATTAGAACTAGCGATTAACGAACCTGAATCCTACAAAGTTCTATCAACTTCTGACTACACAGAACAAGAACAGTATGAACTACTAAAAGATCATGCTCAAAAAGTGGTGGAAAGAAAAGTGTTTTTAAGTGCATAGATAACGCACAAGAGGCTGGACAAATGTGTTCTAGGTGAATAAAAAATCCGAACTAATTCTTTCATTTGAATTAGTTCGGATTTTTTTAAAGTCTTCATAAAACGTGTTGTTCTTTTAAACTTGTTCTAGCTGTTGATTGGAGTGCAAGACGAAGACTCCTGCGGGAAAAGCGGAACAGGTGAGACCTCGCAAGAGCGCAGCGCATGTCTAGCTCCAGCGGCTAGCTCGCTGTGAAAAAGACAAAATCCCCAAAAGGCAAAGGACGCCTTTAGGGGATTTTCCTATTTTCTTCACGAGCTGATCAAGCCGCTTCCGCTTTTCCCGGAGGCTCACCGACCGCCCGCGGAAAGCGAAGTCTTGACACGGAAATCAACAGCGGTGTTTAACAGCGATTACTAAATAATTTAACCTGACATTGTTCGTCTTTAGGGTATAGTACTTTAGTTATGTCCCAGCCTCTTTTTTATTAGATAGTAGTGCTCCATTATGTATTGTGCTCTTTTTTGATTAGAATATTTCCAGAAGTTTTAGGGAATGAATTATATACCTTTTAACTCATGCTAGTAATAGGAAGTCAAATCTTCACTAGTACTAAAGATGAAAAAAGGGGGTAGAGCATATGCACACGCTTTGGAAAGGAAGTATAAGCTTTGGACTAGTAAACATTCCGATAAAATTACATGCTGCGACAGAGGACAGAGATATAAAGCTTCACAATTTGCACAGGGAGTGTCATACGCCAATTAAATACGAAAAAGTATGTCCTCATTGTGAGATTGAGGTAGAGCATGAGGAGATTGTAAAAGGGTATGAAGTAACAAAGGATAAGTTTGTTATCCTTGAAGATGAGGAGTTAAATGAATTAAAAGAGGTAAATGAAGAAAAGGCTGTTGAGATTTTAAATTTTATACAAATAGAAGAGATTGACCCTATCTTTTATAACCGTAGTTATTTTATTTCACCAAATGGCGGTGGGGAAAAAGCATACAGTTTACTTCGCAAAGCATTGCTTAATTCAGGGAAAATAGGGATTGCTAAAATTATTATACGCTCAAAAGAACAGCTTGCGGTAATAAGAGTGTATGAAAACACATTAATAATGGAAACAATTCATTTTCCTGATGAAGTACGGGGAACTCGTGATGTGCCGAATGTACCTAGAGAAGATGAAGTACCTAAAGAGGAATTGGATACAGCAATGCTCCTTATTGATCAACTTACTGCGAAATTTGAACCAGACAATTACTATGATGAATACCGTGAAAGACTTGAAGAACTGATTCAAGCAAAACAGACGGGAGAAGAAGTAGTGAATGCTAGGGAAAATGTACCGCAAGAAAATGTTACGGACCTTATGGCTGCATTGCAAGCCTCTATTGATTCCATAAAACCAAAAAAGCCAAAGAAAACGGCAACAAAAAAGAGGAAAACAACTGCCAAAACCAAAAAAGCCCAATAGATGTAGTAGTTCAAAAAGCGGAATGTGTCATAAATGGGAGATTAAAGAAAGGGAAGAAATAATGAAAGAGCAAAAATTTAAACATGGGATATTTTTATTTATATCCCTTGTTGTGTTTGTACTATTTATACTAGCATTTGTGAATATAGTAGATGAATTGCAGGAAGATGAAATAAAGCATTTTGATGATGCGGTCTTTACATTTATTCAATCACTCGTATCAGATCGGTTGACAGCGGTAATGAAAGTAATAACCTATCTTGGTGGTGTACAGTGGATAGTGTTATTTACACTGTTAGTCATCATTTTATTACTTTTATATAAAAAGTATTCATTAGCGCTTTTTCTTGCCCTAACTACCAGTGTTGGAGGTGGTTTTAACTGGGTTTTAAAATGGCTTTTTAAGCGGGAGCGTCCGGATATGGAAGCATTAATTGAACAGAGTGGTTATAGTTTCCCTAGTGGACATTCAATGGGTTCCTTCATTTTATACGGTTCGATTGCATTTATTTTATTTAGGGCTTTTGATTATCGGTATTTAAAATGGATTAGTGCTATTACTGGAGGACTTCTCGTTCTTTTTATTGGATTAAGCAGGGTCTACCTACATGTTCACTATGCAAGTGATATTATTGGTGGGTTTACAGCTGGAGGAGCGTGGTTAACTTTTTGCATTGCTTTTTATATTCATTTTTACAATAAAAGAAGGTGGAAAAAACATTCGTAATATTCTAATAGGGGCTTTTTAAATTATCTTCATTATGGTATACTCACAATGAAAATTACATATGCAATCTGCACTAGGGGTGTCGGAAAATGGCCGACTGAGAGAAAGACCCGATATGTCTTGAACCCTCATAACCTGATCTGGATAGTACCAGCGTAGGGAAGTGGCGTTTATCGGAAAATAAATTTTGGCGCAAACTTCTATCAGGTTTGCACCTTTTTATATATTCGCAAACCTGATAGTGGATTGAATGTTTTCCCCCTTAGTGTAGAAGCTTAAGGGGGATTTTTTTATTGAATAAAACTAAAAAGATGACAACGACTGCCCTTTTAGTAAGTGTTGGGGTGATTACAAGCCACCTTGTGTATATTCCGACCGGTTTCGCAAAGGTTTTCCCAATACAGCATTTTTTGAATGTATTATCTGTCGCTCTGCTTGGTCCTTATTATGCAGTTGTGCAAGCATTATTAACTTCGACGATTCGAAATCTGCTTGGAACGGGTTCTCTACTTGCATTTCCTGGAAGCATCATAGGTGCATTCCTTGCCGGTGTTTTGTATATGAAAACCAAAAAGCTTGTCGGTGCTGTGATAGGGGAAGTAATGGGAACAGGCATTATTGGAGCGATGGCGTGCTACCCGGTAGTCCGTTTGTTTCTTGGTCAAGATGCCGCTCTATTCGGTTTTATTCCGAGCTTTCTTGTTAGTTCTATCGTAGGTTCGATTTTAGGTTGGTTTTTATTGAAAGCATTTATAAAAACAAATTATTTAGGAGGGGTTTTATATGAGAACAGCTCTAACGATCGCAGGTTCTGATTCAGGAGGTGGTGCAGGAATTCAAGCGGATTTGAAAACATTTTCAGCTCTCGGAGTTTATGGAATGTCTGTTATAACGGCTGTTACTGCTCAAAATACACAAGAGGTGAGATCCGTCCAGTCAATAGACCCAGGAATCGTCGGAGCTCAAATCGATGTACTCTTTGAAGATATGCCAATACATGCTGTGAAAATAGGAATGCTCTCCAATCCAGATATCATCAAAGTTGTTGCAAACCGACTAGAATATTATCGTCCAAAAAATATTGTAATGGATCCAGTTATGATTTCAAAAGGAGGTCACTCCCTACTTGAAGAAAGGGCAATTTCTCTTTTGACAGAAAGGCTGCTGCCACTTGCAACTGTTTTAACTCCGAATATTCCTGAAGCTGAAACACTTACAGGAAATATAGTGGAAAGCCACGAAGATATGGAATTGCTATGTGAACAATTACAGGCTAGAGGCAGCGAGTCCGTTCTTCTGAAAGGTGGCCATTTCAACGGAAATCCAGATGATGTGTTCTACAATGGAAGGGAATTTACATGGTTAAAAGGCGAGAGAATAATAACGAAAAACACACACGGTACTGGTTGTACGTTGTCGTCAGCAATTGCCGCTAATTTAGCGAGAGAAGAAGAGTTGCTAGACTCTATCAAACTTGCAAAACAGTATATAACAGGTGCAATTAAAGAAAGCCTTGAAATTGGAAAAGGCCATGGCCCGACACATCATTTTCATTCATTATATAAGGATGCAGGAGTCACTATGGAGCGAAGGGAGAAAGAAGCCAAATGATGAAAGAGCGTGCGATGGATTTATTAAAAACTACCCGCGAAAAGAAATCGTTAATACACCATATTACGAATACCGTAACGATAAATGATTGTGCGAATGTAACGCTAGCAGCGGGCGCTTCGCCTGTAATGGCAAGTGCTCCGGAGGAATCGGGGAATATGACATTGCTTGCCGATGCACTTGTGTTAAATATCGGTACGTTAAACGAGAATATTTTCTCTGCAATGATTAAAGCTGGGAGGGCAGCGAACGACAAAGGGATACCTGTTATCCTTGATCCGGTAGGTGTAGGGGCTACTGCTTTTCGAACAGAAAAGGCAAAAAGCCTCCTTCAGCTCATAAACATTTCCATTGTAAGAGGTAATATTTCGGAGATTGCTTCCCTTTTAGATGTAAAAGCAAAAACAAAAGGAGTTGATGCAGGGACGGTTTCCATCTTCCCTAGTGAGCTAGCAAAACAGGCAGCAAAACAGTGGAAATCGATTGTCGTCATATCCGGAAAACAAGATGTTATTTCAGATGGTACTAGTGTTTTTCATGTTGAAAATGGCTCTTCATTGTTGCAATCTGTTACGGGAACAGGTTGTATGTCAGCATCACTCATCGGTTGTATGGCAGGGGCTGGTAATGACTTACTTCTCGCTGCCATTGTCGGGACATCGATGATGGGGATTGCTGGTGAAATCGCAGAAGGTACAGGTGAAAAAAAGGGACTTGGTACGTTTAAGGTTCATTTAATGGATGCTATCTCCTTATTAACCCCTGAAACTTGGAAAGAAAGGGCGAAAATCTATGAATCTTATTAATCAACTTTCGTTATATTTTGTAACAGATTCTTCGCTATCACTTCCACAACTGCTCCATGTTACAGAAGAAGCAGTAAAAGGTGGAGTTGGGGTTGTTCAATTACGTGAAAAACAACTAAATGGGTTGGGTTTTTATAAAAAAGCAAAGGCACTTAAGGAATTATTAAGCCCGTATAATATTCCATTGATTATCAATGATCGAGTCGATATCGCTCTTAGTGTGGAGGCAGACGGGATACATATAGGGCAAGAAGATATTCCATTAGATACAGTAAAAAGAATCGTACCCTCTACAATGATTATTGGAGTATCAGCTAAAACATTTGCAGAGGCTAAAAGAGCGGAAAAAGATGGTGCTGATTATATTGGAGTAGGTGCGATGTTTCCGACCAAAACGAAAGCAGATAGTGAAATTGCCTTGGAGCTTGAACTAATGAGGATTGCGAATGAAATCAAGATCCCGAAAGTAGCAATTGGCGGGATTAAGGAAGATAATATTAGTGAAATAAAAAAATACTACTTTGACGGTATTGCGGTAATATCGGCAATTTCAAAATCGAAAAATCCTTATCAACAGAGTAAAAGTCTTTTACGGATATTTAGAGAGAATTCAATGTAAGAACAAAAGTATCGAATGCATTGAGTCGGACATTAGACAATCTAAATAGAAAGTAATTTTATAGTAAAACAATGGAAAAGGGCAGCCACATCCGGCTGCCCTTTGTTAGATTAATAGAGATTAAATAAATAAGGTCCTATAGAGGTAATGAAAATTAGAATATACGCCCCCATAAAGTAGAAAGCTCCAGCAAATGTACCCCATTCAGGATTGCGTCCATATTTCCAAATAAGTCCTGAGATAACGGAGATTATTAGCAACCAAACCCAGCTACTTCCGGTGAATGAAAAATAATTAGGAGCAACGGAGTGAAAGTATTCACTTTGTGCACGACTGATAAACGTTATTGGCATTACTAAAAAGATAATGATTGATGCGTACTCAACCCAATTAATATCGTCTTTCTCAAATGCATTTGGTTTGAATATATATAAAAGTATTAATAAAAATAAGGAAGGTAGCACCCAATAAAAGGAAGTTAATACAGTTATCAGACTACTAAACAGCATTAAAACGGCATTGTTAATGCCTTCTTTCACTGACCGATCTGTCCATTCCTTACTAGCAGCAACGACATTTTTATCTTGGGAAGCACCGAATAATTCATAGCTATCACCATCATAGTCAAACCAGACTAGGCTATCACCGGCAACTCGTATTGGAGCAAAGCCAAAGTTTTTTGTTGTACTTATAGGTTTTGCGGTAATGTCTGTGCCTTTAGTGTATGGTGCAAGGTATAGGCTTATTGCATTTTTGGCGTCAATTCTGTGACTCTCTGCAGTAAACAAAATATTCTTTTTGCCGTCAATTTCCACAATTTTAGCTGATCTAGGAGCTTCTAATTTTGCATTAGATTCTTCATTTAAAAAGCTTACCTCTTGTGGTTTTATATTACTATCCTTATCGTCATTAAGGGAGACAGACAATTTGTTAATCTTATAAGCTATTGTTCCCTGCGTTCTTGATTGGTGGTTGTATAAAAGATGAAGAGTGTCATTTTGTTTAGAGAAAACTAGTCCCTCTACACGGTCATTTGGTGATTGACTAATAGTAAAAAATGGGTCCTTTAGAACACTCCCTGTTTCATCTAAATAGTATAAGGATGCATGCACATCATCTTTCATAACCGCAAAAATTGCACTGCCATCGTCTGCTATGTATACATTATGAATCTCACTTTCGAATTGGTGAATCTCCTTAGATGTTTGGTTTTCAAGATTAAGTGTATAAGCTTTTTCGTTTTTCCAATAAATAATATGAGAGTGATGAATAGCTATTCCAGTGACGTTATTATCAAGTACCGTATCTTTATTATTCTTTGTACTTACTAAGTTGCTATCTTTGATCATAATAGTTTGTGAACCGTCCGTCCAAAATGGATAGCCTCTTGTTACCTTTGTAGGAATATCTTTAACCTTTTCTATTGTTAATCCATCCTGAACACTAAAATGTTCTATTTTATTTTTATTAGAAATGAATAAATTTTTATCTTGAAGGAAAAAAAGCGGTTTTTCATCTGAAGCGTAATCAAGCGGTAGAGAGCGGCTCCAGTTTTCTTGTGGTGTCTTTTTCACTTCGAATAATTGATGTATAAATAGTGCTGAAATCCCAATGATCATGATGAAAATTGGGAGGACAAAAGCTTTTAATTTCTGTCTCATAAGGATCCTCCGAATTTAAATTATTTATCTAATTTTGAATTTTAACATAATTTCCGTATTTTTACATCAATATTTTTTAGATATAGAATGGACTAGGAAAAGTGGAGTTTCTATGGAATATAAATAGGAGGAGTCTCCTATTCGAAGCTTAACATTATTTGTAAAGGAGGAGTCGTATGTTTACACCTGAAAATATGATGACCTTTACATTATTCTCTTCTTCTCATTTTGGAGCACTGGCCGTATTTTTTGTTCTTTTCTTTATCTTGTTCCTAAATAAAGAACGGTTAAGAAGAGAAGGGAGATTCGAGAAAATAACGGGACATATGTTAGTAGTCGTCCTTCTCGTTTCTGAGGTTTCCTATCAAGTTTGGTCCATTTCTTACGGAGTATGGGATGCAAGGTCTTATATTCCACTGCACTTATGTTCTTTTAGTACTTTCTTAGGAATCTTCTTATTTTGGAAACGAAGTGAATGGATATTTTATTTTTATTTGTATATAGGATTTTTTCCACCAATTTTAGCTTTAGTAACACCTGACTTACTTTTTGAATTTCCTCATTATCGATACTTTAAATTTTTTCTTCACCATATGGCCATTCCGTTAATGGTCGTGTATTTATTTTACAGCCGCCGTTACACTCTGCAACTAAGGTCTGTTCTTTATGGGATCATCACGTTAAACGTGATGGCTGTTCCCATTTTTTTTATCAATCAATGGCTAGGTTCGAATTACTTTTTTCTTTCAGGTCCACCGGAGGCGAATACGGCACTTTCTTTGTTCGGAGAAGGCCTTCAATACTATCTAAATTTAGAATTAGCTGCTATCGCGATTTTCACTCTGACTTACTTCTTTTTTAGATATGCCGATATTACTACTAATAGAAGAAGGAAAAAAGCAAGGCTAGACACAGATAGTTAGCCTTGCTTTTTAATACAGGAGAGGAAGAAACGATGGGAGTCAAATTGAATGTATCCATTTCGTTTTATTTTCTCATGAAGCTTTAGGAGTGAATTTTCATACCTTTTTACTGAAAAATCCTCAATTTGCCAAGGAATTGCTTTTAAATAGTACACAAGTGCCCCAATATCATAGAAACGGCTATATGGAAATTCCTCATGACTTTTTCGTACTGTAAAATGGGCATCCTCTAACTGCTTTTTCGCATAGGATAGATTCCAATGAGCAAATTCAGTATCTTCTGACGCACCTAAAGCAAAGTTCAAGTCAATTAAATCTTTTCCGCCCACCTGCTGTGTGATAAATACGCCATTATTCTTTAAAATCCTGTATACCTCATTAGGTGAATAAGACTCGTGTCGGTTAATAATGAGGTCGAAACTTTCGTCTGCAAATGGAAGGTTTTCATCATCTGTTACTTCAAATACATCTATACCAAGTGGCTCAAGTCGCTGTTTTGCTATCGGCACATTCGGTTTGTATCCTTCTGTTGCTATTGTTTTAGAGGGAAGGGGAGACAATAGCGATAAATATTCTCCGCCGCCAGTACCCATATCAAGTAAAGCATTTGATGTAGAAAGATAAGATAGAATAATACTTGTATAACTCCAAGATAATGGCTCATTGTCCATTCTTCCAGTCTCTGAAATGTAGTTAAAATCCCAACCCGAGAAAGACTTCTCAGATTCTTTTAAAAGGTTTTGCACAAACGTTTCCATAGTATTTCCTCCATTTTCCTGAAAACCTTGTTGTATTTGATTGACCTGCTCCTTTTTTTGCTAGCAGATAATGGTAATTGCTGTTCATCAATATACTTCAAAAGAATGAATTATTTTGAAAAAAATGGTAACTAAACCGAACAAAGTATATCGAATATTTTTAATTTTAGCACAGAGTATAAAAAATTTACTAGTATTGTTGTAGAATATGTTGACAGATTATTTTGAAACGATTAAAATGATATTGAAAATCATTCTCATTAACAATAAATAGAGATTCCCCCTCTATCTTGGAGAATGATTCATGAAAAACCCTTTTGCCCTTAGGAAAAGACGATACCCAGCCAGTGTCGTCTTTTTCACTATATTTCTTTACGGAAAGGGATGCTTAAATGATTAATTGGATTCGTAGTTATGGTTTTTTATTGTTATTTATCTTTTTGCTAATTGTTATTTTTGCATACAGTACATAAAGTATTTGTCCATCTTACAATGAAAAATATGTATGAAAGTAGTTTCCTCACTAATATCTTTTCCTATGAAAAAGATGACACCCACTGTAACCACACGAAAAAATATTCCTACATGAAGAGAATAACTGCACTACTTCTTTCAAAAAATAAGATATGAAAGGAGAGATTACCATGACAAAAAGAAATAGAAAAACAAAAGCAGGCAAGCAAAGTGTTAAATCCTTAACAGATAGCGAGTTTTCTTCTGAACTAACGCAAGATAAAAATAAGAAAGTAGAAAAAACAAAACCTCGTACGTGAATGTATGAAACCCGGACATTTTTGGATGTTCGGGCATTTTTGAGTGGCTGTCATTTTATCCCGCATTAACGGACAGTAACCTCTTCATCATCAAAACCTTAAATGAATTGAAATAGTACTGGTCATAAAGGTTAACTGTCCGTAAATGACCGATTGGTGAGATACAGTGAAATTTACCGATGTGATAGCGAGGTTTAGTTGAACTAATTGGGTTCGTACTGTCGGTTAAGTTTAAGTAAGTATCCACTGTGAAGTGAAGCTTCGTGACAGTAGAACGGGGTTAATAATCAGTGGGAATAGAAAAAACCCCAATGATTGACGTTTCACTTTATTGCAATTCCTCATCACCTGTCGTAAGGTGTAAAAGAAAAGTGATTTGTGGAGGGGGAAAGCTTGATGAAAGAGAAAAAAGATTACCGCTTTCGGATAGCCCATCGAGAAGCATGGATAGGGGTTAGTTTGGCAGTGGTGAACTTTTTATGGTGGTATGGCTTTGCTTATGGGCTTGGAGGTAAGTCTGTTAGCGAGTATAAGTACATATGGGGTTTACCTGCATGGTTTTTTTACAGTTGTGTTGTCGGGTTCTTATTAATGGTACTTCTTGTCATCATCGTGGTGAAAACGATGTTAAAAGAAATCCCGTTTGATGAGGAAGAAGGTGATGTTAAATGAACTGGGCTGTTATTACGCCATTACTTGTTTTTCTAGTTCTTATTTTTATTATAGGATTTTACTCTGCTCGGCATATCCAGAAGTCTTCCTCATTTGTACAGGAGTATTTCCTGGGAAGTAGACAGCTTGGTGGATTTATTCTTGCGATGACCATGATCGCTACATACGGAAGTGCGAGTAGTTTTATTGGAGGACCAGGTGCAGCTTATACATATGGGCTATCATGGGTACTTCTTTCTATGTCGCAAGTAGCAACTGGCTATTTCGTTCTTCTTGTTCTCGGGAAGAAATTTGCGATTATGTCAAGACGATATAATGCGGTTACACTAATAGACTTCCTACAAGGAAGATATAAAAATAATTATGTAACAATGCTGGCTGCTATTAGTATTATTGTTTTCTTATTTTCAGCGATGATCGCGCAATGGGTCGGTGGTGCAAGATTAATAGAGTCATTGACGGGAATGAGTTACACAACTGCATTATTTATTTTTGCTGTTTCCGTTCTTGTGTATGTCATTATAGGGGGGTTCCGGGCTGTTGCGATTACTGATTCTATCCAAGGGGTAATTATGCTTGGAGGGACAATAATTCTGCTTATTGCTACGATTTATGCTGGGGGCGGAATGGAATCAATCATGACAGATTTAAAAGCGGAGAACCCTAATTTATTATCTCCGTATGGAGCAAATCAAGACTTAACCGCTACTTATGTTTCGTCGTTTTGGATATTGGTTGGTGTTGGTGTAGTTGGGCTTCCGCAAGTTGCAGTAAGGGCAATGAGCTATAAAAATGCGCGTTCGATGCACCGTGCGTTAATCATTGGCACAATTGTTGTCGGAGCAATCATGCTTGGTATGCACTTAATAGGTGTTTTGGCAAGAGTAGTTGTTCCAGGAGTGGAAATTGCCGATAAAGTGATGCCGACACTTGCATTAGAAGTGCTACCGCCATGGCTTGCAGGAATTGTACTCGCTGCACCTATGGCCGCAATTATGTCAACCGTTGATTCATTATTAATTTTAGTTGCTTCTGCCATCATAAAAGATATTTATATGAATTTTATTAATAAAAATGCAGAAGAGCGGCAAATTAAATCAATTAGTTTTACCGTAACCGCAATTACTGGAATTGCCGTATTTTTGTTTGCATTAAGCCCACCCGACTTAATTATTTGGCTAAACTTATTTTCATTCGGTGGATTGGAAGCAGTATTCATTTGGCCAATTGTTCTTGGATTGTATTGGAGTAAAGGGACTGGACAAGGAGCATTAGCTTCGATGCTTACTGGTATGATTTCTTATATTCTTTTCTACTCTTTTAAACCAGATTTTCTAGGGGTGCATACAGTTGTGTTTCCGATATTACTAGCGCTCATTGTTTATATCATTGGGTCTCTTGTAACGGCTTCTAAAGATAGAACTTTAGAAATGTGAGTGGCTAAAAACTGAAACTGGTGCTTATTAAAGAATTTTTTCGAATAGAGAAGGGATAGCTTTCCTAAGTAGAGAATAAATCATTTAGGTGATGAAAATGACAAAATTAACAGTTTATGAGGAGTTCAAAGCATTTTACAACAAGGCTTATTCGTTTTTAATGCAAAAGGAAGCAGAGAATAACCTAGCACTTGGTTTATTGAATCAAATAGCGGAATCAAACAAATATGAAAATCCATTGTTTATTCTTGTTGAGAACGGTTCCGAATTAGAAGGAGTTCTTCTTATGACTCCGCCTCATCATTTAATTGTTTCTTTTAGAGATGGATTTGAGGATTTTGTTGAAACTAGCAGGCAGTTGAAGGAAATTACAGAGCAGCGTTCTATTGAGATTCCAGGATTTATTGGAGAAAAGAATGCAGCTAAAAGATTTGCTGGAATTTGGACGAGTGGGGACAACAGCAGTCTCGTTGTTCATATGAGACAAAGGATTTATCGGCTTGCTGAAGTAAAGGACATACCAATAAGCAACGGTAAATTTGTGCAAGCGGAAGATAAGCACCAGGATTTAATAGCAAATTGGCTACTTGGTTTTATTGAGGATACTCCTGAGCGATCAATTCCCTTAGAAGATGCCAAAAAGCGGGCGAATGAAATGCTTAATGAGAATTCCATTTATCTTTGGGAAGTAGATGGAGAACCCGTCTCTATGGCAAGAAGTGCAAGAAGAACGGACAAGGGGATTACCGTCAATCTTGTTTATACACCAAAAGAGCACAGGAAAAAGGGATATGCATCATCTGTAGTTGCAGAGTTAAGTAGACTTCTCTTACAGGACTTCGACTTTTGTACACTGTATACCGACCTAGATAACCCAACTTCAAATAAAATTTATATGGATATCGGGTACAAACCAATCATTGATTCCATCATGATAAACGTCTAAGAACAAAAGCGGAAGCGGCTCGATCAGCTCGCGAAGAAAATAGGAAATTCGCCCAAAAGGCGTTTTTTGCCTTTAGGGGGAATTTATCTTTTTCACAGCGAGCTAGCCGCTGGAGCTGGATGCAACAAAAGCGGAAGCGGCTCGATCAGCTCGCGAAGAAAATAGGAAATTCGCCCAAAAGGCTTGTCTAGTTCCAGCGGCTAAACCCTCGAGGTCATAAGCCAAGCATTCCAGAAAGGTAAAAGCACCTTTCTGGAATGCTCGTCTTATGCTTGTCGGGTCTGACCAAGCCGCTTCCACTTTTTGAGGCTTTTTGCTTTTAGGGGGAATTTATCTTTTTCATAGCGAGCTAGCCGCTGGAGCTGGATGCAACAAAAAAGATCCTTACTCATATACTATTTCAAAGATTATAAAAATTTATGTTTGACAAACGTATTCATATGTTTTAAGATAAATAACAAATAAACGAACGATATTAGCATTGACGAAGAGGAGTACCTTTTACAAACACTTAAGAGAGCTAGTGGTTGGTGGAAACTAGTGTGGATGTTTTAGGGAATGGACTTCTGAGCTTCTGAACCGAAATCAGTTTAGAGAGTAGGCTTCAGCGAAAAGTCTCATCGTTACAAGAGACATGTATTAGAGCGAAGATGCTCCGATACAGAAAAGCGGACTGCATTAGTAGTCAATCGAGGTGGCACCACGGGTTTCCCGTCCTTATTCTAAGGACAGGAAACCCTTTTTTGTTACCTAAAAAGTGAATAAGTTAAATCGTTGAGTAAGAGGAGTACATATATTTGATTCTTTACAGAGAGTTAGGGGTGGTGAGACCTAGCAAGATAGAATATATCGAATGGACTTACGAGAGACTGTTTGAAAGGGAAAGTAGAGCAGTCCGGGTTCCGCCGTTAAAAGGATAGAGTATCGGAGTAAGGGATAGTTTCCATTCGTAATTATTGGAATCTTCACTTAATTATCAGTACTTAAAAGAGAGGAAGTATAGGAAAACTATATTTCAATAAGAGGTGGCACCGCGATAAGCATCGTCCTCTGCAGACAAAGTATTTGTGTTTGCAGAGGACTTTTTTGTTTTTAAAATTTTTTTGCAGGAGGAACAGAAGCATGAAGACTGTAACAGCCATAAGGTATGAAACGAAAGAGCTAAATGGTGATATATATACGCCAATATCCCTTTTTCAAAGCTTAACAGGTACGAAAAAGTTTCTTTTAGAAAGTTCCTTGAAACATGAACAGTCCGGTAGATATTCTTTTATAGGTTCCGATCCTTTTCTAGAATGTAGAGCATATGGAGATAGAATTGTCCTTGAAGATTTACAGGACGGAGAAAAAACGGAAAGGAGAGGAAAACCTTTAGAAGTGTTAGAGGAGCTCTTTCCAAAGGAAAACGATTTCGTTCCAAACCTTCCATTTACCGGAGGAGCAATTGGTTTTATCGGGTACGATGTCATCTGCCAATATGAAGAAATTGGTGTAGAAAACGAAGACCAATTAGCAATGCCGGATATCGATCTATTGTTTTATGAAAAAGTGATTGTATTTGATCACCTTGAACAGAAGGTGACATTAATTGCGGTTGATCCATGGACGAAAGCACAAAACAATAGCCAGAATCTAGGGCATGTGTTAGATGAAATGGAAGCAGCTATTCAAAAAAATCTTGTTCATCTAGAAGAGGAACAAGTGGAGAAATTACAATTTCAATCACAAACAACGAAACAAGCGTTTATGAGCAAGGTGGAAAAAGCGAAAAGGTATATTGAAGAAGGGGATATCTTCCAAGTTGTTCTCTCGCAACGGTTGATAGCAGATTTTAAAGGAAAACCATTTTCTTTTTATCGAGAACTTAGAAAAAGTAACCCATCTCCCTATATGTTTTATATAGATTTTGAAGACTATATTGTCCTCGGTACTTCACCAGAAAGCCTTGTGAAAGTAGAGGGGAGGACCGTAACAACCAATCCAATCGCTGGGACGAGAAAACGAGGTGTGACAGCAGAAGAGGATGCGGCACTTGAAAAAGAATTGCTTTCTGATGAAAAGGAAATAGCGGAACATCGGATGCTCGTCGATTTAGGCAGAAATGATTTAGGGAGAGTGAGTGAAATTGGTTCTATCTACCTCTCGAAATACATGTTGATTGAAAAATATAAACATGTTATGCATATCGTTTCAGAAGTGAAAGGGCAATTGAAACAAGGGAAAACAGCATTAGATGCGCTAATAAGTTGCCTACCAGCAGGAACGGTAAGTGGGGCACCGAAAATTAGAGCGATGCAAATTATTAATGAATTAGAACAAGTAAAGCGAGGAGCTTACTCTGGAGCAGTCGGGTACATCGGAATTAATGGGAATTTGGATTTTGCTCTAGCAATTCGAACGATGATTTTAAAAGATGAGAAAGCATATGTTCAAGCGGGGGCTGGCATTGTTCACGATTCAGTTCCAGAACAGGAATATGAAGAAACATTAAATAAAGCGAAAGCATTGTTGGAGGTGAGAAAATGATTCTGCTTATAGACAATTATGATTCTTTTACTTATAACCTTTATCAATATTTAGAGGAACTTGGTGAATCTGTCATTGTAAAAAGAAATGATGAAATAACGATAGAAGAGATCGCTGCATTAGATCCAAATGGAATTGTTCTATCACCGGGGCCTGGTACTCCAAAAGATGCAGGAATTTGTATAGATGTAATTCAAAAATTCTATGAACAAATCCCTATTCTCGGAATTTGCTTAGGGCATCAGGCAATTGGAGCAGCATTTGGGGCAACGATTTCAAAGGCAAAGGAAATCCGACACGGAAAAACGTCGAATATCCAACATAATGGCGGAGGGTTATTTCAATATCTACCACAGCCATTGGAAGTGATGAGGTACCATTCCCTTGTAATTGAAAAAGGTACATTGCCACCGATATTGACAAAGGCAGCGATTGCAATGGATGACGGAGAGATTATGGCAATTAAACATCAGGAAGCTCCCCTTTATGGATTGCAATTTCACCCGGAATCAATTGGAACAGTGTCAGGAAAAAAACTTTTGAAAAATTTTCTCCCACATTTAACGGGAAATACTTCTTCACCTCAAAAATTAGAGAAACTGAGGAAGTAAATAAGAGGTAACTGCTGGTAGGTTGAACGAATCTATCCATGAGGAAAACCACCTACCGAAAGGAAATTTCACTAAGCTTAAGTTGAGAGAGGAGAATAACCATGAAAGCTTATTTACAAATGCTATCTAACGGTAATTCATTGAGTCGAGAAGAGATGAGAAGAGCAGTAACAGAAATGTTTGTACCAGAAACATCAGACAGTGAGATTGCGTCATTCCTTACAGCGTTAAAAATAAAAGGCGAATCAGTAGAGGAAATGGCTTCCTTAGTAGAAGTGTTAAGAGAAAAAGCATTACCGATGTCTTCCCGTTTAACGAACGTAATGGATAATTGCGGAACAGGTGGAGACGGTTCGCAAAGCTTTAATATAAGTACTACTTCAGCATTTGTACTTGCTGGAGCTGGAGTGAAAATGGCGAAACATGGAAATAGAAGTGTGTCGAGTAAAACTGGAAGTGCCGATGTATTAGAAAAATTAGGTGTAGGGTTGGATTTTGGTCAACAAGAGGTAGAAGAGTTAATAGAAGATAACGGAATTGCATTTTTATTTGCTCCACATATTCATGCTGGTATGAAAAAAGTGATGAAGGTAAGAAGGGATTTGAAGATACCAACTATTTTTAATCTTATTGGGCCTCTAACAAATCCAGTAAAACTAGAAACACAATTGGTCGGTGTTTACCGCAGAGATATGCTCGAGAAGATGGCAAATGTTCTTCATGAACTAGGAACAAAACGAGCGATTGTCTTAAACGGTGCAGGTTACATGGATGAAGCATCCTTAGCAGGTGAAAATCACCTTGTACTGCTTGATAAAGGGAATATAACAGCTTTTACATTAACAGGAGAAGAAGTTGGATTACCGCATTATGAAAACAGTGAAATACGCGGTGGCGATGCAGAGGAAAATGCAAAAATTCTATTGGAAGTATTGAAAGGAAAGAACGGTCCACATTTAGATACAGTGCTCTTTAATACAGGGATTGCCTTATTTGCAAATGGAAAAGTGACGACAATAGCAGAAGGTGTCAAACTTGCAAGAGAGACGATTGAATCAGGTGAAGCTTATAAAAGACTCGAGCAATTAGTCTTATACAGTAAAAATAAACAAAAGCAGGTGATTTAAATGCCAACAATACTAGATAAAATTATTGATGAGAAAAAGAAGGAAATAATACAACTACAAGAAAGTGGGTTCTCTTCTTTAAATAGAGCTTTTACACCAGAAAAAGGTTTGTTTGAAACGGTAAAATCATCTGAACATCTACGGGTTATTGCCGAAATCAAACGAGCTTCGCCATCAAAAGGTGATATTAAAACAGAGGTAATTCCAGCAGAACAAGCAAAGTTATATGAAAAGCATGGTGCATGTGCTATTTCTGTATTAACAGATACCCCGTTTTTCAAAGGAACAATGGAAGATCTAGCATCTGTAAGAGAAGCGGTATCACTTCCAATTCTTTGTAAAGATTTTATTATCGATGAAATACAAATCGAACGGGCGAAAGATGCAGGGGCGAACGTAGTGTTGCTTATAGCGGCAGCGCTCGATGAAGGTAGATTGAGAGAATTATATAAAAAGGCAGTAGAACTGGGTCTTGAAGTACTGTTAGAGATTCATGATGAAGAAGAAATGGAACTAGCACTCTCTATTGGTGCAAAGATTATTGGCATAAATAACCGAAATCTAAAAACATTTGAAGTAGATCTTGGTACAACCGAAAAACTTGCGGCACTTGCACGAGAACATGATGTTGTTATTATTAGCGAAAGTGGCTTTCAATCAAGGGAGAATGCAGAGCGGGCAGCAGCTACTGGTGCGGGAGCGATACTAGTTGGTGAAACACTAATGAGAAGTGAAAATCTTTCAAAAACTTTTCAATCCTTTCATGTGAAGAAAGGAGAGTAAGAGAGTGACCAAAGTAAAAATTTGTGGTATTCAAAAGTTGGAAGATGCCAAGGCAGCTATAGAAGCAGGGGCTGATGCGCTAGGGTTTGTTTTTGCAAAAAGTAGTCGTCAAGTGACAGTAGAACAGGCGAGATTAATAACGGAAAAGCTTCCTAAAAGCATATTGACAATAGGAGTTTTCGTGAACAGTTCCAAACAAGAGCTAGAAGAGACAGCGAAAATAGCAGGCCTAGATTTTGTTCAGCTTCATGGTGAGGAAAGTGCAGAATTTTGTGAGTCGCTAAAAGTTCCTTATATCAAGGCTTTCCGTGTAAAAGAGGAAGCAGATTTACTAAAGGTAGAGAATTATAAAGGGAAATACTTCCTTTTAGATAGCGGCATTGGTAAGTATCATGGTGGCAATGGCACAAGTTTTGAATGGAAGCTTACGAAAAGTATACAAAATAAAAGACAATCATTAATTTTAGCAGGCGGATTAAATGAAGAAAATGTGGAAGAAGCAATAGATATTAGCTCTCCTTATATGGTCGATGTATCAAGCGGTGTTGAAACAAATGGGGAGAAGGATCCTAATAAAATCAAACGTTTTATCTCAAAAGTAAAAGCGGTGAAAAAGGAAAATGTCGAGAAGGAGGAAATAATATGAGTTATGCACAACCTGATGTAAAAGGGCTTTTTGGACAATTTGGAGGTCGTTTCGTTCCAGAGACTTTAATGAATGCTGTTTTGGAATTAGAAGAGGCTTACGATGAAGCAATACAAGACGAAACATTTTTAGAGAAATTTCGTTACTATTTGAAAGACTATATTGGACGGGAAAATCCACTCTATTTTGCTAGTAATCTTACAGAAAAGGTCAATGGTGCAAAAATTTATTTGAAACGGGAAGATTTGAATCACACAGGTGCACATAAAATTAATAATACGATTGGGCAGGCACTCTTAGCTGTACGGATGGGAAAAAAGAAAGTCGTAGCAGAGACAGGTGCTGGGCAGCATGGTGTTGCAACAGCAACCGTTTGTGCACTACTTGATTTAGAATGTGTCGTTTTTATGGGGGAAGAAGATATTAAACGCCAAAAGCTAAATGTATTTCGCATGGAGCTACTCGGGGCAAAAGTTGTTGGTGTATCACAAGGTAGTGCAACACTAAAAGATGCAGTTAATGAAGCCTTGCGTTATTGGGTTTCCAATGTAGAAGATACCCACTATATTATGGGGTCTGTTCTCGGACCACATCCTTTTCCCAAAATGGTCCGCGATTTTCAAAGTGTTATCGGAACCGAGACAAAACAGCAATTTTTTGAAAAAGAAAACCGTCTTCCAGATGCCATTGTTGCCTGTGTTGGGGGCGGAAGCAATGCGATGGGAATGTTTTATCCATTTGTAGAGGATGAAGAAGTGGAATTGTATGGAGTGGAGGCTGCTGGTTCCGGAGTAGATACGGATAAACATGCAGCAACATTAACAAAAGGGTCTGTTGGTATTCTGCACGGCTCGATGATGTATTTACTACAGGACGATCATGGGCAAATACAAGAAGCGCATTCCATATCAGCTGGTTTGGATTATCCAGGTGTTGGACCTGAACATAGTTACTTGAAAGAAATAGAAAGAGTGCAGTATCACTCAATTACGGACGAAGAGGCATTAGCTGCATTTAAATTATTATCCCAAACAGAAGGGATCATCCCGGCACTAGAAAGTTCGCATGCTGTCGCATATGCAGTAAAGCTAGCAGAAACGAAAAGCAAAGAAGAAAGTATCGTCATTTGTTTATCTGGTCGTGGGGATAAGGACGTAGAAACAGTAAAGTCATTGATGGGGGGAGAAATTAATGGGTAGAGCATTTTTAGAAAACACATTCATAAAAGTTTTAGAAAATGGTGATAAGGTATTCGTTCCTTACATTATGGCCGGTGATGGGGGAGTCGAGAATTTAACAGATCAGTTGTTAAAACTAGAAAATTATGGAGCAACAGCAATTGAAATTGGTATCCCTTTTTCTGACCCTGTTGCTGATGGTCCAACTATCCAGGAAGCAGGAAAAAGAGCGCTTCAATCAGGTGCAACATTAAGCTCGATTTTCGACCATCTTAAACTGCGAAGAAGGGAAGTAAAGATTCCGATCATTTTCATGACGTATATGAACCCTATCTTCCATTATAGTATAGAACGGTTTGTAAGTGATTGTGTAGAAGCGGGAGTAGATGCTCTTATTATTCCGGACCTTCCAATGGAACATTACGACCTTATTGGACCACAATTGAAAGAAGCCGGTGTCGCACTTATTCAACTAGCAACATTAACAAGTCCACTTTCTCGCTTAGAAGCAATAGCCAAACTTTCCGAAGGCTTTTTATATGCAGTTACAATAAATGGAACTACTGGAGCGAGGGAAGGGTTCGATACGACAATCGAGGACCATTTGAAAAAATTAAAAGCAATTAGTCCTGTTCCGGTTTTAGCAGGTTTCGGTATATCACAACCAGAGCACGTTCGGGAACTTTCGAGTGTGTGTGATGGCGTCGTTGTCGGAAGTAGAGTTATTGACCTTCTGCAAAAAAATGATAATAACGCGTTATTATCATTGATTCAATCAGCAAAAATGACTAAATTAGAATACTAATACTACAAAATAAATAATAGTTGATTCGTGATGAAAAAACAAAAAGGATACAAAAAACAGTCAGCCTAAATACGGTTTGACTGTTTTTTATTGGGTTGAATTATAGAAAAATAATACATAATCGATAATGTAAAATATAAATAATACGTATTTTTAGCATCGAATCGAGATTTCATTGGAGAAGTTGGGGAAAATGAAAGGGAGAAGGAATAGAAGGGAGAGAGAGTATTAGTGAAGATTGTTGTTTTATCTGATACACATATGCCGAAGAAAGGTAAAGACTTTCCAGAAAAATTAATAAGTGACTTGAAAGAGTGTAACTTAATAATTCATGCCGGAGATTGGAAAACTGTTGATGTCTACGAAAGTATTAAAAAGTATGGAGAAGTCATTGGGGTAATAGGTAATGTGGATGGAGAAGATCTCAAAGAGCTTTTTCCGTTAAAAACAACGATAGAGGTAAATGACTTACGTATCGGTGTAGTACATGGGCACGGAAAAGGAAAAACGACAGAAAGAAGAGCATTAGAAGCATTTGAAGGAGAAAATGTAGACATAATTGTATTTGGGCATTCTCACATCCCATTTCTACGTTATATGAATGGAATTTTACTATTTAACCCAGGGTCACCGACAGACAAGCGGAAGATGCCGTATTTTTCTCATGGTATTATCGAAATAAATGACGACTTGGAAGTTCGACATGTTTTTTACAAAAAATAAAAAGCCGTCTGGTTTAGACAGACAGGCTCCTATAGTGGATATTGATAATAATCCTGTGTTTGATACGTCACAAAACCAGTAGATTCGTAAAGCTTGAGTGCGTTCGCATTTTTTACTGCAACCTCTAGGTATATTTTTCTTGTATGCTCTGCCTCTATTTTTACTGTTTGTGCTAACGCTACTCTTCCAATACCTTTTCCTTGAAAATCAGGGTGAACGGCAAAACCGAATAGATAGCTTTCACCATTTTCACGCTGGACTTGTATTTTTCCTACTTGTTTTCCGTTCCTTTCGATAATGTAACGGATTTGTTCTTCTTTTTCTCCTATTTCTACAAATGCTTTTGCGTCCTTCTCTGGTACATTAAAACAAATTACATCTAGGTTTACTATATAGGAATCATCCTCCGACTTCGCACTTCGTAGGATCACTTCTTGATTTCCTGTTTCTAAAGATTGTTCATTCCATTTCATTTGGTATTCAGAAAAGTCGTATTTTGCAGGAATGGACGACAAAAACCTTTGTGCTGATAGAGATGATGCAGGAGCATTGACTAAAAGTTTTGTTACATTCCTTTGCTTTAAAGAGGTAATTGCCTTATTAAATAGCAAGGTAAATACTCCTTTTCTTCTAACCTGTGGATGTATCATTCCACATAATTCATACGACTCCCCAAAACCGTATAATCCTAAAAAACCAACGAGTTTTCCTTCTTCATAATGAAGAAAATCATCGTCATCATTTTCTCGATTACGTAGCATATCCCAATTCAATTTCAGTTCAATATTTTCAAATGTTTCACATTGTTGTTGAAGACTTTTTATTTCTTCTACTTGTTTTTGATTCAGCATGAACTTCTCCTTTAGTTGTAAAGTAGTAATGTTGAGTTAATAATATTAAAAATTCTAAATGTTATCAATCCTTTTGTTGATGTGCCTTCTGATTTGGGGTGTATAGTAGTGCTTAAACCTTTTATCAGCGTGTTCTCCTGATTTCTCCACTTGAATGAGATAAAAGAAAGGAAATCTATATTACATTCCACCTTCATCACCTTCTTTACACCGTTGCTTTCATATAGAAAAGGGAAGCGTATTCGTTGATAATACTAATTGTTAATGCAGGGTAAACTAATCAAAATCGATAAATAAAGGATAGGAGGTCGTTTACTTTGGATTCATCGGAATCACTATGGGAATTAATAAAAAAAGGAAATAAATCATCCCTCTATGCAATGATAGGAAATGCTTTTCTGGCTATTGCAAAAGCAGTAGCGTATGTTTTCAGTGGAAGCGGAGCGATGTTTGCAACAGCCATGCATTCTTTGGCAGATGCATTAAACCAAGGTTTTGTTTTTACAGGAAGTGTACTCTCGGAAAAGAAACCGACTGCCCGTTTTCCGACTGGATTTGGTCGGGTTATCAATTTATTTTGTATGGTAGCTGTTATTATTGTTTCCATTATGGCTTATGAGACTGTTTTAGAGGGATGGCATCTTATTCAGCACCCTGCAGAGGTGGAGGGGATTTGGCTTAACCTTGTTGTTCTCGGATTAAATATTGTAATTGATGGTACAATTTTAGTAAAAGTGATGAAAGAAATTAACAAAGAAGCAGGGGAAGCAGTAGGATCAGAGGGCTTTTTCATGGGAACGTTTCGAAATCTTAAACGAGCATCTCCACCGACAAGACTTGTTTTTTATGAAGATATGGTAGCTGTAACAGGGGCAGTATTGGCATTAATAGCAGTACTTGTTACGTATTTTTCGAATTTTGATTTGTTGGATGGGGTTGTAACAATTATTATCGGATTTTTAATGGTTGGAGTGGCCTTTCGTGTTGGTTACGATAATATGGTTGGCTTAATTGGAGTAGCAGCACCGAAAGAAATTGAAGATAAAGTTGCGGAGATTATTCTAGGAGACGAGGATGTAACAGATATTAATAAGCTTCGAATTCTCCAGGAAGGAAGGAATTACCATGTCGAAGCATATATTGAATTGCGTAAAGGGTTGGCTTTATCGGAAGCAGATGACATTAAGTTCCGGGTCCAAGATATGCTAAGAGATAATCCTAATATCGCGGATGTTACATTAGGAATAATTGAAGATGATGATATCAAAAGTTGGAATGCGGAAAACGAAAAAGGAAGCTGACCTAGTGTTATTAGGTTGGCTTCCTTCTTATGAATATTTTTTCTATCGGAGTTGTTCGAGCCGCTTCCGCTTTTCTTTGTCCAGCTCCAGCGGCTAGCCCCTCGAGGTCATAAGCCAAGCATCCCAAAAAGGCAAAAAGCGCACCTTTCCGGGATGCTTGGCTTATGCTTGTCGGGGCTGGTCAAGCCGCTTCCGCTTTTCTTTGTCCAGCTCCAGCGGCTAGCCCCTCGAGGTCATAAGTCAAGCATCCCAAAAAGGCAAAAAGCGCGCCTTTCCGGGATGCTCGGCTTATGCTTGTCGGGGCTGGTCAAGCCGCTTCCGCTTTTCTTCTTAATTATGAATATATTTTTCAAACACAAAACCATAATCTTTTAAACTATATTGTTTTTTCGTATCGGATAGCCAATCAAAAGCCAGTTTGTTAATTTCTTTAAATTGATTAACGACATCTACATTTTCCGTTCTTACCTGACTAAGAGTAGAAGACGCATGGTGAAGACTGTCTTTTGCATAGTTTGTATAAATTTCGTTATCATGTGTAATTTCAGCAATTTTAATGAGAGATTTATACAGATCTTTCACTTCTTCTAGATGTTTTTTATGTACATCAATGGAATAAACTTCAGACCCAATCTTAAATTTAATTTCGACATCTAAATCAACAGTTCCAGCTGTTTCTAGAAGTACGTTAGAGATGCGGTAGAGATGGTAATCAAAACGGCGAAGTGTTCTCTTTTTACTAGTAGCACTTGTCCCATCCAGATGAATCAATGCTTTGTTTGTAAAACAGTATTCGTCGGATTTTGATTTAATAAGAAAATAAATTTTTTCGCCATCTTCGTGCATAATGTAATCATCAGAATCAACCTTGTCATAATCTTGCGGCTTAATAACCGATCCAATATCACTTAAACCAAGTACATCTGCTGCTACTTTTCCAAACATATTTTCAAATCCTCTCTTAAAGTAAATTAATCACTTTTTACTCTATGGTAGCGTCAGTAAAATTATAACATATATTACTATTTATGAATGGTTTTATAAGAACGGAAATGAATGTGAATGATTTCACAAAAAACTCTTGTATTCTATAAAAGCTTGTTATATACTTAACACATAAAATAATTTGTGAACAATTTCACATGTTAATGTGAAGTAATTCACAATTAAAAAAGGGGTTTTCTCTTATGAAAATTATCGTTGTCGGATGTACACATGCAGGAACAGCTGCAGTTAAAAATATGGCTAGTTTATATAAAGATGCATCTATTACTGTTTATGAAAAAAATGATAATGTATCATTTTTATCTTGTGGTATTGCCCTATATGTTGGTGGAGTAGCACAAAACCCAAATGAATTATTTTATTCTTCACCAGAAGAGCTAGAATCTCTCGGAGTTACGATGAATATGAAGCATGAAGTATTAGAAATAGACACGGAACAAAAAAAGGTTATTGCAAGAGATATGACAACAGGAGAAGTAAAAGAGGATCATTATGATAAACTTGTCATGTCTACTGGTTCATGGCCTGTAATTCCTCCAATAGAAGGAATTAATTTGGAAAACATCCTTTTATGTAAAAACTTTCATCAAGCAAATACGATTATCGAAAAGGCAAAGAACGCAACAAACATCACGGTTATAGGTGCAGGATATATTGGCGTGGAACTTGTTGAAGCATTTGAATTAGATGGCAAGAATGTGACGTTGATAGATGGCGAAGATCGAATTTTAAACAAATACCTTGATAAAGAGTTTACAGATATAGTCGAGGAGGAATTTACACGCCGTAATATACAACTTGCCCTCAATCAGACAGTTACAAAATTTGAAGGGGAAAATGGTAATGTCTCAAGAGTAATGACAACGAAGGGGGAGCTTGAAACAGATCTCGTTATTCTTTGCGTAGGTTTTAAACCTAATACAGGACTTCTAAAAGGGAAAGTCGATATGCTAGATAACGGTGCTATTTTAGTAAATGAATACTTGCAAACAAGTGATAAGGATATATATGCTGCTGGAGATAGTTGTGCTGTTTCATATAATCCAACTGGAAAGCATATGTATATTCCATTAGCAACAAATGCAGTTAGAATGGGGACAATCGTTGCTCATAATATTATTGAACCGAAAGTAAGATATATGGGAACACAAGGAACCTCAGGTCTTCACATATATGATTACAATATGGCTTCCACAGGATTAACGGAAGTCACAGCAAAACAAGCAGGACTTGACTATAAAACGGTTGATATTATCGAAAATAACCGTCCAGAATTTATGCCTACTTTTGAACAAGTAAAGTTAAAGCTTGTTTTTGAGGAATCTACTAGAAGAATACTAGGAGCACAAATCATTTCAAAAGCAGATATGACGCAAACAATTAATACTTTATCTGTTTGTATTCAAAAAGAAATGACAGTAGAAGAATTAGGTTTTGTGGACTTCTTCTTTCAACCACACTTTAACAAACCATGGAACATCTTAAATGAAGCAGGACTTGCTGCGTTAACTCTCTAAATTCTTCAGAAAAGCTTTCTAATAAGGTGGACCTTATTAGAAAGCTTTTTTACATAAAAGTAAAAAAACGCTAAAATAGTAGTATAGCAATGAATTGGTGGTGATGAGTTGGATTGGAACAAAGTCACAAATCAACTAAAAGATAGAAAACCTCAAATTATTGACAGTGAAAGCTATGCCAAATTTGCTGTTCTTTTACCGCTTATCAAAGTGGAAAATGAACTTCATGTTTTATTTGAAGTAAGGGCAATGGAATTAAGAAGGCAACCGGGTGAAATCTGTTTTCCAGGTGGAAAAGTAGACAAAACCGATAAGAATGAAAAGGCTGCGGCTATTCGGGAGACAATGGAAGAACTGGGAATTACTGAACAAGAAATTCAGGATGTAACTCCGCTTGATTATGTCGTTTCTCCATTCGGAACAATCATCTATCCATACTTTGGAACAATTACAACAGAGCTAGACAATTTGAAACCTAATGATGCAGAGGTGGGAGAATTGTTTACTACACCGCTATCATATCTTCAAAAGGTTGAGCCGGATATATATAGCATTAAGTGCAAAATGGAACCAGAACAGAACTTTCCATTTCACGTTATTCCTGGAGGGGTCGATTACGAGTGGCAAGCCCGTAACATGGAAGAACACTTCTATTATTACGGAGATAAAGTCATTTGGGGGTTAACGGCAAGAATTCTTCATCACTTTTTGCAATTATTACAAAAGTTTGAACGGAATGACTAGATAGAGAAATAATTTTTGACAAAAACAGTGAAAGCTTGAGGATTTTCCGTAAAAAATGCTTTTTTCGCTAGGGAATACTGGCGGATAAAGCATTTTTTTATGGGGTTTTGTAGAAGTTATCTTGTTTGTTTTCTTGTAATGGAGGTATAAAATAATAAATAGAACGAGATAGAAGAAAGTCGAATTTACTACTAACTACTATAATAGATAGCTAATAAAAATATTTGAAAGGAGAAAAGAAAATGAAAATCCGTGCGAAATGCTGGAAAATGTTGTCGTTAGATGAAAAACTGTTTATTCTAAAAGCAATTTGTAACAAATCTTTTAACGTGTCGGTAAAATAACCCCTCCAATCCAATATAATAATCAAAGAGGTGGCGGAGTGCTGTCTCTTTTTTTGCTTTTACATGTTTACAATAGTCATAGAAAATAATTATTTTGTAGAAAGTCCTTGAATATATCGACGTATTTGTTGCTTTTCCATTCTTACGGTAATATGGAAAAATTTTAGTTCTATCTTTTCATTACATAACAATGTAATATAAGTTTCAGAGAGCGGCGAACGAAAATATACGACATAGATAAATAGAGTCATTACTTTCGCTCCTGTTTTTAAAAAAGGCAAAGTCGTTGAAAGACGATGACGCAAAGTCAACAGACCTAAGGTTTTTTACTATGGTGGCTGGGTTGCTGAAGAATGGAGAATGAAAACTCTATTATGAGTCGAATTCAAGATTCTTCCGATGCAATTAATTTTGTTTTGGAGGGATTTTTTTATGCACAAAAACAGTAATGTTGCAATAGATCGAGTGAAAAAAAGAGGGGAAAATAAAATGAAGAACATTTTTAAGAAAGCAGCAGTAAGTGTTGCAACGTTAGGATTGGTTGTTAGTGCTTTTGGAGCTACTAACTATGTAGAAGCAGCTGGACCAACAATTACTGGTGGATCACTATCAATGACACCATCAACAGTTGGAGTTGAAGCATTTTCAGCAGTGACTCTTGATGGAGCAACAAAATATTCCTATTCAAAAATAAATAACTTTACCGTTTCAGATTCAACTGGTTCAGGCTTAGGTTGGCATGTAAAGGTAAAAGCAGACCAATTTAAACTAGTTGGTGGTACAGATATAGATTCGAATAAACTCCCACTCCATTCTTTATCTCTTGAATCTCTAGCGACCGTAACTGCACAAGATACGGAGAGTATGGATCCTGCAGGAAATATAAACAAATTAAGTGGATTTATTGATAGCAGCGATGGTGTAGAAATTCTTTCGGCACCTGTTGACGAAGGAATGGGAACTTATGATGTGTCGTTTGCGGAGGAATCACTGAAATTAACACTTCTTCCTAAGCATGTGAAGGCTGGAACTTATGAGTCAACAATCACAGTTTCGATTACTTCTGGACCTTAATAATAAATAATTGCTATTTCCCCTGACTAAAATTAGTCGGGGCTTTTTTATATGGAAATTTGTAAAGTATTCGTATGTGAGAAAATGTTCTATGGAAGTTAACGTCAAGAGCAGGGAAACTGTAGTAGTGTGGCGGTATTAGTTGTTCAGAGGCTTGATCCAAGATACGTGAGCTTTTACCCTTTTATTTTGCACTTTTTCGGGCACTATAACGATGAGGTGTTAAATAATGAAAAAAGCTTCTTTCGTAAAAACATTTATTTATCTCATTACTATCATTTTACTCAGTTGTTTCGATTATTCTAATATTCGTGCACAAGAACCTCCCCTAACAATTGAACCAATTTATCCTGACAATCAACATAAAGCAACAAAAGGATACTTTGATTTATCCGTTAATCCGGGAGAGAAGTTGAACTTGAAAGTGAAAATTATAAATAATGAGGATAAGGATGTAACGGTGACAATCACTCCAGCTAATGCATTTACGAGTCCTACTGGTGGAATGATGTATGAGCAGGAGGCTGGCTCCGAGAATACGAGGCTATTGGATGATGCTGTGCGATTGGCGGAATATATTGATGTAAAAGGCAGTGTAACGGTTTCCCCTCATTCTGCTATAGAAGTTCCTATAGCGGTAAACACTCCAAAAGTGAAAGGGGAAAATGCTCTCGGTGGACTATTATTTACTATGCAAGGGGAGAAAACAGAAAAGGCGCAAGAGGTCGAAAAAGGAACAGCAAATTTTATTCTTAAAACTGAAACTGTATATGCAATTGCACTTCAATTAAATTTTCTAGAAGAGGTGCCATCCAATTATTTATTTGGCGAGAGTGGATTTCATGCAGACACCGCACAAGTGTATATAGAAATGCTTAATGATGCGAATAAAATCGAGGAGAATGTTAGTGGTAATTATACCGTAACCAATCAATCTGGTGAAGAATTGTTTAGTGGTCGATATGGTCCATTTAAAATGGCTCCCAATTCATGGATAAGATTCCCTATGCAATGGGGGCATGATACATTAGATGATGGTACTTACACTTTGACGATGGACGGAACCGCTGGAGATAGTAAGGTTACAACTTCGAAAACCTTCAAAATAGCTAATAAAGATGTAGAACAATATGTAGAAAAAAATGAAACAAAGCTTCCAACTGCTGCAACAGAATCAACAGTACCTACTTGGGTTTGGGTCGGAGGAGCAATCCTATTTGGATTAATAATGTTCTTTATTGGTAGGAGGAAAAAGTAAAAAAAGTTTAGAGATAGTTAAGAAAAAGAATCGCCTTTCATTCAAATATATGGAGTCTCCATATATTTAAATGAAAGGCGATTCTTTATATATCCAAACTATGAAACTTTTCTTTGATCTAAAATATTAGTAATTAACTTGTTCACTTTGATGGTAGAAGTAATAGCAACGATTAATAAGACGGCTACAACACTAATGACACCTTTCCAACCATATAATCCCAGAAATACGCCTCCGAGAGAACCAACGACACTAGACCCTGCATAATAAAATAGTAGATATAGGGAGGAAGCCTGTGCTTTTTCGCTTTTATCAGCTAATATTCCAACCCAGCCACTTGTAACAGAGTGAGCGCCAAAAAATCCGAAAGTGAATAAAGCAAGACCGAGAACCTTTATTACTAATGGCGTGAATAGAGTGAAAAGTGCTCCAGCTATCATCAACAGAATGCCGGATAAGATGACACTAGAGCGACGATTTTTATCCGCCAGCCTTCCCATCCACGCAGAACTAAAAGTACCTGTTAAATAAATAATAAAAAGAAACCCAACAAGCGTTTGACTTAGGTTATATGGCGGCTTCATTAGCGGAATAGCTACATAGTTGTATATTGTAACGAATGCTCCCATTAAAAGAAACCCATTCGAATATAGTAGAAAAAGAGAAGGATTTTGTAAACTCCTTACTACAGGTGAAAGTGTTCCTTTAATACGCAAGGTGCTTTTTGTAAAATGTTTTGATTTTGGGAGCATAACCCAAAACAAGATGCTAATAATTAAGCTCAGTATCCCTAAATAACCAATGGCTGTGTTCCAGGTGAAATAGTCAGATAACGCACCAACAATAACCCGCCCTGATAATCCTCCTAAGCTTGACCCACTAACATAAATTCCAATAACATATCCAATACTTTTTGGATGAAACTCTTCATTAATATAGGCCATAGCAATAGAAGGAAATCCTGCTAACATAGCACCTTGAAATGCTCGGATGATGATAAGGATAACTAAATTGTCGCAAAAAGTAACTGCGATGGAAAGTAAAGATGAGAAGAAAAGAGCAAACAACATGATTCGTTTACGGTCTAGACTATTAGATAAAAACGAGATGAAAAATAGAAATATTGCTAATGCACCAGTAGCGACTGACAAACTTAGACTGGCAGTCGCTGGAGATACTTGAAATTGATCAGCGATTACAGGGATAACTGGTTGCGTACTATAAAGGTCCGCAAACGTAACAAAACTACCTAAAAATAAAGCAATTAATGTTTGTTTAAATTGCTTTCCGTTTGGTGCAATAAAATCCATTACCATTCGACCTTTCATGGGTAAAGTTCAATAAAAATCATCGTTAACGGAACCTAATTTTATATAGTAAAGTTTAGCGTACGTAAGTGACAAAATACAATGGTCATGCATGAATCTTCATAATAAGTGGGAATTTAAGTAGGGATTTCCTATAATGGCAATGTAACGAGAATTTTGGCTTCGATGTATTTGTTAAAGTAAAAATAGATAAGAGTATGCCGATTCCCCTCACGGTTAGTCCGTACGTCAATAGGAATAGATTGTTAAAAAGTCAATAATTATAGCTAAATCTAATAATTTGCTTGTGAATTTACATTGGAGTAATATTTATCTCATGCTCAAGACGGGAAAAAGTGGTGTTGTACAGTAACTAAATTTAATAAAACTAAGTTTTAAAGGAGATAGGAAAATGAAAGCAGTCGTAGTAAAACAACCTGGGGGAGCAGAACAGTTACAGTTTCAGGATTTTCCTAAACCGACGTTGCAAGAAGGAGAATTATTAATAAAGGTGAAAGCCTCTGCGATCAATAGGTCAGATATTGTTACAAGAGAAGGGAAATCTGGCTATTTAAGCAATCCTATATTAGGGATTGAAGTGTCTGGCGAAGTAGTGGAAGTGGGACTAGGGGCGAATATCGAAGTAGGAACACGTGTAATGGGACTTGTTAATGGAGGAGGGTATGCTGAATACGTTGTAATGCCAGCTGACAGGGCAATAAAGGTTCCAGATAAACTTTCATTTGAAGAGGCTGCGGCTATTCCAGAAGTATTCTTAACAGCATATCAAACTTTGTTTTGGTTAGGAGAATTAACTGATCAAGATACTGTACTAATTCATGCTGGGGGGAGTGGTGTAGGTACTGCAGCTATCCAACTAGCCAAACAAATGACGGAAGCCAAAATCATTACTACAGCCGGTTCACAAGATAAGTTAGATTTCTGCCGCTCACTGGGAGCAGATATTTGCATTAATTATAAAGAACAATCATTCGAGGAAGAAGTTCTTAAAGCTACAAATAACCAAGGTGTAGACGTTATTCTCGATTTCATCGGTGCATCCTACTGGGAGAAAAACCTAAAGAGCATAAAAACAGATGGACGCTGGGTATTAATTGGTATTTTAGGTGGAACCCAAGTTGAAAAAGTGAACCTAATGGAACTTCTTTTAAAAAGAGTTCAATTAAAGGGTACTCTATTAACACCTCGAAGTGATGAGTATAAGAAAGAATTAACAGAAGAGTTTGTAGGCAAAGCGATGCCATTATTTAATCAAAATAAAATTAGAGCGATTGTTGATCAAGTATTCCCATTTGAAAATATACAAAATGCACATAAACATATGGAAGCAAATAAGAATTTAGGTAAAATAATCATACATGTAAACTAAGTAATGGATTACTTTTCAGTAGTTTTTTAAAGAACTGAATTAACTTGCAAAGAAGCTCAAGAATAGTATTTTTTTTAATTTTTTCCAAAAGAAGAGTTTAAAGCGTTTTACGAAAAATCAATTAGCTTTAGAGAGTTTTTGTGGTTAATAAAGAGTTAAAATTTGCATACTTGAGGCTGGGACAAATGTGTTCTGGGTGAAGAAAAATCCGAACTAATTCTTTCATTTGAAGGTGAATTAGTTCGGATTTTTTTATAAGTCTTTATAAAAGTTGTTCTTCTTTTTAACTTGTTCTAGCTGTTGATTGGAGTGCAAGACGAAGACTCCTGCGGGAAAAGCGGAACAGGTGAGACCCCGCAAGAGCGCAGCGATGAGGAGGCTCACCGACCGCCCGCGGAAAGCGAAGTCTTGACACGGAAATCAACAGCGGTGTGTAACAGCGATTACTAAATGATTGAACCTGACACTGTTCTTCTTTAGGGGATAGTATTTCTGTCTAACTACTTCACACGTGTATAATCTAGATTTAGAAGTGTTGTCAAAAGTTTCTAAACTACCATAAGATTAAAGGAATACGGTGGGGGAGAGACGAAAAATAAGTGAATTTTCGGTTGCTTCAGCCGAGACTTATTTTTAGAGTATCGTTCTTATCTCTGTTTCCCGTTTTAAAACCATTTCTAAGTATGTTAAAATTTCTTCCCTCATCTCCGCTCTTTGCAAACCGATTTCCGTGATGGCTTTGATATATCCAAGTTTATCTCCAATATCGTAGCGACTTCCATTTAATTGGAGGGCATGGGTTAATTCTTTCCTGCAAATTTTGCGTAGGGCATCGGTTAATTGAATCTCATTTCCTACACCTTTTTCAATTTTCTGTAGTATGGGGAATATAGAAGGCTGTAAAATGTACCTACCCATAATAGCAATTTGTGAGGGAGCTTCATTATAGGATGGTTTTTCAATTAAATCCTGAACCGCATGCAAATTTCCTTTTTGTTCCCCAGGAGCGATAATTCCATATTTACTTACGTCTGCCGGTTGAACGGTTTGAACACCTATCACATTGGAATGATATTCTTCAAAAATGTCGATAAGCTGTTTTAGTGCTGGTTTTTCGGAAACCATAATATCATCACCTAGAAGGACGGCAAAAGGTTCATCACCAATAAATTGTTGAGCGCATAAAATTGCATGACCTAGTCCTAAAGGTTCTTTTTGCCTAATATAATGGATTTTTGCCATATTGGAAATTCCTCGTAATTCTTGTAGCATAGTGATTTTTCCTTTTTCTTCAAGAGCGTATTCTAACTCAATTGATTTATCAAAATGGTCTTCAATTGACCGTTTGTTTCTTCCTGTTACAATAATAATACTTTCAATTCCAGATTGAACAGCTTCTTCTACAATATATTGAATGGCTGGTTTGTCAACAATTGGCAACATTTCCTTCGGTTGAGCTTTTGTTGCCGGCAAAAATCTAGTTCCTAATCCTGCTGCAGGAATAATCGCTTTTTTTATTTTCAATGGTATCCCTCCCTATAACAAAATTCTATGCTTTGGATCTTCCTCTTAGTGTCCAAATTTGATATAGCATAGCTAAGGAAGCAAAAATAGTTAAATAGGTTAGTATAACCCAGCCAGTAAGTAAATAAGGTTGAATAGCCGTTTGAACAGAAGTACTCGTTAAATACTCTCGATATTTATAACATAAGAAAATGATTGTCATGATAAAAATAGTCCCGGCTAAAATCCCTTCAATGAGTTTACTACGCGTCTTTCCACTTTCAGCTTCATATTGATTAGCCCAACCATCTTTTTTGTTTGCGGATAATTTCTCTAACCATACTTGAGAAAAGGTAATTAAGTTGACCCATAAGTATATTTCGGGACTAATGAGTAGACCAGCTAATATAACATCTATTGGTCTGTGCATAGGAGTTTTAATAGCGAGAATAATATTTAATAAGGATGCTAAGGCAATAGGGATAATCCAAATCCAAGACCAATAAAACTGATCTGTAGCTATTGATATCGTTAATAACAAAACGAATAAAACGCGAACAGCAAGGTCCATAAAGGTTTTTATTTGAGAACGCCATAGTTTTCCTTTATGTTTTGTTTTTACATCTATATCACTGTTTGTTAATAGCTCGACCGTTCCTGATCTCCATTTATTTCGCTGTTGCCGGTAGGTGTGATAGGTTCTCATAGCATCAACAAAACACCGGGCTTTTGGACTAATTAGCGTTTTCCAGTTTGCTTTTTGTAGTTGCCAAGTAAGCAACATATCCTCTACATCACTATCATTTTGCCAAGGGCCATCTAATTTGTTTTTATCTACAATGTCTTGCAGTGCTTCTGGTCGAAACAATGTCGCCTGACCTCCAAGTACATAAGTACTACCGCCATGATATTGAAGATCTAATAACCAACTTGCCATATCTTGTTTTTGTTGATGTGTCCACCACCGTGAAATGGGGCCTCCATACTCACCACTTGCAATTTTCTCTTCATAATGCGGATCGTTTTTTGAAATTAGGCCCTTCTTTTTCGGCATTCTCATCGTGTACTTGGCCATAACCCCGCCGATATTCCGTGCGCTCATCAGTCCATCCCACAGATGAATTAATGCATTTGGTGCGAGTCGACTATCTGCGTCCATCCCAAGTATCCCTTTAACGGATTGCTTATACATTTCTTGATAGGGGGTTAATTGCTTATTATATAAATCTAACGTATCCCCATAAATACTTTTCCAAGCTGCATTTAATGCTCCTACCTTACGTTGTTTATTATTTTGTGTTGTTAAAACTAACAGTCTTAAATTAAACTCTGCTCCTGCCTCTTCTGCTTTTTCAGCTGTTCGATCCGTACAGTTATCAGCAATAACAAAAACATCAAGCTCTACGTCTTTAGGTAAAGATTGATCCCCCAAACCTGCTAAACAATCACGAATTGATTTCTCTTCATTATGCGCCGGGATAAAAACAACAATTCTTGGTTTCATGTACGTTTTCTTAACACCTGAAACATTGATCATATCTTCCATTAAACGCCCCTCCAAAGTAATGAGAAATCACTTACCTTTTTGTTTTTTATACAGAACAGTGAAGGTATATTCAACTATCATTAAAAAGACGCCCCTTCATAACTTAACTAAACAATCTCCGGTTTAATGTCCAAATTTCAACATTTTTAAAAGGGGTATATTCCATGAACTGCACGCTGAATCAAGAAAAATCAATTATTTTAATTTCTTAATATGGAACATATAAAAATATATTCCATAACCACAATAATAGACCAAAGTCCCCGTTTCTTTACCTTTTAATATGAAAAAAGGATTACTAATGGACGTGTTTTGACACATTTACTGTGAACAGTTGCTAAATGATTCAAACGATAATAGTCAAAAAGTAGGGAGGTCGTTCGATCATAGCCGTTTTGTAGAAAACAGGTAAATAAAGAAAGTCAAATTCTGCGATATTCAATTTTGTCATAAATCTTATCTTTTGCTATCTTATATACATAGGAGATGATTCACTTGAAATTTACATCGATTAATACAACGAATATTGATGAGTTATGTATAGCATTTGACAGCTTCCTTTTAGACCATGACATATCATTTAAATATACCAACATGATGGAGGAAAACGGTATTTTATCTTTTGTTTTTTGTAATGATCCTGAGAAAGCTAGATCTGTAGAATTTGATGGGCGACACTGCACTGGTTTAGATACAGAATACATTGCTAAAGAAGTGTTGGAACCTGTTCTTCCAAGGTTGAAAGCATACGCAAGAGTTAAGTCATCTTAATGGGTAATTTTTATTGCGCATTAACGGGCAGTAAAAATCCCACTGATTGAAAGTTCCACTTTATATTTAACATTTGTAAAATGTATTTCACAAATTATTATCAGGTTGTGGAAAATCAAGGTGGATTATTGAGTAATGTTACTATCGATACAGCTATTGCTCATTCTATGTTTAGTCATAGATGAAGTAGGCGATATAGAAGTCTATTTTTGATCTGGTGAGAATTTAGTAAGTAGTACTGGAATTAATGGAGATGAATATTGTTTTTTGAAAAAATAGATTCTATTAAACTCCCCATAGAATATATATAGATTAAGAGGTTTTGTCATTCGCTTGATTTTTTTAATCGTGAATGTAAAAACACTTTACATACAGTTATAAATTTTAAAAGGGGTGAGTATCTATTGAATCAGTTAAGTAAAGAATTTTATTTAAGTGATCAAGAAAAGCTACTAATAGTAAATGGGATTAGACGAGGTTTACATCGATTCTATAAAGAAAGAGACGGAAAATCTGAGCTTTTGACAGAAAGAAATTATTTATCTCGTCAACGTTCATCCTATGTATTTGACTCCTTATACCACCTCACGAACCAACATCCAGAATTAAATGTAATTGCTGAGATACGAAACGCAGGATTGTCATATGAATATTTGTTACTAGTTTTCAAAGACAGAAATATCATGCTGACAGTTAGTCAAGTGAAACACAGAGAAGATTTGCCTGAATATAGCGAATACAGAAATGAGTTTGCTGAAGGTAATCACATTTACAATCAACAATTATCTTTTTTTAAAGATGAAGCACCTTATAAAGAGGGAGTCTATAAGCATCTTATAGTTACATACAACGGACTGAATGGACCAGTGCCAGGTTTCATTTGTATAGGTGCTACTACACCAAAACAAGATTCTTGGGTTTATCATCAAGATTTGACAGAAGGGTTAAAATCAGTTGTTTTACAGCAAGATAACTTACTAGTTTAAGAGGGATCAGCAAATCTCGTAAATGTAGTATCTACTTTAAAAAATGTTATTAACCTCTATTTACGATCGTAATACAAGAAAAGCCTAGCCCACACTAAAGAAAGATTTACAAAAAAGGTGGTAACTGATTAAGGAAGTCTCTTTGGAAATCGACATTACAAAAGGAGTAATAGAGCATCATAATAAATTTTTGAAGGTAGGATCCTTACTGAAATCCCCCATCTCATCATAGTATGCGGTGGGGGATTAGCATTTCTACTCAATTATCGGATTCAACATCACCTTTAGAAAGAAAATAGGAAAGTATACCAGATAAGAGTGCTCCTCCTGCAGTAATCATTATTCTAACTTGAAGTGATAAGTCTGAATGATCCTTAGCAAGTATCCAACTTGCTAAAATGGCAACTATTATCATAGTGGGTATTACTATTTTGAAAAGTTTCACTGTGTCACATCCTTTTTTATAAGGCTGTTTTCGTAAAGTTTGTTGGCAATGGACCGTTCCTTTCCGCCCCAATCCACTCCACTCTATGTTTTCAACCGTTATTAAAAACAACAGTCTTTTAGAAAGGCTGTTTTCGTAAACTTTGTTGTTTTTTCAAAATAATTGTATAGATTAATATTTATGTTAAAATTAACCTATAATTAAAAGATTTTAAACAATAGGAGGTGTGTTCTAAGTGAGTAATGGAGCTTTTATTGCTATTTTTACAAGTTTTATGGGGGCGTTTGTTTGTATAACGGTAGCTATTAAAATGAGAAAAGATAAAAAAAATCAGCCTAAATAAGCCTCAATCAACGAGGTTTATTTTTATGCCATCCTTAACATTTCAATAGTGTTATAATTTGATTTTTGACACGCTGAAATAAGCATTTGTTCTACTTGTTTTTCAAATGCTAAGTTTTTCCCTATTTGAAGCCAACGAAACCAGTAAAGGTAGTTATCCAAATATTTAGTCGCCACGCCTTGGAACCGTTCAAGCCAGTCTTTTAAACGATGGTGAAAGTTATTAACGTGTTGGATATGAAAAATCCCTTTCTTGACACGTTGTTTTTGACGTTCATTAACAGTTTCGTGTTGCAGTTTCTTATTTTTAGCAAACTTCTTGTAGTTCGTAGCTGTATCTGTGCATAGCAAAGCAGACGGGTGAATATAATCACCAATCACAGCGTCAATTTCTTCGGCTTTTACTCGCCCTATTCCAGCTTTACGAGCGATTACACTCCCGTTTCGGTCTTGAGCTACCACAACAGCGATTTTAAGTTTGGAAATCCCTCTCTTTTCGTCTTTTTCCCCACGCTTCTTAGCTTCTCTATGAGTAATTTCTCGACCCTTCATCGACTCACGAAAGAATGTTTCGTCACTCTCAACGATACCTTGTAATTGTTTAAAACCTTGACTGCCTAATGCATTCAGGATTTTATGTCTCCAATAAAATGCAGTGGAAATATGAATTTTTAAACGTTCAGCGATTTTTGGCAGGGTATAGCCTTCGACCATCATTTCAATGTACTTTACCCATTTTTCAGGGTATCGAGAGCCTGAAAATGGAGTGTTCGTCATATCGTTGAAAGACTTCCCACAATCGTTACATAAATAGCGTTGTCTTGTTCGATATTTTCCGTTTCGTTTAACAGACGTGCTTCCACAATGAACACATCCCATACCAGAGGAAAAACGTGCTTCCCTTATTGATTTCAATAGCTCTGTAATTTTGTCTGGTTCATCTGGAAAAAGGTCTTCCTTCATTGCGTTAAACAACGCCATTTGTTCTGATTTTGATAGTTCGCTGAAATCTTCATAGATGTCTAACCACATAGTTGAACGCCTCCCGAAAGCCGTATTATATCAACATTCTATTAATATGGTCAAGAAAGCAACAATCTATGCGAAAACAGCCTTTAGAAAACAGGCTTTTATAAAGATATCTATTGTACTTTAACATAATTTCATAGAATTAGTTTTAATAGACAAAATTTTAGAATGAAATGAGGGGAAATTCTTCATAGTTTGTACAAATTCATTCTATTGCTTCTAAATCCATAATGACACTGTTGTTACAATTATGGTATGGTAAATATTTTTAATATTCTAAAAATATCTACCACTAGACTAAAATAAATAGTAAAATAATGTATATACTATAACTGAGAAATATGGAGGTGATATATATGGATGGAAAACCGATTCATTATGATGGTAGTGTTCAAAATAATGGTATTTTAGAGGGCGAATCAACAGTGAAGGAACAAGTTAAAATGACTGATGAAATGAGGCTTAATATTAGCGGTAATCCTTACACGATTGACCGTATTAGCTAATTTCGAATAAAAAAGGATTTGTTAAAGTAAAGTGTCCTGCTTGTAAAGGACACTTTAAAAGACAAATCCTTTTTTTTATTTGATTTAGAAAACAAATTATAAAAAAAACAAAATAATCTTTTGCAATTACCTTGGAGAACTATTTAATTCAGAGTAATGGTATATATTTTAGTTTTTGATACAAACTAAAATGACTAAAACTTAGTAAAGGAAAGGAGAGGTATAAAATGACAAAAGTACTGTACATCACCGCTCATCCTCATGATGATACTCAATCGTACAGCATGGCAGTAGGAAAGGCGTTTATTGAATCCTATAAAGAAGCCAATCCAGATCATGATATTGTAAATGTTGATCTTTATAAAGAAAATATTCCTCCAATAGATGTGGATGTTTTTAGTGGCTGGGGGAAGCTACAATCTGGTAAGGGGTTTGAGGAACTTTCTTCCGAAGAGAAAACAAAAGTTGAACGTTTATCGGAGCTGTGTGAACAATTTATTTCGGCAGATAAATATATATTCGTAACACCTTTATGGAATTTTTCATTCCCACCAGTTATGAAAGCGTATATTGATTCTGTTGCCGTTGCAGGCAAAACATTTAAATACACGGAACATGGACCAATAGGACTATTAACCGATAAGAAAGCCTTACATATTCAAGCTCGTGGAGGTATTTATTCAGAAGGTCCAGCAGCTCAAATGGAAATGGGACACCGTTATTTAGATATCATGATGCAATTCTTTGGAGTTCCTTCTTTTGAGGGTCTTTTCGTAGAAGGGCATGCTGCATTGCCTGATAAAGCACAAGAAATCAAAGAAAATGCAATTGCACGAGCAAAGGATTTGGCACAAACATTTTAATAAGAAGGAAAGCTACTAACGAATTAGGCTAGTAAAACTTAAATAAAAAATAGGAAAGAAAAAGTGCTATGATTTTCAAAATCATAGCACTTTTTCTTTCTAAATTTCCTCATCGTATTAATGTGATGGTATAACGATGTTTTTAATGAATATTTAAAATATTCGGTTAATATATTGACTAGTGATATAGCGAAAATATATACTAATTCATAGTACAACAATGCATCCAGTGTGTTTATGTTGTCTGTCAATGTTGGTTATTAAAAAGTAGAATACAAACTAAAACTAGTTTTTGATGTAAAAGAGAAGTGCTAGTAGTCCGCTAAAGATTGGTTGCTCTCGGGCTTTGATGTTGTACAGGTCTGCGTCTATGTAGTGGAGTTCATGAATTTACTTCATTAAATATCACTGTACTAATGAAAGAGGTGCTAAATAAAACTTATCATACGGGGAGGAAGTAAAATGCAAGGTCAAAAAGATTCTGTACAGCAATCTCATTCGAAACCGAAAAGGTTGTTTCAGCCGCCAACGTTTGAGTCAGTGGCAGAGGAACGTCAACATATAAAGCAGCGTTTGGCAGCGGCTTTTCGTTTGTTTTCCAAATTTGGTTTTGATGAAGGGGTTGCCGGACACATTACTGCAAGAGACCCTGAAAGAAAAGATCACTTTTGGGTGAATCCATTTGGTATGCATTTTGGACAAATTAGGTCTTCTGATCTAATTCTAGTTAACCACGAAGGAAAAGTGGTTGAAGGGGAGCGTCCGGTAAATCGGGCTGCCTTTGCAATTCATTCCCAAATTCATGCAGCCCGTCCCGATGTGATCGCAGCAGCACACACGCACTCAATTTATGGGAAAACTTGGTCTGCGCTAGGCCGCACATTGGATCCGCTGACGCAAGATGCTTGTGCTTTTTATGAGGACCATAGTTTATTTGATGATTATACTGGTCTCGTATTAGATACAGAAGAAGGTAAAAGAATTGCGGATGCCCTTGGGCAACGTAAGGCTGCTATATTAATGAATCATGGGTTGTTAACTGTAGGGAAAACGGTCGATGAAGCTGCCTGGTGGTTTATTACGATGGAACGCTCTTGTCAGGCCCAACTAATGGCAGAGGCCGCTGGAACACCTCGTCTTATTTCGGATGAAGGTGCAAAGAAAGCTGCTTCTGAGGTGGGAACATCTCCTGCAGGGTGGTTCCAATTCCAACCGTTATGGGATCGAATTGTAAAAGAACAGCCGGATTTATTGGATTAAAAATAAAAAAAGATAATTATTCAGCCTTCCAACTTCATAATGTAGAGGGTACACAACGTATGGTGAAGTAAATCCTACCGAATTTCGGTAGGATTTACTTCTAATTTTATTAGATTAGTTATCCGATTTTTAATTACTTCCGTAGTTTGTTGCGTTATACCATATTGACGATTGAGGAAATATGGTATAGGCGAGGACAGTAAAAGAGCTAGTTTCTAGGCTTTAAACAGAAATTTATGATTTGAACTTTTTCTTTATAAATTGAACAACCGGAGAGAGTTCATCTACTATTGGTTTTAGCTCCTGGATTGAGGAATATATATCAAAAAGCTGTTCCAGGATAATACTATAATCTGAATCGGTTTTTTCTTGTTCAGGTGAGGTAGTCAATCTTAAGTTATTTCGTGCTGGCTTACGATCACCGAACATAATTTGAGAAAAAACGTCTTTTTTTTCTTCCTGAATTTCCTGTAGGTTTTCCTCTCTTTCTCCTTGCATCACTCACCTTCCTCCTTTCTAGTCATGTTCTTTAATAATCTATGTTTTAATAAGTAAATAAGTTTGGACAGAAAAATAAAACAGGTGTTGAAAATAGCAAGGATAGTAAAGGTCGGCAAAATATAAATTTCCTTTCATCTAGACAACTATACAAACAAATTCATTTAAGAATCATAAGATGGTAGTAGATCAACATGAAAGGAGAATTTTTATGGGATTTGGATTTGGATACGGTGGCTGCGGTTACGGTGGCTACGGATACGGCGGTGGAGGATATGGAGCAGGAGGATTTGCTCTAATTGTAGTATTATTTATCCTCCTCATTATTGTTGGTACAGCGTTTGTATAATGAAAGGAAAGGGACTGCCGTACAGGCAGTCCTTTTACATACAAAAAATAACCTAGTAAAAAAGAGATTTTAACACTTTTCATGAAAATACCAGCTCGTTTTCACGTTTCGAGTTTGATTATTATTTTGCATAAAGGACAATTTTCGATAAAATAAAAAGGGATTTTACATTTTAGTGGCTAGAGCTAGACATAGGGGGAAAACCATTGAAACAATCGAAAATTATCTTATTTATGTTACTCCTTTCAGTCGGCATTCTTAGTGCATGTAATCAAAATGCAGCAGAAGTGATTGAGAAGGGAAAAGTAATAATAAACGAAGACACTCAGCAAATAACTTTTTTTGCTGAAATGACAGATGAAAATCTTGAACCGAAAACGACATTCCAAGCCCGATTTTTCCTTCAAGGTGAAACAATGCGTAATGCAGTCGGAACCGATTTAGTCTTCACGGACAAAGAGTTTAAAGTGAAAGATGCTAAAGAAGGTACGGTTGAAGTAAAGAAGACAATGACTCTTCAAGAAGGAAGCGACCTTGAAAAAATAATAAAAGAAATTAAAAATAAAGACGAGGAAGTCGTCACTCTAGAAGTAATTAATAATGATGGGCTACTTGATGACCTGGTTGTCCATAAAGTAGAAAAGGAGTAGCAGTTTTTTGCCGCTTCTCCTTACTTCTCCTGCATTAGTGGGCAGTGAAACTTTCACCGATGTAAAGTTTCACTTTATCTTCTTCGTTCATGATCGGGTCTCTTTAATGCATATAAATCTTCTTCTAATAAAAGCATTTTATCCATTAAGACATCTTTCGAATCCATAATTCCCTGATTATAAAAAACAGGTCCTACTTCTTTATAAAAAAATTCAAACCAGTTTTCTGCAGCAAGTTGACCAATTTCATCCCCAGTTTGTTCATAATAGAAAGTTTGAATTCGACTAACAATTTCATCTTTCTGTTCCTTTGGTATTTTGATTGTCATTTTTGAAAAAATCCTCCTTTCTCCCGTTTTTTTCATCTTAACATAAGAAAGGAGAAGGTAGGGATGGATATCCATTAATCGTGCGGGGAGCGGTCCAGATAGTTAAACAAGGAACTGGTAGTCTAGAATTGCCATCCTTCCCTTGACGAAAAGGGAGCGTATGGATATAATGACAAAAAAGTCGAGGTGTTTGAAATGTTTTGCCAATTCGCAAATTTATCTCAACAACTTCATCATCACACGTAGCTCTGCATTCCCGATGTTGTGGGTCAATGCAGGGCTATTTCTGTTACCCGCACATCGTTTTCTATTTAAGTATTTTCGAAAACGCTTTGTGGGTATTTTTATACCCACAAAGCGTTTTTTTTGTTTTTATAAAAATTCAAGGAGGACTAAGTCATGAAAGAAATTCAATTATTAAAAGGTACGAAAGACTTTTTGCCAGAGGAGCAAGCTGTTCGTAATGAAATTAAGGAGATTTCTGAGTCGGTCTTTAGGAAATATGGGTGTAAGCCGTTAGAAACGTCCATATTAAATCCGTTTGAATTAATGGCGTCTAAATACGGAGGAGGTGCTGAAATTTTGAAAGAGGTATATCGGCTAACAGATCAAGGGGAAAGAGATATAAGCCTTCGATATGATTTAACGATTCCATTTGCAAAAGTAATCGCTCAGAATCCCGAATTAAGAATGCCGTTCAAGCGATATGAAATAGGTAAAGTGTTTCGAGATGGCCCCGTTAAGACGGGGAGACTTCGTGAGTTCACGCAATGTGATGTTGATATTGTTGGCGTGAAAAATATGCTTGCGGAAGCAGAGTTAATGACAATGGCGGTTGATGTTTTTAATAAACTCGGATTAGAAATAGAAATTCAGTACAACAATCGAAAACTGCTTGTAGGAATGTTAAGGTCATTAGAAATTCCAGAGGGAAAAACGAACGCTGTTATATTAACGCTAGATAAGGTAGAAAAAATAGGAGTAGATGGTGTCACCGAAGAACTAAATGAAAAAGGGATAAATACTTTACAAATCACACGGATTGTTGAGTTATTAAAAGATAAAGATTTGTTGGCACTAGATAAACGGAAAGCAATGTTTCAAAATAGTCTTTATAATGAAGGACTTAACGAAATAGCAGAACTAGAAGCGTATTTAGAAGCATTCAACATAAAAGAATTCTGTCGGTTTACCCCATTTTTAGCAAGAGGTTTAGATATTTACACGGGAACGATTTATGAAATATTTTTAAAGAACTCCACTATTACATCATCGATTGGCAGTGGGGGAAGATACGATAAAATTATTGGGAAATTACTAAATAGTGAAAGGGAATATCCAACAGTCGGAATTTCCATTGGTCTAGATGTTGTATATTATGCGTTGAAAGAAAATGGAATTAGTTTAACAACTAATAGTACAGAATTATTAATTATTCCTATTGGGATGGAAAAAGAAGTGTTGACAATTGCTCAGGGATTAAGAAAAACGGGAGTAAAGGTTGAAATCGAAATGATGGGTAAAAAGCTTGCAAAAGCCTTTTCTTATGCAAATAAGGAGAAAATCCCATATGTAATGGTAGTAGGATCAAATGAGGTAGAAACTTCTATCGCAAATATAAAAGAAATGGATTCTGGAAAGGAGATTTCGATTGACTTAAACAAGTTAGATGAAATCTATGCCTTAGTAAAGGGAGAATGCCGAAAATGATTAAACTGAAGGAGTTTAAAAAAAGTGATATCGAGCAGCTGTGTTCTTGGGTTTCAAACGCTACACCTGAATTTGTTATGCAATGGGCGGGACCTTCATTAGAATACCCGGTAACGATAGAAAGGTTAAATCGTTACCTTATCGACAGCTCAAAAAGTGAATCATACATGTATATTTTTAAAGCATTGAATGAAAATAATAATGCCATTGGTCATATTTCTCTGGGGAAAATTGATCACCAAAAACATTCTGCAAGAATTGGAAGAGTGTTAGTTGGAGAAAAAAATGCAAGAGGAAATGGCTATGGTGAAATGATGGTAAACGAAGTGGTGAAATTCGGTTTTAAACAATTAAATCTTTACAGTATCTGTTTAGGTGTTTTTGATTTTAACAGTAGCGCTATTCGCTGTTATGAGAAATGTGGATTTGTAAAAACAGAAGTACTACCAGAATATAGAAAGGTAGGGAGGGAGTATTGGAATTTAGTAGAAATGCGTATTTTAAAACGTGATTGGGAAAAAATAGGTGGATAGTGTTAATCCAGATAATTGGTAACAAAAATGGAACTTCTATGAAGAAACAATCTGTTATCTACTTGTTTTTGAAAATTCAATCTGTTATAGTATAGATAATATTTTTGTTCCGTTTAATTGGATAATTATAAATATAACTTGTTTTGATTAACTGTGAGCAAGAATAGCAAAATAAAGACATGTGCAAACAGCACTAGGAGGTACTAGCTAAATGTTACAAGGTAAAGTTAAATGGTTTAACGCAGAAAAAGGTTTCGGTTTTATCGAAGTTGAAGGTCAAGACGATGTATTCGTTCATTTCTCAGCAATTCAAGGTGAAGGCTACAAATCATTAGACGAAGGTCAAGAAGTTACTTTCGAAATCGTCGAAGGTGATCGTGGACCTCAAGCAGCTAACGTTCAAAAGTAATCTAAACCAAACTATCTAAATAGAGTACGCCACTTGGCGTACTCTATTTTTTTATTAGGGCCTATTTAGTGGAAAAAAGTTTTAGAACAATGATTTCTGGTTTGTTGAATATCCTTTGAGGGATGATGCTATTTCCTAAACCCCTATTAACAATCATTGTGGAGTTTTTGATAGTATATTTTCCTGTTGTATATTTAGGGAGAATCCCTTGATTGGGTGCTACTATTCCACCAACAAAAGGGATCCTAATTTGTCCACCATGAGCGTGACCAGTTAGTATGAGGTCAATAGTATATTCACTATATAAATGGAACATTTCTGGTCGATGAGATAAGAGAATTTGGAAATTATCTTGTTTTTCAATATGCTGTAGAACAGTATCGAGCTCCTCACGCACAATCTTTTTCTCATCAGCTTCCGCTACATTTGCAGGGTCATCGATGCCTATAATATGAATACTATCTTGACCTTTTGTTATTTTTTTATATTTATTATCTAGTAGAGTCACACCAAGTGTTTTTAAACTTGCTTTTAGTTCAGAATATTTTCCTGACCACCATTCATGATTACCACTTACATAATAAACGGGTGCCAATTTGAGAAGTTCCTCCATTAGAGTAAGACTCGCCTTTTTATCGTATTTTTTTTGATCTATTAGATCGCCAGTAAACACGATAATATCGGGATTTTGCTTTTTTATTTTTTGAACTAAATTTTTTTGGTTGTCACCGAAAGATTTACTGTGTAGGTCAGACAATTGGACAATCACATATTCATTAAAACTTCTAGGTATCTTTTTAGATGCTATATGAATGTGCGTCGTTGTTATTGCATTATTTTGATAGTATAAAAATCCACATCCAAACAGAAAAATAGTAATTACTGTAATAAGTATATTTCTTCTTCGTTTCATTTCCACCACACACCCCCTTATAAAGCTCACTTGAAAATACCAGTTTGACGTTTCAGGATATTAATTATATATAATTCCGATTGGATTACTATGATTTTGCTTTTCAACGTAAATAAATTGTAATATAATAAGAGAAACAAAGGTTATCAAGAGTGGACGAGAGAACTGGCTCTTTGACTCCACAGCAACCAGCCTTTTAGGAAAAGGTGCTACTACCAGCGAGGCTTTTGCTTTGAATGATGACAGACGGAATAGGTGCTTTTTGTGTTGATTCAGTGAATAAGAAGCATTTTGTAAAGAGTGACAGATGATTTCCTGTTAACTTATTATACATCGATTCCTCTTGATACCTTTAATAAATTACTGCAAGAAAAGGAGAGGAAAACATGAACCATAACGGATTAGCTCGAGGGTACATGGCAAAAAGTCTACCGGAAGAAAAGTTCTTATACCATGTTGCTGCATGTGTAGAAAAACAACTTAAATATTGGAGTGAAGAAAATTCACTTCTTTTAATTCTTGGAAAAAACACGAACGAATTATTCGTGTCGCAGAGAGAATCTGTATTTCATATTGATATACCCGATTGGATAGTAAAGCAGAAAAAAGGACTGGATCCATATTCGCTAGACAGATACATTTGGAGTGAATTGATCCGCAAAGGGTTAGAAATAGAAAGTAAGTCAAATTATATAAAACTTATTTTAAAATCATTAAAATAACCGGATCTAATAAAAAGAGGCTGGGACAAATGTGCTCTAGGTGAATAAAAATTCGAACTAATTCTTTCATTTGAAGGGAAATTAGTTCGGATTTTTTTATAAGTCTTAATAAAACTTGTTGTTCTTTTTAACTTGTTCTAGCTGTTGATTGGAGTGCAAGACGAAGACTCCTGCGGGAAAAGCGGAACAGGTGAGACCCCGCAAGAGCGCAGCGCATGTTTAGCTCCAGCGGCTAACTCGCTGTGAAAAAGATGAAATCCCCTAAAGGCAAAAAGCGCCTTTTGGGTATTTCCCTATTTTCTTCACGAGCTGACCAAGCCACTTCCGCTTTTCCCGGAGGCTCACCGACCGCTCGCGGAAAGCGAAGTCTTGACACGGAAATCAACAGCGGTGTGTAACAGCGATTACGAAATAATTTAATCTGATATTATTCGTCTTTAGGGGATAGTATTTTAGTTATGTCCCAACCTCTTTTTATGATTTACATGCGAACGAGCATAATTAATGTTATAAAGAGTGCTAGTTGGATTATTTCGCCTATTTTAGGTTTAACGTCAAGGTTTTTATATAGATAAAACCATTTGAGAATAAAAAAACTTGAAAATAATAGTAGTGCTGCAACGGTAACTAGTTTAGGTGGTTGAAAAGCAATAAAAAACACCCCGAAGAAAAATAAAACTCGCGATTGTCCCACATTAAATTCTTCCTCTGTCCTCTTTTTCCCCATAGGAATCCCCCCTGTCGCCGTCTTTTACGAGTATATCAGAATAGGAAATTCTTTTCTAAGAAACTACTATATTTCTAGCGAATAGTAAGAGTGTAAGGAGGTAATAGTTCCGTTTTATATAAAAATTAGAAAGTAGTTTAATTAGCTTACAATGTGGAATGAATGTATGTAACGATACTTTATTGGTTCCTCTAAGTCTTGATATAGGACTTATCGCCCAGTTGATGTGTATAATATAAAAAGAAAGTCATTATACCCTCAAAGATCTTTTACTTATCACGAATAGTGTAGTGAACAAAAGAACTAATTAATCTATATTATGGAGGTAATAAGTGTGGATATTGATCAAATTTTAGAAATGACCGTCGATATTGCAAGAGAAGAATGCAATCCTCCAATATATTATGTTGATATTGATAAATTACTTGATCAACCGGAAGATTTTATAGTGTAAAAACCATAGTTTACCTTAACTAAACGCACATAATTAAAAAAGCTAGGTAAAACTAGCTTTTTTATAGTACAAGAATTTATAAAGGTTATTCCTATATTAGGGTGTCGTGAAAAAGTGGTAGGTGCAATGGAAGTTACTTTATTTTATACTATTGAGTGGAGAACCCAAAATATTATTGAGTTTTAAGAGAGGTTCACAATGGTTAAGTCAATAATTGGGGAGGTGTACAAATGGTAAATATTCTTCGTTTACCAAAGTCTGCAGCGTCTCATGCAAAGCCTGGTATTGGAAAGGCGATACTTTGCATGGGGTGGACGCTTGTTTAACATAACATCGCCTTTGTGAGTGTATATTTCTAATATTCGGCTTTGCACCTTATTTATATTTTATAAAAATAAGGAGCTGGCAGAAATGAAATACGTAAAAGCAACCACAATATTACCCGAGAAGCTAATAATAGAAATTCAAAAATATGTTCAAGGGGAAACAATATATATTCCTAAACCAAAAACGACTTATCAGAAATGGGGTACTCGTTCTGGTACAAGAAAGAATATTGATGACAGAAATGCCTCTATTAAAAATGCGTTTAAAAGTGGCATTTCTATTAGTCAATTAGCAGACGATTATTTCCTTTCAACGGAAACAATTAAAAAAATTGTGTACTCTAAATAAATAGGTACGAGACTGTGGCACTGGTGATCTAGAGAATAGATTATCAGTGCTTTGTGTATGTAGAGTTTGTTTTATAATCATCTTTTACATTGAATAAAATGGGTGAATATTTTAAAGTAAAAACGGGATAAGAGTTAAAACTGCTTGTCTTCGGAAACCCTTCATAGGGTGAAAAAATAATAATTTACAAGGAATGATGAAAATGGAACCCTTCATTAGAAGTGATCAATACAATTTCATTAAAATGCAAACAAAGATTTTAGTAAGTGGGCATTCGACTGCAAACGATGTTGATGTTCTTAATGCACTAAGGTCTCTTTCAATAGAAAAAGTGTTAAATTTGTTTTCGGATATTAGTGATGAGCAGAAACAATTACTAAATCCGATTGTGAAAATTAAAGATAAAGAAGATGCTGGGGAATTTCTCATACAACTAAAGCCGTATGTTATACCCTTTAGAAACATTACAGAACAAACAATAAAAAAGTTATTTCCAAAAGTAAAGAAGTTAAAAGTTCCTTCACTAGAGAACATCGATCTGAAAGAGACTTCCTATTTAGGTTGGAAGGATAAGGGTTCTAATAAAAAATATATTGTAGCGGAGCGCGATAATAAGCTTATCGGTCTACAAGGTACAGTGAAAAGTGCAAATAAAAAAGGGATTTGTACACTATGTAATAGACATGAAGAGGTCGAAATGTTTATTTCTGAAACAAGGGCAACAGCACAAGGAACATTTATTAAAAGAGGGAATTATATATGTCAGGATAGTCAGACATGTAACCAGAATATAACAGAGTTAGATAAATTAAATGATTTTATTACGTTACTAAAAAAATAGGATGGCCGGTAAAGACGTTTCGTTTTAAACGAAGCGTTTTTTCTACATGTAAAAGAATGGGGAAAAGAGTGTTTAGTAGCAATGTCACTCTTTGGCTGGTATTATACTTGGATAAGTTATTTTTACTTGAGGGGTTAGATGAATGAAATCTTGGAAAAAATTCTTTGCTTTTGTTGGTATATTTATTGTAAGTAATATAGTTTTTACTATTATTTCAGGGATCGTTATGACTTATTTTTATGAACCCAGTTTTAATAAACCATCCTTCAATGAAACGAGCGTGGTATACAGAGGCGTATCCGCTTTAATAGCCACTCTATCCGCTATAACAGCCATATTATTTGCTTACAAACCATTCAAAAAACAATCCAAAAGCTAGCTGCTTTACCGATTTAGTGGGCTGAGGGACGGACCTCAGAAGGTGGTTGTTATTTTCTTCTACTTACAATATGACAATTATAACTTAGACAATTCCCACTCGGAAAAAATTGGTCAACCGAAAGATGTAGCAAATTTAATTTGTTTTCTTGTCTCGGAACAAAGGTAATGGGTCACAGGTCAGATCCTCCATTAAGAAGGTGGCTTTCGAAGATAATTTTAGAGGTCCGTCCCTCATCGCTTTAAAGCACTGAGGGACGGACCTTATTTTATTTTGGGTTTTTAGGTTTGTTGGAGACATTCATGTTTTTTTGGTTAGTTCTTGGCTCTTTTGCAAATTCTGTATCGCTTTTGCGTTTTTGCTCTGCATTTTGTTGGCTGTATTTCATGGATGTCCACCTCCTTTGTGTATAATTTGTCCAAGTTTTATATATATACTCTAGTCGAGTATGTGGTACCCGGATGTTAAAGAAGTATTCTCTGACAAGAAATGGTTGGATATACGTGTTGTTCAAGGATTTAATATAATTTTTGCAAATAACAGATGGTTAACAGTAGAGAAATTTAACTCTTTTTCATACGATGGATATAAGGAAGACGTTTGCGAGTATATAACGCAATCAATGTCTACTATTCAAAATTTACTGCCTGCTTTAACTGTTCTTACAAAGGGTGTTGTTTTTTTACGGAAAGTCAACGGGCAGAATGTATAAGTAAAAACAACAATTTATGAGAAAAGAACTTAAATAATTGTTTAACCATATCTAAGTCAGGAATTGCATAACCACTGGTTTTTAATTGGTCATGTTATTAATTTCTTGAAAGTATATAGTAAAATTAGCGATAGGAAAAAATAAGGAGGTGGAAAGTTGAAGAAACCATTTTTATCTGGATTACTTCTTCTAGTTATCTCTTTTGTTACTTCCCTTTTATTAAATGATTGGGAACTCATTTATAAAATCTCAGGAACAATTGGGATTGCGTCGTTCCTGTTTAGTGGACTATTCCTAGGTGCTTATGTAGGTGGTGAACAATTAAGGGCAAATTATAATACTGAAGACAAAATAGATCATGCAAAACGCACTAAATATGCTTACATTTTAATAAGTTTTAGTTTACCTAATTTAATAGGAGGCATTTTAGCTTTTATTTTAATATGAAAAAGTAAAAAGGAGTTTATGGCGGAAGTAGGTGCAGCGCACTTGAACTATATAAACTAATGTTGCATGATGTACTATAGGAGAATAGAAATCAATCTTGGAGGAATTCAGTGAAGTTAATCCATTCGCATCCATACTATAAAGTTGTACGAGAAATTAAAAATAATGAGCAGAATTCCACGGAGGTAAAGGAAACCATCGATCTATATGACAGTCTGATAGCGACTGCTTCAAAGCAATTTCCCTTAAAAAATGTTTCAGATATCTCCTATAAACCATTGTCTGACAGCTATGGATTTCTTTATCTTCACACTAATCAAGGCGTGTTTACGTTTATGGTAAAAGAATCTCCTAAAGCTTTTATTGATGAGTATTTAAAACTAAAATAAGTTGTGCAATGAAACATCAGTTAGATAACTGGTGTTTTTTTAGGCTGTTTTCGTAAAGTTTGTTGCTTTTAAACTACACATTAAGTTTAAGCAATAGGCAGAATGTATAAGTAAAAACAACAATCTATGAGAAAAGAACCTTTATAATTTATAAGCTAAAAATGTGATGAAGGCTAATCGATTGAGCACAAAAGTCGTAACACCTATTTATAAGCGCCTAAGAATATTTCTCTAATAGTTGCAAAAACTACCACTTATCAAAGGTTATCAAGGGTGGTAGTTGAAATGAAGAATCGATTAATCGATTGGCCGACGTTTTTAGGAGCATTTTTCCTTTTATTACTCGTTACGGTTCCGCTTATTATATTTCCAGAAAAAGGTCAGGAATTTGTAAACAGAGCAAACGAGTACATGACGACGAATTTTGGTGTGTTATATCTAATTGTAGGAATTGCGATCTTCTTTTTCCTCATATATGTGGCATTTAGTGATAATGGACAAATTAAGTTAGGGGATAAGGGGGAGAAGCCAGAGTTCAATAATTTTTCTTGGGCTGGAATGCTTTTTTGTGCCGGAATCGGGTCTAGTATTTTATATTGGGCGACGATTGAGTGGGCGTATTATCTACAAGGTCCACCTTTTGGGATTAAACCAGGAACAAAAGAATCAATTGCATGGGCAAGTACATATGGTATTTTTCATTGGGGGCCTATTGCATGGGCGATTTACACGCTTCCCGCACTCCCTATCGCATACTTTTACTATGTAAGAAAAAAGCCTGTTTTGAAAATAAGTGAAGCGACGCGTCCACTGATCGGCAAGTTTGCTGACGGACCAATAGGGACCGTTATTGATATACTATTTATGTTTGGACTGATCGGTGGAGCAGGAACAACATTGGCACTTGGCACTCCGATGATTGCCGAGGGAATAAATCGCTTAACGGGTATTGAAGTTAATATGATTTTAAAAACCCTTATACTATTATTTGTTACATTAATTTTTGCCGTTAGTGCCTACACTGGATTAAGAAAAGGGATCAAAGTTCTCTCAGATGTAAACTTATGGCTTTCTTTATTTCTATTGATTTTTGTGTTTATTTTTGGTCCGACAAGATTTATTTTAGAATCAACAACAAATAGTATCGGTTTATTATTGGATAACTTTTTTCACATGAGTACGTGGACGGAACCGTTTAATGCACTCGGACCTTTTAACAAAACGGAGTTCCCGGAAAGCTGGACTGTATTCTATTGGGCATGGTGGTTAGTGTACGCACCATTTGTCGGCTTGTTTGTTGCGAAAATTTCCCGAGGTCGTACGATAAAACAAATGGTACTAGGAACCATGATTTATGGAACAATAGGAAGTTTATTATTCTTCGGAGTACTCGGAAATTATGGATTGCATCTGCAGTTGACTGGTGAAATGGATATTATAAACATTTTGAACACAGATGGAGCACCGAAGGCTATCGTTAATGTAATAGGCAGTTTGCCTTTGTCTTGGTTTATGATTTTTGTTTTTACCATTCTTGCTATCATTTTTCTCGCGACGACATTTGATTCAAGTTCTTATATTCTCGCTTCTGTTGTTCAAAAAGAAGTGGAGGATGAGCCAGTAAGATGGAACCGATTATTCTGGGCATTTGCCCTTTGTTTGTTGCCACTTGTCTTGATGTTTATTGGCGGGCTAGGTACGTTGCAGACGGCCAGCATTGTCGGAGGTTTTCCACTCCTCTTTATAATGATTATGCTCGGATGGTCGTTTATGAAGGCTTCTACTGAGGATATAAGAGCATCAGAATTCTACGAGCCAAAAACAATTAATTTAAATTATCGAAAAATATTAGATAGGCTGCGGAGAAGGAAAAAGGAGAAGGAAAAAAAAGGGCCTGTTGATGCACATTTTGAGGATGAATGAAATCGTTAAAGCAAAAAGACTCTTAAAGGTGAATTCCTTAGGAGTCTTTTTGTATATGCACATTATGAAAAGCAGGGATTAGTATGAAAAAGATAGAATCTCTCCATATAACTAATTGTCAGAGTAATGGAGGAAATCAAAGATGAGCTGGGATTGTAAACAAGTAAAAACATCAAGAGGTTCCTTTGAGATTTTTATAAAAGGGAAAGGGAAGCCAATATGTATCACCCATCTCTATTCCGAATTCAATGAGACTGGAGATCTTTTTGCTGACTGTTTTACAGATGAGCATATGGTTATCTTAATAAATTTAAGAGGTTGCGGCAATTCAGAAAAAGCCCATTCACCTTTTGAATATAGCATGATTCACGCTGTTCTGGATTTAGAGGCGATACGAGAAGCACTAATGATTAAAAGGTGGAGTTTTGCAGGACATTCCACAGGTGGGATGCTTGGAGTATTGTATGGAGTCTATTTTTCAGAGAGATTAAATGATTTACTAATCGTTGGTGCGGCAGCAAGAGATTATACTGTTTCACGACAATCCATTTATAACAGAGAGCACCCACTGTATAATAAAATGCAATGGTTGCTGGAAGAATTAAAAAGACCAGGTCTTCAAAGTAATGAACGATTACAATTAAAAAAGGATCGGACAAAGCTTTCTTTGTATGCACCAGAGCTTCATGATGAATACTTTCCGACTTCTGTTAAGAAAAAAATGAGTTCATTGCGGTTGAATTATTTTTCCACGGAGCTAGCTGTATTTGATTTGACTAGAAAATTAGAGCGTATTTCTGTGCGAACACTTATTATTTGTGGAAGGCACGATGTTCAGTGTCCCGTTTCTTTTTCTATTGAAATGGAGGAAGCAATCCCTCAGGCTAGTTTGCTTATTTTTGAAAAGAGTAATCATTATCCATTTTTAGAAGAAAGAGAACTATTTATAAGGGGAATGAAAAGCTTTTTTAATGGCTAATAGTTGTCTTTTAAGGTGCGTCCCCGACCGCTTTAAAGTGAAAAAGTGTTTTATGATGGAAATACCTGTTATTGAATAATTATTTTAAAGTTGGTTTTACTTGTTGCTTTTTGGGAAAAATTTGATAAAATAGGATATCTTTCGAGTGACCAATGGTATACTGTTTAGTAGATGAAAAAAGATACAAAAAGCACTTCATTGGATTAATATGTGTAAAGGGGACTAGTGGTAAAGTAGTGAAGGGTAGTTCAGTCTTGAAACTTTTTACTCTTCCATTCGTCTTGTTATTATAGGAAACATAAATTCATATAATAAGAGACAGATATAGTAAGATTTGTTTGAAAAATAGTGGCTGCCAACCATTGGAGGGTATGTATGATAATAAAGATTGCGACAATCATTTTGCTATCGTATTGCCTTGGGAGTATATCGGGGGCGTATTACACAACAAAATGGATGATTGGAAAAGATATTCGAAAGCTTGGGAGCGGTAACGCTGGAGCAAGAAATGCTGGGAGACAGCTAGGGAAAAAAGGATTTATCTATACCCTTCTTATCGATATAGCTAAAGTTATGCTGGCTCTTTCTATAACAACAATCGTTTTTCCAAAAAATGAAATAATACTATTAATCAGTGCTTTTTTCTTATTAGTTGGGCATAACTGGCCTGCTTATCTAGGTTTTAAAGGTGGAATGGGCGTTGTTGTTTTTTTAGCATCGACATTGTTTATGGTCCCACAAGCAATAGCAGTATTAGCAATTTGTATGGGAATTAGTTACTTACTTGTTCGGAACTTTACGATTGCTGGGTTGATTTCAATGGCAACGATTCCAGTTACTGCGTGGGTATTAAAGGAAAACTATTATGCTATTGGACTTCTTATTTTATTTATTATTGTTGTAATTCCACATATTAAGAGAAAATAACATACTTCTCCCATTCCATTTTTGGCGTATAGGAGGAAAAGAAAATGGAACAAACTAAATTAACTATTAAAATAGCAACAGAACCGGAGGAAATGGACCAAATATATAAATTAAATTATGAAACGTTTGTAGAAGAAATTCCACAGCACAAACAGAATAGAAATCGTAGTTTAATTGATAAATTTGATAAGGAAAATACATATATCGTTGCGAAGGAAGCAGGAGAGGTAATAGGTATGATTGCAGTGCGTGCTAATCGCCCATTCTCCCTTGATTATAAGTTGAAAAACATTGATCAGTATTTGCCAAAAGGTGCGAAACCTTGTGAGGTCCGATTGCTTTCTGTGAAAAAAGAATATCGGAAAACTCGTGTGTTTTTCCGATTAGTGAACTCGCTTGTTAGCTATTGCTTGGAAAATAACTACAATATGGCGCTCATTTCAGGTACCGATCGTCAAATTAGATTGTATAAAAGAATCGGTTTTGAGCCCTTTGGTCCAATGGTTGGCTCAGAGGAAGCGATGTTTCAGCCGATGTATTTGACAAAGGAAAAGTTTGAAACAACATCAAAGGCTTTTGAAAAAATGATGATGCAAAAAAAAGGGGTAGCCAAACGACTAAACTTCTTGCCTGGCCCTGTACCATTACATGAAGATGTAGAGCAAGCATTTAAACAAGTAGCGATTTCTCATCGCTCAAGTGATTTTGTTGATGAGATGAAAGAAGTACGCACAAAGCTTTGCAGTCTTGTAAATGCAAAAGAGGCACAAATAGTAGTTGGAACCGGAACACTTGCAAATGATTTAGTTGCTGCTCAAATAAAAAAACTTCCTGGAAAAGGGCTTGTTGTTGCGAATGGTGAGTTCGGCTATCGATTAATTGATCATGCAACAAGGTTTAAATTGGATTTTTATACAATAGAAAAACAATGGAACGAGAAAGTTTCAATGGAAGAGATGGAACGTTTTCTTGAAATGCATAATGATGTGAGCTGGGTTTGGATTGTGCATTGCGAGACATCAACGGGTTATCTTTTTGATTTGGAAAAAACACAAGCATTAACGAAAAGGCACAATGTGAAGTTATGTGTGGATGCATGTAGTTCTGTGGGTGTCGTTTCAGTTGATTTTAAAGATGTCTATTTAGCGAGTACAGTGAGTGGTAAAGGACTAGGTTCTTATCCAGGGTTGGCAATAGTTTTTCATCAAGAACCAATTGTGCCAGATAGACAGATACCAAGATATTTAGATTTAGGGCAGTATGCTCTAGCCGACAGCACTCCATATACACATTCGTCAAACCTAATTTCTGCACTGCATGAAGCAGTAAAACGGGTGGACCTAGAGCACAGGTATACACTAGCAAATGCTTTTAAGCAAATGCTGACAAGTGCCGGCTTTGTTGTATTTGGAGATGAGGAATACTCACCAGGTATTATTACAATTTCGCTTCCACCGTTTATTTCTTCAAAAGATATGGGGAATAAATTGAAGGAAAAAGGAATAATCATTAGCTATGAAAGTGACTACTTGGTGAAACGAAATTGGGTTCAGTTTGCGCTAATGGGAAATATCACCAGCCATGAGGTCGAGACTGCATGTACCATTCTTCAACAAACGATTGCTGTAAAAGTCGAGCAGGTTTAATACGATGATAGACAAATTAAAAAATACAACTGGTGTGAAACTTACGTTAATGATTGCTGGCATATTATGGCTGAAGACAGTGGTCATATCCCTTGTTGGCTTTGATCTTAGCATTCAATCATTTCTCGATATTGTACTTATACTTACAAGTTCGGTAGGTTCTTTATTATTCGTAACAGGCTTAAGTTTTTACTTTGGTAAAAAGGTAAATAAATCTATATTGTTTGCACTCCTATTTATTGGAACAGGTATACTTTATGGAGATTTACTTTATTATCGATTTTATATTGATTTTGTTACGGCACCAATTCTTTTTCAGTTTGATAATGTTGGTGGCTTGAGTGCTAGCACCGTCGAATTGATGAGTCCTTGGGATGCCTTTTTGTTTTTGGATTTATTTATCGTTGGTTGGTTTCTTTTTAAAATGAAATCAACCATTTTTACAGTAAAAAAACAAACAAAACGGAAATATTTAGCAGTCAGTTCGCTACTTATCGTTTTGACGATTTGTTTAGGTCTTATTAAATCGATTCATCTTTTTTCCGAGTCATACGATCGGGAGCAGATGGTGAAGTCATTAGGTCCGTTGAATTATCATTTATATGATATCGCTTTAGGAATCAATGCCCCGCTTCAACGATTATTTGTTACAGAGTCAGATGCTGTAGCATCACAAAAGTACTTACAACAGAAAGATTCTGAACGAACGGATTTATTTGGGGTGGCGAAAGGGAAAAATGTCGTCTTAATTAGCATGGAATCTACTCAAAATTTTGTTATTAACCAAAAAGTAAATGGAAAAGAAGTGACACCATTTTTGAATGATCTAATTAAAGACAGCTTCTACTTCAGTCAAGTTTATGACCAAACAGCACAGGGGAAAACATCTGATGCTGAATTAATGATTGATACAGGACTATATCCATTAGCAAGTGGTTCCGTTTTTGTACGAAGACCAGAAAATACGTATTATAGTCTCCCACATATTTTAAAGGAACATAAAAATTATTATGCAGCAGCATTTCATGGGAATGTGCGCACATTTTGGAACCGAGATGTTATGTACGACTCACTCGGATACGATAAATTTTTCTCCAAAAAGGATTACAAGGTGACAGAGGAAAACTCTATTAACTATGGAATAAAAGACATTCCATTTTTCCAGCAATCAGTTAAGTATTTAGAGAACCTACCTGAACCGTATTACGCTAAATTCCTTACACTGACAAACCACTTTCCATTTCTTTTAGAAGAGGAAGATACATTTATTGATCAGGCTGAGACAGATGAGGAAGTAGTCAATCGTTACGTTACGACCGTGCGCTATTTAGACAAATCAATTGAGAAATTTTTTAAAGAACTCAAAGAAGAAGGCATCTACAAAGACACCGTATTTGTTCTGTATGGTGATCACTATGGTATTTCGGAAAAATATGAAAAGGGACTAAGTGAGTTATTGGGGGAAGAAGTTAATATAGCGAATCAAACGAAACATCAACAAATACCATTGATCATCCATGTTCCTGGTCAAGAGGGAGAGACGATTACTACACAAGGTGGAGAAATTGATATTCGTGCAACACTCCTCCATCTTCTAGGTATAAAGACAGAAAGTAGTTATTCATTTGGACATAATCTTTTTACGAGAGACAGCGACCATCCCGTTGTATTCCGTGATGGCAGCTTTGTTTCAAAGGACTATGTTTATAAAGACAATGGTTGTTATGATAAAGAAGACGGGAAAACCGTAAATGTTCAGCATTGTGAACCGTATTTTGATGTGGTAAGACAAGAGCTGAAGTTATCGGATAATATTATATTTGGAGATTTATTAAGGTTTATGGTAGAGGAGTAAGGGTAAAAGGGTGGTGTTTCATAGAGATACCACTCTTATTTTTATCTTATTTCACAAAGCGGCCGGTAGGAAATGGCAATCAGCATCTATACTCCAATGATGAGTTGGAAAGGTGCATAGTTTTAAATGTAGCTTGTTATCCGTTATTAATGTTTGTGCTTACGGTTCATGGGGAATGTAGCAGGATTTTTCAAACCGAGAATAGAAAATGTACAGTATAAGTAATTTTGTGGAGGAAAATGAAATGGCTGCTTTTACTAGAGAAATTGAAATTAGTAAACCGATAGAAGAAGTGTTTCAGTATATAACAGATGTATCGAAGGCTTCAAAAATTATGCGAAATGTAATTGAGTCTAACTGGATTACAGCCGGTCCAGTAATGGTGGGGGCTAAATTTAAAGAGGTCCGTGAAATAAGAGGAAAGAAAGCGGAATCAATTATAGAAGTCATTGCATATGAACCAAATAAAAGATATTCAGTAAAAAGTGAAATGAAAGGACTCGAATTGATTTACCATTATTACTTTACGGAATCGAAAATAGGGACAATTGTGCAGTTTATTTGCGATGTAGAGGTATACACATTTATGATGAAGCTTACTAAACCGATGTTTATAAAAATTCTTCAAAAAGAAGACGGAAATCATTTGGAGAATTTGAAAAGAGAAATGGAAAAAGTATCTGTATAGAGAAAAGCCACTACTGATGGAGGTAGTGGCTTTTCTTTACTATTGATTCGGTTGAGAGAAATTTGCTTTATCTACTGAAGGTGGTGGTGTGCCTGGTATCGGTGAATCGTGAATGTAGGCAGGTGCTTGACTGAGTGACGGAATTTGTCCCATTGCTTTAGGAGAACCATCATATTCAAAATTAGCTTGTCCATCCATACTAGGTCCGCTTGCCCATCTTCCTTGAGAACTTTCTTCCCCTCTTGAAAAATTCATGAACGAGTAGGATACTTCTTGTTTTTCTAAGTCTTGCGGGAAAGTACTTGGGACAATCGCTTTCTGGTTTTGTTCTAGTTCTTCAATTGCTGCCATCCACTGATTTTGGTGCATTGTGTCTCTTGCGATAAGGAAGGACAGCATATCTCTAACGCCAGGGTCTGTTGTTGATTCATATAAACGTACAACTTGTAAGCGGCCTTGTGACTCTGCATTTAAATTTGCTCTAAAGTCAGCAAGCATATTACCACTAGCAATTGTATAACGTGAATTCCACGGATATCCTGTACTATCTGTTGGTGTTGCTCCAAGTCCTGAAACAATTACATGTTGGGGATTCATTCCTCCCAACACGGAATGGATGATAGGATTTTTTGCTGCTTCTTCTTGATCTTGTACAGGTGCACCGTCTAGTAATTGGGCAATCATGGTTGCAATCATTTCTACGTGGGCTATTTCTTCTGTTCCAATATCTAAAAGCATGTCGCGATATTTTTGTTCCCCACGGCAATTCCAGCCTTGAAACAAATACTGTATCATGACACTCATTTCACCAAACTGTCCGCCTAATATTTCTTGCAATTTTTTTGCGTAAACAGGATCCGGCTTTTCGGGTTTTGCATTATATTGTAATTCTTTTATATGATAAAACATTTCACTTCCTCCTTTTTGTACATGCTTAGGGTTTGCAAAAAAGGGGGAGAAATTCTTTTTAGTAAAGAGTAAATAGTTCCAAAAAAAGAAGCTTGAATGAATTCAAGCTTCCTGCTGATCTATTTTACTTTTTCTGATTCTGATGAATTTCACAAAATTTAATACGATTGTTTTCACAGCAGCATAGGTAGGAATTGCAAGAACCATTCCCAGAATCCCTGCTAGGTTTCCGGCAACGAGTAATAGGATAATAATCGTTGCTGGGTGAGTATCAAGTCTTTTCCCTAAAATTAATGGGGAGATGACATTTCCTTCTAGCTGTTGTGCAATGGTAATAACACCAATGGCGAGAAACGCTTTTGTTGGAGAATCAAATAGTGCAACAACTACAGCGGGTGCACCACCAATAAATGGTCCAACATAAGGAATGATGTTCGTTATCGCACCAATTAAGGCCATAACTAATGCAAATGGAAGATCTATAATTAGATAACCAATAAATGTAAGTGTTCCCACAAATAATGCTACAAGAATTTGCCCTTGAATATACGCTGCGAGCGTATCACTCGTTTCTTTAATTGTTTCTATTCCCTCTTTGCGATAGGCGGAAGGAATAAATTTAGAAAGAGCTACAGGAAGTTTATGACCATCTTTAAACATATAAAATAACAAAAATGGAACAGTGATAATAGTAATTGTAATATTTGTTAATACTCCCAAAAGGTTCATAAACCCATTTGTTATATTATCAGGTAGCGTGTTTGCAAATTCAATGAGTCTTCTTTCGATGTCTTCAATCGGCACATAGTCTTGGTTCATCACCCATTTAAATTGTTCCGTATCAGACAAATCATCCGCAAATATCATAGTCTGTTTGGCGTACTGTGGTATTTCCTCAAAAAGAGATGTTACCTGTTTGGAAATAATCGGCGCAACATTCACTGCAATGATGACGACAGCACCAATAATAGCCAAATAAATGGTTATAATCGCTAGTGCCCTAGGAAACTTAAGCTTCACTAGTTGATTAACGATTGGATTAAGCAAGAAATACAAGAAACCAGAAATAATAATGGGGAAAAACAATGTTGTTACAAAAACACCAATGGGCTCAAATAAAAAAGTAATTTTTGTTGATATGTACAGGATTGTTAAAATGACTAAGATTTGTAAAGTCCAATGATATAACTTTTGTTTTTTCACTAAATAACCTCACTCCACCAAAAGCTTTCGATGTTTTGAGTATACCAGAAATTGATGAAAAAATGGTAATAATAACATGAAAAAAGAAAGCGGGAGCAGGTTGCCTAGAGTCGAGAAGTTTTTCTGAAAGGCTGACTTCCGAAAAATGGTTGCTTTTAACAGCAGTTGGAAACATAGAGTGGATTGGAGCGGAGCGGAACGGAACGGTCCGTTACCCACAAACAATAAGCTTTAAGAAAACAGCCTTCTGAAAAAACTCGAGCCGCTGGAATTAGATAAAAGGAGAAGTGTGATATGAAAGACAAAATAATAAAGGAAATGAAGAGGCTCGAAAAAGAGAATGAAGTTAGCGTGTTATTTGCAGTGGAAGCGGGAAGCAGAACATGGGGTGTTTCTTCGGAAAACAGTGACTACGATGTTCGTTTTGTTTATATACATAAAATTGAATGGTATCTTGCTATTGATGAAAAAAGAGATGTTATAGAACTTCCGGTTGATAAAAGTTTAGATATGAGCGGTTGGGATTTACAGAAGGCATTAAGACTGTACCGGAAATCAAATCCGCAATTTTTAGAGTGGTTAAATTCTGATTTAGTTTATGTCGAAGCATTTAAAACACTAGAGCAATTACGGTTAGTTAGGGAAGTTGTTTTTTCACCAGTGACTTGTTTTCATCACTATTTTAGTATGGCAAGGCGGAATTTTAAATCGTTAGGTACAGGTAAGGAAATAAAGTTAAAAAAGTACATCAATGTGCTTCGCCCGCTTCTTGCATGTTTATGGATCGAAAAATTTGAAAGTATACCTCCTAACAGAATTACTTTTCTAACAGAAAAACTCGTAGCAAAACCACTAGTAATAAGAGATATTAATAAGCTTATTAAAGATAAGCAACGTGGTTATGAGTATAGCCAGGTATCGTTAGAAGATTTGTTGTTTTTTTTCGAAAGAGAACTAGAGCGCCTGAGAGAGTTGGGTGGTGAATTAAGCAGGCAAGAGAAGGATGTTACACCACTATTAAATGAGATTTTTTTTGAAACCGTAAAGGAAGTATGGGGAGGTAGGATTCCCTAATTAGTGATAGTTTAATTGGTGTGCGTAAGTTGTTTTGGATAAGGAAATTAGTAAGCGTACTAAATAAAGTTACACGCTATGACTAAGTTGAAATAAATTTTTTTAATTGTCATATCGAAAAGCCTTCCACCATATAATGCTTATGTTAATTCTAGTGTAGGTAAGGGGATAGCATGAAAAAAATATGGATAAAGGCGATTATATTAGCTGTATTATGTGTGTCACTTGTTGTATTGGTCGCATTCGGGCGACAATCATCTGGACATAAAGTAGATCGGGTAAAAATAACAGAAAAGTACTATCCACAACAAAAAGATGGGGAGCCTATTGGAATCAAATCTAAACAAAAACTTTCCTTGAATGATAAAGAAGCGAAGAAAGACTGTGCAATGAAATTTGATAACGGAAAAACATTCGATATTGAATGCGACCGCTATGTGAAATATAAAGTAGGGGAAGAGGTAAAAATTACTTATGCAGATAACGAACTTATTAAAATTAGAAGAAAATAATAGTGAACGGAATTAAAGACAGTTTTTTATTTCTGTGAAAAAAGTCGGTCCCCCCTGAATAATCCCTGAATGAAGTTAACATTTTTCGGGAACTTTTTGAGTGCTGATGCGTATGTATAGGAGAAGGACTTACAGCTTTCTTTATACATAGTAACAGCGGAGGTAATGGGATGTGGATTTCTTTATTTTTTATCGTTTTATTCGTGTTTTGTATGAGTTATATTATTAGGCAGCATAAGAGGTTGAAACTGGCAATTCATTTGTCGAGAAACGCACATTTTCCTATAACAGAAGATGAATATGATGCGATTCGAACTGTCCCGGATTGGAAAGGGATGGAACCGTTGACCGAAGAGGCGAAAGGGTATCGTCAAGTTCGTTTGTTAACCTTTCTTGCTATTATTTTTATGTCTAGTATAGTAACTATTATTATTTTTACCGATCGGTTTGACGCTGCTTTTCTAAATATTGCCTATATGTTTATTCCGATAATGAGTCTTATTAAACATAACGGGAGTTTCTTTCTGCTCCAAAAGGGAATTGTCTTCCAAGGTTTCTTTTATCCATGGAGAAGTATTGAATATTATAAGGTTGAGAAAATAATTAAGTGGCATGACTTGTATGGCTATCATGACAAAGTAAACAATGGATATAAACTCAGCATTAAAGTAAAAGGGAAGTTTACTAAACCCGCTTATATTGTTATAAGCAATAGAGAAGTATTAGATAAAATTTTGAAGGACTTTAGTAAACATGGGCTATTAGAGTCGGAAGAAAATAAGGAGAAGACCACAAAGAAAGTAACGGAACAATAAATTAAGAACGGGGGTGTAGGGATTAATTATCTAAAAGCCTTTTATCCTACCCCGCATTAATGGGCAGTAAGACCTCTACTTCAAGACCAAGAGGCTTAAGGTGAGGGGAAACTGCCCTGAGTTAGCCGCGGCTCGAGGTCAAATAAAGAGCCTTGCCGTGGCAAAAAGCATCATGCCAAGGTGAGATTATTTACTTGTCTCTCCTGGACGGTTGTCTTTGCTTTATTTACCCTGCAACTCTTCTTCAAAATAAAATGTTTCTGGATGCTCTTCGATTATGTAAGAATAGCGTTTCATATTTTTTACATATTGCCATTTCATAATCGTGACTGTTTCACCTGTCTCTTTAATAACTACTGTATCTCCATTATTATATATGTTTTTAGAATTTTTCAAAAAGACACGCTCCTACTTATTTTAATCTGGTAAAGAAAAAGTCCATCGGAAAAAAGATGGTCTATACTATTAAGTATAACACAAAAACAAGCTATCATTACTTACTCTTATTTTTGTATAGAATACATTAATGATTTATCCCGTATTAACGGGTGTAAAACCCAACTGATTGAAGTTTTACTTTGCAAATAATTAGTTGTGAAGTTTCATTAGCTATCTATTCTATTTTTATTGTGCTATACTATAGAAAAAGCGAGGTGGCATTTTGACTAATTATAAAGCGAAAAAGAGTAACCTCAACAAATTGATGCAACAAAATAACTCCAGCCTTGAGGCTTTGGAGGAAAAGACGAATATTCCAATGGACCAGCTTGATCAGTATACAAACAAGAAAATAATGAACTTGAGTAATGCTATGACGATTTCTAAAGAATTAAATTGTCAAATTGAAGACTTGTATGAATGGAAAACAGAGGAGTGAATGTCACTCTTCTGTTTTTTCTTTGTTAGAAAACCACCAAAATATTCGGACGTGGATAACTTTTTAAGTGGGATAGTTTATATCTAGCTCCTCTATAGTTTTTTCGATAAAACAGTTGGGGCAACGAGTGACTTTTTCTGTTTTCCTAGAAGAGCTTACCGGGGCGGATTAAGGTGTTTGCACATTTATTCTGAAGGTTAGTTAAGTCAATATAGTTCAAAAATAGGTATTTTTTCATTAAATGAATGTTTTTTCCAAGGCTTCCTTGCCTTTTTAACCTATTACTGCTATTCTAAAGGGGAATTATTTTTGTTCGATATATTAGGAAGAAAAACAATTTTCACCTGGATATCAATATGAGCAAGAATAGTAATACAATTGTGTGGAAAGCACACTAGGAGGCAACATAAAATGGAAAATGGTAAAGTAAAATGGTTTAACGCAGAAAAAGGCTTTGGTTTCATCGAACGCGAAGGTGGAGAAGATGTATTCGTACATTTCTCAGCTATCCAAGGTGAAGGTTTCAAAACACTTGAAGAAGGTCAAGACGTATCTTTTGAAGTAGAACAAGGTGCTCGTGGACCTCAAGCTGCTAACGTAACTAAAGCATAATAGTGAAAAAAACCATACGAACAGGTCCTTTTATAGGACCTGTTTTTTACTGTTTTTAATAATATACTTTTAGAGATGTTCCACTCCTCTCCCCGCCCCCTAGCTATTCTTGAGATCGAATGTTGCCGCGAGTAGGATCTAGTTCCGTGCTTCGAAAGACTTGAGGTTGCTTTACTAAAGGCATTAGATCAAAAGGCACCCAATTCTGTTCTTTTTAGAAAAAATCTATCCCTATTTAAAGTGCGACTTTCAATTTTTTTATATCACCACTTAAAAATAGAAATTTTATTAAAAATTGGGATAATGAGGTAGAAGGAAAGGGACTTTTCCTTTACAATAGCGATAAGACTATTTTCGTAGGATGGGATGAATTTGAAAAGAAAAGAAGAAAAGAGGAAAAAGACGCATATACCATTACGGATGAATTTACTCTTTTTTGCCGTTTTTATTATGTTTTCTTTACTGATTGTCCGGCTGGGAGTCGTACAAATTGTTAACGGAGAAAAATATGTGAAAGAAGTAAATCGGACGGAAGATGTTATCGTCAAAAATGGTGTGCCAAGAGGGAAAATATATGATCGCTACGGCAATGTGATGGTGGATAATATCTCCTTGAATGCGATAACTTACACTAGAGCACAGTCGACAAAAACAACGGATATGCTAGAAGTTGCTGAAAAACTGGCGCAGCTTATTGAGAAGGATGCGAGTGAAGTTACAGACAGGGATAAGAAAGACTATTGGATAGTAAAAAATCCTGAAAAAGCACTAGAAAAAGTCCCGAAAAAAGAAAGAAATAAGTATTTAAATGACGAAGAGCTTACAGAGGATGAAGCGAACAGTAAAATATATCAACTTCAGATTAAGAGAATTACAGATAAAGAGATAAACTCACTTTCTAAAAAGGATTTAGAAGTTTTAGCTATTTATCGAGAATTCAGCAGTGGCTATGCACTTACACCACAAATTATAAAAAATAAAGGTGTTACACAGAAGGAAATGGCCGTTGTTAGTGAAAACCTTTATCGCCTTCCAGGAGTGAATATAACAACAGACTGGGAGCGGTCATACGTTTTCGGTCCGACACTCCGCAGTATTCTTGGAAATGTTTCTTCGGCAAAAGAAGGCTTACCGAAAGAAACAGCAGAAAGTTATCTCGCTAAAGACTACACAAGAAATGACAGAGTCGGGAAAAGTTATGTAGAGTTTCAATATGAAAATGTCTTACAAGGTCACAAAGAAGCGATTCATAATGTAACGAAGAATGGCAGTGTACTAGAGTCTTTATTAGTTAAGGAAGGGCAGCAAGGGAAAGATGTACTATTAACTATTGATACAAAACTGCAGCAAGAGGTAGAGAAAATTATTCAAGAAGAGATGTCCAAAGTATTAGGAACGTATAATTCACGATTTCTTGACCGTGCCTATGTTGTAGTGATAAATCCCAACACAGGTGAGTTGCTGACGCTGGCAGGGAAAAAGTATACAAGTGATGGATTCCAAGATGATGCACTTGGGACCTTTACTTCCTCTTATGAAGTAGGTTCTGCAGCTAAAGGCGCGACCATAATGACTGGATATATGACAGGGGTCTTGACACCAGGAGAATATATTGTGGATGAACCACTTTATATTAAAGACACGCCTAAAAAATCTTCGTGGTTTAATGTTAATGGGGCACAGACAGCGGCTATTTCTGACGCTTTTGCTTTAGAGAAATCGTCTAACTCCTATATGTGGAAAGTAGCGATGAGAATTGCTGGGACTCGATATGCTCCAGGTCAACCTTTAAATGTTGATTCAGAAGATTTTACCGTAATCAGAAATCACTTTGCTCAATTTGGACTTGGCGTCAAGACTGGTTTAGATCTACCAGGTGAATCCCCAGGGTTTCAGGGACCTAATAATGTAGGTGGTAAACTACTTGATTTGGCTATTGGTCAGTTTGACACGTATACGCCACTGCAACTAGCTCAATACGTATCTACGATTGCGAATGACGGCTACCGAATACAGCCACATATTTTAAAGGAAGTCCGTGAGCCAATAAATGAACGAGGCAAGTTAGGTCCTATTAGCTATGAGCACACTACAAAGGTTTTAAATAGAGTAAGTGCAACAGAGAATCAAATTAATCAGGTCCAACAAGGATTCTATCAAGTGTATCATCGCTCTAATGGAACTGGTTATAAAGAGTTTCATGATGCACCATACAACGCAGCAGGTAAAACCGGGACTGCCGAAGCATACTATAATGGTACACCAACCTATAATACAAGTATAATAGGTTACGCTCCATACGATAATCCGGAAGTGGCATTTTCGGTATTAGTTCCTTGGCAACACCAGAACACAGATCCATATACAAATAAAGAAATCGCCCGAAGAGTTATGGATAAATATTTTGAGCTCAAGAAACAAAGAGCAGCAGAAGGTAAAAATACTTCTGGTGTTGACTTTACCGTAGAAAATGCAGATGAATCGTTAGAAACGCAAACAGAGGAAAACTAGCAATAAAAGCAACAGCTCAATATAATAGGGGGTTGTTGCTTTTTCTAGAGGTGGAGTGGGCTTGCCCTATTATTAGTGGGACTAGAACGTGGTCAATATATACGTATTGGTCGGAAATGAATAACCTTCATGATTCGATGTGTTTGGTGAATATGTATGATTTATAAATAGTATAACGAGAAGAGGCGATGAAGTGTTTGTATCCTATTTATTAGTGTTTTTATTAGCGGCTGTTCCTTTGTTTGAGTTGATTGCTGTTGTACCATTAGCAATTATCGGGGGATTGTCACCAGTACCAGTAGCAATTCTAGGTTTTTTAGGTAACTTGTTGACAGTACTGCTTTTGATTATTTTTGTTGATAAAGTAAAGGGCTGGATGAGTGCAAGAAAGCAGAAACGTGTTGGAATGCAAGCGACAGCTGGTGGAGAAGCACATGTCGGTGAAGAGGAAACCACTGAACAAGATACGAAAAAGCAAAAACGGGCAAAAGCTCTCTTTGATAAATATGGGTTGCCGGGGTTAACGATTTTTGGACCGCTTCTTGTCGGTTCCCATATTTCCGCGTTTATGGGGATGAGCTTCGGTTCTAAAAGGAGTTTGGTAACTGGTTGGATGATTGTCAGTTTAATAATTTGGACAATTGTCTCTGCTGTCGCGGCAAATTCCGGTGTTTCATTTTTTGTTCCAGATGTAGAGGAAAACGGATTTCTTATTCGTTTGTTCCAATAAAAGCTAACATGCTTCTATTTACAAGGCTTCCTACTTGTAAATAGAAGTTTTTTGTTCAGATAATGAAGTGGTCACTGTCTCTAGAATTTACGTTTTTTCGTTCATTCGTATTACTCAACAATTTTCTTTTAAAGTGCAAAAAAAAACTGTTCCAATTTCGAGAACAGTCGTCAAAATATATGATGGAGGGATATCACTTTGGGTGCGGCGAAAGTGATAGTGTGAATCGCCCATGGATTAGGAGGACCAATTCATGGATGAGTTCACAAATTTGGCGGTAGCGAACAGTTCTCTCTAGTTTTAGAAAAGAGAGGAATACTGGACGTTACGCATGAAATGCCATAAGACACAAAAAATATTTACTAGAAAAGTAGCCCGTATTCGATGATTAATGTTTAGATAATTTGCTACTATTGTGCCTGTTAATAATAATATACAATTATTTTTTTATTTTGATTGGACAAACATCCGTAAACTAAAAAAAAATTAACAAATAACATGAAATTTAGTGAAAAAACATATTTTCTAGTGTGAAAAATATGTATCTTCTGTAATTCCACTTTTTTTTACTTTATAGTTAAAGTTAAAGTGAAATGATAAGAAGGAGTGATTTGTTTTGAGTATTAAATTATTTTATCAAGATGCTTACATAAAAACGTTTACTAGTAAAATTTTAAAGCAAAAACAAGATAAAGATGGAAATTGGTATAGTGTTTTAGAGGAAACGGCTTTTTATCCTGTTGGAGGGGGACAGCCATCTGATAAAGGTTTTTTACATAACACCGAAGTCATTGCCGTAGAGGAAATCGATGGGGAAATTCGTCATTATACTTCGGAGCCAATTTCTGAAGGTGAAACAAAAGTTGAAGGGGTTATTGATTGGAAACTGAGATTTGATCATATGCAGCAGCATGCTGGGCAGCATATCTTGTCCGCTGCATTTGAAGAATTGTTTCAGTATAAAACGGTAAGTTTTCATCTCGGAAAAGAGCATTCGACAATTGATTTGGATATAGGCGACTTATCAAAAGAGGATGCTGATGCTGCAGAGAAATTGGCTAATGATATTATTTTAGAAAATAGAAAGATCGAAACAACATGGATGACGGCAGAGGAAGCCAATCGTTACCCGTTACGAAAAGAATTAGCCGTTTCCGATAATGTTAGGCTTGTGATTATACCAGAATTTGATTATAACGGTTGCGGTGGGACGCATCCAAGGTCAACCGGAGAAGTAAGTTCTATTACCATTTTAGGGTGGGAAAGACAACGGAAAAAAATAAGGGTTACGTTCGTTTGCGGAAACAGAGTACGGAAGCAGCTACACGAAAAACAAACAATCCTTTCCAATTTGACGGAATATTTAAATGCTCCTGAGAAAGAAATGAAGAATGCAGTTGAACGCTTATTAGAGAAAGAAAAAGAAACAGATAAAGCCTTAGAAGAAGCAAAGGAACAACTTTTAAGCTATGAAGCGAAGGAACTAGCAGAAGTGGCTAGCGAACAAATAATTAGTAAAGTATTTAAAAATCGACCAATAACTGAATTGCAAAAGCTTGCTCGTTATATTGTTAAAGAAAATGATCGTTGTGTTGTCGTGTTGGTAGCAGAAAACACGGATAAAACTCAGCTGGTCGCTGCTAGAGGAGAAGCAGAAGAAGTAAATATGAGAAATATGATGAATGACGTTCTGCCGCTTATTAATGGAAAAGGTGGCGGAAAAGAATCTTTTGTACAAGGTGGAGGAGAACCATCCATATCAGGTGAAGAACTGCTCCAGGAATTTTTAAAAAGACTATAATGCTTGGTGAAGGGGAGAGCACTTGTTGCTGAAGGCATTTAAAGAATTAAATGAATTTTATATTCAACAATCAGTAGGATTTAGTAATACTTATACTTACTACTCCAATCAAAAGAAAGTACTTGCGATGGCGAAAGTAAATAAGAACGTCTCCAAAACGATTATGAATCGAATCTTCCAAATGATTGGTCTTCATTCTTTTTCGAGCCATCATTATTATTTATGTGATGATAAGGAAACACTGGTTTATAAATTAGAAAGAGAGACTGGGTTTTCAAAGAAATTTCAGCTAAAAGCCTTGGATGGCAATGTCTTATTTACCTATGATGATAAAATGAATATGAGCCATCCCCAAGTTATTATCGAGGATTCTGTAGGAGGCAAGATTGCCAGTTTAAAAGGAGATATGTTTGGTGATAGAGTCGATATCATTGACATCGATGATAAAGTGCAGATGACAATAACGAAAAAAGGATTTCCAAGCTCCATGAAGGAACTTTTTACGACAGGGGGCGGGTATACTGTTTCTATTAACAGACATGTAAGTGATGAATGGAAAATTGCTTTCATTGCTTTTGCAACGATATATGATTTATTATTTTTTAGTAAAAAGTAGGGTAAGGAAAGTGATATAAAAGGAAAGTAGCTAACAATGGGTGGGGAAGAGACCCCACTCATTGAATTTTTACTTTATTTAAACTTCATTTTCTTTGCTTCAAAAATATATAAAGCTCAAGCCAATTTTACCCTGCTCTTTTTAACAAGTATTTAATCCTTTCCATTGCTTTAGGTTTAGAATTCGGTGTAGCATTAATGAGTAAAATTAATTGCATAAACATAGCTGGTAGAAATGTTTTTTTATAAACTAAATATTTCGGCTCCCATCTATCAGCAAATTTATTTTTAAATTCCTTAAGCCCTTTAAAGTTATAAAATATACTCCCGTAGAGGTAGGCTAAGCGCATAATTCTTTCGCTTAAAAACGGATCTTTGTGGTTTCCAACATTTGATAATGGAGCCATGCCTAAACTACAGTTTAGATAACCTTTTTCTTTTGCCCATTTAAAAATATGAATAAATAAAACATCCATTGTTCCATGGGGACTACTGGCACACTTTCGCATTAAGTCAATACTGATATTATTTTTGTAATCCATTGCTAACGTTGAAAAAGCGATAATATTCCCATCAGGACCTTTTAAAAGAGCTATTGGAAAACAAGAAATATATTCTTCACTAAAGGAAACTACCGAAAATCCCTTTTCGTATTGAGTGCCTAGCCACGAATCTGATACAAGCTTTAACTTTGAAAGAAGTTCTTCTGAATATGGCGGATACATGACGTTAAATGTATAGCAATTTCGAGAAAATTTATTAAGCCTTGTCCGTAATTTTGCTCCCTGTTTTCCTTCTAGGGAGAAGTTTGGGAGGTTGACCAGTCCAACCTCACCCAACTTCAAGAATCGATAACCTAGTTCATGATAATAATGCATGAACTTAGGGCTAATTTGATAAAAAATTGGTTTTAGTCCTTTACTTTTACTGTAGTCACAGAATTCTTTTATCGCACCTTGTATTAGTGATTCTTCACCAATTGGGTCTCCTAATACAACGGTTTTATTAGCAATTTGCTTATAGGTAATTAACACTTTTTTCTGCTGAGCCCAGAACACTTTTTTATCTTGTAATAAAATAAGATGTGATAAATGATTACCACCATTTTCCTTTAAAAAGGAAATAATATTATGTGTGAAAAGAGAACTATCAAACATCTACGGCCTTCCTCCTGAAAAAAATACATCTACATTAAGATACCATATTCAAGAAAGATGTAAACTAGAAAATTCCCATTAAAACCAGGCACAACCGTTACTAGCTCATGCATTATAAATATGTCATAAGCCACCCACCAATTGCCCCGGTGACAACGATGATCCAAGGTGGTAATTTCCAATAGACAAGCATACTAAACAAGACGGCGGCAAATGCAAAATCTATTGGGGTAAATATCGAACTGGTAAAGATAGGATGATAAAATGCTGCAATCAAGATTCCAACGACGGCAGCATTTACCCCCATTAATGCTCCTTTAATTTTAGGGTTACGACGTAGGGAATCCCAAAACGGGAGTGTTCCGACGACTAAAAGGAATGCAGGCAAGAAAATTGCCACGGTTGCCAACAAGCCACCTTTCCAACCGCTAATAACAGCTCCTAAATATGCTGCAAATGTAAAGAGTGGACCTGGTACAGCTTGAGCAGCTCCGTATCCTGCGAGAAACGCCTCTTCGCTCAGCCAGCCTGTTGGTACAAATTCTCTTTCTAATAGTGGTAACACAACATGGCCGCCGCCAAAAACAAGTGCACCTGAGCGGTAAAAGCTATCAAACATTGCTATCCAGCTTATAGACGAAAGCTCACTGAGTAATGGCAACACTACTAATAAACTAAAGAAAACAGTTAAACATATTGTAGCAACAGTACGAGAAACTGGTACGGAAATAATAGAGTCGTCCTTGGATTCATGTTGTTGATAAAGTAAAAAACCAATAATGGCAGCAAGCAAAATAAGGCCAATTTGTGCATAGGCAGTTTGCCAAATCAATGTCGATACTAAAGCAAATAATGCAATCGATTTACGATTTAAATCTGGTGTAAGCTTTTTAGCCATTCCTAGAATTGCATGGGCAACAACTGCTACCGCGACAATCTTTAGACCATGAATCCAACCGGCATCAGAGACATCCAGTCCTTGTAAAACAAGTGCAAATAAAATCAAAGCGATGACAGACGGTAATGTAAAACCAATAAATGCTAGTATTCCTCCTAGTATCCCACCTCGAACAATGCCGATCCCCATTCCAACTTGACTGCTTGCAGGACCAGGAAGGAATTGACAGAGGGCAACTAGGTCTGCATAACTTCGTTCATCCATCCACTTCCTTCGGCGTACATATTCTTCGTGAAAATAACCTAAATGTGCAACAGGTCCACCAAAAGAAGTGAATCCTAGTCTCGTCGAAACAAGTAGAATTTCCATAAATGATTTAAGACTTCTATCTGTATTCATGTTAAAGCTCCTCTCTATCCTTAGTCTTTAATTTCTTTAAAAAGTTCATATGCTTTTTTTCTTGCTTCCTCTAACACATGCCCTCCTTTTTCTGTCGTTGTATAATATTTTCGGATTTTACCTTCCACCTTTTGCTCTTTTTTGCTTAAAAGACCATCGGTTTCCATCGAATGCAAGATAGGGTAAAGAGTTCCTGAACTAATGTTGTAGCCGTGTTCCTTCAATTCATCAACCATCCACGCACCATATATCGGATGCTCCATTGCATGATGTAAAATATGAATATGAATAAATCCAAGAAACAATTTTCGCAGTACTTTATCCTCCATGTTGCTTCCTCCTACTATAATATCGAAACTCGATATCGCAATTCGATATTATAGTAACAAGGAAAAATGTAAAAAGCAATTCAATACTAATATTATTTACAAATTCTTTACAAAAGAGAGTGGGATTAATTTGAGTAAAAAGAAAAAACTCTGAGTAGCACACAATACTCAGAGTTCACTACAAGAGAATAAATAAAAAATGTAAAAAGAACCTAAGGGGGATTGAGATTATTAAGGGATATTCTATATTAAAAAAGTCAAAATATAGGCTTGTATAAGCGGTTAATTGCCGCTTTTTACTCCATACAAAATACAACAAACACCGCAAACAATCCAAAATATTTTTGAAAGGGATATTTTATCAGCCATCCCAAACAAACCGATTGTAGTCGTAGCAATCAAAATAATCGGACCGATAATGGCAAGCGAACTGTTTATAATTAAGGCTTTTTCTACCTCATTTACTTTTAGGATCAACAGTGCAGCTAACACTTCAACACTGCCTGATATCATCCTTAATAATGCCATTCCGACTATTGCCTTTTCAATAAAAATAAACATAATAACCTCCCATTACATAAAAGTGCTTTTACATTATATGCAAGAAAGTGGACAAGAAGGACAAACATTTTTTCTGGGTTCTAAAGGAATAGGGAGGGTGAAAACTTATCTTACTCATTTAATACTAAACACAAAGAATTGGAAGCATAATAAGGAAAAAGGAAAGACAGGTGAAAATATGGATAGGAAGAAAAAAGAAGATTCTTTTCTCAATAACGAATTTACAGATGAAAAAGTGGAAGGGTATTATGGGATGAATCGGAAGGAGAGTATTGTTGAGGGGGACAACCTTCTTGAAGAAAAAGTTAAGGGATACTATGGAATGGAACCAGAAGAAAGTCTTCAGACAGAGAATTATGCCGGAATAGAAAATCCGTATCTCAATGAACATTATGAAGATGATACAGACGAATCTAAATGATCTATAGAGGTTGCAAAAGTAGTTTCATCCATGTTGAAGAGAGGTATCATATAGGTAAAGGAACCTTGACGTCAAGGTTCCTTTACCTATATGATGTAGGGGAAGAGAAGGAGAGAGTGCGGATTGAAAAACAAGCTAGTTCAGTATAGGAAAGAATATGGTTATTCTCAAGATAAGCTAGCAGGTAAACTAGGTGTCTCAAGACAGACGGTTATTTCTATTGAAAAAGGGAAATATTATCCGTCACTTCCGCTTGCTTTTGAGATTGCGAAAACATTTGATACTAGAATAGAAAACATCTTTATTTATGAGGAGAAGGGAGAGAAATAAAGTGGAAAGTGAAAAACAAGAAGTAGATTATTTACCAAAACTTTATTTTGTCATGGGGATCTTATTTACCCTATTAGGGGGATTTTACGTTTTTGTTGCTATGATGGCACAGGATAAACCGACATCTTCTGTTTATATAACAGGATCGATGGCAGTTATGAGTTTTTGTCTGAGTTATTTGTCTCCCCAGTTTAAACAAAAGGATGAGCGGATGAAGTTGATTAGACAGAAAGGAATGTTTTTTTCCTATTTTGCTATCTTAAGCTACTATATTATCTTTTCAACACTGCTTCAGTTTGAGATTATTTCAATTACTGCGTTAGAACTTGTCAATATTCTGATCGCATTAACTATCTCCACTGTATTCCTATCTTTCGTCATTGTTTCCAAGAGATATTAGCTGAAATAGAGGAGTCTTGATGAATCCAGTTACTCACTTTGGCATTCTTTTATTGTTATGGCTAGCAATCTATTTGTTTATTAGAAAAGACTTTACGAAAGGCTGTTTGGATGCAAAAAAAGTATTTTTAAGCATCGTAAAATCGCTTAGAATAACCAAAATAAATCGTTGACTAAAAAAGATTTATTAAATTAATTGGTTCGATGGTTGTGGGGGGCAGGTGCCATAGCTATATAGATTGCTATAAAGAATAAGTGAATTATTTTGAAGAAAAGAGTGATGGTAAATGTCAAAAGCAATACCTGTTATGATTCAAGGGACACATTCTGATGCTGGAAAAAGTGTCATTACCACTGCATTTTGTCGGATATATTCTCAATATGGATATAAAGTTGCACCATTTAAGTCGCAAAACATGTCGTTGAATTCCTACATAACAAATGATGGAAAAGAGATTGGGCGGGCACAAGGTGTGCAGGCAGAGGCTGCTCGAACAGATGCCACTCGAACAGATGCCACTACAGACATGAATCCAATATTAATTAAACCGTTAAGTGAAAATACATCCCAGGTTGTTGTCAATGGAAGACCGTTACAAAATATGAAGGCAGGAGATTATCGTCAAGACTTTTATGAGCAAGGTTTGTCAGTGATTGAAAATTGCTATAGACGTTTATCAGCAGAGTATGACAGGGTTGTTATCGAAGGAGCAGGGAGTCCTGCCGAAATTAATTTGAATGATCGTGAGCTTGTAAATATGCGAGTGGCTAAAATCGCGGAGGCTCCGGTTATTTTAGTAGGTGATATTGACCGTGGAGGAGTATTTGCAAGCCTTGTCGGGACACTGCAACTACTGTCAGAAGAAGAACGAGACCGTGTTGTCGGCGTTATTATTAATAAGTTTAGAGGGGATGTTTCTCTGCTTCAATCAGGATTAGATTGGTTTGAAAAGTATACTGGGAAACCCGTATTAGGCGTCATTCCATTCCTGCCGAATCTAAATATTGATGCGGAGGATTCAGTCATTCTAGAGAGTTACTCCAATCGAAAAGGGGAAGAGAACCTAATTGATGTTGCTGTTATTCAATATCCGAAAATTTCTAACTTTACGGATGCAGACCCATTTTCGGTAGAAGAGGATTGTAATATTCGTTATGTAAAGTATAGCCATCAGCTAGGGAATCCCGATATTGTCATTTTACCAGGAAGTAAAAATACAATTGAAGACCTTCAGTATCTTAAAAAGACCGGTATCGCAAAGAAAATTCAGCAATTGGCTAAACATGGGAAAAAGATTATCGGAATATGTGGTGGTTACCAGATGCTTGGAGAGCTTGTTTCTGATCCTGAAGCAGTGGAGGGGGAGAAGAGAAAAGAAAAGGGATTAACGCTGTTACCGATCACGACTGTCTTGAGTCAGGAGAAGACAACAGTTAGGTCAAAAGGGAAACTTAAACTACATAATATGTTTTTTCATGTAGAAGGATATGAGATTCATATGGGAAATACAAACCTAACAAGTGGTGGTTTTAGCCCGCTTATTAACAAACCTAATAATGAGTGGGATGGGTGCATAAACAACAATGAAACCGTAATAGGTTCCTATTTTCACGGCCTTTTTCACAATGATACTTTTCGTTGGTTTTTGTTGAACCAAACTCGATTGGAGAAAGGTCTACAACCGATTGACAACAGGCCATCTTTTAACCAAATTAGGGAAGAAGCATACGATAAAATTGCTGACCATGTAAGAAAACATGTTGATATGGAAAAAGTAGAAATGTTGGTGACTGGATTTAAAGGTGAATTTTTGTGAATCACTAAATAATAGTAACTAAGGGAAGCTTTCTTTTTATATAAAAGATAGCTTTTTTTATCATTAGTTGACAGGAAACCATTTGGTTGCGTATTATTAATGTGAAACCAAATGGTTACATATAAAAGGAGGAATACCAATGGATGACAAAAATATTGTACCAGATATAAAAAAAGAAGCAGTTTTTAATGCACCAATTGATAAGGTATGGAAGGCAGTAGCTACTTCAGAAGGGATTGCTGCTTGGTTTATGCCGAATGATTTTGAACCAAATGAGGGATATGAGTTTCATTTACAATCACCATTTGGACCATCTCCGTGTAAAGTGTTAGAAATTGATCCGCCGAACAAACTTGTTTTTTCTTGGGACAAGGATGGTTGGGTTGTCACATTTGAATTGAAAGAGCAAGATGGAAAAACGCTCTTTGCCCTCACTCATTCAGGCTGGAAACAAGCGGAAGATGTTGTGGAAACGCCAGGAGAGTCACATGAAGTAATCAGAAACAGGATGAACGGTGGATGGGAGAAAATTGTTCACGAAAAATTAAGAAAAGCGGTAGAACAGTAATGTCCGCAGCTGAAAAGCATGATGTTTTTCAAGCGATTGCAGATCCTACAAGAAGAAGAATATTAGAATTACTTGCAAAAAAGGATTTGGCTGTTACCGAAATTAGTAGCCAGTTTCCGATGAGCCGTACGGCCGTTTCTAAACATTTACGTATTTTAACAGAGGCAAAACTTGTTAACGGGCAAAAAATAGGAAGAGAGAAGCGATATACACTTCAACCAGAACCTATTAAAGAAATGAAGAACTGGCTTTCATACTTTGATCAATATTGGGACAATAAACTGCAAATATTACAATATTTGGTCGAGGATGAAAAAAGGCAAGATGAATAAAAAAAGCTGTTTTTGTAAAGAGTATTGTTTTTAGCTGAAGGCTAAGTTGGACCTACTGAGTTGATTTCCACTACGGGCAACATTCATAAGTAAAAACAACAACCTATGGGAAAAGAGCCTGGGAGTCCAAGCTCTTCCGCATCAAAGTAGGACTTTATCAAAAGTAAAATGCTAATTATTATACGGCATGTGGGGAAGGATATTTTACCCTACTGTCTAAAATATACCGAATAACTCTTTCATTCCCCCAATATCTTTTAATAAAGGTAAAAGGGGGATTTTTTATGCAAAATAAATATTTGGTTGATTGTTTAAAATACGGTGTAGAAAAAGATGGAATATACGTTGCACCGAGTATAGCTAAAATAATAAAGACAATTATTGAACTTCGGAAAAAGGAAAGCCAAGAATAATTTCTTCTAGTTTTTGTTTACAACAAACTTTTACATGAAGGAAGGGAAGCGAGAGAGTGCAGTGTGTGTTTTGCACTCTCTTTTCTATTAGAAAATCCCCACCAAGCTAATGGAAGTCTCACTTTATGATAGGGAGACTAATATGTTTATTTTATAGAAATACTTATATTTCCATTACGAAAAGTGCACATTAAGAAGAACGATTCATGTAGAACACTTAATTAGTTAGATCTGTGGAGGTCTAAAATATGATAGGTCTGTTTACAGCCATTATTATTCTTAATTTCATTGTAATAAAGATTGACAAAGTATTAACAGGAAACCAAATCTTACATATATGGTGCTTTACCGTAGCCTTTCAGACTTTCTTTGATATTTTTGTGGAATTTAAATACGGAGGTTATTGGTATTTCGACAAGGAAATAGACTTTCTTGGACTACTATCGCATTTGCTTATTGTACCTCCAGTGAATATTCTATTTTTAAACTATTATCCATTAAAGAAACCCTTCTTCAAAAGGCTAATTTATATTGGAATATGGGTAGCGATTATCCTTGTGTATGAACTAATTGCTTTACTTCCGGAGCCATGGGGATATTTCCATTATGGTTGGTGGACCATTGTTCATTCTATTCTTTTAGACCCAGTGTTATTTGCTATTCTCATTATCTTTTTTCGCTGGATCTTATTTTTAGAAAAGAGGGCATTGGAAAAAATGATGTAGTGAGAAAAGAATGACTGAAAGTGGAACTCTAACGAGGAAAGAAGGAGCTTGAATAAAACCAATGTTAATCGAATAGTTTTCAAGGGGCTGGCTGAATAGGGGCAGCTTCTTTTGATGGGGATACACTATTTTGTTAATCATTTTATTTGCATTTTGCAACGAAATAGGAGCATAATTCAACTGAGGTGGAAAATGTGGAAGACATAAGGTGGCAGTTTCAGCAAATTATTCGCCATTTCGGATTACTGGATAAGAATTGTTGTTCTGCAGGTGGTACGGAGGTTTCTTTGGTTCAAAGTCATATTCTTTATGAAATTGATTGTCAGCATGAGCCATCTATGCAGGAAATTGCTGAAATTCTTGGAATGGATATTACAACATTCAGTAGACAAATTCAAACATTACTACAGAAAAACCTTGTGAAGAAGTTACCATGTTCTCATGATAAAAGAGTTTCTATTTTGTCGTTGACAGAAGAAGGAACGAAGGTCGTTTCTACAATAGAAAAGAGAGTAAATGAATACTTAAATGAAATATTTTCTCACATGAATGAGTTTGAAAAGGAAACAGTAATAAGGTCACTGAAGCTACTTAATGAGAATATGGAAAAGGTATGGAAAAGAGTTTGTGCTTCTTCGAAGGAAAAACTTTAAAGGTATATTAAATACTTGTAATTTGCAACAATTGTTTAAAGTGTAAACATATTAGTAAACTAAAGTGAAAGAAGATGAAATTATGTCAACTAAACAACTTCGTGATGTTAAACTTTCTGTGCTAGATCTTTCTCCAGTACTAGAAGGAGAGACGCCGCGTGATTCTTTTCGTAACACATTAGACCTTGCCAAGCATGTAGAAAACTTAGGCTATCATCGGTTTTGGCTTGCTGAGCACCACAATATGGAGGGAATCGCCAGCTCTGCGACAAGTGTCCTTATCAGCCAAGTTGCATCAGTAACTTCCACTATGCGTGTCGGTTCTGGGGGGATAATGCTGCCAAATCATTCTCCACTTGTTATTGCAGAACATTTTGGAACATTGGAAACACTTTTTCCAGGTCGAATTGATTTAGGGCTCGGTCGTGCACCAGGTACGGATCAACTAACAGCCTATGCACTACGGAGAGGAACACCGAGTAATGGGGAGGATTTTCCTCAACAACTTGAAGAGTTAAGAGAATACTTCGATCCTACTCGAAGTCCTGGTAAAAACCGAGTTCGGGCTATACCTGGAGAAGGTCTTTCAATTCCGATTTGGTTATTGGGTTCAAGTGGATTTAGTGCCCGTTTAGCAGGAGAACTTGGGTTGCCATTTTCATTTGCTAGCCATTTTTCACCTGAAAATACACTAGGTGCCTTAGATATTTATCGTCGTTCATTCCGCCCGTCAGAGGTTTTACAAAAACCATATGCAATGGTGGCGGTGAATGTTTTCGCAGCAGAAAGTGATGAGATAGCAGAGTATCTTTCCACATCCATGCAACAGTCATTCCTTGGTTTGATTCGCAATAAACCGGGAAAAGTAAAGCCGCCAGTGGATAGCATGGAGGGCTTGATCACCCCATATGAAAAGACTCTTCTAGAACAAAGGCTTGGCTCTAATATTGTCGGAAGCCCAGAAACAGTAAAAAATAAGTTGGAATCATTCGTACGGGAGACGGATGCAGATGAAGTCATGATCAATTCGCAAATTTTTGATCATCATGCACGTCTTCGTTCATATGAGATTATTTCAGAAATCGCAAAGAATAATTAAAAAAATGAAAACGAATCGGCGAAGGAAACAAAGCTGATTCGTTTTTTTTTATCTTTTATATGTTAACTTTATGTATTATAAGGTTGACATAAGTGTTATGAATCTATTATGCTATTTTCAGAAAAGTTTTAATCAAAAAGTAGAGTGGCTTGTCGCCTCTAGCCACTAGAATTAGACAGGGGAGGAAGGGGAATGAAGTTAAGAGCAATCGATTTAACTTTATCGGCTGTTTTTGTCGCATTAATGGCAGTCGGTGCAAATGTAACATCACTATTAGTAATCGGTGGGGTGCCGATTACACTACAAACATTTTTTGGTATATTAGCAGGTTTGATTCTAGGAAGTAGACTTGGTGCCATTTCCATGGTTGCTTATACATGCATTGGATTAGTTGGTGTTCCTATATTCTCCAAATTTCAAGGCGGACCTGGGGCATTGATTAGTCCTACGTTTGGTTTTATTTTGTCTTATATTCTTGTAGCCTATGTAGTTGGAAAAATGGTAGAAGCAAGTTCTAGTAAGAATCGATTTGTTATTGCTGCACTGGTGGGGATGGTAATCAATTATGTTATCGGAACGAACTGGATGTATGCTGCAATGAAACTATGGGCTGAGGCTCCCGAGGCGTTCAGCTATGGAGTGGCATGGGCTTGGATGGCAGTACCATTACCGAAAGATATTGTATTAAGTGTTGTCGCTGGTGTAGTAGCTCCACGCCTTTATAAAAATATTCAAAAAAGCACTGGATCCTTAAAGCAAAAATCTGCCGCGTAACAAAAAGAAAGGGGATGTTCTGTATGGGAAATAGCTGGACTGAATTAGCGGAAAGCGTATTAGAGGGGAAGGAACTAACTGATGAACAAGCATTATCGATTTTAAACTGTGATGACGATGAATTATTACCATTACTAGATGGTGCCTTTAAAATACGTAAAAAGCATTTTGGGAAAAAAGTGAAACTGAATATGATTATCAATACAAAATCAGGTTTTTGTCCTGAGAATTGTGGCTATTGTTCACAGTCATTGGTTTCAACGGCACCTATTAAGGCATACCCGATGGTAAATAAAGAGACGATTCTAAAGGGAGCGGAACAAGCTCACAAAATGAATGCTGGGACATACTGTATTGTTGCAAGCGGAAGAGGCCCGACTAACAGGGATGTAGATACAGTCGTATCAGCAGTTACGGAAATTAAAGATAACTATCAACTAAAAATTTGTGCCTGTCTTGGAATATTGAAGCCAGAGCAAGCGACTCGCTTAAAAGAAGCAGGAGTTGACCGTTATAACCATAACCTAAATACATCGAAGGAACATCACCCCAAAATTACAACATCTCATACATACGAAGATCGTGTTTCTACAGTATCAGTAGCGAAGGAGGCAGGCATCTCTCCTTGTTCCGGAGTTATCGTCGGGATGAAAGAAACAAAAGAAGATGTTGTAAATATGGCAAGAAGCCTAAAAATATTAGACGCAGATTCCATTCCAGTTAATTTTCTTCATGCAATCGACGGAACTCCGTTAGAAGGTACAGATGAGTTAGATCCAAGGTATTGTTTAAAGGTTTTAGCATTATTCCGTTATATTAATCCTGCGAAAGAAATTCGAATTTCTGGGGGACGTGAGGTTAATTTGAGAAGCTTGCAGCCGTTAGGGTTGTATGCAGCAAACTCGATATTTGTTGGTGATTATTTAACAACGGATGGACAAGAAAGTACGAAGGATCACGAAATGCTTCAGGATCTTGGGTTTGAGATAGATTATGCTGCGATGCCTATAGGGTGAGTGATAGGAAAGAGCTTGGATTTTGTTCAAGTAATTCACTTACTGTGGAGAAAACAATAAATATTAATGAAGAAGGAGTGCTAAATAGCAATGGTTTTAGCACTCCCATTTTTATTTTACAAACTGATCAGTTTCACTAATTAATTTGTTTCCAGATTTAAAAGTAGAATAAGTATACCCTCGTCTATTTGTAATAAATATGTCAGATACTCCTTTTTCATCCGTGTAAAGTTTTATATAGACATGTGCTGGTAATTTATTAGGGTTATCCTCATAATAATCTTTATATTTATAGGTTATTAAATAATACTTTTTATCTTTATCCTCTTTATCTTGGTATATACTGTATATAGGCGATTTATATTTCCCATTATCGATAAAAGAAGGTAAGTACGTTTTCGCTATTTCTAATGATTTATCTAAACCCAATCTCTTTTCTTTTATGCGGGTGATTTGTAGCCATATAGAGTACACAATTTCATCCCCATATTCATGATGTGAGTAAGTTATGAGGCTTTCATCATTATAATCTTCTTCCATAAACCTAACCTTTTTCTCTGCACCCATTTTCTCTGCATAATTTAAAAATTTATCTTCTTTCTCCCACATTTTAGGATGCTCTTTGTTAGTAAGAAGAGATAATCCATCTATCTCGCGCTCGCTACTATCACAAGCAGTTAAAAGTATCCCAAAAATGGTAATGATAATGACTAAATTAATTTTGTTGAAAAATAAATTATCTAATTTTTTCATAGATGTTAACTCCTTCGTGTAGTGTGTTGCTTTAATTATAATACAAGAAATTGTTTTGAAAAAAAGTTATCAACATGGTCGCTATGTTTATTTAGCGTCCAACATCCCTCTATTTGTGTTGTAGTTTGTAATGTTTAAAATTGCTGATAATTCCCTAGAAATCTTTTTTCACTATAATTTTCTCTAAAAAATAAATTGAAAACGCTTTAATTGACTAAATTATATATTTTTTCTGAAAAATCTATTTCCTTCCTGCAGAAAAGGTGATAAAATTCCCTATATTCTAACATTCATACACAACAGGAGGAATTAAAGATGTTGACATTTTTTGGAGCACTTCTATTACTTATAGTCGGATACGCAGTTTATTCCAAGTTCGTTGAACGTGTATTCGTTGTTAATGATGAAACGCCTACCCCGGCTTATACGAAAAGGGATAATCTTGATTATGTACCAATGAGCTGGTGGAAAGGGAATTTAATTCAGTTACTAAATATTGCAGGACTTGGACCGATTTATGGTGCAGTGGCAGGTGCGTTGTATGGGCCAGTAGCCTTTATTTGGATTGTAATCGGAACTATTTTTGCTGGAGGGGTTCATGATTATTTTTCCGGGATGTTGTCAATGAGGCATGGCGGGGCACAGTATCCTTCCCTTGTCGGACGCTATTTAGGAAATACGGTGAAATCATTCATAAATCTATTATCCCTTGTACTAATGATGCTGGTAGCGGCAGCTTTTACAGCTGGGCCGGCACAGTTGATCTCTCAGATAACACCGGTAAGCTTTACGGTAGCATTGGTGTTAATATTTGGCTATTTTTTATTGGCGACAGTATTGCCTGTCAATAGAATAATTGGGAAGATTTATCCTTTATTAGGAGGAATCTTATTATTTATGGCAGTGGCAATTGGAGTTGCCCTTTTGTTTACGGATAAACAGATCCCTAATCTAACAATCGAAAACCTTCATCCTGGTGAATTACCTATTTGGCCTCTTTTAATGGTAACCATTTCGTGTGGGGCAATTTCTGGATTTCATTGTACACAAAGTCCAATTATCGCATGTACAATGAAAAAAGAAACAGACGGACGTAAAATTTTTTATGGTGCAATGGTCATTGAGGGAGTTATTGCTTTAATTTGGGCGGCAGCGGGAATGACTTTCTTCAATGGTACGGGTGGCTTACAAGAAGCATTAGCAGCAGGAGGACCATCTGGTGTAGTAAATGAAATTTCTACCTCTTTACTTGGAACATTAGGTGGGATATTAGCAATTTTAGGTGTTATTATTTTACCAATCACAACAGGGGATACAGCATTAAGATCGTCTAGAATGATCTTAACAGATTTAGTATCAAAATTTTATAAAATGGATAAAAAGTACAAAGTTCTCTTCGTTACGATTCCTGTTGCGTTACCAACTTTTTATCTTGCAACCATCGACTATACATTCTTATGGAGATATGTAGGGTGGACGAACCAAGTAGTTGCTTCTGTTATGCTTTGGACAGGCACAATGTATTTATTGAAAAACGGCAAGTTTCATTGGATTTGCGGAGTCCCTGCAATGTTTATGACTGGTGTTGTTTGTACATACATTTTTTATGCACCAGAGGGGTTAAGTCTAAATTATCACTTATCCCTTGTTATCGGATTTTCATTAGCATTCATCGTACTATTATGGTATGTGGGACAAATAGTTAAATATCGAAAAATTCATCGAAAAGAAGCCGAGTTGCATGCAGCATAGCCAAACAGTCATTATTGTAAAATTATTTAAGTGTAGAAGAGCGTTTCTGTTTATCGCAGAATCGCTCTTTCTCTATGAGGAAGAAATTGTTATTTTAAAATATCAAGAGGGACTTCTAAGGCATTCCACAGCAATACAGCGAAAATAATGGAAAGTATCAATGCAAAGAGAGGGCGGTGGTGATGAACTCGAAGGATAGAAAACATGACAAAATTAAATAGAATGGACCATCCAAAGTTCCAACCATGGTGATGATCTATCAAACCAAATGAAAAACTTATCCATTCATTGAAGGCGTAAAGACCGACCCAAAATAGTAGGTAAACTAGTATAGAAATGGTGCGTTTCTTTGGGAAATGATACAAGAAGATCAATATAGTTGCTGGATATCTTGTGCAGACCAAGAGAATATCAGTAAAGGTATGCTGACCTGGAACATCATGATCCATTAAAACGGGATGGAATTCCCACATAGAATAGTTAAAGAAAAGGAATTGATACAATAGGTCTCCCAAAATATAAAATAAAATGGTTGGATAATATTCCTTCCAATTTCTCCAATCTCCCCATTTCCATGCTGCTAAGATATAGATACAAGCATAAATAATACTGATGAACAAATTTAACACGCCCAATCTTCCGTATACATAAAGCTTTATTCCTATAAGATTATTTCCAAATAAATGTAAAGGTATTCTTGGTGCTAATTGAAAGGGGCGATTATTACTAGGTTAAAAAAAGAGGTTTTTCTCAACTTGAGGTAAACGAATGTGGATAGAATTTAGGTATTGATTGGTTATTTATCGAGATTAATTATAGTTAATATATAACAAAAATGTTAAAATTTTAATGTTAGCTAAGTTTATCCTGCATTAACGGACAGTAAGCCTCCATCTTAAGGATTAGACAACTGATTAAAATGCCGCTCTATCAGTGTAATGAAGAAAAGACAGTAATATGGAGGGAGTATTAATGGAAACAGAAAAACTGAACGTTTTTGATGAGAATAGAAATTTAGTTGGTATTGCTACACGTGCGGAAGTCCATAAAAAAGGTCTTTGGCATGAAACATTCCATTGTTGGTTTGTTAGTCATGAAGAGGAGAAGAAGTATATATTTTTTCAACTTCGCAGTAACTCCAAAAAAGATTATCCAAACCTTTTTGACATTACAGCAGCCGGTCATATTTTAGCAAATGAATCAATTGCCGATGGGGTTCGAGAAGTGGAGGAAGAAGTTGGAATAAAACTTTCTTTCAATGAATTAGTCTCGTTAGGTGAAATAAAGTATAGTGCCTTACAAGGTGACTTAATAGATAATGAGTTAGCTAATGTTTTTTTATACGATTATAAAAAAACGATGGATGATTTCTTGTTACAAACGGAAGAGGTGTCGGGTATTGTAAAAGCTGACTTTGAGAGTTTTTCAAAGCTATTCACAGGAAAAACAGATCAACTGGAAGTAAAAGGATTCGAGATCAATCATGTTGGAGAAAAAACATTACTACATACAACCGTTGGTAAAAATAGTTTTGTTCCTCATGATGATTCTTATTATGAAGAAATTATTGATAGGATAAAAAGTCACCAAAATAAAGTTCTTAGGTAATTTTGTCTCCGATGTAATAGTTTTAAAAACTTTGCAGGAAATAACTTTAGAATGATGGAGTAGGATGAATTAGTAATTTTTTAGAATAGCACTGGGGAAGGAAATAATGGAGTTAGACATTAAGGGTGAGGGTATTGGAATTCAATAGATACAGGAGTAAACTACTATTATTTTTTTTGAGTGTCGCGTTGTTCGGGTGTTGGGAAATGAATCTCCATTCTAATTCGAGCACTATTAGTTTAGATTATTTTTCTATCATCTTTTCGGGGTGTGTTACTGGGTTTGTATTTGAGAAGGATATTACAAAAATGCTAGTAAGCTTTGGTGGAATGTACAGTATATTGATTATTGGGAGCCACTATACAGGTTTTTATCAGATTAATTTTAGCAGTATCCCTGTTTGTATTTCAGCTATTCTTTTTGGTTATTTAATTGCGTTTTTAATGAAAAAAATTAGAGTGAGAAGGTGTGATTTTTCCTTGTGATTTATCGTACTCCATGACTGAGACAATAAGTAGGACGGACAGGTAGCTATCCATTGTTATCTGTCCGCTCTTTTTTATCGGACGGTAAAATCATGGCTGATTGAAGTTCACCTTATAAAATAGGGTGGAGTTTTACCATTTCTTGTGCATTTTTATGTTAAAAAGGGTGGGGAATTTAATAAATAGGGTTGCTGATTCCCACATTGCTTTGTAATTTCATTGTTGGCTTGTGCGTTTTATAGTAAAATTAAAGAGTATCCTTTTTGAGGAGAGGAAAACAATGAAGGGCATAATGCTTCTTATGTTTTTTATTGTTTGTGCTGTTACTTGTTTCAATCAGATTACATACCACTCTTTAGGTTCTTATTTTGGATTCTACCGAATCTGCGTAAAAGTAATAAATGATTCTAATGACCTCTCCTAATTTCAACTCCTCTAAAATGGGCTTCTTCTCTTCGAGTATTTATTTGGAAAATTTCTTTCTTTTTAAATCTTTTTTCGGAAGACTTAAAGATAAATAACGATTTTATATGTAAAGAATTTACTCTTACAAAAGTAAATATATATAAATGCATACTTTCGTTATCTCTTTATTTTTGCATTTAAATCATTACAGGAGAAATGAGCGGTAAAAGTATTGTGTTTATTTTTCTGACATTTTGTTGGAGGATATAGTAACAGTTATCAATTTTATAGAAAAGTGATAGGGATAAGTGTTACGTGATTTTTTTATAGAAAAATCGGGCGTGCATCCTTAATAAATTAAGGGGGAGAACGAATGAGCGAAGGAACTACACTTGATGGACTAGAGGTAGAGAAAGTACAACATAGAAAAATACCGTTAAAAGAAATACTAAAGAGAGGTTTGTTAATTACTATTGGTGCGATTATTATGTCTGTTGGATTGGAAATCTTTCTTGTGCCAAACAATGTTATTGATGGAGGAATTGTTGGTATTTCAATCATGCTTTCCCATGTAACAGGTATAAAACTCGGGCTTTTTATTTTCCTACTGAATATTCCATTTTTCTTTATTGGCTATAAGCAAATAGGGAAAACTTTTGCTCTCTCTACATTGTATGGGATTGTTGTGTTATCGATTTCTACAAGTTTTTTACATCCTGTACCTGCATTTACGCAAGATATTCTACTTGCAACGTTGTTTGGAGGCATCGTACTTGGAATCGGAGTGGGAATGGTTATTCGCTATGGTGGTACGCTTGATGGAACGGAAGTACTTGCGATTCTAGCAAGCAAGAAGCTGCCTTTTTCTGTTGGCGAGATAATCATGTTTATGAATTTATTTATTTTAGGAAGTGCAGGGTTTGTATTTAGTTGGGACCGTGCAATGTATTCCTTGTTAGCTTATTATGTTGCTTACAAAGTGATTGATATTACGATTAAAGGGTTAGATGAATCAAAAAGTGTCTGGATCATTAGTGAAAACTATCTCAAAGTTGGGGATGCTATTCTACATAGATTAGGAAGAGGAGTGACGTACTTAAATGGGGAAGGTGCGTTCTCCGGAGATGATAAAAAAGTCATTTTCTGTGTAATCAACCGACTAGAAGAAGCAAAATTGAAAGATATTGTAGTCGAACACGATCCAACAGCTTTTCTTGCGATTGCGGATATAGCTGAAGTAAGAGGTGGACGTTTTAAAAAGCAAAGTATTCATTAGTAATTAATGAGGGAAGCAAACCACATGTCACGACCATGGGTTTGCTTCTTTTAATTGTTTGTGAAACATAAATCTTACTAAAAAACCTCTTCAAAAAATTCTCCTATCGCTCTAGTCGTTAGAACGAACCAGTTTGCTTTTTCTACTGAATCGGCAGCATAAATAGAAATTCTCTCTTTTTCTGGGGTTAGCTCCATTAAATACTCTGATTTCTTTGGATTTTCGATGAATAGTTCACCAATTTTTTCGCCTTTTTTGATAGGGGCTTGAAGCTCGCCATCCTCATTTAACTTATTTTCGTCCATTTTTATTTTTACATGGATGCTGTCTTTCGCTTCTTTTTCCAACAATAACTGGATGGATTCTTTTGTTTGCATTTTGACTTGTTCTTCTTTTCCTTTTGCGATAGGGAAAGAATGGTTGTCTTTTTTATCGAGATCATCAAGAGTGAAATTTACTGTTGTAAAATGGTTGAATCCATAATCAAAAAGGTCTGCTGCTTGTTTAAAACGGTCAGCCCCGCTCGGTTGTCCTAGCTCGTTTTTGGAATCCATCACGACGGTAATATAGCGGGTACCATCGCGTTTTGCTGTTCCAGTAAAGGTCGAACCTGCAAATGGAGTTGTCCCCGTTTTCAAACCGTCGACACCTTCATACGAATATCTGCGTCCTTTTAACATCGCATTGGTGTTATTCATAATCATCTCTTCAGCTGTTCCTTGTCTAAATTTTTTTGTGGGAAGGCTAGTTGTGTCGAGTACTTCAGGGAAATCCTTCATTAGATGATAAGCTAATGTCGCCGTATCTTGTGCTGATAATAGATTTTCATCATTAACGCCTGTCCCTTTTGGATACATTCCAAGCATATCGTAGTTACTCAAACCGGTGGAATTGACAAATTGATAATGCTCAAGTCCAAGGTCTTTCGCCTTTTGATTCATCATCTTGACAAACTCACCTTCTGAACCTGCGACGATTTCAGATATGGCAATGGCAGCACCATTAGCAGATTTAATTACCATCGCCTCATATAATTCCTTCACCGTATATTGCTCATTTGGACGTAACGGCACATTACTTAAACCAGGAGCGGTAGATAACGTATACACTTTTTCACTAGGTGTGTATGTTTGCTCCCACTCCACTTTTCCTGACTCGATTGCTTCGAATAATAGGTATTCCGTCATCATTTTCGTCATACTAGCGATACCGAGTGCTTTGTCGGCATTTTGTTCATAGATGATTTTTCCAGTATCTGCTTCAACTAAAATAGCCGCATCAGCATTAATAGGAAGTTTTTCTTCTGCATGAATGGATTGTGGTACATACACAAACGCAATCAAGGTGAGGAGAAAAACGGCTATGTTCTTTTTTAAAAGTTTCATGTTCTACATTGTACCTCCAACATATTAATTACAACTAAGATATTTTAACACAAATTATAGAGGGGGAGAAAAATGAACATGAGAATCTAAGGAATAACAGTTGCCTTTATTTTAATTGGCCTGTTCCTTCTTTTTGGCTCTATCACCATCCTGGTCTATTTAAACGGTTATTATTTCAAGCGTTATTAGTATCTTAGGTGGAATATTTGCAGCAATGATGCCATCAGGAATGTTCTCTTTACTATAAATAAAGAGAAGCAACGAAAAAGAGCTGGTAATTCCCTTTTGTAAAAGGCGAGTTACCAGCTCTTTTTTTATACTAAAACAAACCTATTTCTCATTCAAAACACTATCTTCCAGTACAGAGGTTGTATCTCCGTACACTTTTGTAATATGTTTTTCTCCCCAAGCGCACAACGAATCTAGAATAGGTTTTAATCCCCATCCATATTCACTTAGCTCATACTCAACCTTTGGTGGAACCTGGTTGTAGATGATTCGATTAATGACGCCATCATCTTCTAACTCCCGTAATTGCTGGGTAAGCATTTTTTGGGTAATGTTTGGCATTAATCGCTTTAATTCACTCGTGCGTTTTTTACCATGTGTGAGATGGCAAAGAATTACGCATTTCCACTTTCCTCCGATTACCTCTAGTGTAGCTTCTACTGATATATTGTATTTCTTTTTTTGCATAATAACGCTCCTTTGCTATAGGTACTTTAAAGTTCCTATAGTACTTCTTGGTTACTATAGTACTTAAAAGTACGTACTTTTCATTATTATTGATATGTACCATAATAACATTTGCCGGTTGATTTATTCTATTATTTCATTAAAAACTATCATTAAAATTCTCGAGAATTGGAAAGAGATAAGGAGAAGAAAAATGACTATAGATAAAAAAAGAAGTACCCTTGCACTGTTGGCATTAGCAGTCAGTGCGTTTGCTATCGGAACAACGGAATTTATAAGTGTCGGTTTGTTACCACTTATCGCAAAGGATTTACACATTTCTGTTACAACAGCTGGATTAACCGTTTCGTTATATGCTCTAGGAGTAACATTTGGAGCACCAATCTTAACGTCTTTAACTTCTAGTATGTCTCGGAAATCATTATTACTTTGGATTATGGTTGTATTTATTATCGGAAATAGTATTGCGGCTAGTGCTACAACTATTGGTGTACTACTTGTAGCTCGTGTTATTTCTGCCTTATCCCACGGTGTGTTTATGTCGATAGGGTCAACGATTGCAGCAGATTTAGTACCAGAAAATAAAAGAGCTAGTGCCATTTCTATTATGTTTACCGGACTTACCGTAGCAACTGTTACAGGGGTACCGTTTGGAACGTTTATTGGACAACAATTTGGTTGGAGACTGGCTTTCATCATTATTGTTGCGGTTGGTGTTATTGCTTTCATTGCAAATACTATTCTCGTTCCATCTGATTTGCGTAAAGGTACACGCACAACCTTTGGTGATCAATTTAAATTAATAACCAATGGTCGATTATTATTAGTATTTATTATAACTGCATTAGGGTATGGAGGAACATTTGTCGTATTTACTTATTTATCTCCTATCTTACAAAATATAACAGGCTTTAAAGAAGGAACTGTTGCGGTTATTCTTTTAGTTTATGGAGTCGCAATTGCTATTGGGAATATGGTTGGCGGAAAGTTATCTAATAAAAATCCAATTAACGCCTTATTTTACATGTTTATTGTCCAAGCTATCGTTCTTATCCTATTAACCTTTACAGCTCCATTTAAAATAGCAGGTTTACTAACAATCATTGCGATGGGGTTACTTGCTTTTATGAATGTACCTGGTTTACAAGTATATGTCGTCATGCTGGCAGAACGATTTGTTCCTAGTGCGGTGGATGTTGCTTCTGCTATTAATATTGCTGCTTTTAATGCAGGAATAGCAATTGGTTCTTATTTAGGTGGAGTTATTACAGACTCCATTGGGCTTATCCATACAGCATGGATAGGTGCTTTAATGGTAGTCAGTGCAGTGGTATTAACAGGTTGGAGTCGTGTGTTAGATAAAAAAGATAGAGAACGTGGAAACAAAGCAGTTTGTTAGAAAAAAGAGGAGCTTCGTTGTAAGCTAATAAAAGATGAAAGATTTGGAAAAGGCTAGCTCTGCCTCTTGAAAGGGGGTGGTTCTACTATACAGGAGCAGGCTATAAAAACGAAAAATATAATTACGATAATATGGAGGAATATAAAGTGGAAAATTTACAATCAACAACAACTCTGCATAATGGTGTAAAAATGCCTTGGTTTGGTCTTGGAGTATTTAAAGTAGAAGAAGGGCCTGAACTAGTAAATGCAGTAAAAACAGCAATACAACATGGGTACCGTAGTATTGATACCGCAGCTATTTATCAGAACGAAGAAGGTGTTGGAGAGGGAATCCGTGAAGGGTTAAAGGAAGCTGGTATTTCTAGGGAAGACCTCTTCGTTACTTCAAAAGTATGGAACAGTGACTTAGGCTATGAATCTGCGATAGCGGCATTTGAAACAAGTTTAGAAAAACTGGGGTTAGACTATTTAGACTTATACCTTATCCACTGGCCGGTAGAAGGTAAATATAAAGATGCTTGGAGAGCATTAGAAACACTTTATAAAGAAGGAAAAATTAAAGCAATTGGAGTAAGTAACTTCCAAATTCACCATCTAGAAGATCTTATGAAAAATGCAGAAATTAAACCAATGGTGAACCAAGTAGAATGTCATCCACGTTTAACTCAAAAAGAATTGAAAGATTATTGTAAGGAAAATGGGATTCAACTAGAAGCATGGTCTCCATTAATGCAAGGGGAGATTCTCGATAATCAAGATTTGCAAGAGATTGCTACGAAGCATAACAAAACAGTTGCACAAGTGATTTTACGTTGGGATCTGCAAAACCAGATTGTAACGATTCCAAAATCTACGAAAGAGCATCGTATTAAGGAAAATGCTGATATATTTGATTTTACTTTAACGGATGACGAGATGGAACGAATTGATGGACTAAATCAAAATCATCGTGTAGGTCCAGATCCGGATAACTTTGATTTTTAAGGTAGTAGTAGAAAGAAGAGAGGGCGATACTGTACCAAAAGGTATCGCTCTTTTTCGTTGCTAAACTGTAGAGATGTTTAGCGTCACTTTACAATTAGTACAGGACAATTCACTCTTTTAGCGACTTTATGACTAACACTTCCAAGTACCATTTCTTGTAACGTATTCAATCCTCGACTTCCAATTACCACGACGTCAAATGGATATTTATTCGTATAGTCTACAATGGCAGGACCTGGCTCACCGTGTAGAAAAACTACTTCGTAATCGACTCCAAGATGTTTTGCTTTTTGTTTAATAAGTTGTACTTTCTCTTTTCTCTTATCAGAAGCATCCCCACCCCAGTTGTGAATAACGTCGTCTTTTGAATGTTTGCTATCAATTACATAAACAATTTCTACTTTTGCTTCTTTATTATAAGTTGCAAGTTCAAATGCTTTCTCTGCTGCTCGTACGGAGTGTGCGGATCCATCGGCAGCTAGTAATATTTTAGTAAACATTAACTCTCCCTCCGTCTCTCACTATCCCAATAATAATTCTCTTACGTTACTAAAATTCCTCTAGATAAACTTTTTAAAATTATATTATAGATAGAATATCATTGTAAGTGAGCGAAAAACAGAGAAAAATATATATGTTTGCGTTTACATAACTACTTCACATAATGGCCAAATCGATATATAATGGGCGATGTGAAAAACGGCCCCGACTTTCATGAGAGTTGAAAGTCACAAAAATAATAGGAAGAGGTGCATTATGAATTTAAGTTCAAAAATTAAATACGAGTGGTTTGGTAACATCAAGGGTGATGTGCTAGCGGGAATAGTAGTTGCGATGGCATTGATACCAGAAGCAATTGCTTTTTCTCTCATTGCTGGAGTGGACCCAATGGTTGGTCTCTATGCATCCTTTTGTATTGCTGTAGTCATTGCATTTGTCGGAGGACGTCCTGGAATGATTTCTGCTGCAACAGGGGCAACGGCCTTAGTAATGGTGACATTGGTTGCTGATTACGGATTACAATATCTGTTAGCTGCAACAATCTTAACCGGTGTGATTCAAATTGTGATGGGAGTCCTAAAATTAGGACGCTTAATGAAGTTTGTTCCACGCTCTGTTATGGTGGGATTTGTTAATGCATTAGCAATTCTTATTTTTACATCACAGTTACCGCATTTTTCAGGTGAGTCTTGGCCGATGTATGCAATGGTAGCAGGGGCATTAGCTATTATTTATATCGTACCGCGCTTTACTAAAGCTGTTCCATCTCCATTAGTAGCAATTATCACTATCTCTATTATTGCTGTTATGACCGGAAGTGGAGTTCGCACTATCGGGGATATGGGCGAGCTAGCACAAACATTGCCATTCTTTTTGATTCCTGACATTCCACTGAACTTTGAAACATTGCAAATCATTTTCCCTTACTCTTTATCTATTGCAATTGTAGGGCTAGTTGAATCGTTATTAACAGCTTCAATTGTGGATGATATGACAGATACTACAAGTGATAAGAACAAAGAGGCGAGAGGGCAAGGGATTGCAAATATTGTTTCTGGCTTCTTCGGTGGTATGGCTGGTTGTGCGATGATTGGCCAGTCTGTTATTAATGTAAAGTCAGGTGGTAGAGGAAGATTATCTACTGTTGTTGCTGGTGGCTTTTTGATGATATTAATTCTTTTGTTAAATGACTTCTTAGTACAAATTCCTATGGCAGCTTTAGTAGGAGTTATGTTTATGGTATCGATTGGCACATTTGACTGGTCTTCTATCATAAATATACACAAGACACCAATTACGGATACAATTGTGATGATTGCAACTGTTGTAACGGTTCTTATGACACATGATTTATCTAAAGGGGTATTAGTAGGAATTATTTTAAGTGCGATTTTCTTTGCTGCAAAAATTTCAAAAGTTAAGGTTACTACTTTGGCTTCCGATAATGCTAGCAAAAAAATCTATCGTGTATCTGGTCAACTATTCTTTGCATCTGTAACAGAGTTCGTCGAAAGTTTTAACTACAATGAAGATGTGAAAGAGGTAGTAGTGGATTTAACAAATGCCCATCTATGGGATGACTCTGCTGTTGGTGCTATCGATAAAATTGTCATTAAGTATCACCAAAATGGTGTGAAAGTCAATTTAGTCGGTCTAAATTCGGAGAGTAATAAACTGATAGATAAGTTGGCAACACATAATAAACCAGGTGGTCTTGAAAAAGTTGCAAATCACTAATTACAGAACTGCACTCATTAAATGGGTGCAGTTTTTATATTACTATACAATAGCTATCTACTCCTTGATGTTTAAATGTTAATCTTGTTGGCTAAAACAATAGTAGAAAGAACAAAACAAGTTAGTGGTGATTAGAATGGAACGGAAACAGGAAAAGAAGTATTGTGAACGGTGTAAAAAAGAGACTATCCACACAATAAGTGAGGATGCACTAGAAATAGAATATCGATGCAGTGAATGTAATAAGGAGGAAGACGTGATTAAAACGTTTTTTTAGTTGCGTTTCGAATCATCAAACACTAAAATAGCCTGATTTTGAACGGGATTTCAAAATCAGGCTATTTACTGTTGTTCCTAAATAGGATGTTTCCAATTAGGAAGAGGTTAATATCTCCATCACATTGCTGGCGAATAAATCATAATCTATTTCAGTGGCTATTTTCACACAGTTTGTCCCAAAACAATCCGAAGAGCCAGGGCTGAAATCTGCAATGCTTAGTCCGTTAGCATAACCCATTTCATGTTGGACTTTTACATAGCGACGTTCGTAGTGGAAGAGTCCTTCAAGTTGCAATGCGGCCATTAATGCGGCCAAGTCATGCTGTGGTGTCCCTTGTATACCAGGCTCAAGTTGTTGATAGGCATTATAATAGAATTCTAGTATTGGAAAGATTAGCTCTTGAAGAGGAGTATCCGCTTGTTCGTTTATCAATTCAGCCATGAAAGGAGTAATTAGTGCTTCTCTTGTAACATTTAAAGGAATAATCGTGAGGTCAGGAACGTTTTGACTAACAAAATTCGCCGCTAGAGAATCCGCATTGAAGTTTGCTTCCGCTACTTCGGTTGCATTTCCAGGTACAAGGAAAGCACCTCCCATAACATATGTTTCCTTCACTTTTTCCATCGTGGAGGGACTTAAATACCAGGCCATTGCTAGCGACGTCAGCCTGCCAGTATTGACAATAGTTATATCTTCAGAAAACTCTTTAATGATTTGGAATAAACGGCTGAAGTTCGTTTGATCGGCGAATCTCTCTTCGGGAATTGGAGGTTTAATCGGTCCAAGTCCCTCTACTCCATGTATATCTGGAAAGAATGTCGGGTCAGATCCATCTAAAGGTCTTGTTGCACCAGCAATAACAGGGATGTCCTCTCTATCCGCCAGTTCCAGCAGATATTTTGTATTACGATACGTTTTATTACGATCAATATTTCCATACCCTGCAACAATGGCTAGTAGATTTATGTTTGGATTTTGAAGAGCATAGATGATGGTGATCGCATCATCAATACCAGTATCAGCAAATAAAATTATATTTTTCAACGTTTATCACCTCTACTATTGTTATATGATAGGAGGAATAGTTTTGCTTGTTTGTTTTTCCTATAAAAGGAATAGTTTAGGAAGGGCCATTACGTTATTTTCATGAAAAAAAGCACCAAAAGAGGTGCTTTTTGCGATACTGTTTATTAACTAGTAGTAAAAAGGGAATGGAATGATGAAGGGAAATACAAATCGATGATAGGGAAAACGTCGTCTACGGTAGCGACGATATTGTCTTCTATACCCTCCAGCTGGAACAGCACCAACAATATATTGACGGTTGTCAAAAGCGTCTTCTTCTACCATTTCAGGTATTAACATCGTAACAGCATCATCATTCATATCCTCAATAATGCCTTCAATTTGTGTACCATCTTGCATTTGTCCAATTACATAATAGTTCCTATACTTATGACACAAATGCTTTACATTTCTCCAATCATAATCAAATTGCAAATGGTTTTCAGGATACATCTGGTTATTCTCATTATAATACATCATAATCCTCCTCACATGAGTAGGATATTCACCTACTGAAGAAAAGTTCCTGTATCTTAATAGTAATATTTTACTAAGAATTGTTCCGGTCTCCAAGATTGTTACATAAATATGGACAAAATGTATTTCCTATTGACTATAAGTAAATAAAAAACTAAATTGGAATTAACTAGAATTTGAGGTGGTGTTTTGAATAGATAAGGAAAAATTTACACTGAATAGGAGATGAGCGATATCGATACGCAGACAATGATTTCAGTAATAACTTTAGTGGTGCTGTTAGAGGTTTTTATCGTCGTTTTATTCATAAAATATAAACAAGGGAAAATCGATGAAAATCCATTTATCACGATTTTACAAAAAGAATGGACCATCTTATTTTATGCGTTTTTTAGATGGAAAAAGAAATGGCGATATCCTGAGAATGTTTCTGTATTCTCTTATTATAAGAAATCCAATTATTTTTGGATGTTCTTAGCATTGATGCATGAACAAGTGATTGAAATGATTGTCTTTCATATATACCTTAAGGAGGAAGATCCTACGTTCGCGAACATCATGTCTGCCCTTCACATCTATAGTATTTTCTATATTATGGGTGATTATAATCTTGTGAGAAACTCTCCTATTCTTGTAAAACGAAACAATATTCAAATGAAAATTGGTGCAAGGAGGGAGTTAAACTTCCACATTAATGATATTGATTATATTCAAAAAGCTTCTATTAAATATAATAGCAGTGGAGGAATTATTCATGAAAAAGGAGTATTTCATGCTACTGCGTTTCCACGAGTTCTCACAAGGGTATTCGGCATGAGTGATGAATTGACATATGAAATTCTATTTAAATCCCCTGTACTGGCAAAAGGTTATTTCGGAACAAAAAAAGAAATTACGAAGGCCCTCCTCTATATAGACCAACCTGATGAGTTTGTAGAATTACTGCAACATAAAATTAATACACATCAAGAAGAGCTTCCTGAAGAAGAAGTGAATAAAGAAAAAATAGTAAAAAAACCATTAATAAATTGGAAATTATATTATGTTATTCTATTTATTAATTTACTTGGTGCTTTAGCAATGGCCCCTTATGCGATTGCGAGAGAGAACTTTCATGAAGAGATGGGGTTATCGAAGTTAGCTTTTACTGGTGTTTTCACACTACAAACATTGGTAGAAACAGGTGTTTTACTATTTCTAGCATTATGGATGGCGAAAAAAGTCAATTTAAAGGCTCCTCTTATTGAATCTCTTTTTCATCCTCAAACGTCCATTCATCATTATAAAAAGAATATAGGCTCCTCTATTATGTATGGCCTTTTAACAGGATGTGCTATCCTTCTAATAAGTTATTTTATATCGAAACCACTTAATATTGATAACTCTTCCATTAACGAGCCGTCTTGGTGGCTTGGAGTGCTTGGTTCCTTTGGAGCTGCCACGACAGAAGAAACAATATTTCGCCTGTTTCTTGTTACATTCTTTATTTGGTTATTTTCAAAAATAAGAAAAAAAGAGGTTACTGCTTTTTCTATTTGGGTCGCCATTACCTTTTCTGCTCTTCTATTTGGTGTGTTGCACTACGGGATAGCAGCCTCTACCTTCGATATGACAGTTGGGTTATTTGCAAGTATGTTGCTGATTAATGGCATCGGAGGAATAGTGTTTGGAGCAATCTTTGTGTTTGTGGGACTTGAGTATGCGATGATCGCCCATTTTACAGCAGATATAGTGATTCATGTTATTGCACCGCTGTTTATTTAGCTTAGTGAAAAGAGGAAAGGGGATAGGGAAAATGGAGATACGACATATTAGAGTCGATGATGCAGAAAAGTTTATGCAATTAGTCCAACGTGTTGAAAAAGAGGCAAAGTATATGTTGCTTGAGCCGGGAGAAAGAAACACAAGCATAGATAAACAAAAGAAAATGATAGAGAATATTTTAAAAGAAAACCATTCTACTATTTTCGTTGCTGAAGAGAATGCAGAACTAGTTGGCTATTTAATAGCTATTGGTAATAAGGCAAAGAGAAAACGCCATTCCGTTTATTTAGTAATTGGAATTTTGCAATCATATAGAGGGAAAGGCATAGGGACAAGGTTATTTAGGAAATTAGAGGAATGGGCGGAAAACCATAAGCTACATCGATTGGAATTGACGGTTGTAACTCAAAATGATGCAGGGGTAGGACTGTATCAAAAAATGGGATTTGAAATCGAAGGGACAAAAAAAGATTCTCTTTTGTTAGACGGTGAATTTGTTGATGAGTATTATATGGTGAAGCTTATATGAACCTTCGTAGGTTGTTCGGAGATTTGATTAAGTAGGATACTGGATATATATATAACGTTGAATACAGTAATAGGTGAAAAATGTAAGGTGGGAGATGGGAAATGCCTTTAGGACCGAATTCTTTATTTTCGATTGGAGTTTTGTTTTGGATTGTTCCTGTATTAGTAATCATATTGATCATTTATTTAATAATAAAAAAGTTATCTAAATGAGCGAATGGGTTAACCTAATACGGTGAGACGCAATACGTTAATGATAGACTTTTTATTAAGGAACGAGGAATTAAAGGCATCTAAGTGAAGATTTATTATTTCAAAGTAAGAAAAGTTGGAGGAAACAAAGTAATGAATAATCCTCACGACACCATTGTGGAGGCTGATTGGAAGTCACTTTCTGAAATTAAAAAGTAGACCAATTAGGGTGTTTTTCCTAGTTAATGACAGCAAAAGAGATGGGACAGTCGTCATTATACCCATCAGCCATCCCATCCTTTTTAAGTTTATTGAGTTTCATCTTCGTGTTCGTCAATAGGTTCTTCACTTTGGATTGGTTCATCTTCATTAAAGTCGTCATAACTATAAAGAACCCCTGATGTTAAGAAAGTGGACAATGTGCCATCGAAAAATTTCTTTTTGTACATCCGAATCCCTCCTTTATGCGATAGTATTTCCTATTTTTAACTTGTTTACTTAAAGAATGGATTGACAGCAATAATGTCACGTACTATAATTATCTCAAATTCAAGATATATGAGTGTTAAGAAACGTCCTATATTTTTTAGTAAATAGTTTGATTTTGAGAATATGGAATTAAGTTAATTGATTAACTAGATAATGAGAAAACTTTAAGATGCACAAAGGAGAAAGACAAGATGAGCAAGACAACAATGGGTATTCACCACATTACAGCAATTGTAGGGCATCCGCAGGAAAATGTTGATTTTTATGCAGGTGTCTTAGGTTTACGTTTGGTCAAACAAACCGTCAATTTCGATGATCCTGGCACGTATCATTTTTATTTCGGTGACGAGGGTGGGAAACCAGGGACGATTATTACCTTTTTCCCGTGGGCTGGTGCTCGTCAAGGAAGAATTGGAGATGGTCAAGTTGAAGTTACTTCATACGTCGTTCCTCAAGGTGCATTATCGTTTTGGGAAAAAAGACTAAAAAAGTTTACTATACCTTTTACAAAAATAAAACGATTCGGAGAGCTTTATTTAGAGTTTAATGATCCGCATGGTCTTCATTTAGCATTAGTAGAAAGAGAAGCTGGAGAAAAAAACACTTGGAGTATTGGGGATATTACTTCTGACGTAGCAATTAAAGGATTTGGAGGTGCAACACTTTTGTCTGCACAGCCAGAAAAAACAGCTGAACTATTGAAAGATGTTATGGGGCTCGAGGAAGTTGGGGAAGAAGGGGATATCGTTCGTTTTCAAGCTCCCGCAGATATAGGAAATGTAATTGATCTAAAACGTACTTCTGTTGGTCGTGGTCTCATGGGTGTTGGGACTGTTCATCATATAGCTTTCCGAGCAAGTGATGATAATGATCAGTTAGATTGGAAGCAATTTCTAAGAGGAAGAGGATATGCTCCTACATCTGTTAAAGACAGAAACTACTTTAATTCCATCTATTTTAGAGAGCACGGTGAAATTTTGTTTGAATTTGCAACGGACCAACCGGGGTTTGCTCTCGATGAGTCACATGAAAAAATGGGAGAAAAGTTAATGCTGCCTGCTCAATTTGAGCCGCATAGAGATAAAATAGAGAGTGTATTGCTACCGTTTGAGGTTAGAGAGGTAGAATAAATATAATTGGTGTAAACTAGAAAGAAAAAATTGTTCGTATTTTGGAAGGAGATTGAAATGAAACATATATTTCAAAAAGGTAAGGATGCATCAAAACCAACATTACTATTGCTTCATGGTACTGGGGGAACAGAGCAGGATCTATTGCCTTTAGCAAGTAAGATTGATGAAGAAGCTTCCATATTAAGTGTAAGAGGAAATGTATCCGAAAATGGTATGCCACGTTTTTTCCGCAGGTTGGCAGAAGGTGTATTTGATGAAGAAGATCTTGTCTTTCGTACAAATGAATTAAATGAGTTTTTGGATGAGGCGGCGGAAAAATACCATTTTGATCGACAAAACATTGTTGCAGTTGGATATTCCAATGGGGCAAATATAGCAGCTAGTTTATTATTTCACTATGAAAATTCATTAAAGGGAGCTATTTTACACCACCCAATGGTACCAAGAAGGGGAATAGAACTACCTGATTTGACTGGTACGTCTGTGTTTATTGGAGCTGGTACAAATGATCCGATATGTCCTTCCAGTGAATCAACAGAACTCCAAGCATTATTAGAAAAAGCAAATGCGAATGTTCAAATTCATTGGGAAAACAGAGGCCATCAATTGACGTTTGACGAGGTAGAGGCAGCGGCAAAATGGTATGAGGAAAAAGGATTTTAATTTTTATTTAATGAAATATTGAGAAACAGTATAAAAAATCTATAATAACGACAAGGAGCTGATTGACGGTTATGTTAATCAGCTCTTTTTTATATGAAAGTAAGTGGACGTAAGTAGTGTTTTGGTCAACTAAATCATAGGTCCGTCCCTCACTGCACTAGCGTATTAACGTGGTGAGGGACGGACCTTTTGTTTTAATATTTTCCATTATCCTGAATAAGGGAAGTTATACAAGAAGTAAGATGAAAAAACACAAGCAACTAGCATCAAAAGCTAGTATCAAACTTTATTGAAATTACGGAGCGAACAAGAACTAATCTGTTCCTTTACCTGTATTTAATAATAAAAGGAAAAACTAACAGGCTAAGTGAAAACAATGCCACTACTATCGCACCAAGCTTATTTTTCTCTTGAAATAAGTCTTTTGCGACGAACAAACTATATCCGCATACCCCAATTGCGAATAGCCATACGAGTAATTTCATGTTAATCCCTCACTTCCGGAAGTTCTGGAGTACGAATTTGTTGTCCAAATTCTGTAACATCAACGTGGAAATCAACAACGATATCCATATTTGGATACTTCTCCGCAAAATTAAATTGTTTATAATTCTTATTCGTTAAAAATGCTGACCGTACACTTAATGACCAGTAAAAGGGCTGTCCTTTAAATTGTTCTTGCGTTTTTTTTATTAATTTCTTCGCTTCTTCCTCCATGTGTTTCTCAATGCTTTTTTCTAAAAGTAATTGCTTATCTTTGTTCATTACATACTCTTCAAGACTTGGTATCGCTAATAATTCAAGTGACAATGGAACAGTAACTTTTATTGTTGGTGTTGGAGTGTTTTTCTTCAGTTCTATGTCTGTTTCTTTCTTTTTAATTATTCGTGCCGCAATACGGCGCTTTTCATGAAGTGGGTCAGGATAGGTTGCAAGCATTGTTTCCACCTGACTACTTTTATCAAATAATAAAGCCATTCTCGTTTCTTCTCCAGTTAATTTTCCAATCATTTTCCCTTCTTTAAAAACAGCTGATCCAATTGCCTCTGTAGGATTCCCACCTTCTTTACTAAGCTGTCCAGCATAATACTCATCCTCGTTCGCAATCTTATTATCTTCATCATTTTGTACGGCTGTTATATACATCGCTAAAAAAAGATCAGCGTCCCCTTCTGTTATTTGCATAAAGCGGTGGATATCGGAATGAGGAGCAAGTCCTGTTTCCATTGCTCTGTTCACCATAAATTGGTAGTATTTGTGTTGCCTCGTCTCCATTAATGGTTTATTCTTTCTAAGAAAATCACTTGCGCTTTCTTTGGAAACAAGGACCTTCATCTCTCTTCTAAGTTGTGTTTCTCTCAAAGTGGAATAGATGTCTTTTAAAAATTTTTCTGTTTTTGCATACTCCTCCGATACAACTAGTACTAGAGCATGATGAAAAGTTAATTGTTTCGCAATAATAGAATTTGCTGTATCTCTTGCAGAGACAAAGTCATTTGCCACAAAGGAAACTATTTCAGTAGGTGGCTCATCTGCCCCTCCTCCTTGTGCAATCCCTACTTCTGGGTTCGCATTAACAAACGTTATTTTTACTTTGTCACCTTCTCCTTTATCTAATCCCATAGCTATAATGTAAGATTGTTCTTCAATTTCAGTTTGATCCCAGCAACCACTTAAAAGTGGAATAAGGGCAAACATAATAATATATTTTTTCAACGTTTAAATTCACCTCTCCATTTGGCGATAATCCAAAGCAGAACGGGAATTATTGGTATTAGTAATGATGCTGTATGTAGAAGCATTTCCCGATAATGCATGATTATAGGGGTGTTCTTCGGTAGTAACCCGACAAAAAAGATAAATAGTGAAAACAGTGGAAACAGCTTTTTTTGATTCTTTATTTTAAACGTCGCTGAAAATATCAAAATTGTAATGTAGAGATAAATAGAATACTTTACTATGGAGGCTAATAGCCAGAAAGTTAAATAAAATGTTTCCGTATTGGTTATATAGTCACCAACAGAAGCGTATCGGGCCATTTCGTGAAAAGGAAAAGACACCCTTTGCACTGTTGGAAAATCAAATAGGGCACTGTACAAGAAAATAAAGCAGCTTATGCAAATAACGGATAATCCGGCACCAAAAATCGTTCCTTTCTTATAGGACTGCTCATTTTTTATAAAAGGGTAAAGCATACCAAAGAAAATCAATTCTGCAAAAATGGAGACTTTGATAATACTTTCTTTCAGTATAGGTTCAGGACCAGGTCCGAGAATCGGCAATGTCCGAAAAAATACGAATTCTTTAAAGGTGAAAAAAATAAGTAACAGAACTGAAAATAAAACATAAGGAAATATACTCCAAGACACTCTTGAAATTCCACTTATTCCTTTTATTGCAACAAGATAGGCCCCCACTAAGTAGATAAAGTAAAGAGCAATTATTGGTGAACTTGGATAGTATAATGTCCCAATAATTTCTGTATAGCTTCTCGTATCAATAATCGTTGATACGAGAGCTGTAACAAATAAAACAACTCCAATAAAAAATCCCAGTTTACTTCCTACAACACGTCTTGCTATTTCTACTAAATTTTTATCTCTGTAATTTTTTAATAATTGATAGAGAAACCATAAGGGAATGGTCATAATGAGTATGGAAATAATAGGTATCATCCATGATGCATTTTCTCCCGTTTGGAATAACATTGTTGGTGTCATATCCGTAAATTTACTGCCGATTACAATATAAATGATGGCAATAAGCTCTCTCATACCAAATTTGCTTTTTTCATTGACTTTCATAAGTAATCTCTCCATAAAGTGAAACTTCAATCAGTGGAGGGTTCTCTTATTTCCACTGATTGTTCATTGAACCAATCGGGCGTATACGGGCAGTTATTTCCTCCCTTGCATCTCTTCGATTCTTCTAAGTATGGAGGCGGGGGATTATGGCCCGTTAGTCATGGTAAAACTATTCTCTAACTTTATCCTTAGGTGATAAATTGAGTGGTCGAAGTTTTTCTTTAGATAAAACCCTTCGGAAAAATGTGTCCTTTGATGAAGGCATATAAGGAGCTAATGGTGATAAGAAAGGCACACCAAAAGATTCGACCATAACTAAATAGGAGTATAATCCCAAAAAGGTAATAGCAATTCCAAAAATACCAAATAAGGCAGCGGAAAGGGTAAGAATGAAACGTGTAATTCTTAACATATAATTGAAGCTGATGTCACTTATTGCAAATGATGAGAGACCCGTAATCGCGATAACGATAACCATTATTGGGCTCGTTAATGTTGCTTCTACTGCTGCTTGTCCTAAAATCAAAGCACCAACGATACCGATTGTTGGTCCTATTGGGCTTGGTATACGAACTCCTGCTTCCCTTAAGATTTCAAAAGCAATCTCCATAAAAAAGACTTCGATAATGGCTGGGAACGGAACTTTTTCCCTTGTAGCAGCAACAGCTAGCAATAGATCTGTTGGCAGCATTTCTGTATGATAAGTCGAAATAGAAATATAGATAGCAGGAACAAATATCGATATAAAGAAAGCGAGCATTCGGATTAGTCTACCGAAATTACCATAATGTCTTTTTAAGTTATGGTCCTCTGGAGAGTGAAAGAAAGTCCAAAAGGTTGCTGGGCAGACTAAACATCCCGGTGAGCTATCCATTAATAAAACAACATGACCTTCTTCTAAATAGGAGACAGCTCTATCGGGGCGTTCCGTGTTAAGGATTGTAGGTACCAGTGAATTCGGCCTATCTTCAATGTATTGTTCTAATAAAGACAAGCCTTGCACATTGTCGGCTTCGACTTGCTCTATTCGCTCCTTCACTTTGCTTAAAATGTCTTCATTCACTATGTCTTTTACATATAAAATAGACACATTGTTTTTGGAACGTTCTCCGACAGTGTCCGACTCTATGATTAAATTTTTGTCACGGAGTCGTTTTCTTATTAACGAGATATTAGAGGTAACATCTTCAGTAAAGCCTTCTTTTGGTCCTTTAATTACCTTTTCGTCTTGTGCACTTTCTATTGACCGATGGGCAAATTTAGATGTTCCTAAAACAAATGCTTCTGACAAACCGTCTACCATTAGTATGGTATTGCCGTTGTTAAGCTGTGTAAGTAAGTCATTTAAAGAATCATGCGTTTCCACACTTTGACTATTAATAATAGATTTAATCAAATACGTTTCATCTAGGTTGTTATCCACCCTTGCTTGGCCTGTTGTTAAAGGAGTGATAACATGCTCTTCTAGCTTATCTGTGTTGGTAATGGACTGTATGTAAACAAGGCTTGCTTTTTTATGTATTTGTGAAACAGTAATCGTTCTAATAGCAATATCACTATTTTGGGGAACGAGCAGGATCTCCTCTAACTTTTGCACATTTTCTTTTAAATCAGTAGTTATTCGTTTCTTTTGAATAGCTGCTTGCTTCTTTCGTTTTAAAATACGCATCACCCCCAAAAATTCATTTAAATGTGATAGTGAAAGTTTAATCCGCCATCCAATATTATCTTCCTGTTATCTTTGCCCACTTGTTCCAATTCATTCTTAAAAATTTCACTTTAGTACTTCTTTGCTAGATAGAAAAATACTTAGCAAAATGAGCACAGTATATTGGAGTTATATGCAATTAGAACTACTAATGCTTGTTGATTACTGTCTCCATTTAACTAGATTTTTTAGCAATATGGCTTCTTTTTAAAACAATTGTGATAAAAGTCACATAGTCACTTTTAACCTGTTGCTAGTATAAAAATAGATAACCATCATGATTTTATAAAAGAGGTGTTCTATATGGGACAACTGAATGTGAAGCAAGCATTAGAAAATAAGGAGAAACAATTAAAAGATATAGAGTTTGCTTTAAACGAATCTTCTATTGTTGCGATAACCGATCGCAGAGGAAGAATCACGTTTGTGAATGACATGTTTTGCAAACTTTCTAAATATACACGTGAAGAATTAATGGGGCAAGACCATCAAATTATTAATGCAAATTATCATCCTAAATGTTTTTTTCAAGATATGTGGAAAACGATTGGGAATGGGAGGGTTTGGAAAGGCGAAATCAAAAACCTTGCAAAAGATGGGACGCATTATTGGGTAGATACGACGATTGTACCGATGTTGGATGAAAATAAAAAGCCATATCAATATGTTTCGATTCGCCATGATATTACGAAACGTAAAAATATGGAAGAAGAAATGAGGCACATGGCTTACTATGATTCGCTAACTAACTTGCCAAACAGAAATTACTTAATTACCCATTTAAAAAGTCTTTTGGAAAAGAAAAGTAGTGAAGCATTTGCTGTTCTTTTTCTTGATATAGATCGGTTTAAAACAATCAATGATACACTAGGGCACTCGGCTGGGGATTTATTATTGAAGGAAGTAGGAAAACGGTTAAAGGCCTGTATAAGAGAAAGCGATTTAGTATGTCGTCATGGCGGTGATGAGTTTGTCATCGTATTGGATAACATTCAGGATAAAGAAGGCGTAAATCTAGTTGCTAACCGAATCATTAATGAATTATCTAAACCATTTTATAGCAATGGAGAAAGAACTTTTTTATCGACGAGTATAGGGATTAATTTTAGTACCACCACTAAGCTACATAGGCATGGCAATGTGGAAATAGAAGATATTATTGAAGAAATAATACAAAAGTCAGATATTGCGATGTATCATGTAAAAGAACTAGGTGGTAACGGTTTTGAATTTATTACAAGAGATAAAAGTGAAAAAGTAGTAAGGCAATTTACTTTAGAAAGTCAAATCCATCAGGCATTAGAGAATAATGAGTTTTTCTTAGTGTATCAACCGCAATTTCGTATATCTGACGAAAAGCTTGTTGGAGTAGAGGTTCTTTTACGGTGGAAAAACGAAAAATTGGGTTTGGTTCCGCCAAGTGAATTTATCCCGGTATTGGAAAAAAACGGATTAATTGTCCCTGTTGGAAACTGGGTGTTGACAAAAGCAATGGAGCAATTAAGAAACTGGTTGGATCAAGGTTTGGAAATGAAGGTAGCTATAAATATTTCTCTAAAACAATTAGGAAACAATCTGTTCATTAATAGCGTAAAAGACACTATGCAACAGAATAATATAAAGCCTGAACTAGTAGAACTAGAATTGACGGAAAGCTTGTTTAGCGAAATAGACAAAGTGAAACCGGTATTAGAAGCATTAAAAACGCTTGGTATTAATCTTGCCATTGACGATTTTGGTACGGGATATTCTTCTTTAAGCTATTTAGATAACTTACCAATTGATAATTTAAAGATTGATAAATCGTTTATTGATAAAATAAATATTGATGGTGAATCCCTTGTTAAAACTATTATTGACATGGGGAAAAACTTAAAGATGGAAATAGTTGCGGAAGGAATAGAAAAAGAAGATCAATTGTTATTTCTTAAAGAGAATAACTGTCAAATTGGACAAGGGTATTTCTTTAGTAAACCGGTTCAGAGTGAAGAGATACGGAGGATTTATCAATAGATAGAATAGATAGGAGGACACGTGACATCAGCTGCTTGGAGGTATCTATGTAGTGGGTGAAGAGCACGTGTCCTCTTTGTGGCTTTAAGAGGAACATCGTTAAGACCATCATTATTTACATAATATGGTTATTGTTTGTGTTATTTTTCAGTCATTCAGTAAATTGCTTGTACGTAGAAAAATTCATAATATTTTAAGAATGTTTAAGGCTTTTTCTGTGCTAAACTATTGGTAAATAAAATAGACAAATGAGGGATTTGGATGGGAAAGCCAACGATTTTGATTGTGGAAGATGAGGAGAAAATTGCAAGGTTGTTAGAACTAGAGCTTGGATTTGAAGGGTATGAAACGACTAAATGTATGGATGGGGTCGAGGCATTTAGTATCTACAGGGAACGAGGATGGGATTTGATTTTGCTTGATATTATGCTGCCGGGAATCAGTGGGATGGAATTGTTGCGAAGGATTCGGGATAAGGATCAACATACACCAATTATCCTACTGACGGCAAAAGATTCAGTGGAAGAAAAGGTGTCAGGATTGGATATTGGTGCTAATGACTACATAACAAAACCATTTGAAATCGAAGAACTGTTGGCACGAATTAGGGCGACACTTCGAATCAGTACGCAACGACGTTCCGAAGAGACTAAGCAAGATGATTTTATTCAAGTTGCCGACCTAAGACTGAGTGAAAAAACACGTGAAGTATATAGAGGGGACGATTCCATTGATCTCACGCCTCGTGAATTCGACCTTTTAGCATATTTAATGAAACATCGTCGCCAAGTGTTGAATAGAGAACAAATTCTAGATGGGGTTTGGGGCTTTAATTATTATGGGGACACAAATGTTGTCGATGTTTATATACGTTACTTGCGAAATAAAATGGATAAACCATACAAGCACACATTGATTCATACTGTTCGAGGTGTCGGATATGTCATGAAGGAGTTACAATGAAACTCGCTAATAAAATTCATCTTTTTACAACGGTATTATTCATTGCTTTACTTATCCTTTTATCGGTAGCAATCTATTTTTCATTCAGTCGAATGCTGTTTACTAGTGAACTTGAAAGAGGAAATGCTGAAACTTCGCAAATCGCAGAAGGAATCAATCAAGCTCCCGAAGCTGTAGAACCACAGGATTTATTGAGAGCATACGTTCCAGTAAACGGAATGATTAGAATAATTGGTTCTAATGGGAAGTCTGATATTTCCGTCACAGCAAAAGGCCAAGAGAAGCTTGTCGATAAAACCATTTATTTTTATAAGGGAGAACGTCGAGAAATCATCGAATATGATGGGATTCCCTATACATTTATTTCACATCCAATTATATGGACGAATGGTGAAGTTGTTAATCTTCAAGTGATGGAAAGCCTTGCAGCGACACACGAAAACTTGAATGTACTCAGAGTTGTCATTATCGCCGTGACGCTAATTGCAACGATTCCTGTCTTTCTATCTGCAAGACTGCTGAGCAATTTTATTACAAGACCGATTACATCAATGATTGATACCATGACAGAAATCCAAAAAAACGGTGAATTCAAGCAAATTCAACTTCCGAAGCAATCAAAAGATGAGCTTTACCAAATGGGTACGACGTTCAATGACATGATGCGCTTGTTGAAAAATAACTACGAAAAACAAGAGCAATTTGTCTCCAATGCTTCTCATGAACTGAACACACCACTGACGATTATTGAATCGTATGCAAGTCTATTAAAACGACGAGGTAAACAACAGCCAGAAACATTTGACGAGTCAGTCGAAGCGATTCACTCCGAAGCAGTACGGATGAGGGAGCTGACAAGACAGTTATTGCAGTTAGCGAGAAGCGATACGCAGTGGAACTTAGTAATGACGGATATTTCTCTCATTGATATTGTGAATACATCTGTTCGGTCCTTCCGTGAGGCGTATAAAAGGGAGATTGTTGTGAATGTAGAGGCTGAAAATCAACAAGACCACCCCATCATCGTCAAAGCAGATCAACAAAAGCTAAAACAAGTTCTTTTCATTTTGCTTGATAATGCATGTAAATATAGTGACGAACTAATTAAGGTCAATGTTAAAACAAAACAGGATACCGCCTTTATCGAGGTAGTCGATAGAGGGATTGGAATTCCGACTTCAGATTTGCCAAAAGTGTTCGACCGTTTTTACCGAGTAGATAAGGCGAGGACAAGAAAAAAAGGCGGATCCGGACTAGGGCTTTCGCTTGCTAAAGAAATAGCAGTTGCGATGAACGGAGATGTTCGACTGCAAAGTGAAGAAGGATTAGGAACGAAGGCTTCTATTTTATTAGAAGTTGTTTTTTAAAGGCTCTTTTCTCATAGATCGGTGTGTTTACTTATGAATTTTTCCCATTGATTGCCGCTACAGACACAAGCCTCCTCGAGGAGGCTGCGGGGTCTGTCTCCCACTTCCATCTCTTCCGCAGGAGTCAAGTGCCCGCAGCGAGAATCAACTCAGTGGGGTAAACTTAGTTTTCTGCTAAAAAGCAACAATCTTTACGAAAAACTCACATGGCGGCTGAAACCAAGCCGCCACCATCTAGTATAAAAAAAGAAAATTTAGTGCCAAAGTGGTATAGAATTGATTCATTTTCGTTATCCTAAACGATTTTACGATGCTTAAAAAATACTTTTTTTCATACAAACAGCCTTATAAAAATTCTTTTTCTTAGTAAATTCTCATTCTTTTCCGTTATGGTGAAGAGTAAGAACAAAATGGAGTGTGAGAACATGAACCGTTCAATCAAAGTGATTGGTGCTGTTTTAGGAATTATTCTTCTTATATTAGTAGGCTGGCAGCTACGTGGCATTTTTTTCGGAACAGATCCAATTACAAAAGCAGAGGCGAGTGAAATGGTTAAAGCCCAGTATAAAGGTGAAGTCCTAACTGTTTCCGAAGACAAAGATATGTTCGTGATGACGATGGAACTCGATGATAATCAATACGAGGTCAAGGTAAATCAAGAGACTGGGGAAATTGCCAATCTTGTTCGAATTTCTAAAGGAAAAGATAAGACGGAACAAAAACTCAGTGAAAAAGAAATTAGGGAAATCGTTCGTGAAAATCAACAAGGGGACATTAAAAGTGTAGAAGAAAAACAGGAAAAGGGTCAATCTTTCTACTATGCTGTTGTGCAAAGTGAAACGGAAAAAACGATTGTGAAACTAGAAAGTGCAACAGGCAAGGTCATTGACAAAGTGACCGAAAAGATTCCAGATAAAGAAACGATGCCGACACCACAGGAGCAAGCGAAAAAGCTGACGGAAAAAGAGGCGACTAAAATTGCATTGCAAAAGGTCCAAGGGAAACTTGATGACGTGGAGCTAGAAGAGTTAAACGGAGTCAGCTATTACTTGGTTGAAATAGAACGGGAGGATGAACAAGAAGCAACTGTCCAAATTAATTCTATTTCGGGGGAAGTTATTAGTATTGTTTGGGATGAGTAGAAAAGTAGTCGTACTTTTCGGGTCGTTCGGTTCCAATGGCTAGCCCCTTGAAAGGTCATAAGACGAGCATTCCAAAAAGGTAAAAGCGCCTTTCCGGGATGCTCGTCTTATGTTTTTCGGGTCTGATCGAGCCGCTTCTACTTTTCGGTTGTCCAGTTCCAGCGGCTAGCCCCTCGAGGTCATAAGCCCAACACCCTAAAAAGGCAAAAAGCGCCTTTCCAGGGTATTGGTCTTATGCTTGTCGGGCCTGATCGAGCCGCTTTCACTTTTCGGTTTGTCTAGTTCCAGCGGCTAGCCCCTCGAGGTCATAAGCCCAACATCCTAAAAAGGCAAAAAGCGCCTTTCCAGGGTGTTGGTCTTATGCTTGTCGGGCCTGATCGAGCCGCTTTCACTTTTCGGTTTCTCTCATCAATTTCTCAGATTCGTCTATCTGTCTTCTCATTTTGGCTGGTTATGATGTAAGTAACGCTAAATGAAGGAGGAAACAGGAAATGAAAAGTAAGTTCAAATTAGTTATTGGTGGAATTGCAGGAGTAGTGTTGTTAGGTGGAGCCGTTGGCGTAGGAGCGATTTCTAATTCAGGAGATAAAACGGGAAAGGCTGTTTCAGCGCAACAAGAGCTAATTTCAAAAGAGGAAGCCAAAAATATTGCTAGCAAAGAGACAAAAGGAACAGTGGAAAATATCGAACTAGATGAAGAAGATGGACGTATGGAGTATGATGTGGACCTTCATAATGAAAAAGATGATGATATTGACGTAGAAATCAATGCTGTCAATGGGAAAGTACTGAAAGTTGACTATGATCGTGATGATAGAGACGATGATAATGACAGTGAAGCTAGTGCAGATGTAAAAATAACAAAAGAACAAGCAATAAAAATTGCACAGAAAGAACAAAAAGGCACCATTACGGAAATCGAACTTGATGACGGTCATTATGAAGTGGAAATTCATGATGGTAACAAAGAAACTGAAATGAAGATTGATGGAAACACTGGTAAAGTACTAGAAAAAGATACAGAGACCGATGATGATTAGAATGGGATAGATATGAGGATGAAACACACAGGTTTTTTTGATAACCTGTGTGTTTTTATTATACTGTTTCTCCAAAATAAGTCTATGTTTTAGCACTAATTATTTTTTGATGTTTTCTTATAAGGAAAATTAAGGAATATCCCGAGTAATCCAATAAAAAGTAGTAGAAGGTTAAGTAAGTTGAATCCTTTGGCAAAGACTAAATAAAACCCTATCCCTGTGATGAACCAACCGATCCCTTCTCTCATAGCCATTCCAATTTTTTCTTTCAAATTAAAACCTCCATTAAATAGAAGTGTTTTGCTTCATTAGTTATTAGAATAATTAGTATTCTCTATTATACCATAATATTGAATTCATTAAAGGGAGAGAAGGTACACATTTTAATCCAAATGTAGTAGATGTGTTTACCCCTATTCCAAAGTAAAATGGGGCTGGGACAAATGTGTTCTAGGTGAATAAAAAACCGAATTAATTCTTTCATTTGAAGGCGAATTAGTTCGGTTTTTTTATAAGTCTTCATAAAATTTGTTCTTCTTTTTAACTTGTTCTAACTGTTGATTGGAGTGCAAGACGAAGCCGAGGAGACTCCCATTCCTCCCCGCGGAATCTTGTGTCCGTAGCGGAAATCAACGGTCTTAATTTATAAGTAAAAACAACAATCTATGAGAAAAGAGCCTATACATTAAACTTTTCTACAATCTCATTTAGGTCTGTTGCCATTTCGACGGTGTCATTGGAATGGTTAGTAATTTCTTCGATAGATGCAGTCGATTGCTCGGTTGCTGCCGACACTTCCATGGTGTGTGCTGCAACATTTTCCATCGCCTTTACTAGTTGTTGAATTTTATCATTTGTCTCTTTAGAAATTGTTGTTTCTTCTGTTGTTATCGAAGCAATTTCATTAATATCATGCACCGTTTTCGTTACTTCTTTTAATATATCTTCAAGAGCAGTGCCAGTTTCATGTACAGCGTTTTCTCCCTGTTCAACGCTGTTTCTGCTCTCATGTATCGATTTTACCGTTTTTTGAATGCCGTCTGTAATTTTTAATACGAGTTCTTCTACACTTGCGACTTCTCTATTAGATTGCTCTGCTAGTTTACGAACTTCATCCGCGACGACGGCAAAGCCTTTACCGTTTTCTCCGGCACGTGCTGCTTCAATCGACGCGTTTAAGGCGAGTAGATTTGTTTGTCCAGCAATTCCGTTAATCGTTTCGGTAATGCGCTTAATTTCAGAAGTATAGGCGTTTAAATGATTAATAGCTTTTTCCGTTTCCAATGTCGCCGTTTTAATCCCGTCCATCTTACTTGTAATTTCTATTACTTTTTCTTTTCCATGTTGAGCAGTTTGCAGCGTATTAGTAGAATTTTGAACGCTTGAAATTGCCTTTTCCTTTGTGGATTGGACAAAAGTTACTAATTTTTGTAGTGATTCCGCTGCAGTTGCACCTTGCTCCGTTCCATGAGCTGTTTCAGTTGCTACAGATTCCATGCTAGTAGATACTTGATGTAATGCTAGATTCATTTCTTGTAAGGAAGTAGATGAAATTTTTGCATTACTGGATAGTTGATGGGAAGATTTCTTTAAAATAGAAATAATGTCTTGCAAGTTCGTCGTCATCACATCTACTGTTTCTGCTAATTCACCAACTTCATCTTTACGGTGAATTTCTAATTTCTCTACTGCTAGATTACCAGCTGCTACTTGTTTTGCTTGCTTAATTAGTGCAGAAATAGGTTTTGTTTTTCTTCTTAATAAAATAATAGTGATGACAGAAGCAATAATCATCGGGATAATTCCAATAAGCAAACCACCGCTAATAACATCCCAAGTCCGTTCTGTGACAATGCTTGCATCAAAATCAATGACACTTATCGCAATAATTTCTTTTGAAGGGTCATGATCTTTGAAAATTGGAGCATATCCGGATAGACGCTTTATGCCACCAAACTCGTAAATTTCGGAATAAGTGGAGTGTTTTCCTTCTACTAACATAGAAATTGCTTCTTTATCGATGTAAAAAGAATCACCAACTTCATAACCAGCTTCACGTAAATTATCATCAAGTGCTAACAGTTCACCATTCACATCAATAATATACTGTGTTTCAAATATATCTTTATGACCAATTGTCCAGTTTATCGTCTCGCTAACTTTTTCTGCTATCTGTGAATCACCTGTCTTTATTTTCTCGATATCGCTTGGATTCAATAGTCCAGTCGTGATATTTGCGCAGCCATAAGCTTCAATTCCAGCTGCCTCGTAAATTTTGTCATAGGCTGTTATGTATGTGGCAATAGATGTGATAAGTAGAGAAATAAAAATAATTCCGATAATGATACGTCCTAATTGCCATGTTAATGTTTTTCGCATCTTTCCCATAAGAATCCCCCTGTTCGTAGAGCTATGTATAGGCTTTCCCTTACTTCATTTAAAATAGTAGTCTCGTATTTTTAAAGATAGGCTATTTTTTAAAAGATTGTTGCTGTTAACACCAATGGAAAACACAGTGGAAAGGAACGGACCATTCCCCACAAACAACAAACCTTACGAAAACAGCCTAAGATAAAAAGAGAAGCCCCATGAAAGAAAAAACATGGGGACAACGCACTTTAAGAATGCAACTCGTTAATCTTAGCAGCTAGCTTATTATACTCAGTATAAAGTTGCGTTCCCTCTTCATAAATGGCAGGCGTTGGTGAACCTTCTTGTGGTTCTTGGATTGGAAGACGCGCTAATACTTCGGTATGAAGATTCTCTGCTAACGCTTCGCCGCCGCCTTTCCCGAATAAATAATATTTATCTTGCCCTTCTATTGGTTGAAAGTAGGACATATTCTCGACGACACCAATAATTTCATGCTCTGATTTTATCGCCATTGTTCCGGCACGCTCTGCTACATGTGTTGCTGTTTGGTGAGGCGTTGTAACAATAATTTCCTTACTTTGCGGAATGAAGTTATGCATGTCCAATGCAACATCACCTGTTCCTGGAGGCATATCGAGAATAACATAATCTAATTCTCCCCACATAACATCCTTTGTAAAATGTTCTACCATTTTTCCTAGCATCGGACCTCTCCAAACAACGGGGTCATTTCCTTTAATAAGAAACCCCATCGACATGACTTTGACACCATGTGCTTCAATAGGAATAATCTTTTGATTAATTGTCTTTGGTCTACTTGAAATATTCATGATGTTCGGGACACTAAACCCATAAATATCGAGATCGATAAGGGCGACATTTTTTCCTGAACGAGCCAATGCTGTTGCAAGATTGACAGAGACGGTAGATTTACCAACGCCTCCTTTTCCACTAGTCACCGCGATAACAGAACCTGATAACATGTAAAACACCTCTTTTGTTAGTAAGCCTCCTTTTCGTAGACTGTAGTGAATGGTGCCAGTCACCAAAACTCCCGCTACGAAGAAAAAAGCTTTTATAATTTTTCTTTATCATGTGACAAACTTCACAGTCGGATGAAAATCTAATGATTACAATAATGATAGTTAGTCACGTAATAACGTTATATCCCTATCATAAACAAATATATCCCTAATGATTATGACAAAAGTCACACCGAAAAGTGAAAGCGGCTTGATCAGACCCGACAAGTATAAGACAGGCATCCCGGAAAGGCGCTTTTGGCCTTTTGGGGATGAATGGCTTATGACTCGAGGGTCTAGCCGCTGGAACTAGACACACCGAAAAGTGAAAGCGGCTTGATCAGACCCGACAAGCATAAGACAGGCATCCCGGAAAGGCGCTTTTGGCCTTTTGGGGATGAATGGCTTATGACTCGAGGGTCTAGCTGCTAAAACCAAACACACAAAAAACGAAAACAGCTCGAGCCCCTAGAAACTACATTAACGAAAACAGGAGGGGAATAAATGAAGACGTTTGAACGTTCTTTTTATTCAAAAGCAAGTCAGTATTCTTTTATCGTCATTTTATTTCTATTTTTTACAGTTTGGATTGGGACAGAGAAATTCTTGCACTTTGATATGGCCCTTTTAGGATATTTAATTTCTTCATTAATCTTTGCGATTGGGCTTACCGTGAGAATGTGTTCATGGTTAATTAGACCAGCTACTAGACAAGTAGTGAAGCGAAGCATAAAAAATATGAGAGAGCGAAAAAGAGTCAAACGAAATATTGGTTCGATTGTAAAAACAGCATTTGAGAATATTTTTCTGCAAAAGTTTATTTTTAAACGTGGGATTTATCGCGGGATTCAACATTTTATGATTGCTTGGGGCTGTGTAGGATCGTTTGCAATCACATTCGGGTTAACGTTTGGGTGGATGCACTTTGAATTAATTGACCCAGAACATTATGTCATTGTTGTGATGGGAATAGAGACAATCACAATGAAAGCACATGGGATTTTCGCAGAGCTTGTTTATAACGGACTAAATATAACCGCAATCATGGTGCTTATCGGTGTTTGTATGGCGTTAGTCAGAAGAATTGTGAACCAAGACGTCAAAGTAACACAACGAGCAGAGTTCGATATTTTTCCATTAGCTTTACTATTTGCGGTAACAGCCACTGGATTAATTTTAACGGTTTCGTATGCTTTTTTAGATGGGTGGATGCATCCTTATTTAACATTGATTCACCAAGTAACGGTTGTCGTCTTGCTTGTGTATTTTCCATTTGGAAAACTGTTTCATTTACCAATCCGTCCACTTGCGACAGCAGTGCCGATGAACTATCAAGAGGAGCTAAGAGTCGATACAAGACCGTGTATGGCTTGCGGAAACACCTATAGTTCTGATGATCAAATCACAGATGTTAAAGGTATTTTAGAAGTACAACAATTTGATTTTCAACTCGAAGATGGAACGTACTTGTCTGATTATTGCTTGCCGTGCCGAAGAAGAATTCGCGTGATGAAGCAGATGAATATAGAGAGTCAAATGGCCGATAATCCAATCTCGACGATGAACGGTATTCATCTTTCTGGTTTTAGTAAAAACCGTACAGATGACTATTACCATTTACCAAAACATGTACAAGAACAGTTAAAGAAATATCGAGATGAAGGAGGAGAAGAAGAGTGAGTGATTTTCTAGTAAAAGATGGAGTGAAAAATTTACGTAAACCAGGGGAAAGACTTGTTACAACCCATTGCTGCTATTGTGGAATGCAATGTGGGATGCATATTCGTGTCAATGAGAAGTCAGGAAAAGTTGTTGGGGTGGAACCGAGATATGATTGGCCTGTTACGAAAGGGAAAATGTGTCCAAAAGGAGTTACGGCTTATCAAACGGTTGAACACGAGGATCGTATCTTAAAGCCACTTATTAAGAAAAATGGAAAATTTGTAGAGTCATCTTGGGAAGAAGCACTCGATGTTATTGAGAAGAATTTTAAACGACTGCAAAAAGAAAATGGAAAAGATTCCGTCGCCGTATTTGGTGGCGTATCGATGACAAATGAAAAATGTTATCTTGTTGGTAAATATGCCCGCGTTGGACTTGGTACACGTTTCGTCGATTATAATGGTCGTTTCTGCATGAGTTCTGCTGCTGGTGGATTTTTAAAAACATTAGGAATAGATCGCGGTTCAACAGTACCGTGGCCAGAACTCGAACATACGGATTGTTTCTTTATTGCAGGGTCTAATACAGCAGAGTGTCACCCTACAAGTATTCAATGGCTATGGAAAGCAAAAGACAAAGGGGCAAAACTAATTGTTGCGGACCCTCGTGAAACACCGACAGCTCGGGTAGCGGATGTTCACCTTGACCTAAAACCAGGAACAGATTCGGCACTTGCTAACGGGATGCTTCACATTTTAATCAAAGAAGGTTATGTAGATCATGAATACGTACAAAAGCGCTGCAATAACTTTGAAGAATTAAAAGCGAATGTTGAAATTTTTACACCAGAATACACTTCTGAGATTACGGGTGTATCCATCGAGAAAATTATTAAAGCTGCACATATCTACGGCATGTCTCCACGTTCAGTTGTGATGTTTGCTCGTGGTGTTGAACAACAAATAAAAGGTGTAGACAATGTTGCATTATATACATCCATGGCATTACTCCGTGGACAAATTGGGAAATTTGCTTCTGGTGTTGCAACGTTTACTGGTCAAGGAAATGGCCAAGGAGGAAGGGAACATGGACAAAAAGCAGACCTTTTACCTGGATATCGTAAACTAACGGACCCAAAAGCGGTCGAATATGTTTCAAAAGTTTGGGGAATTGACCCGAAAGATATGCCAAAACCAGGTGTTTCGGCGTATGAAATGTTTGATGAAATTCAAAAAGATGAGATCAAAGGCATGCATGTTATCTGTACTAACCCAGCAGTCTCTGCACCAAATCTTGAACATATCTGGAATGGCTTTAAAAAATTAGATTTTCTTGTTGTGAGTGATTTCTTCCTATCGGAGACGGCACAATTTGCAGATGTGGTGCTCCCTGCAACAACATGGGCGGAAGATGACGGTACGACAACAAACCTAGAAGGTCGTGTCATTCGTATTCGTAAAGTTAGAGACCCACTAGGTGACGCAAAGCCAGACTGGGAGATCCTTAGTCTAATTGCAGAGCGAATGGGGAAAGGCAAGTATTTTCCATATAAAACTTCTCGTGAAATTTTTGAAGAATTCCGTGTCGCAAGTAAAGGCGGAAAAGCGGATTACTACGGTATCACTTGGGAACGAATTGACAAGGAGAATGGTGTGTTTTGGCCATGTCCATCCGAAGATCATCCAGGGACACCAACAATGTTTACAGAAGAATTTGGAACACCTGATGGCAAAGCAAATCTCGCAGCAGTTCCATGGCAAGATGCAGACGAAACGCCAACAACGGAATATCCGAACTTTTTAACAACAGGACGTGTTGTTTACCATTATTTATCTGGAAACCAAACAAGAAGAGTAGGGTTCTTATATGACCAATGTCCAGACCCTTATGTAGAATTACATCCAGCACTTGCAAGTAAGTACAACATCGAAAACGATGAGGAAGTAAGACTTGTAACAGCAAGATCACAAATGGTCGTAAAAGCGAAAATAACAAAAGCGATTCGAAGAGATACTGTGTTTGTTCCGTATCATTGGGGAAAAGAATTAGCAGTTAATCAACTAACAAATCCAGCATTAGATCCAACATCTAGAATGCCTGAATTTAAAGTTTGTGCGGTAAGAATAGAGAAGCTTTAATATTGGAGAACGGGGGAGTAAAGACTATGAATAAAATCATGTATTTAGAATTTGAAAGATGTATCGGTTGTCGCGCTTGTCAAGCTGCTTGCCGTGAATGTGGCGATCATGATGCGAAAGAGCGGAACTATGTGGAGTATGTTGATTTTACAGAAAGCCGTCAGACGTATCCGATGTTATGCATGCAATGTAAAGATCCAGCATGTGCGCGAGTTTGTCCGGCAAATGCAATTCAAATCACCGATGAAGGTGTCGTGTTATCGGCGATGGAAGAAAAATGTATTGGTTGCCGAAACTGTACATTCGGTTGCCCATTTGGAATTCCAAAGTTCGATTTTGAAGAAAATAAAATGTATAAATGTGATATGTGTTATGACCGTTCGAAACATGATATTGCGCCAATGTGTGCTTCTGTGTGTCCAAGTGATGCGATTCGTTTTATAGATTTTGAGGAAATGCAACAATTACGTCGCAGTCGTACGCAGATGAATTTAGTAGAAGGGAAGAAACCACAAGAAGGAAACAAGTGGGAGTATGTACCGGAATTCTTCGGAGTTTATACAGATTAATAAGAAGGGAAGTGTGTTCTCGAGATGGCAGAAGACAAAAAACTAGGAAGAAATAAAAAAGATTCAAACGATGATATGATTAACTTAGTGGATAACCTTAACCGCGATGATGATGTTAAGTATAATCGGCGAGCGTTTCTAAAATCAACCGTAGGGGCATCCGTTGCTATCGGTCTTGCAACCTTACCATTTTCTGTTCTAGCCTTAAATAGTAAAAAAGATGATTCAAATCGGGTATTTGTGGCGAACCTTTCCGACGTACCGAAAGACAGTTCGATGAATTTTACTTACCCAACAAAAGACGATCCGGCAATACTCGTTCACACAAAACAAGGTGAACTAAAAGCCTATAATAATAAATGTACACATCTGCAATGCCCAGTATTTTACGAAAAAGAAGAATCCGTTCTACTTTGTCCCTGTCATAAAGGATACTTTAGCCTAGATAATGGCCATCCACTTGCAGGTCCTCCACAGCGGGAGCTCCCACTTATTGAGCTTCAAGTAAAGGATGGAGCAATCTTCGCTGTCGGAAGGAAGATTAGACATGAGTAAAAAAATGACGTGGATTTTCATCGTTATTACGCTTGCAGTAAATGTCGTCATGCTACAATGGACGATCGAAGCATACTATGGACAGGAATACGAGCATGTATGGATTTATTCCGCCATTGCTGTCCTATCATCGATTATCTGCTTCCTGACGTATTGGTTTTGGAGAAAAAAAGAATATAGTTAGTGGGAGAAACACTTGGATTTTACTTAAATCCAGGTGTTTTTTATGAGCTATAGAATAGGTAATGGAATTTGACTGGGGAAGTGAGCAAGAAATAATCGAGAATACCGGCGGAATAATCCAAAACGGGTAAAATATATAATCCGAGTGAAGTAAAACGCCCCAGAAAGGGAAGTGTCGACCGTAGATGTCCGTAAACAAAACCCTCCATGCTGAATGATTATTTTGATATGACACAAAATAAAACGAAGGGTAATTAAGGGAGGTATGTATGTGAATCATAATCTTGACTATGACCGAGACGGTGATCGCGAGGATATAATGAGCACTGCTTCGTTAAAAAATGTCTTAGAGTCCGCGTATAAGGTGGAAAATGATCTTATGAGAAACTATATTACGACAGCGGAAAAAATTCATGACAATAAAATGTTAAAAGAACGACTGCAGAATTTTGCAGAAGGGAATGCAAAAAGGTTGGAGCAATTAAAGGATGAAGTAGAAAACTTGTAGTGGGGAATGGGGGGACAGGTGAGAGGGCCAGACCCGGAAGTGCCAGACCCCGAGGTGCCAGACCCAAAAAGAGGTGAGAGGGCCAGACACAAAGGTGCCAGACCCCAAAAGAGGTGAGAGGGTCAGACCCCGAGGTGCCAGACCCCCAAAGAGGTGAGAGGGCCAGACCCGAAGGTGCAAGACCCAAAAAGAGGTGAGAGGGTCAGACCCCAAGGTGCCAGACCCAAAAAGAGGTGAGAGGGCCAGACCCCGAGGTGCCAGACCCAAAAAGAGGTGAGAGGGTCAGCCTCCGAGGTGCCAGACCCAAAAAGAGGTGAAAGGGTCAGACCCCAAGGTGCCAGACCCCAAAAGTGATGAATGAGATCAAAGCAAGATGTCCAAAACCTAAAAAATGCTTGGTTACTCTTCACTCCCTAATAAAGAGGAAGAGACCAGGCATTTTTGTTCTTAGTTGGGAAACTATAACATATTAGCATGTGGATAACTTTTCTACTGGAACAGTTTACATCTAGCTCCAGCGCCTAGCCCCTCGGGTCATAAGAGGAGCTGTTCAAGGCGCTTCCGCTTTTGTTCTTACCATTCGTTTGTTGGTTCAATTGTTAAATCATTACCAGTAATTTTTTTTTCGCCAAATAGTGTGATGAGGGTACATTCGCAAATATTTCTCGTTTGTTCATTTAATTTATAATGAACAAACAATCCAGAAGATTTTTCGATTTGGTTTTCGTCTAACACACGTATTTTTTTTCCTTTTAACGTGATAAATTTCGCCTCTTGTAAAAATTCATACCACTTTTGCCAATTCGTTAGGATGTAGGCACCTTCACTATTCTTTAGGTAACCTAATAGAGCTTTTTGATCATCAACTTCTGCATTTAATTTTTCTGCTAACGTAACAATGACTTGATGGATTTCTGTGTATTCTTCTAAGCTTAAACCGGGTGAGAATGTTAATTTTATGGAAGAATTTGACTCACTAGTAGTTGCAGTGATTAGTTTTTTTGTATGATTCCAATAAACAAGAGACGTTGCTTCTTTTTTAAAGTTTTCTTGTTGAAGAATTTTTATGAGATTATTATTTTGTGAGAATGTAAGTAAAACCGAAAGCATTTTTTATTCCCTCCATTAGTTGTAAGACCCTTGTGTGAAGTTTATCACTACTAAGTTTTCTTGTTTTCATTATTATAAAGGTATGAAAAGGAAAATGGTGTGATAATTATTACAGGTTTGGACGAAAGACAGGAGGGGCAAGTTTAAAAGATATTACATATTTCGATTGGACAGTTTTCACAGCCAATTTCTAGTCGTAAAGGTTCTAAATCGTGTATGAGCATTTTTCCTGAGGCTTCCATTGTGATGATCTTTCTTTTTCGTAAATCACTTAGCATCCGGTTGACACTTTCTCTAGTAGTAGCACAAAATTTTGCTAAATCTTGATTTGTTAGATGCAGGTCAATTAAAATTCCGTCCTTTTTCTGAACGCCGTAACTATTAGATAAGCGAATGAGTGTCGAGTACAAGGCACCTTTTTTGCCGTTGAGAACAAGGTCACGGATTTTGGATTGTATTCTTTGGAGATGAAGTCCCATCCATCTCATGTACTCAAATGCCAGTGGTGGGTTTTTACTAAATTCTTTTTCTAGTATTTCTTTATTGATGGCATATACTTCAATCTCTTCTAATGCACTAGCATTAAGCATATATTTAGCATCATCAACGTAAAGTGTTAGTTCACCGACAATATCATTTGTAGAACAAATCTGCATGGAGAGTTCATCACCATCAATTGTAAGTTTTGTCACTTGAACTAAGCCGGATTTGATTAAATATAATTCATGGGCATCCATGCCTTCTTGGAAAAGATAGCTGCCTTTTGCTATTTTTTTGCTTGTACTGACTGATATGAGAAAATCACGAAGATTATTAGATAGTAAATGAAGATCGTTTTTCGTATTCAAGTTCATCACTCCAAGGAGTAGTTTAGTTAAACGTATAATTGAGGTACTATTATACTAGTAGATTATTTTATATGGAAAGTAACTAGAATACAATAGCCAATAATTAGATAAAAGAATATTATTTTTTAAAAAAATTACCGGGTGAAAGGAGAGGGTACGAATGAAAGATATCGTAGACAAACGCAAGCGCCCCCTTCAGGATTTGAGAATTTCTGTGACGGATCGCTGTAATTTTCGTTGTACGTATTGTATGCCAAAAGAACTATTTGGGAAAGACCATGTGTTTATGCCAAAGGAACACTTGTTATCATTTGAAGAAATCGAACGACTTGCGAATATTTTTGTGGAACTTGGTGTAAAGAAGATTCGATTAACAGGTGGCGAACCACTTTTGCGCAAGGATATTGACGTACTAATTAATAAATTAACGAAAATAGATGGCTTGAATGATTTAGGGTTAACAACGAATGGTATCCATCTTGTGAAGCAAGCAGAAAATTTGAAGAAAGCTGGACTAAATCGAGTTAATATTAGTTTAGATGCATTGGATGATACTGTATTCAAATCGATAAATGACCGTGGTGTGAATACTTCTTTTGTTTTAAAAGGAATTGATAAAGCGGTTGACGTAGGGATGGAAGTAAAAATAAATATGGTCGTCAAAAAAGGAATGAATGACCAAGAAATTTTACCGATGGCAGGGCTTTTTAAAGAACGTGGAATTACACTCCGATTTATTGAGTTTATGGATGTCGGTCAAACGAACGGTTGGGATTTTTCTCACGTTGTAACAAAGCAAGAGTTATTTGACCTTTTGCAGACAGAACATGTGCTAGAGCCAATTGAGCCAGCGTATTTAGGCGAAGTAGCAAAACGGTATCGCTATAAAGGTACGAATACAGAAGTTGGTTTTATTACTTCTGTTTCGGAGTCATTCTGCTCGAGTTGTACGCGGGGAAGAATCGCAGCAGATGGTCATTTTTATAATTGTCTATTCGCGACAAATGGATTTGATTTAAAAACGTTACTTCGTTCTGGGATGGACGATAACGAACTTAAAGACAAAATTATTGGTAATTGGGAACGAAGAAGTGATCAATATTCAGCGGAAAGAACGGAAGAAACGGTGAAAAACCGTAAAAAAATTGAGATGTCTTATATTGGCGGTTGATCGTTATAAAAAATTATAGGTATCTCAAAAAAGAAGTAGAAGGGAAGACTTGTGGTGAAAGAACGCTATTCACGACAGCAATTATTTAAGCCGATTGGAACTAGCGGGCAGGCGAAAATTTCTGAGCGTCATGTCTTAGTGGTTGGTGCTGGAGCTTTGGGCACGTCGAATGCTGAATCACTGGTGCGTGCAGGTGTTGGGAAAATTACGATTATTGACCGCGATTATGTCGAGTGGAGTAATCTTCAGCGGCAACAATTGTATAGTGAACAAGATGCTTCTGAGGGTTTACCAAAGGCGATTGCTGCAAAAAAACGATTAACTCAAGTGAATTCTAGTGTCGATATACAAGCGGTTGTCATGGATGCGACGAGTGAGTCATTGGCACCACTACTGAAAGATGTTGATGTGGTGGTAGATGCAACCGACAATTTCGATATTCGCCTTATCATAAATGATTTAACGCAAAAACATAACATTCCGTGGGTATATGGCTCATGTGTCAGTAGTACGGGGATGAGCTATACAATTCTTCCGCAGAAGACGCCTTGTTTACAATGCCTTTTGAATGCGGCGCCAATTGCTGGAGCTACTTGTGATACCGCAGGGGTCATTTCCCCGGCCGTTCAAGTTGTTGCTGCATATCAAACAACAGAGGTATTAAAACTTTTAGTAGAAGATTACCAAGCGATTCGTCCATCTTTAGTGACATTTGATTTATGGAATAATCAACATTATACAATGAACGTTGAAAAGGCGAAAAAAGAAAATTGCCCGTCCTGTGGAGTGGCTCCGACCTATCCGCATCTAAGTTATGAATATCAAACGAAAACAGAGGTGCTTTGTGGTCGGGATACCGTCCAAATTCGTCCGAAACATGCAACTGAATCTTTAGATGAATTAGTTGAGAGACTTGCTTCATTCGGTGAGGTAAAACGAAATCCCTATCTTGTATCAGTAATATATGAGTCTTATAGAATTGTCTTTTTTCAAGATGGACGTACGTTTGTGCATGGAACGAATAATATTGAAAAAGCAAAAAGTATTTATTACCGATTAGTCGGGTAAAGGGAACTTCCATCAATGGAGCATTTTTTCTATTGATGGATAGGGGAATCAACCGACGGTACCCGAAGACCGAGAGACTGCCGTCAGTTAATACGGGTAAGGAGTGGAGGTTTTAGGATGCTAGAAAAACGAACACCAATTACAGTAGAAGATGCAGTAGATCGAGTGATGGAGTTTGCTACAAGTGGCAAAACCGAATTCGTTGATATTGAGAAGGCGTTTGGTCGTTTTTTAGGAGAGGATTTGATAGCCGATCATGATGTTCCTTTCTTTAATCGCTCTCCATATGATGGCTTTGCGATTCGAGCGGAAGGTACAACGGGAACTACGAGAGAGAATCCTGTAGTGTTGGAAATTGTCGGTGAAATTGGTGCAGGAAGTGTGCATGAAGAAGAAGTCGGTGTTTTTGAAGCAGTACGAATTATGACCGGTGCACAAATTCCAACAGGCTGTGATGCAGTCGTCATGCTTGAATTAGCGGAGGAGTTTGAGGAAAATGGAAAAAAGTTCATTCGGCTGAAGCGGTCTTATAAATCAGGCGACAATATTTCCTTTAAAGGTGAAGATACGAAAAAAGGTACCGTATTAGCAAAAAAAGGAACATATATTAATCCGGGAATTGCCGCATTGTTGGCGACTTTCGGCTACAAAGATGTACCTGTCAGTGTGAAGCCAACAGTTGGAGTCATTGCGACAGGAAGCGAGTTACTCGAAATTAACGAACCCCTGCAACCAGGAAAAATTCGAAATAGTAATACATACATGATGTTATCGCAAATTGAACGTGCAGGGGCAACACCAATTTATCTTGGACAATTTAGCGATGATCTCGAGCTTTGTTACGGGCAGGTAAAAGAGTCACTAGATAAGGTGGATATCCTTATTACAACAGGTGGAGTGTCGGTAGGTGATTTTGACTATTTACCGGAGATTTATAAAAAATTAGAAGCAACTGTTCTATTTAATAAGATAGGAATGAGACCAGGCAGTGTGACAACTGTTGCCGAGCTAAATGGAAAATTACTATTTGGGCTATCAGGAAATCCTTCTGCTTGCTATGTAGGATTTGAGCTTTTTACACGACCAGTTATTCGGACGTTTTTACAAAGTGTAAATCCTCATTTACGGAAAGAAACAGCTGTTCTTGGAAGTGATTTTCCGAAACCGAATCCATTTACTCGTTTTGTGAGAGGAGCTCTTTCATACGAAGATGGTCAGTTAGTTGCAATTCCGTCTGGATTAGATAAGTCGGGCGTTGTTTCTTCATTAGCAACGGCAGATGTGTTCATCATGCTTCCTGGTGGGACAAGAGGGTTCGAACGAGGAATGAAGGTCGACGTTTTATTGCTGGATGACCAGCAGGGACGTTCTAGAATTTAGGTGGCTTTCCGGTTTTCGCCAATAAATTCATCCGGTCAATGTGTTATTATTTTAAAATAAGGAATGAATCGTTATGAAAAAAGAGTTATTTGAAATAGTCGACGAGCCAATAAAAGTCGAGGAAATTGTAAAAAAGGTTGAGCGAAGAGAAGCGGGGGCAATCACAACGTTCATTGGAACCGTACGGGAGTGGACAAAAGGAAGAAGAACCCTATCTTTAGAGTATCAAGCGTATGCGTCAATGGCAGTGAAAATGCTTGAGCAAATTGGGGGCGAAATTAAAGAGAAATGGCCTACTGCACAAACGGCGATCAGCCACCGAGTCGGGCATCTACAGATATCGGATATCGCTGTTGTTATTGCGGTTTCTTCTCCCCATAGAAAAATAGCGTATGAAGCAAATGAATATGCTATCGAACGAATAAAACAGATTGTGCCAATATGGAAAAAAGAGCATTGGGAAGACGGCGAAACATGGATTGGAGACCAACTAGAACAAACGCAATATCCTGATGGAAAACCATACTAAAAAGGAATGAGATATATGATAAAAGTGTTGTTATTTGCTCACCTTCAAGAAGAGATAGGGAAAACAGAATTGCAGATTGAGTCAGAGAATATGACGGTAGAAGAGTTAAAAGCATGGATAAATAGTCATTACAGCGTATCGCACTTGGACAAAGCAATGACGGCTATTAACGAGCAGTACGCAACCGATGTAGACTCTATTCAAACAGGTGATGTTGTCGCATTTATTCCTCCTGTAAGTGGAGGCTGATGAAGAAAGGAGGAAATGGAGTGCTAAAAAATCATCGAAAGCAATCCCCTCAAAAAGTGAGCTGTAAAATCATTACCGTAAGCGATACAAGGACAGTAGATACAGATAAAAGTGGAAAGCTATTGAAAGAGTTGCTACTACAAGAAGGGCATATAATAGAAGATTATGAGATTGTTGCGGATGAAAAAGACAGAATTAAAGCATCTGTCAAAGCCGGAATAGAGAATCCTTTGATTGATGCCGTTTTGTTAAATGGGGGGACAGGCATTGCGAAGCGCGATGTCACAATTGAAACGATTCAGCCATTATTAGATAAAGAATTAGTGGGATTTGGGGAAATCTTTCGTTATTTAAGCTACGAGCTAGATATTGGTTCAGCGGCTATCCTTTCCCGGGCAATCGCAGGAGTTTCTGATACTACTGTCATTTTTTCAATGCCAGGCTCTACTGGGGCAGTAAGATTAGCGATGGAGAAACTTATTATCCCAGAGCTTGGGCATATTGTGATGGAAATGAAAAAAGATTTGTAGAAAAGGTGGTAGCGTCTTATTTAAAGGTGACTTTTGGGAAACTTATCTAGGGTGTAATTCAAACTTTCAGGAGCTTCTAGAAGCTCCTGAAAGTCTTAGTCGCTGACACTAAAAAGGAATGGTCGTATGAAAAAAAGTTTGATACTCACACTTTGTATGTTTTTACTCGTATTAAGTGGTTGTCAAAGCAAGCAAACAGAATCAAACGAGTCGGAGACATTAACGGTTTCGGCAGCTGCAAGCTTAAAAGATAGTGTTCTAGATTTAAAGAAACAATTGGAGAAAGACTATCCTGATATTCAAGTAACATTCAACTTTGGCAGTACAGGAGCATTACGGAGACAGATAGAACAAGGAGCACCGATTGATGTTTTTTTATCGGCTTCTCGAGAAGATTATGAAGAATTAGTCCATAAGGAATTAATTGCTCGTAATGAAGGAAATGTTTTTTTGACGAATGAATTGGTTGTTATTTCGCAAAAGCAAGCAAGGTTGAATTCAATTGAGGATCTTCTTTCAACGAATAAAAAGGTTGCAGTAGGGACACCTGATGTTGTGCCAGCTGGAACCTATGCAAAAGAAGCGTTAGAAAATATGGAAGTATGGGATGCTTTGCAACAGCAATTTATTTTTGCGAAGGATGTTCGCCACGTACTAACATTAGTAGAAGAAGGGGCAGTAGAGGCAGGTATTGTGTATAAAAGTGATTTATCGAGTGCAGGTGATTCGGTGAAAATTTTACAAGAAATTAACCCTGCTAAACATTCGAAAATTGAATATTACGCGTCGATTATCTCTACTAGTAAACATAGCAAGGAAGCGAAAATTTTTTATGATTATATAACAAGTCCTAGCAACCAATCTATTTTTGAAAACTATGGATTTACTAGCAGCAACTGATTATAGACAGAAGGTGGTTTGAATGATTGAATCGTTTTGGTTTCCTGTTAGGCTATCGTTAGTAGTAGCTATGATTGCAACGATAGGAACCTTTGTACTAGCCGTATTTTTATCCTATCAATTTAATAAAAAAGCATTTCCAGGCAAAACGGTAGTGGAAACATTATTCGTTTTGCCGCTTGTTTTGCCACCTTCCGTTTTAGGATTTTTATTGTTAATTGTTTTCGGTATGAACAGTCCGATTGGACGAGGAATTGAAAATGTTTTTGGTCAATCGATTATGTTTACACAGTTTGCGGCAGTACTTGCGGCGGCTGTGGTGGCTTTTCCACTAATGTATCAATCTGCAAAAGCGGGTTTTTCTTCGATTGATTTGGATATTGAAGCGGCAGCAAGGGTGGACGGTGCATCAGAATGGATGGTGTTTACAAAAATAAACATTCCGCTCGCGTGGCGTTCGCTTATGACAGGGGTCATACTAAGTTTCACGAGAGCATTAGGAGAGTTTGGGGCAACCCTTATGTTTGCAGGAAATATTCCTGGAAAAACGCAAACAATCTCGACTGCTATTTATGTCGCACTCGAATCTGGTGATACGGAACTTGCGTGGAAATATGTATTTATTAGTATTGCTCTTTCCTTTTTATTTCTTATCGTAATTAATCGAGTGAATCGAAATTAAAAAGGGAACCCTATACGCAGTGAGGTTCCCTTAAAGGTCGTTATCCTCTTTTAAAATCTCCGTTTTTCCCACCGGTTTTTTCCATTAAATAGGTAGGACCAATTACCATTCCTTTATCGACAGACTTGCACATATCATACACAGTTAGTGCAGTTGCGGATGCAGACGTTAAAGCTTCCATTTCAACACCAGTACTTCCTTTTGTCTTTACCTCGACTTGGATATGTAATTCGTACTCATTCTCCTCAAGCGTATCCCACTCGAAGCTAATATTAACACCGCTAATTGGGATTGGATGGCACATTGGAATAATATTCGCTGTTTGTTTTGCTGCCATCACTCCTGCCACTTGGGCAACGGCAAGGACATCTCCCTTGGCAAAATCATGTTGAATAATCTTCTGATACGTTTCTTCATTAACCTTAATACTAGAGCATGCAAGGGCTTTTCGATCAGTCACCTGTTTGTCCGTAATATCAACCATCTTTGCTCGTCCTTGCTCATTAAAATGTGTGAACTCTCCCAACATAATCACCTCAAAAATTTAGCTTTTCCTCTATTATAACGAAGTAGAACAAATAGTCATGTGAATTCGGTCACATTGTACAGATTAATCAGTGATATACTAAAAAATGACGTTACTAGGAGTGATTACATGAATCTACCGTTTTCAATTATACAAGTTGTTGGCTATAAAAATAGTGGCAAAACGACATTAGCATGTGAACTAATTGAATCTGCTAGGAAAGCAGGGTGGAAAGTAGCCTCATGCAAACATCATGGTCATGGAGGGAAACCAACACAAGTTGAGCAAACTGATAGTGCACGTCACTGGCAGGCGGGGGCAGTTGTCTCTGGTGTAGAAGGGGATGGTGTGCTGCAGTTAGCGATTCAACAAGAAAATTGGACGCTAGAAAAAATCCTTGCGTTCTATTCTCTTGTAGATATAGATTTATTAGTTTTAGAAGGGTTTAAAAACGAGAATTATCCAAAGATTGTCCTTCTGAGGGATGAGCAGGACCTTCCATTGCTAGAGAACTTGCAAAATATTATTGCGGTTATTGCTCCTTTTGACATACATACGAAAGAACAATTTGCATTTTTTCCAAGACAACGTCAAGACTTAGTGGTGCAGTGGTTCTTGAAACAATATTGCTAAGGGAGAAAGGGATTTCCTCTTTTATGAAGAAATAAATAGAAGGTATATTCTTTGAGGAACCCTGTGGTGAGACTCGGGAGCTACCTTCCTGCTAGTTTTACAGTTGAAACTTTACCAGCTTCATAAACGTATAATAGAAAAGCAGATTTTTTAAAGCGAGGAGGGAGAAGAATGACGGGGCTAGTAGCAGTTATCATGATATTTTCGATTCCTATTATTGCAATCGTGACAGGCCATTTTCAGACACAGTCGAAGTTGAAGCACAAAATGATTCAAGATGAATTGGAACTTGAGAAACTAAAACATGAAAACTATCGGGTAGAAACGGAAAGAATGCGACTTGAATTGGAAAAGATGCAACTAGAGAATTCAAAAGACCGCACGAAGATACTTTGATGGAGTGTCTTCGCTTTACGGAAATGAATACAGCAGTATAAATAACTGCATTTGCTATCATTCAGAATAGGGCAATTTTTCATTAAGAAGAATTGCTTTTGTTTTGTAAATAAAAGTTAAAACAATTAGTTGTCCGAACACAAATGCATAAAAAACTGCCTGATTATTTCAATTAGCAAACTCGTAACAAATTTTTCTGTAATTGATGTATAATAAAGTGTAGTGAATAAACGCGATATCTTCAACAAGGATTGTTTGTCTGCAATAGTGAATCGTCACCAACTCTCACTAGTAGGTGGAAATTAGATTGCTGAGGGGAGACAAGCAATTCAGCAGAAATAGGAATATCCTTTATGATCTCTAGCTAGAACTAGACAAGCATAAAAGAGCCTAATTATATTAATAAAGTGTTGAAGAAGCAGTTTATTGCACTAAAATTGTAGATTCAAAGTTGAAAGTGAGTGTTCAATATGGGACGTAAATGGAACAATATTAAAGAAAAAAAAGCGTCAAAAGATGCAAATACTAGTCGTATATATGCAAAATTCGGACGTGAAATTTATGTAGCGGCAAAACAAGGGGAACCAGATCCTGAATCAAATCAGGCTTTAAAAGTCGTACTTGAACGTGCGAAAACGTATAATGTACCGAAAGCAATCATTGACCGTGCGATTGAAAAAGCGAAAGGTGGTTCAGAAGAAAACTATGACGAACTTCGTTATGAAGGCTTCGGACCAAACGGATCAATGGTTATCGTAGATGCACTAACAAATAACGTAAACCGTACTGCATCGGAAGTGCGCGCTGCTTTTGGTAAAAACGGTGGTAACATGGGGGTTAGTGGATCAGTAGCCTATATGTTTGATGCCACAGCTGTTTTTGGTGTTGAAGGAAAAACAGAGGAAGAAGTGCTAGAACTATTAATGGAAGCAGATGTCGATGCACGAGATATTTTAGCAGAAGAGGAAGCAGTTATTGTATATGCTGAACCAGACCAATTCCATGCCGTGCAAGAAGCATTCAAAAGCGCTGGGATAACAGAATTTACCGTTGCAGAACTAACAATGCTTGCACAAAATGACGTAACACTTCCAGAAGATGCACAAGAACAATTTGAAAAAATGATTGATGCTATAGAAGACCTAGAAGACGTTCAACAAGTGTATCACAATGTAGATTTAGGTGAGTAATAGACAAATGCTCTGATAAGCAAATGGCGCCCGGACCAATGAGGATGCCATTTGACCTCGAGGGGATAAGCAGACATGAAAGCAGACCTTTGGTATGTACAAGGTCTGCTTATTTCATTGTTAAGGAAATCTGGTTAAAGCAAAATTTTTCTATATTCTAATAAAGAGGGTTAGAATGATGGACGAATCAAAACCCGAGTTCCAATTGGAATCGTGTTTGCCAGTTCTTCTACATCTGAATTATACATTCGTATACAACCTCTTGAAACTGCTTTTCCGATGGAAGAAGGGGTATTTGTACCATGAATTCCATAATGTTTTTTAGAAAGAGACATCCACATTGTTCCAAAAGGTCCACCCGGATTGGGAGCTTTATTAATTACGACAAAGTCGCCGACGGGTGTTTGATGGAGAACCCTTCCCACAGCAATTGGATATGTTTTTACAGGAGTGCTGTTCTTCATAAGTGTTAATGTTCTATTGGAAGTCGAGACGTGGATGGAATAAGGAATTTGGTCAGGGTTAGGGAGACCAGGAATAGTAATCGCTTGCCCAACATAAATCATGTTGGGATTACCGATTTGGTTGGCTTGAACGATGGATGAAAACGGTACACGGTAATCTTCTGAAATTGACCATAACGTTTCATTAGGCTTGACAATATGCTGGTACATAAAAACCTCCAAAAGTTTTCATTTTGATTACTATATGTGGTTTTTTTGTAATTGACCAATAAGAAGTATGCTTTTTTGAAGAAATCAGGGCAAAATACTAATAAATTAAGATTTTCCAGTATAAATGGGTTGCTACATTGGAATACATTAAGTAGTATAGAACAGTAGAAAAAGGTAAAGTTTCGAAATGAGGGTTTTAAATGGAAAAGAAATCCATATATGGATTAACACTAGATCAACTTACATCATGGTTAGTTGAGAATGGACAGAAAAAGTTTCGTGCCGCTCAAATTTGGGATTGGCTATATAAAAAGAGAGTAACAGATTTTTCGCAAATGAAAAATTTAAACGAAAGTTGTATTGAATTATTAAAAGAAAATTATTTCATACAAACACTAGAGCAGGAAATTAAACAGGAATCAAAAGATGGAACAATTAAATTTTTATTTAAACTTCAAGATGGGAATTTAATTGAAACAGTATTAATGCGATTTAATTATGGTTTATCTGTTTGTGTGACAACGCAAGTCGGTTGTAATATTGGCTGTACGTTTTGTGCAAGTGGGTTACTGAAAAAAAATCGTGATTTATCAAGCGGAGAAATTGTTGAACAGATTATGAATGTTCAACATCATCTTGATGAAGTAGGAAAAGGTGAGCGAGTTAGCCATATTGTTGTGATGGGAATTGGAGAACCGTTTGATAATTATGATAACATGATGGATTTCTTCCGCGTGGTAAATGATCAAAAAGGTCTTTCCATTGGAGCAAGACATATCACGGTATCGACAAGTGGTCTAGCAAACAAAATTTATGATTTTGCTGATGAAAATATTCAAATTAACTTAGCGGTGTCATTACACGCACCAAATAACGAACTTAGAACGCAAATTATGAAAATAAATAGAGCGTATCCACTGGAAAAATTAATGCCGGCGATTGATTATTATTTAGAAAAAACCAATCGCAGAATTACGTTTGAGTACATCTTACTTCGGGATGTTAATGATCATAAGGAAGAAGCACTGCAACTAGCGAAGTTGCTAAAAGATAAACGCCATTTATCCTATGTCAACTTAATCCCGTATAATCCTGTTGATGAGCATAATCAGTACCAACGAAGCACAAAAGAGTCAATTGTGAAGTTTTATGAAACATTGCTCAACCATGGCATTAACTGTGGTGTCCGTGTAGAGCAAGGTTCAGATATCGACGCTGCATGTGGCCAGCTACGAAGTAAACAAATTAAAAAAGATAAAGCTCGTTCCTAAAAATAAATACAACTACGGTGAAGAGCACATGGACTTTAGGAAAAGTCTATGTGCTTTTTAATTTCTTAATGTTAGCATGAAGATAAAGGCAATCAGGATACTTGGGGGTGTAGAATGGAGAGGATGGAACTTAGTTTTAAAAATAGAAGGGTGAGAATGTGGTTTCTTGTGATGGTCCCAGCGCTACTTATTGCAATTCTTTTGTTTATAATCCTTTCAAGTGATTATCATTTCGTTCCTACTGTGATTCCTATCGTGGCGATGGTTGCTTATTGGGTGTGGAGCGTCTTAGAAAAATATAAAAGTAAGAAAACAAGTTAGATGCGGGGCTTGTAAGGCACGTTGCTGCATCGGATAAACTGTACTTACGAAAGGTGTATGGAAGTAAAATCCATGCGTTTTTTGTATAGGCTCTTTTCTCAGAGATTGTTATTCTGATTTATAAACTTTGCCCGTTAATTTCCGCTACGGGCACTAGATGCGAGTCTCTGAGAAAAGCGGAAGTGGCTTGCTCAACTCGTGAAGAAAATAGGAAAAATCCCCAAAGGAGCTTTTTGCCTTTTGGGGATTATATCTTTTTCACAGCGAGCTAGACATCGGCTTCTCCTGTGGGGCCTTCTCACTTTCCTCTCTTCTCACAGGAGTCAAGCGCCCTCCGCTCCAATAAGCTCAGTTTGTTAAACTTAGCTTGTAGTTGAAAAGCAATAGACTTTACTAAAACAACCTTTGTATAAGTATTAATTATGTTAAGAGAAAGGAAGTAGAAGCCTTATAGATGTTAAAACAGAAATAGATTGGCGCATTGATTATTTGTTTGAGAATTTGTGGTTAGGCGACAATCGAAGAGTTTCTTCTATTTAAAGTAATCGTAAATATAGAAAGAAAAAAATTCCATTATATGTTAGCATTAAAAAGAGATATCTATATATAATGCGGAGGAAATAAAATTGACATTAGTCGGAATTGCAATTTTACTCATTCTATTTTTTTCAACTAGTATTATTGAAAAAACATTAAAGTCAATAGAAAAGCAGAATGATCGTGTGATTGAACTATTGGAAGAAATTCGGGACAAAAAGTAGATTGATGGAGAAAAAGAAGGTGGGCATGAAATAATGAACAATTGGTGGTACGGTTTTTATTTTTTAGTACTAGGCATTATTGCTTTTTTTACAAGGGAATTTGTCACATTTATTATGCTAGGCTTCATTTTACTAAGTTTGAATAACATTAATGCAACATTAAAGAAAATCTATCAAGTGAACAAAGAGAAGGAGAAAAATGTTGGGTTAAATGAAAAAAGCTAAAACGCTCCTTTGCGTTTTAGCTTTTGATTAAGACAATATTTTCGTTTCTCTTTTACATATATCGTGGAAACAAAATATTATTTTCTAAATGAATATGTTGGAACGTATCTTCCTCTAGAAATTCTAATCGATTATAAACAAGTTCAAATGTACGGCAAGCACCTTCTGGTAATGTAAAATCACTTGTAAGTTCTCTAATTTCTTTTATAATATTACCACTGCGGTCATGCTCCGCTTCTAATTCGATAATGATATTTTTCAGTCTTTCTGCATCCATACCTTGTTTCGATTCAAAAGATAGGATCGCAGGGAAAGAAATTTCTTCTTCCTTATTCGTATGTTCTAGCAACTCTGCTGTTAGCTCAATAAATAGTTCATGAACCCGTTTCATAAATGGGTGTGCGTCTCCATGGACAAGCATTACTTTTTTAACATATGGCAATAGCATACTTAACTCTTCCCGAAGGAAGGCGTGATGTTTAGTAATAATATGATCAATTATTTTGTTTGAATCTTTTTCTCTCCAATCAATTGCATCATCGTTTGCGTAATTATTCTCATATAACTCATTTAATTGCTCAACAATCTGAGCATCTTGTAATTTTCTTTCACGAACCACCTCACCAAGTGGGCGATTCCCTCCACAGCAAAAATCTATTTTATTTTTCTTGAAAAAATCACTTGCTTTCGGAAATTCTGTTACGATCTCACCAACTATAGACATTTCATTAAATTTTGTAGTCATTACTGCACCTCCTATTAGTAGAGTAAATCATTCTATCCTTCGTTTTGTTGATGTATGTCACATTCTTCATTATTTTTTTGTAACCGGTGAGAATAGGTGCTAAGTACTCCATAAGAAAACGTCAAATTTAGGTGCATTAGTTTTAATAGTAGAATGTGCGTATGTGAATGTTGGCTAGCAATACTCAGGAACAGATGGATAGGCAGTTGTAATAAGATACTATCGTCTACTGCCTTCGTTTTAAAAATACGGGAAAATGTTTCATTTTTGTGGTAATTAGGGATAACCTCTCCTTCTGACCATTGAGCTACAACCCAAGAATTATGTGATTTCTGAACATCTAGCAATTCCACTTTTCCCTTTAACATGATAAATATTGATTCTGGAAGAAGGATGTCCCTTAACTCCTCGTCATGATTTACTTTCAGTAGGTTCCCTTTTTTGGTCAATTGCGCCACAATATCCAATCGTAGGTCTTCAAAGAGTGAGAGTCTTTTTAACTGAAAGATATAATCATAGCTATTCATATGATTTCCACCTTTTTATCATTCAAAATCGAAGAGTGATAGAAAAAGTTCACTCAGAAGAAGCCGCTAGTCGCTACAATAAAACAACGTGAGACTACTTCGAGTTCCTTTTTTTATAAACTCTAATGGATTTGAATAATATCTTTAGTTTTCTTCTATCTTACTCGTTTCTGTTTCACACTTCTGTGACACTTTTCACACCGAGAATATGAGAAAAGTCACATCTAGAGGGTCTATTAGCTGCTATGATAGGCGTTAGAGAGAGGTGGAGAGACATGAAGATTTTATTACCTAAGCAGCACGGAGCGTGGGCAATGCTTCTTATACCATTTTTACTTGGAATGCTTGGAGGAGAAGCTACTATTTTTCATCTTCCCTTCCTTTTTGGTTGGCTTTTTCTTTATCTAGCTACAGTTCCAATCTTTATGTTATTAAAAAAGAAGAAAATAGCCCTTCATAAAAAATGGTCAATCATATATATTTCGCTTGCACTTGTTTTCCTCGTTTTCCCATTGTACGAAGAGTGGAGATTACTATTTTTTAGTTTTGCGATGATTCCGTTTTTCCTTATTAACGTATACTTCACGAAGAGGAAGAAGGAGCGGGCTTTCCTTAATGATGTCTCCGCGATTATCATTTTTGGAATCGGTGGGTTGGCGAGTTATTTTTTAGGTAGCGGCACACTTGATGGCACGGCTTGGCTTATTTTTATCTATTCCTTTTTCTTCTTTTTAGGTAGCACGTTTTATGTGAAATCCATGATTCGGGAGAAGAAAAATCAAACATTTAAATGGTATTCATGGGGATACCACATAGGTTTAGTTGTGATGGTTTTCGTGTTTGGACATATGTGGCTAACGCTTGCTTATGTACCAAGTCTCATTCGAGCAATCGGATTGTATGGGAAACCGTTGCCGATTATGAAGTTGGGTATACTAGAGATAGGAAATAGTTTTATTTTCTTTATGACAATGATCATGTATTTAACTGTTTTCTAGTAAAGCTACCATTATTGATTGGAAGAGGAATAGGGCATTTGGAGGCAATCGATTGGCGCAAAAAACAGGAATGCAGACTTGACATTCCTGTTTTAAACTTAGAGGCTTTTTTCTCATAGATTGTTGTTTTTCCTTATAGATTCAGCCCGTTGATTTCCGCTCCAATCAACCCAGTGGCGGAAACGTAAGTTAATCAATGTTACAAATTTCAATTGGACAGTTTTCACAACCAATTTCCATTCGTAAAAAATCAATTTTGTGGATGATAATTTTTCCTGTGTCGTTAAGGGAGATGACCTTCTGTTTTTTTAGGTCACTGAGCATTCTGTTCACACTTTCACGTGCAGATGCGACAAAATTGGCTAACTCCTGGTTCGTTAGCACGATATCGATTAACAAACCGTCATCCTGCTTTACTCCATAGCTATTCGATAAACGAATTAAGGTGGAATAAAGGGCACCTTTTTTCCCGTTTAACAAAAGGTCGCGAATTTTTGACTGTGTTTTGCGAAGATGAACGCTCATCCACTTCATGTATTCAAATGTTAAGGCATTATTATAAGCCAACTCTTGTTCAAGAGTCGTTTTATTTATCGTGATAATGTCACAATCATCAAGAGCAAGAGCGCTTAGCATGTACTTCGATTCATCAGAAAATAAGGTAAGTTCACCGACAAGATCATCCTTCTTACATATTCGAAGTGATAACTCTTTGCCATCTGGTGTCAGTTTCCCGATTTGGATAAGACCAGACTGAACTAAGTAAATTTCTTTTGCATCCATTCCTTCTTGGAAAAGATACGTGTTTTTTCTTATCTTCCGTTTCCTTCCAATCGAGATAAGTAATTGACGTAGGTTATCAGACATTAATTTAGTATCATTATTATAAGCTTTCGCTAGCATGGCGTAACACTCCTTCAGGCAAAATGAAGTATCTATAAAAACCAAGTAAAAAAATTTCCGTTCGTTTTTTAGTACTTATTGCTTAAAAAATACCAAACTGCTGATGTAAGAAGTGTGATATACATCACAGTTCACAAATATATCATATTTGGAAGTCGAAGCTTTTTTATTAGGATAGACCATTATTTTCTTAAGATGGAAAGGGTAGGAGTAACTCTGGGTGAGGGGGGCATCCGAATGAAAAAAGGAGAGGATCGTTTTGAAAAGAGAAGAAATAATAGGAGTTATTTTAGCTGGTGGACAATCTAGACGGTTTGGACAACCCAAAGCGTTTGCCAAAAGACGAGGTGTGCCTTTTTACCAGTATTCAATAGAAGCGTTAAAGCCTTTTACCTCAAAGCTTGTCGTGGTGACCAATGAAGATGTACAAAACCAATTTCACGTAGACAACTCTTTGACATTGATTCAAGATGATCTCAGCTTTAAAGGAAAGGGACCACTAGCGGGAATCTATTCCGCAATGAAGGAATTTCAAGCGGAGTGGTATATCGTTTTACCTATAGATGTACCTTTTATAAATAATCATGTCATCGAACAATTGATTGCTAATATGGATAATGGGGTAGAAGCTGTTGTTCCGGTTATGGAAGGGAGAAAGCAGCCACTCATCGCTGCCTATCATTATAGTATACAAAATAAAATTCAAGATATCCTTCAACAAGGGGATCTGTCGCTACATAGCTTATTGCAACGAATAAACTGCCTATATGTATCGGACATAGGCAATAGCCAAAGCTTTATTAATATTAATCGACCAGAAGATTATCGATTGTATATAGCAAGTCAGGAATAAATAAAACCGAAAAAAAGCTGAAGAAAAACCTTCAGCTTTCTTTTACAATATTGATATTTTTTATTTTTGAATCTGTAATATCGCTAAAGAATCCTACGTAATTTTTTACTTCTCCAACATCATTTCGTACTTCACTTATCGTCAGTAACTCAGGGTAAACTTCACCGTTTTTACGTTTATTCCAGATTTCTCCTTGCCAGTATCCCTCTTGTTGAATATTGCTCCACATAGCTTCGTAAAATGTTTTGTTATGGTGACCAGACTGCAACATATTTGGACGTTTTCCAATCACTTCTTCTAGTGAATAGCCAGTCACTCTAGAAAAAGCAGGATTCACTTTCTGAATGACACCGTCTTTATTCGTTACCATCATTCCTTGCGCTGTACTTTCAATAAGCTTGCTCTCTAAGCTCAGCTTATCTTGATAATACATCCAAACGACGAGCACAAAGCTAACAAGTGCAAATTCGGAAAGTGCCATAAATCCAATTGCATAATGACCCGTAAGACTAAATACTGTCGTTAATACAAGAGGAGGGAAGAATCCACCTAAACCACCCATCGCGGAAACAATTCCATTCACAATCCCTGCTTGTTTAGCAAAATAAAGCGGAACTAATTTAAACACGGTTCCATTTCCAATCCCAGCACATAAAGCAACCGTTAATGTTCCAATCGTATACAATTGAATCGTGGGAGAGAACGATAATAAAACGCCTGAAAATGTAAGTCCTAAAAATACAAGCATTAAAATCATAAATGGGTTAAATTTATCTCCTAACCAGCCGCCAACAGGACGTAAAAACGTAGCCAATGCAATAAAGCCAGCTGTTCGTAAACCAGCATCAACTGGATCTAATCCGAAATGATTGACGAGGAAATTTGGTAAATAAATGGTGAAAGCAACAAACGAACCAAATGTGAGAAAGTAGAATATGCTTAGAAACCATAATGTTTGATTTCGATAAACACTTTTAATTTGGCTGATCATTGATACATGCACTTTCTTTTCTGTACGATCTCCAAGAATAAAATTCACTACCGCAAATACAAGTAATAGCACTAAATAAATGCGAACAGTAGTTACCCAGCCAAGGGAAGCAGCTAGTATTGGTGCTGCAAATGTAGAGATGGCTGTTCCAATATTACCAGCACCGTAAATCCCGTTGACTAATCCGTGTTTTTCTTTTGGATAATATTTCGGTAGGGAAGTAACTCCGATGGAGAAAGTCGCTCCACCAATACCTAAAAATAACCCGCCAATAATTAAATCACTTAAGGAATCGGCAATACTGATAAAAAATACAGGGAATAACAAGGCAAGAAAACTAATGATAAAGATTGTTCTTGCACCAAACCGGTTTGTATAAAAACCGATTGGAACTCGTAACAGCGATCCTAAAATAACGGGAATAGCAGTTACAAGGGAAACTTGTGAATTAGTAAGGGCGATGTCCTCTCGAATATTAGGCATTAACGAGGATAGTAAAACCCAAACCATAAAACCAACAACTAAACTACCTGTTTGAAGAGATAATTGTACTTTCTGTCTCCCCATTTCTTTTTCTCCTTTCAATATAGAAAATAGGTTATTTTTTATTACGAGCATTTCATATCAGCATCTTAGCAAACAGAGCATGTATAGGATGTGAAGTTTGTCACATAGACGAATCCTATACTTCCTTCTCCTAAAATTAAAATAGACTTCAAATTCAGACATATGAGGATAGCCCATAGTTGTTTTTTAAAAATTATCAGAAAATACTGTCATAATTATTAGGTTTATTGTATGATTGTTATATAACAGGATTACAACAAAAGATGGGAGCTTAGTAGATTTTAAACAATGCAAGGGGGATTTTACGAAATGCATGTACCATTACTACTAACTGATTTCTTAGATCGCGCCGTGGAGTTGTACGGGGAGAAGCTGGCGATTATCGATGATCGGCGTGTTTTGACGTATAATCAGTTAAACAAACGGGTTAATCAACTTTCACGAGGGTTAGTGGATCTTGGAATTGAAAAAGGTGATAAGGTTGCTTACTTGGCACCGAATACATCAGAAATGCTAGAAGGCTTTTATGGAGTTTTTCAAGTTGGAGCTGTTATGACAGCATTAAATACACGATTGAAACCAGCTGACTACCAATTTATTTTAAGCCATAGTGAAAGTAAAGTGTTATTTGTGGATGAAGATTTATATGAATTAGTGAAACCAGTATTGTCTGCACTTCCAAATCTAAAGAAAGTCATTGTTCATGGACAAGGAAAAGATGGTCATGTTGGATATGAGGAATGGCGAGGTGCTTATTCATCCGAACCATTTGAACGAACGCCATTAGAGGAAACGGATATCGCCTCCTTATTATATACAAGTGGAACCACAGGGAATCCAAAAGGGGTATTGTTATCACATCGCTCCAACTATTTACATGCAATGTCTACAATGCATCATTTGCGTGTATCCGATTCAGACACGCTACTTCATGTGTTACCAATGTTTCATGTTAACGGATGGGGCTCCCCTTTCTATTATACAGCCAATGGAGCTACGCAAGTGATGCTTCATAAAGTAGATCCTAAGATCATTTTAGAAAAAGTAAAAAAATATGGCGTTTCGGTCATGCATATGGCACCAACCGTGTTGAACATGGTGCTAGAAGAATATGAACGTGAGAAGCCTGTTATGGATCAGGATGTCCGGGTTGTGATTGCCGGCTCCTCACCACCGCCAGCATTCGTTCGAAAAGTAGAGGAAGATTTAGGCTGGGAATTTGTCCAAGTATACGGTATGACAGAAACATCTCCGTTGATTACAACTTCTGTTATTCGAACAGAGCAGGAAAATCGCTCGCCGGAAGAAAAATATCGATTAAAAGCAAAAACGGGATATGCAATGATTGGATCGAAAGTGAAAGTAGTTGACGAACTCGGTGAAGAAATAGCTCATGACGGAAAAGCAATCGGAGAGATTGTCACACGATCCAACACTGTCATGGAAGGCTATTACAAAAATCTAGAAGCCACCAACCATACGATTCGAGATGGATGGCTGCATACTGGTGATATGGCCACTGTTGACGAAGATGGTTACATAGAAATAGTCGATAGAATGAAGGATGTTATCATTAGCGGCGGAGAAAATATTTCCTCAATTGAAGTAGAAGGCGCTTTATACGAGCATCCTGCTGTATTAGAAGCAGCCGTTATTGCGATTCCACATGAAAAATGGGGAGAAGTACCTCATGCCGTTGTTGTCGTAAGGGAAGGCCACAGCTTAACAGAACAGGAACTCGTAGAATTTGCACGAGAAAAGTTAGCCCATTTTAAAGCACCAAAAGCTATCACATTTGCCAAAGAACTGCCGAAAACCGCTTCTGGTAAAATTCAAAAAGTCGTCATTCGCAAAGATTATTGGAAGGATCATGATCGAATGGTGCATTGATTTTTATATAGGAAAAAGTAGATAATAAGAAATGGAGTGTTAAATCGTTGTGGATTTAGCACTCTATTTTTTTAGTATGTAATGGCCGGTATTAAAACACCTGTATCAAGGCTTTGAAGAATTAAAAAGTGCAGGGTGGGCTTTGTTGATTTTATACTAGATAGTAGAGGGAAATAGGAAGGTTTTGTAGAAGTAATTAGTTGTTGGAATTGATCTTATTTTTAGGCTGTTTGTATGAAAAAAGTATTTTTAAGCATCGTAAAATCATTTAGGATAACCAAAATGAATCAATTCTATACCATTTTGGCACCAAATTTGCTTTTTTATAGTAGATGGTGGCGACTTGGTTTCAGCCGCCATGGGAGTTTTTCGTAAAGTTTGTTGCTTTTTAACGAAAAACTAAGTTTAACCAACGGGCTGAATATATAAGTAAAAACAACAATCTATGAGAAAAGGGCCTATTTTTAAAAGGAACTCTATTTATCTTTAGAAAGAAAGTGAGTGATATACATAACATGAAAAATCGTATGGAACTAGTGAATTTTTCTATAGGATTACCGAAACAGATGAAGTATGGGAAAGAGAAAGAAATGAGTACCGGGATATGCAAGGAACAGGTGGAGGAGGCTTTTTTAGCCAGTGAAGGCTTTCGTGGAGATGGAGTGGCAGATAAAAAGCATCATGGCGGTCTTGATCGCGCTGTCTGTCTATACCCTTATGAACATTATTCTCTTTGGGAGCAAGAGTTTAAAACATCCTTGCCAGCTAACGCATTCGGTGAAAATTTAACTGTTACGAATATGCTAGAACGAGATGTCTGTATCGGCGATATTTATCAAGTAGGCGAAGCGGTTATTCAAGTAACACAAGGTAGAATTCCATGTAGTACGATAAACAAACGAACTAATATACCTGAACTCCTTAAAAAAATTGTAGAAACAGGCTACAGTGGGTTTTTGTGTCGAGTACTGGAAGAAGGCATTGTCAGAAAAAATTCAACGATTAAATTAATAGAACAACATCCAAAAAAGGTATCTGTATTAGAAGGGATTCACACTTATTTTCATAACAATAATGATGCAGAAGCGATAAAAAGGGTGCTCGAAATTGATGAATTGGCTGATAGATGGCGAGAAATATTTACAGGACAGTTAGAAAAAATACAAATGAAAAATTAAGATTAAAACAAAACGGTATGGCTTAGCCTGCCGTTTTATTTTTGGTATAGGATTCAACAGGTGAATATCAGGTGGAAATCAGCAGTTGAATAATGTATAAAATTCAACTGTTGAATAACACTTAGGTTTCAGCAGTTGAAAAGAAAATAAAGAGACGAATCGCCTAAAGCATAGGGGGAGGACGGAGAAGGAATAGCTTTGGGAGGAATTTGTGTCATCTAATCTCCCATAGAACGGATAAAAAGTATGGTTTCAATGAATACTAGCAAGTAGATAAATTACGACTTTTGTGGGGGTGAAAGGTAATGAACCAGCTTACGACAAAAGAGTTAGCTTTGATAGAGGATGAAATAAGAGCGGAGGAAATTACGGCAAAAACAATGAATTGGTGTGCCGCGCAGTGTGAAGATGAGGAACTCCGTAAGAGATTAGAACAACTTGCAGAGAGTCATCAATTAAAAATCGCAGACCTTGCACAATATTTCAACCGATCTAGAATGATTCAATAATGGGAGGTATGGCATATGCCGAATAACATGGAAGGCCGCGGCTTAACGGATCGAGAAATGCTGCAGCTTTGTTTAGAGTTAGAGAAGGGCAGGTGTCGAAGTATTACGAATACTATGTTAGAAACGAGTCATAAAGAGTTGCGTGACATTTATTCACAGTGTTTGGAAAATGCAAGTAGCAATCACTACGAGTTATACGAAACGATGAATGAAAAAGGATGGTATAAAACAGACATTGCTTCCCCTGAGCAAATTGGCAAAGTACAGGAATTTATGCAAAATAACTTACATCCGGATAATCAGTTTTAGATAAAGCTCTATTTTTAAATAAGATCCGAAGAAGGACACATTAACAAAGTCCTTCTTTGGGTTTTTATATTGGAAAAATTCAGGTTTGTTACTATGGAAATGATACTAATATAATAAAGAATGCATATACTTCAATAAGGTCGTTATGAGGGAGATGGAGAGAAAATGCCAAAGAAAATTCTTTTATTCTGTGACCCAGGTATTGATGATTCTTTAGCTATTATGTATACACTCATGGATCCTAGACTTGAACTTGTTGGGGTAGTAACGAGTTATGGAAATGTTACAAAAGAAACAGCTACTGCGAATGCTGCTTATTTATTGAGCTTAGGAGGTAAACCTAATATTCCTATCATTCCGGGTGCAGCACAGCCTGTTCAACAGGAAGAAGTGACGTACTATCCCGAAATTCATGGAGAAGAGGGGATAGGACCTATTCGACCCCCTAGTGATCTTAAATACCGATTATATCCATTTGATATGATTAGAAAACTTATTGAGTTTTACAAAGATGAGCTTATTATCGTAGATACAGGTCGGTCTACCACCTTAGCAACGGCATTTATTTTGTACAAAGAACAGATGGAGATGGTTGGGGGGTTCTATTTGATGGGAGGAGCGTTCTTTGCTCCAGGTAATGTAACGCCATTAGCCGAAGCCAATTTCCATGGAGACCCAACATCATCGAATTATATTCTTAAATTTGCCCACAACTTAACAATTACCCCATTGAATGTAACGAATGCTGCGTATTTAACACCAGATGTTATAGATGCTATGTCCGCAAGTACTACCAATCCATATGCTTCCATGATAAAACCTATCTTTAATTATTATTATAAAGCGTATAAAGAAAAAGTACCGGGGCTTGTAGGTGCACCAATTCATGATCTTGTTACATTAATGGTAGTCGTTAATGACAATATCGTGGAGTACATCTACTACGATGCAAAAGTAATAGAAGACATTGAGGCAAAGGGCATGTCTTATATTGATCTCCGGCCGGGCGCTAAGGATGGAAAGACTAGAATTGCCATAAAGCTCAATCATGAAGTGTTTATTAGTGAGTTTAAAAAGGTCATGCTAGGTAATCAAAAGAGATAGATGTATGGAAACTTAGAGAAAATTCTGTAGGGTATTTTGAATTTTGTGTGTAAATAATTCCCATTAGATTACACTTCATAATACTTGTGAGTTTTGTAAAAACTAACGATTATTAATTGTTAATGAGGTGTATTATCTAGTGGGAAAAGAACAACTAGAACTTTATGAAAAAATAAAATCAATGCAAGAACAAATAACTCAATTACATGCCGACTACTGGCAGCAGTATTCGAATTTAGGAACATGGCAATTTTGGGTGATTTTTTTATTGCTTTTTATTGCTCCATTAGTCACGTTGTATTTTTTAATCGATAGAAGAAATATGTTTCTATTAGGCTTTTATGGATTTAATATTCATGTTTGGTTTGGTTACATAGACACTTGGGGATATAAACAAGGTTATTGGGGATATCCTTACCAACTTGTTCCCTTTCTTCCTGGGAATTTATCGTTAGATGCTGCGCTAATTCCAATTGCATTTATGTTAGTTTATCAGTGGACGTTAAAGCACAACAAAAATTTTTATTTATACACAACAGCTTTGTCCCTATTTTTGTCTTTCATATTTAAACCAATCCTAACTTTACATCATTTATTTGAACTGCATAAGGGTACTAATTTTTTTCACTTATTTATATCTTATTGTGGCATATTCCTTTTTTCAAAAATTATCACAAACGTATTTATAAAGATGCAAGAGAAATAAAATATTGTTTTTCATCATTATGCAAGAGAGTAATTTTCTTATTTACATATAAAAATATTGAGTATCTTTTTAACACGTAGTTTACTGTAGCTAATGAAGGCATAAAAATATCCCCCTATGGAAAGCTAATACAAAAGTGACAAAGGGGGAATTTACCTTGAAAAAGATAGATTTAACGTCAAGTGAGATCGGCATGCTTTGGACTCAGTATGTTCAAAATAGTATGACTGTACAAATATTGAGTTACCTTCTAGCGACAGTAGAAGATGAAGAAATTAAAGCAGTTGTTACATATGCTTTAGAAATTGCTAGAGATGTAACGAGTGATACAAGGAGTTTTTTCAAAGAGGAAGGGCTTCCTATTCCTAAAGGTTTTACAGAAGAGGATGTGGAAGTAAATGCACCTAAACTATTTTTAGATCCTTTTATATTAATGTTTCTTGAAAGTATCGGCAAAGCTGGGGCAGCGGCACATGCAGTATCTCTAGCGGTCTCTTCAAGAAAAGATGTGCGAGATTTATTTACGAAAAGTGCTACAAATACGATGAAGCTATACAATATGAGCGTAGATACAGGTTTAGCGAAGGGGTTATATGTACGCCCTCCACAAATTGATGTACAGGACGAGGTGGAATATGTAGAGGGGAAGAAATACTTTAGTCCGTTTAATAAGAGAGTGTTAAACACAGTCGAACTCATTCACCTTTTTGAAAACATAAAAACGAATTCAATTGGAGAAATGATTTGTACAGGGTTTGCACAAACAACAAAATCGAAAAAAATTCAATCCTATATGGAACGCGGAAAACAAATTTCGCGAAAACATAGTAAAGTTTTTGCCGATATATTGATGGATTCAGATATTAGGCCACCGATGCCATCTAGTGGTTGTGTAACCAATTCAACCTCACCAGTATTTTCGGATCGCTTAATGATGTTTTTTAAGAGTGTGTTAAGTGCAGCGGGACAAGGGAATTATTCTACTGCTTCAACGGCAAGTATGCGTTATGATTTAGTGTTAAATTACCAAAGGCTATCGGTTGAAATTGCTTTATATGCGCAAGATGGGGCGGATATTCTAATGAAGAATGGTTGGTTGGAAGAACCACCTCAGGCACTTGATCGTAAAGAGTTAAGAAAGAAGTCTTAAGTATAAAGATCTTTTTTGATCCATAAGGTGAGTGTATTGAGGTACGGAAATAAACTACATAAAGGGAAATAATATATAATCAGTTTTTGTATTGAAGGGTCTCGGTAGAAACATGTTAATGGTTTGTCAGGATTGGTAGATTTTAAGTGAGGCACAATTCTAAGCAGAGTTGTGTCTCATTTTTTAGTTTAAATTTATCACCATAATTGTGACATCTATCACAATTTATATAAGATAGAATGCCTATAATAACGCTAAGAAGTCTAGAGTAAATTCATTTTCTTATAAGGATCAGTAAGAGCTTTCTATTCTGCTTTAGGAAAACAAGGAGAAAATGCTGATTGGAGAATCCTTCTTTATCAAGAAAAATTTATTCATCCTAATAAGTCGTTAAAGATATTTAACATTAGACCGATAATATATTGAGTCTACAAATTAGTATTAATGAAGTTTTGAGGATATATTCGTATTCCGAAGATATTTTATATAGGGGAGATGCAGATAGTAGAGCTAGTTAAAGTGATTGTTTTTTGGCTGGATAAGGAGCAGTATGGAGTGAATTTACATAAGGTTCGTTTATTGAATGTTTACCAGTTGTACCTCACTCATCTAACTTTATCAAGGGAGTAAAAAAGTAGCTAGAACGGAGGAGAATGAACTAATGAAAAAACTTAAACTTAAAAATTTAAATATTGGTTGGAAGTATGGATTTACGTTAATTGTTGTCTTTATTCTATTTGGAATATCGACAACAGTAGTCACTACCTTAGTGAACGAAATAGGCAATGATGTAGATGCTTTAGAAAGACGAGGGGACAGAGCAATTAAAGTGACAGAAATGGGCTCGCTCACTCGTGCGAAGTATATTCGAGTTGCTAGGTATTCGCAAAATCCAATTCCACAATATATCGATGAGTATGAGGAGCGTCGAGAGAGTTTTAACGCATTAGAAGCGGAAATAAGAGAAAAGATGGATACACCGGAACAATTGGAATTGTTTGATCAAATTGTTGCGGATGATAAAAAAATGAACGATTTATTCACAAAGGATATTGTACAAGCTATGGATAGTGGAGATACAGAATCAGTAAACCGTTTTGTATCTCAAGCGAATGAGATTCAGTTAGAATCAGTTAACTTATTAGCTGATTTGCGTACCATCGTAAATGAAGAACGGGCTTTAGCAATTACAGAGGCAGAAGAAAGCCAACAACTAACCTTTATTGTTCTTCTTTCTTCCATGGCTATTTCGATTATTATAGGGGGCTTACTTGTCTTCTTCATTAGCCGTGTGGTATCGCGCAATCTAAATGAAGTGGTAGCGGTAAGTAATAAAATAGCTGATGGTGAGCTTTCTGTTCAAACAATTGATTATGATGGTAACGATGAGATTGGACAATTAGCAACGGCAACGAACACGATGGCTACAAATCTTAGAACCATTATTCAACAGGTGTCTGAAATAGCAGAGACTGTGAGTGGTCAAAGTGAAGAATTGACTCAATCGGCCAATGAAGTAAGAGCAGGCTCTCAACAAGTTGCAGTCACAATGCAAGAGTTGGCATCTGGTGCGGAGTCTCAAGCAAATAATTCAGCGGAACTTTCTTCTGCGATGGATATATTCTCAGCAAAAATGCAAGAAGCAAATTCGAATGGGGAATTTGTCTACGAATCCTCTAATAAGGTGTTAGGCATAACAACAGAGGGTGGACAACTGATGGAAACGTCCGTTAAACAAATGGCTGTCATTGACCAAATTGTTAAAGAGGCTGTCAGCAAAGTGCAGGGATTAGATACACAATCGCAAGAAATTTCAAAGTTAGTATCGGTCATAAAGGATATTGCGGATCAAACAAATCTCTTAGCGTTAAACGCTGCAATCGAAGCGGCACGTGCTGGGGAACATGGACAAGGATTTGCTGTAGTAGCAGATGAAGTAAGGAAGCTTGCAGAACAAGTATCTGATTCTGTCACAGACATTTCAGGGATTGTTACAAGTATTCAACAAGAATCCGCAAGTGTTGCGGGATCCTTACAAGACGGCTATAAAGAAGTAGAAAAAGGCACCAATCAAATGAAAACAACAGGTGATACGTTTACAGAAATTAATAGTGCTATAACCGAAATGGTTAGTAACATTCAAAATATAACGAATAACTTATCTATAATGTCCGCTAATAGTCAGGAAATGGGTGCTACTATTGAAGAAATTGCCTCTGTTTCAGAAGAGTCCGCGGCAGGAGTTGAGCAAACATCCGCATCAACGCAACAAACGAGCAGTTCAATGGAAGAAGTAGCTAATAGTTCAGAGGACCTTTCTAAATTAGCTGAGGAACTTAATGGATTAGTGCGTAACTTTAAATTATAAAGTGAAATGTAAAGGAAAAACCTTTCTTACTAGTAAGTGGTTCTGTGCTTATGGAGAAAAGCGGGATTACCCAGTCTATGTAGGAAGGTTTTTTCGTCCTTTACTATTTGCTTCTTAGTCAATAGTAAGTAATTGCGTACAAATTATTATTTATTTTTGTGAATAGAGAAATAGGGAAACAAAAAAGTTTTTTGTACTAGTTTTTATTAATTTAAATAACCTCTTACCTTTTGGGCACTCTAAGGGTAGATAGACTTTATTCTATCAATGACTACGAGTAGGAGGTTACATACAATGGGTATTTTGAGTGGTAATCCAAAAGAGGAACCGATGCATTATGGAGAAGTTTATGGTACTTGGTCAGCTCTCTTAGCTACAAAAGCGATGGTAGCTGGTCATCAAACTCTTTTAAACCATGCAGGGGATACGGATTTAAAAAAGTTAATAAATGAATTTATTGATCAAGGTAAGCAAGAGGAAAAACAACTAGAAACGTTACTAAAAGAAAATACGGTTGGTTTACCACCTACACCACCTGAACGTGCTAGTGCGAATTTAGATGATATTCCTGTCGGAGCTCGATTCTTAGATTCTGAGATTGCTGCTGGTCTATCCGCAGATGTTGCGGCAGGGTTGGTTGCTTGTAGTAAAATGATTGGACAATGCATCAGAGAAGATATTGCCACAATGTATGGGCAAATGCATACGCAAAAGGCACAACTTGGAGCAAAATTACTTCGTTTAAATAAAGAAAAGGGATGGCTTGTCCCACCACCATTACACACACCTAATGAAGGGAAAAACTAAGAAATCTTACGTTAAGTTAACTTGTAGAGAAAACATAAATTTTCTCTACAAGTTTTTTATTGTTTTGAGACAAAAAGGTTTGATGCTGCAATGGCGTTAGGTTGTCCAGTTGTTTGGCTGGGCTATAATTTAACATATATTATTCCTTAATGGACCGAAAAGAGTCTTATCCTAAAAGGAGATGGGATTTACAAGTGAAATTGGTATACGGTAGTTAGACGTCCTAGTCAATGATTATAAGAAAAGGATTCTGTTTAAGCGTGTAGGAATAAAAATTCAAAAAAATTCAATTATTTTCTTTTTATTGGTTTGTAATCCAATTTTTGTGGTATATCTCCTGTATAATAGGGAAATTTTTATTTCTATAAATAATAGAAACAGGTTTAGGAGGTTGACTATGCGAAAGGATGTTCAAAATTATTTAGAAAAGGTGGAAGCGAACAACTTGAAGGACCAATCAATAGCTCAAAAAATTCGAGATTTAATTGCTCAATTTGAAAATGAAAAATTGCCGTTAACAATTAGGGAAAGGGCTTATTATAAAATTATTGATTTAACAAAGGAATTAACAGAGTAAAGAGTTTTCCTGCTGTGTGGGTTATCTTAGATTGTGAATACGTATTATCAATTAGAAAGTTATGACCGTTCAAAGTGTATGGTTGCTTATACATATTTTTACTATGATTCAAGTAATGTTAACGAAATATATAGTGCAAACTTGTCAATAAAGGCAAACCATGAGAAGGGGATGGGAGATCTAGTCAAAATTCTAGTTAGAAGAAACAAAGTGACTATCCGAAAAGTTAGGAAAAAAGAAACCACACGAAGAGGAAGTTTCTTTTCTTCATGTGGATAACTTTTCTGTCGGAACAGTTTACGTCTTGCTCCAGCCGCTAGAGTTAAAGAGCTTAAATACTTGTTTTTTAATTGACCGGTATTTTTATATCAGAAGATGCTAGAGTACGTTCAAGCGCTGCTATTTCTTCATTATTCAAAGGTAGCATCGGTAAACGAACTCCCCCAACTTGTAGTCCTTTTATCGTTAATGCTGCTTTTACAGGTGATGGACTTGGTGCAGCAAATAATGCGTTCATAATAGGGAGAAGGTTGCGGTGTGCGCTAGCGGCATCACGAACATTCCCATTTTGGAAGGTGTGAATCATTTCTTGCATTTCATTCCCAATAACGTGAGAAGCAACCGAAACAACTCCGGCACCGCCGATAGCTAAAACAGGTAATGTTAGTCCGTCATCTCCGCTGTACAACGCAAAATCACTGGAGGTTTTGCTAATGATTTGTGTCATAGCATCTAAGTCGCCACTAGCATCTTTTACAGCTACAATATTGTTAATCTTAGAAAGGCGGACAATCGTCTCTACCGACATATTTACACTGCTTCGCCCTGGTATATTATAAAGCATTACCGGTAAGGTAGTGGAGTGGGCAATAGTTTCAAAGTGTTGAACTAATCCTTCTTGAGAAGGCTTGTTGTAATATGGAGTAACGAGCATAACCCCATCAACTCCAGTTTCTTGCGCTTGTTTAGTTAAGCTAATAGAAGCTTTCGTGTTATTGGAACCAGTTCCAGCTATGACAGGAACTCTTCCGTCAACAATTTTGACAACAAATCGGAATAAGCTTATTTTTTCTTCTGTTGTTAATGTTGGACTTTCTCCAGTTGTGCCAGCTACAACTAGTCCATCAGAACCATTCGCAATCAAATAATTTACTAACGTCTCCGTAGCATTAAAATCAACTTCACCTTCAGAATTAAATGGAGTAACCATTGCTGTTAATACGTGACCAAAATTCATAAATTTACGACTCCCTTTTCATCATTTTTTTGAAAATAGAGGAGGTGTCCTAAGTAAACGCAAAAAAGCAACAACGAGGGATTCGTTGTTGCAGTAGAAACATCAAAAAACCGTTCCAGTGCGTAAGATAGCCCTCCATATAGATTCTTCCTATATGACAGCCCTGTATTTATTCAATAACAGAACCAGCTTCAAGACAAATGAGAGTCTTTCCACTTCGGCAAATTCCCCTTTCCATAATAGTCATTGGATCTCATTATCCTCACATTATGTACTAATGGTCTTTGCTCCTCTATCCTTACTTCAAAAGGTATTGAAATAAGAAAAAAATATTTAGTTAACTGTAATTTAACAAAATGTTCCTTCTATTGCAAGGTTTATTTTGTTAAATGCATCTGTATGACAATTGTTAAGAGAAATAATCAACAGGCATTTCGGCAATAAAATTAAAGTGGAAATATGGATGGGCTTTTGGCGAGTAATAAGCTGGGGATAGGATGATTATTGAACTTTACCAAATTGCTTGAAAAAGCTTCGGTTCCATAAGGTTTGTATCGATTGGGCATGTCTTAGCGTTTTCTCCATATTGCCAGGCCCAAACATGAGCAATGCAGGGTGGTGAGATTGGCTTATACGTAGGCGCTTTTGCCTTCGTTGTAGCGCCAGGTGTTGGTTCTTGACTCCAAATGACTACTTGTTCGCCAATCTTTGCTTCATTCGATACGGCTGTACAGTAAGCTTTATTAAAATTTGCTTTACTTGGATCTGCATAAATACCAGGACGATATCCGCTTGTATATAAAGCATTAACCCAGCCTCGTATCCAAGCTTCATCCACATCAAAAAACTTCTCGATATTGGCAAAAATAAATGTTCCGTCTGGGACACCAAGTCTTCGTGCATGATGGGTCGCATTCAACGCAGCAACTCTACCGTTTCGATTGCCAACCGCGGCACTAAAGTTATTATAAATAAGCAAAATCTTCACGTTTTTTTCATGAAGAAATCCAACCTCTTCATTGGTAAGTCCGTCAGAAGCATTTTGTACAGTGGATAAGTACCTTCCCCAATACTTCGGCTTTCCAAAGTTATCGACAACACAAGAATATAACTTATCTGTCACTTTGGCTGCGGAATCTACCCCCCAAATCTCCTTAGGCATATTTGTTTCCCCCCTCACTAAAAAACTTCTGTCTTGTTATGTATATGGAATTACGGGGAGAAGGTAACAATAAGTAGGGAAACATTCCAACCTTAATGAGTGAGACAAAGTATTTAAAAATAAATTATTTATCATTGGCTAAAGTTTCTCGATCATCTGCTAAAGGTGGTTGCTCTAACCATCCATTCTTTATTAATAATTGGGCGCCATCCTCAGCATATAGACCTATTTCCGCTATAATACGTGTGTAATCCATTGCGATGTCTCTTCTTTGCGTAACGGCTAAACCGGCTCCGAAAAATCCTACTGCTGCAGACACCAACGATACGATATGATTCAACATCAGTTTATCTGAAAAAGGGGGAACAGTGGAATCTGTCACTTCAGACGACCATGAAGCAGGAGAGGACAAATCTCCTTTTGATAAAATAGAACTAAGAAGATTAAATTGACTTTTACAAATATTTTTCCCCTTTTGAAAGTACTTTTTAACTTCCTTCGATTGACAGACTTGTCCAAATGCAATTTCTAATACGACTTTAACGATGGTCTTTTGCATATTATAACTAACACCGCTAATTTCGATAGCACTTAACGGTCGTTTCTTTCCAAACCAACCGCTTAAGTAACGTTGATCACTTACAAAGTCAATTTGGTTAGGTGCGTCAATACGGGGAGGCTTACTGTAAATTCCTTTATTCAGCATTACATCTACAATTCGTTCGTATAGCTCCATTGTTTCTTTATTGCATTGCATAAAGTAGGTTACCTGGTCAGCACGGGCGGATGTTCCTACAGCACCAGCATAGCCTGTTAATCCGTGTAATGTCATAACGTGCATATATACTAACATAAAAGTATCTGTAAATAAGGCAGGAGCACTAAAATTAACATCATCTTCTTCTGTAAAGCCCTTTGGAATAGGCCAGTTCTCTTCATTAAAAAATTTTTTAATTTTGTCAATATGAGATTCTGCTATATCAAGAGAGAATTTAAGAATGTTCTTAATATCTTTATCTTGAGCCTTCTCAATAGAAAATCTTAGAACACAAATGGATAAAGAATCATTCATATATTGGGTCCAAAGATTTGCTATTTCAGCTGAAGTAAGTCGAACGTTATGACTAATATTTTCCACAAAATAAACCTCCAATAGTTAGTACAATCATTCCAAAATTCTTTATGTAACATTGTTCATTTAATAGGTGATTTTTATTTGAAAATTCAAGTGTAACTATATGTACTGTTGATTTTGAAATGCTTTCTTAAACTATTTTTCATACTTAACATACCTTTTATTAGTGAGAATATGTATTATTAGCTAAAAATTTTAGTAAAAGCTCTTTTTACCTAAAAATGAATAGCAAAGACACTTCTATCATATGTATAGTGATTAGACTTTTAGAGGGGAAGTGTTGATGATGGCTAATAAAAATCATCCAAATTTGATGGCAAGTGAATATGAAAGAGCGAAACACCAAAAAGTTCCTGTAAAGCTAAACCCAGTTGTTCAGCCTGCATATGTAAATCAACTACCAGCCCCAGCTACACCGATATCCCCCGTTCCATCAATACCTCAACCAACTCAATATGTGACACCACTTGACTCAGTTTATGTAGACCATTTGAGCAGGCATCAAGGTCAACATATGGTTGTGATGACAACAGCAGGGAAAGTGGAAGGTGTTCTGACAGGCGTGGCCGTTGACCATATCCAACTGAATGTTAGCGAAGAAAAAGCAGTTCATATCCGAATTTCCCAAATTGTATATTTTGAAGGGTTCCCAATTTCCTATCGGTGAAAATGAAAAGGAGGAGGTAACGGTATACATGCTGTTGCCTTTTTAATGCTTATACTATTCTAAAAAGGGAGGGGTAATGATGGAGGAGAAGATACATAAAGCGATTCAAGATATTTATCCAGATGATTTTGCTTGGTGTTATGGTTGTGGTCGATTGAATGAAGATGGTCATCATTTTCGAACAGGTTGGCAAGGGGAGCAAACGGTGACAGTCTATACACCTCAGCAAAAGCATACGGCAATTCCAGGATTTGTTTATGGTGGCTTGCTTGCGTCATTAATTGATTGTCATGGGACAGGCTCAGCGGCATTGGCATTACATCGAAAAAATGGACATGAAGTAGGGGATGGAGCGGAACCACCACGTTTTGTTACAGCATCACTAAAAGTAGACTATGTAAAACCAACTCCACATGGCGTTCCATTAAAAGCAGTTGGTACAATCGAAGAAATTCATCCGAAAAAGTGGAAAATTGAGACAGAGGTATTGGTGAATGACGCTGTTTGTGCTCGAGGAGAAGTCGTCGCTGTAGTGATGCCTCGTAGTTTTACAGAAAAAGAGGAATAGAAGGAGACGAAAAACCTAACCTTCTAGCCGTTAGAAATAAATCAGTGGGGGTGAAACAATCCCCACTGAAAATTCCACCTTAGGAACAAGCTGTTGTCTAAAAGAGTGTTGCTTTTAACAACAGTTGAAAATTAGAGTGGAACGGTCCATTGCTCACAAACAGCTTATAAAAAGCCAAGTGGAAGGGAAGAGTCTTATAACTTATTAGCAAACTCGTTAAGTTTTTTAGATAACTCTTTAATCTCCTCTATAAAAGTGGAGGTTTGTTGAATAGAAGCAGCCTGTTCTTGACCAACAGCAGCTATTTGTTCAATGGAAGTTCCCATTTGCTTTGTAACGGATTGGATTTCAGCCATTGTTTCCCGTATCTTTTGCGTTGAAGTAGCTGTTTCTTTTGAAAACTTCCGAATTTCATTTGCGACAACTTCAAATCCTTTGCCTTTTTCCCCAGCACGTGCTGCCTCAATTGCTGCATTTAGTCCTAGCAAATTCGTTTGATCTGCCACTCTTTTTATCATCGTTAATACTTCATCTGTATTTTTAACTTCTTCTCCTGCCTGATGCGACTGGACTAGAAGCTCTTGAGAGAAAGTAGCGAGTGAATTCGATCCATTGGCCACACTGCTAATTTGTTCATTGGCTTGTGTTAATGATTCTGAAATTTGGGAGACAATTGCTCGTAATTCACTTTGTCTACGTAACTGAACGGCAACGCCACCAATCACTTTACCGGTTTTATCATGAAGGGGAAGTGCTGTTCCTGTAAACTCAAAGCCATAGAAATCAGCTGGTACCTCTGCCTGTAAACGTTTGTTTTGACGAAGTGCAACAGATAGGGGTTCTTCCGGGTCTAAGGTTTGCCCTATTTTAATGTTTAAATCTATGTTCTCGCCAGGAGAATAGGCAATAAATTTTTCCAAATCACATATAGCGATAGATAAATCAGCAGGTATTGATGCTTTTATAATAGATATCATTGCAACAACGTTATCTAGAGAATCAATTTTATTAAACATTGGGTATATATCTCCATTTCTATTATCCATTACTTACTATATTACTATAATACTCTAAATATAGTATCGGATAAAACAGAAAAAGGGAAGGATATAGATGGAAAATCCATCATACGGAAAAGGCACTTTCCATTTTTTAAAGGAAAGTGCCTAATGACTATTATTCTTTTATCATTTCTTTTGAACTTCTTACCGTATCAATTGGGCGAACTAATTTTTCAATTTCTTCCCGTTTTGGCTCTAGGAATGGGGGTAGTGATAATTTTTCTCCAAGTGTTTCGTAAGGTTCATCTCCCATAAATCCTGGACCATCTGTAGCAAATTCAAATAAAATTTGAGGTGCTACTCTTGCGTATAATGACTCAAAGAAGTGGCGGTCGACATAGCCGGATGTTTGGAATCCGAAACGTTGCATGCGTGTAATCCATTCTTCTAAAACAGAACGATCTTCTACGCGGAATGCGGCATGGTGCACCGTACCAAAACCTTGACGGGCTTGGGGAAGAATTGTGTTATGTTCGACAACTACTGATGCTCCGTTTCCTCCTTCGCCAACTTCAAATAAATGGAATGAACCGTCTTTAGCTGTTTCTTTAAATAATAGAACCTTCTCCATCATTTCTTTAAAGTAATCAAATTGTGCGATTCGAACAAAGATTGGTCCTAAGCCAGTAATTGCATATTCTAGTGGGATGGGCCCCTTTTGCCACGGTGTACCAGCGGCAACACCTTCATCGTTTTCATCTGAAATCAATTGATATTGTTGATCATCAAAATCAACAAAAGAAAGCGTCTTTTTCCCAAATTGTTCTTTAATTCCAGTGTGGGTTACGTCTAGACGATCAAATCGTTTTACCCAATAATCTAATGCCGCATCACTTGGTACACGAAAAGATGTTTTGGAAATCTCATTTGTACCATGTACGCCTTTTGGAATACCAGGAAAGTCAAAGAAAGTCATATCTGTTCCGGCGCTACCTGTATCATCTGCGAAAAATAAATGATACGTTTGAATGTCATCTTGATTGACAGTCTTTTTTACCAAACGCATTCCTAAAACATACGTGAAAAATTCATAGTTCTTTTCTGCACTACTTGTAATAGCTGTTACGTGATGTATTCCTTTTAATCCGTTCATTTTAATTCCTCCAATGGAGCTGAAAATTTGTATTTGTTTCATCGTTATTTTAAAAAAGTTAATTGAGGTTACATTTAATTAATATATCTTTAATTCGAGATAAATATAACATGGGTAGTAGACACTGTCAATAAATATAGTATCGGGCACTATGCTAAGCTTACTAAATTGTATTTCTATTCCTTTGTACGTTAATAGGTTAAAAGGGGGAGGGGCATACATCTCTATTTGCTATATGTAAAAAACCCCACTGAACTTTATCATAAGATGACAAGCCAGTGGGATTCTTTTATAAATAATATTGTTTTCTACATTTCATTCCGTTCATTTGTATGCATTGTTAGAGTGATAGAATGAAAACTATTCACTTACTGCATTTGCACTTGCGTTAGATAGAGTTAAGTCTGCCTCTTTCTTTTCTGTAGCGGGTTTAACTCTTTTAATGAAGAAGGCTAAAACGAGAGCGATGACAGCAATCAATGTAGAGATAAGGAAAGAGAAATTAATCCCGTGTAACATTGCTTCATTCATAATTTGTTGTTGCATTCCGGCTGCTGCTTCCGCTGATGGCTGTGCCATGCTTGGATCCATATTGGCCATAGCGTCGGCTGCTAATTCTTTCGCCTCTGATTCTGTACGGTTATTCATAATAGTGATTAAAAGGGCAGAACCAATCGCACCAGATACTTGTTGAAGGGTATTGTTCAATGCTGTTCCGTGTGGGTTATCCCTCATTGGTAATTGATTAAGACCATTTGTCATTACTGGCATCATTACCATCGACATACCGAAAGATCGAATAGTATAGAGTAGGATGAGACTTGTATAAGACGTTTCCATATCTAAACGGCTAAAGAAATACGTTGTCACGATCATAATCGTTAACCCAATAGTAGCGAGTGCTCTTGCACCATATTTATCAAATAGTCGTCCTGTAATCGGAGACATAATCCCCATCATTAAAGCTCCAGGAAGCATAAGTAGTCCTGACTCCATAGGGGAAATGCCACGAATTGTTTGGATATAAATTGGCATTAAAATCATCCCGGAGAACATTGCAATAGCTATTACCATCGAAATCGCAGATGATAAGGCGAACATTGGGTATTTATAAATTCTAAATTCCAGCATTGGGTCATCCATCCGAAGCTGACGAAGTACAAAGGAAATTAATGCAATTGTTCCGGCAATGATTGTTCCGTATACAAGTGGATCATCCCAGCCTTTGTCACCAGCCGTGCTGAATCCGTAAAGGAGGCCCCCAAAACCGATACTTGATAAAATAAGCGAAAAAATATCGAGCTTAATATCATGCTGAGGGGTAACATTTTTCAATTTAAACGCTGCAAGAACAAGCGTTAAAACTGAAAATGGTAAAACGATATCAAATAGTGTTCTCCAACTATAATGCTCCACGACCCATCCAGATAGTGTCGGACCAATGGCAGGTGCTACAATCATAACGATTCCGAATGTTCCCATTGCTGCTCCTCGTTTTTCTACCGGGAAAGCTGTCAACATGACATTCATTAAAAGCGGCATCATAATCGCAGATCCTGACGCTTGAATCATTCGTGCTGTAAGAAGAACACCAAATGATGGTGCTAAGCTTGCAAGCAATGTTCCAGCTGTAAATAGCCCCATTGCTGTAATGAATAATTTTTTATTTGTAAAACGTTGAATAAAGAACGCACTTGCAGGAATTAATATCCCATTTATAAGCATATATCCTGTCGAAAGCCATTGGACTGATGTTGCATTAACATCGAAGTCTTCCATAATCGATGGGAGTGCTACATTGAGTAGCGTTTCATTCAAGATGGCAACAAAAGCCCCAATAAATAAAATCGCAATCATTCCATAAGGCGGTTTCTTTTCAATCGATTTTGTTTCCGACATTATTGTTTCCTTCCTTCTTTTTATAATTATTAGGCATACTCATTTAGTACGTAACAATATTATACTATCGGTACAAAATCTGCAATAAAAAAATTTACCATGTTTAAAAATATTGATTTAAAGCGTTTTGATTGTTATTTTTAAAAGTATACTACTGTTATAAAAGGTGATTATATGACTTCAAAAAGAAAACAAATTATCGATGCAGCACACCGGTTATTTATTGCAAAAGGGTTTCATCAAACATCTATTCAAGATATTTTGAATGAAGCGGAAATTTCAAAAGGGACTTTTTATAATTACTTCACTTCAAAGAATGAAAGTCTCATCGCAATATTGGAATTTGTTAGAGAAGAAGGTAATCAAAAACGGAGAGAGATTGCCCATGGTAAAGCTAAAGACGATGAGGAAGTATTTATTAAACAAATTGCAGTCCGTATGAATACGAACCGTCAACACAATTTAGTGGCACTGTTTGAATCCGTTTTTTCATCAAAAGATGCCGATTTAAAAGCATATTTGAAAAGGGAACACTGCGTAGAATTGGAGTGGATAGCCAAAAGATTAATAGAAGTTTTTCCATTGGAGACAGACCGTTATGCATTGGATCATGCGGTAATCCTTCTCGGAATCATTCATCATTTATTACATGGCTGGACACTTGGTACAAGCGAAGAAATAGAAACAGAAAAAGTGATTCATTTTGCGCTCGCACGAATCAAGCCGATTATCGAAGAGCAAATACAGTCAGAAGAAGTCTTTTTCCCAGAAAACTGGCTGGGCCTGGCTACAAGGGAAGTAGAAACAGATACGGATAAAATGATAAAACAGGTGGTAACACAATTAGAAGATCTCCTTAAAAACGATCAGAGAGAGGGAGAAGACATCTCGAAAAAACGGGACTATATTCAGTTTCTACTGAACGAATTTCAAGAGGAGCATCCACGCTTATTTTTATTAGAAAGTGTACTAATTTCGTTGTCTCATGCCTTCCGAGAATCAGAGGATGAACAGGAAGTAAGGAAAATTACTGAAAATGCATGGGGGATAATCGAAAAGTTAGAAAAGGGCAATAAATTGTAGGTGCACTATCGGAAGTTTGTCTTACTAACGTCGAAAAAAGTAGTGAATGAGTATTTACTTACTAGTACGTTAATGGGTTGATACATTGGGTATTTTGTACCCTACAATGAACAATAAATGTTATACTCTACTACAGAATGTTTTCAAGTAGGGGGAAAGTCGTGAAAAATATAAAAAGCTTCTTGCAAAAATTCACCGTGTTCCGGGGGTTAAATGAGGAAGAATTACAACTAGTTGCGACGATAACGAATACTCGTCCTTATAAAAAACGCATGAATGTTTTTATGGAAGGGGAGGTTCGTGAAGCTGTCTTTTTTATCTTATCGGGAGTTGTAAAAGCATATAAAATTGATGAAGAAGGCAATGAACAGGTGATTTCCATTTTACATGAGGGTGACATGTTTCCACATGTCGGTTTTTTTGATGAATCACCATATCCAGCAACGGTTGAAGTAGTGGATGATGCGGAACTGCTCGTAATCCGAATTGATGATTTTGAAGATTTTATGATGAAACATCCACAAATTTCAATTAAAGTGATGAAGATGCTCGGGCAGAAAATTCTTGATTTACAAGAACGAATCCAAGGTTTCATCTCTAAGGACGTGCAACACCGGTTTACCCATACGTTGCTCAAGCTAGCAGAAGAACAAGGGGTGGACCAGGAAAATGGGGTTTACCTTAACATTTCGATTACCAATCAAGACTTTGCCAATATGGTCGGAACGTCAAGAGAATCAATCAGCCGAGCCTTAACGAAAATGAAAAAACAAGGTTTATTGAAGGCAGACCGACAAGGGATTTTAATTTATGATATAGAGAAACTTGCGAAGCTTTAACTAATTTAAAATGCCTATCCTCTTTTAAAATTTTAAAAGAGGATAGGTATTTTTTTAATGTTGCGTGTTAGTGTTTGGGATTTGTGGCTTTGGCTGAGCCATACTATAGGAATTCATCATTTGTTGCATATCTTGCTGTGCGAGCTGTGGTACTTGATAGTAATGGTGCTTATTCTGATAAAGAGAAATCTCGTACGCCATTTCAATACTATTTGGTACAGAATCGGCAAGCACACGTCGCACTACTGGATTAGTCGTTTCAAGTGCCGCCTTTGTTTTAGCAGTGGCACATGCCTTTACGGCTCCAAGTATCAAGCCCGAAATACATTCATCGGTTAATTCTGTTGCAGATTGTAACGGTTTTTTTGGTTGAGATGGCTTCATACCATACACAAAGTCATTTTCTTGCTGCATTTTATAGCTTTGTGTTGGTTTAGAAGGGTCTTGACCAGATTGAAAACATTCAACCGTTGTATTGTATTCATCTAGAATGAATTGGTATTGGCGATTCATCATGTCTTGCAATTCAGGATCCTTTACATGCTGAAGTAACATCGTATAAGTATCTAAAGCGCCAATAGCACCTGATAACACTTCATGAACATCAAACACTTCATGCCCACCATGGTTCAGTTGCTGAGGCACATTACCTGTATGCATATTTTGATGTAGCGGACCTTGTTGATTTTGATTTTGCATCATCCTACCATCCTCCTTATTGGTGATTCGAAGTTAGTATGGTTTAGAATAAGCGGATTATTCCTGGTGTGGGCGGATACCAAGAAAAGGATGGATGAGCAAGTTATTCAACACAGTTCAATTATTGATTCGACATATTGATTCAACAGGAGAATATTTTGGTTTATTCAACAGGAGAATATTTTCGTTATTTCAGCAGTTGAATGATTGCTTGAAATCAGCTGTTGAAATCTTATGTAAATTCAACTGTTGAATTTTTCCTTATTTTCAACAGTTGAATCACGATCTGTTGCATCACACCCAACTACCACCCTATCTTCAATTATCTCGCTTCCCAACAATCCCATAAAATAAAAGCTTCGTTAAATCCTCCGTTATAGGAAGTACCTTTTGATACACATCCTCCCGCTGTATATATTCCTTCATCATTTGAATATAAAATAATATTGCCTCATTAGATAAATCCGGATCGACGTGGCCTTGTTGTTTTCCTTGGTTAAATAATTCAATAAAATAGGGGATGGCTTTTTCATTGTACAAGTTTTCAAGATAGTGAAATCCTTCGGAGTATTCCTTCATAAGCTGTTCATAAAAGTCAGGATGAATTTGTTTTGCTGTTTCTTTCTTAGTAAAAATGATTTGTTTGATTTTTTCTGGAAATGGGATGTCTTTTTGTAATAGCTCTTCATATTCAGCCCACACTTTATCTACGTAATAAATAAAGGTTGCATGCATTAAATTATGCTTGCTTTCAAAATAATTATAAATCGTTACTTGAGATACATTTGCTTCTTTTGCAATTTCAGCGATTGAAACCTTCTGTACGCCAAACTCCATAATTAACGCTAGTGTTGCTTCTAATATATGTGTTTTCTTTTGTTCTCTACGTCGTTGAAATCCGTCCATATTTTTCACCTCTTTCTATAGTTTAATCAAAGTTATGTAATATAACAAATGAAATAGTTCAAAACCTATTGTCAAATGAAAAAACATTATATATTATGAAACATATAAGTTAATATATTTCATAACTTATACAGAAGCTTATTTAAAAAGGCTGTTTTCGTAAACTGCATAGTTAAAATGCTATAGATGGAAAACAGCTACCAAATGAAAGGCATCCGTTTTCATACAAAAGAGGAGGATGAAAAATGGCCGTAGTAAAAGTAAGTAATTTAACGAAAACATTTGGGAAGTTTACTGCCTTAAACGGTGTGAACTTGGAAGTAAATAAAGGAGAAGTGTATGGGTTTATTGGACCAAATGGAGCGGGAAAATCAACGACAATTCGCGTGTTGCTTGGAATTTTAAAAGCGACGGAAGGGGAAGCAACAATATTTGGGAAAGATGTATGGAAGGATGCAGTCGAGATTCATCAGCATATTGCCTACGTACCAGGTGATGTGAATTTGTGGCCAAATCTAACGGGTGGAGAGGTAATTGACTTATTTTTGAAATTACGTGGCTCTAGTAATAAAAATAGACGGGAACAATTGATTAAGCGATTTGATTTAGATCCGACCAAGAAATGTCGCACGTATTCAAAGGGTAATCGGCAAAAGGTAGCATTAGTTGCAGCATTTTCATCTGATGCGGATCTTTATATTTTAGATGAACCAACATCAGGGCTCGATCCGTTAATGGAGCAAGTTTTCCAAGAGTGTGTAATGGAAGTGAAGAATCAAGGAAAGAGTGTTATTTTATCTAGTCATATTTTATCGGAAGTAGAAAAATTATGTGATAAGGTTGGGATTATTAGACAAGGAAGCATTATTGAAACGGGTACGTTAGAGGAGTTACGTCATTTAACACGTACGAACTTGCTTGTAGAGACAAAAGAATTCATCCCTTCTTTAAATGAGGTAAAAGGGATTCATGGTATCGAGGCAAAAGGTTCGCAGTATTCCTTCCAGATAGACACGGAAGAGCTAGACAATGTGATTAAATATGTAAGTCAATTTGGGATAGTCAAATTAGAAAGTGCGCCACCGAAGTTAGAGGATTTGTTTATGCGTCATTATGGAAAGGATGGGAAAGAGAGTAAGGGAGGTGTGAAATAGTGTGGAGTCAGCTATTCTATAACACCGGAAAACTCGCACGGTTCCAATTACGGCTGGATCGGTTACGTATTCCCATTTGGTTGTTGTCTTTGGCGATTGTAACCATTGCGACGGCGATGGCGCTTACTGACTTATACAAGACAGACCAAGATAGACAGGGAATTGCCGAAACAATGGTAAACCCGGCAATGACCGCAATGGTTGGAAAAGGGTACGGCTTAGACAACTATACAAATGGTGCGATGATGGCACACCAGATGCTGCTGTTTACTGCGATTACGGTTGCGATTATGAGTATTCTGCTTGTTGCACGTCATACACGAGCTGCCGAAGAGGATGGCAGAATTGAAATGATCCGTTCATTACCATCTGGCCGGTTAGCTAATTTGCATGCAACGATTTGTAATTTGATAGGAACGAATGTGGTATTAGCACTTATCATAGGGCTTGGGTTGTATAGTTTACGTATTGAAAGTATGGATTTAGAAGGATCCTTATTATATGGAGCAGCTTTAGGAGCAACGGGAATACTATTTACGGCAATTACTGCGTTGTTTGCACAGCTTTCAGAAAGTTCGCGGGGAACGATTGGTTTTTCTTTTACGGTGTTAGGCATTGCATATCTTGTTCGTGCAATTGGAGATGTAGGAAATGAAACACTTTCTTGGTTTTCTCCATTAGGATGGGTCTTGGGGACAGAAACGTATGTTACTAATTATTGGTGGCCAATTCTTTTAACAATAGGGGTTGCGCTTGCTATCATTTTGCTAACTTTTTATTTGAATGCAATTCGTGATATCGAAGCTGGTTTTTTCCCATCTAAGCCGGGTCGAAAACATGCGTCGCGCTTTTTACAAAGTCCGTTTGGTTTAGCACTAAGACTGCAGCGCACTGGATTAATTTCCTGGGCAGTTGGGGTGTTTATTCTAGGTGTCTCCTATGGTTCCATTTTAGGTGACTTGGAATCTTTCTCTGCAGAAATCGAATTAATTTTAACTCCAGTAGAAGGGGTTAGTTTAGTGGAACAATTTCTCCCGATGTTAATGTCAATTATCGCAATGATTTGTACGATTCCAGCTCTAATGGCATTGTTCAAACTGAAGGGAGAAGAGAAAAAGAATCGTACCGAGCACTTACTTGTACGTGCGGTTTCTCGTAGACGATTACTTGCTAGTTATTTTATTATCTCGATTGTTGTTAGTTTTGTCATGTTGTCTCTTGCTGCGATTGGACTTGGAGTCGCAGGGAATTCTGTAATGGACGAAAAAATTGTCTTTAGCACCTTTTATAATGCAGCGATGGTGTATTTACCGGCAATGTGGATTATGATAGGAATTGGGGTTCTGTTGATTGGGATTGCACCAAACGTAACAGGATTGACTTGGCTTTATTTAGTATACTCCTTCATCGTCGTATATTTAGGAGGGTTATTCCAATTTCCAGAGTGGGTGGGGAAAATCTCCCCTTACGCACATATCCCGCAATTACCTATTGAAGACATGGACTTTGCAAAGGCTTCGATTCTTACGGTTATTGCAGCAGTTACCATTTTTATTGGGTTTATTGGGTATAGAAAACGAGATATACAGGGATGATTGTAGAAATAGGTGTCTGTTCCAAGTATGTGTTGTTGGCGCTTGGAATGGGCATTTTTTAATTGTTACCAAACTCGGCAAAGAATTCTTGACTTACTTCAATCGAAAGAACAACTTGTCTAGTGTCATTCTAAATTACAATTGTTTCTAATGAAATGAGTGTATTTTTTCGTCTACTTTATCACATACTTTTAAATGATATTCCTTGTAATATCAATTGGTTTCAGAAATATCCTATCCTGACTAAGAGGTGATGACGAATGAGCTATAAAGATCATTTAGATCCACATTCTCAAAAGTTTCACCATAATTGGACAAGACCTAAGCACGCAAGCTCTCAAGTAAATGGACATACGATGCGATCACAGTCCATTATTAGAGCATTAAGCAATGCAAAGGCACATAGGATGTTTTAAAGGTTATTTCTAAAAGCTGAAAGGGGCGACCATCAAAAGGTTCTTTTGTAGAATCTTTTAGGTCTCCCCTTTTATTTTTGCGTGATTCCCGTCTAAAAGCTTCGACACCCATATAGTTTTGTCATTAGGGATGGATGTGATTCTTTTCATGGTAACCTCATTCCTATTTTCAAATATTCCTTCTAAAGACTTCCACTTTATGCAACATTACAAAGTTCCGTTTTTCTTGTACTGGAGGAAGGCAACCGCCATTTTTATGGTAAAATATTGGTATCAATGTTAAGAGGAAAGTGTGAAAGAAGGTGAATTCATTGAATCGAATAGTACTATCGATAGTATTTATTACAACCTTCCTTGTCTCGATTTTCTTTTTCTTTAAGAGAAGGAAAAAGGCAGGTGTAACGGGGATAAAAAGCGCATTAACATCGATTTGCTTTTTTCTCATCGCCATTGTCAATTTTACAGCTTATTGGCTAAACTCTTTAGGAATCGTGAGTTGGCTGCTTACCTTTAGTTTGATTCTACTTGGGGCTTATTTTACAAAGTATCTTCCTCCACCATCAAAAGTTAATTAAGTAATAATAAGTCTTGCAAGATTCATGATGATGTTAGTCGTACTATCTAAAAAACTTATTAAAGTAGTAACGGATCCACTGAAGCGGTGCGAACAATTAAATCGCAAGTAAGAGCACATGGGATGAAAAGTCTGTGTGTTTTTAAATATATAAAAGTGCAATGTAGCTAAAAGGTTATCGAATATTTATGTTGAAATAATTGTAAATAATTAGTAAGCAAACAGGTAGCTGTGTAACGACCTAATGAATTATTGTTTGAAAAAAATGATTTAGGGGGGGAAAGCTTGAAAAAGAGGCTATTGTTAATTCTATTTGTTTCCTTTATATTAGTGGCTTGTTCGGAGGAGAAAACGCTTGAATTCACTGGAGAGGGTGAGAATTGGTCGGTAACATATATTGCGCACATTCACAGTTCAGATAGCGAAAGTATTGACTATACAATTCGATATGTAGGAGATGAACCAGGGACTAAAACCATTAATTTTAATTTAGGTAACAGCTCGGAAACAGGTCGCACGTTAGACACCGAGACTTCTTCGCTAACAGGTAATGGAAATAGATGTTCCGGATGCTCCGTAACACAAGAGAATGATGAAATAAAAGCGACGATAACATGGAACGGAAAATCGGAAACTTTTACTTTGACAAGTGATTGAGTTGTAAAGGTTGATTACGGTATTTTGAAACTTCTTAAATAAGAGAAAAGATTTTTTACTGAAGTAACGGAGTGGGCTAGTTAATACGTAAGGCATTAGGTGCTAAAAGGAACCGTAACATGCGCCACGACAATTCCTCCCCTTGCATTACCGTTCCCCTCTCGATTCTAGAAAAGAATCAACGGATTCATCCAATAATCTTTCGCGATTTGGGTCTTCGTTGACGTCCGTGTCGACTTCCATTTCTTGTTTGAATATGCTGTACGTATCCTCTTGTTTAGTTAATCGATTAACTTGCTTTTTATGTGGCATGCAATCGTCTCCTTTAACAGGTATTTTCGCTTAGTATAAACAAGTAATCCAAAATAAATCCAATGTCTCTTTCTCTAATGGACATCCACTTTCAGCTAGTTTTGTTATAATTGTTAATAAAATAAGTAGAGTGAATACCTGAAGTGAGGTTACAAAATGAATAAGACGATTGGAATCGTAGCACATGTTGATGCTGGAAAAACGACATTTTCGGAACAACTTCTTTATCATACAAAAAGTATTAAACAAAGAGGGCGCGTTGATCATAAAGATGCGTTTCTTGATAGCCATGATATAGAGAGGCAGCGGGGCATCACGGTGTTTTCTGATCAAGGAATGTTTTCGTATCGTGACGCTACCTATTATTTACTTGATACACCGGGGCATGCCGATTTTTCTCCTGAAATGGAACGTGCGATTCAGGTGATGGACTATGCGATTATTATCGTTAGTGCCGTTGAGGGAATAGAAGGGCATACGGAAACTGTTTGGGAGCTTCTCCGAAAACATCAAGTACCTGTTTTTTTCTTTATTAACAAAACCGATCGGATCGGGGCAGATGTGCATAAAACGGTAGAAGACATTCAAAGGAATATAACAGACGATATTTGTGACATTACCGATTCCTTTGAAGAGAGTGGAATGAAAGAGGAACTAGTTGAATTCATTGCGGAACGTGATGAAGCGCTTTTAGAACAGTATATGGAAATCGGCTACGATAAAAATTTGTGGCTTAAAACGATGCAAGAAATGATTAAGGAAAACAAAATTTTCCCTTATGCAAGTGGCTCTGCTCTTCAAGATAGTGGAATAGAGAGTTTCCTAGAGAAATTGGATTTGTTAACAATGACCAATTATCCAAGTGAAAAAGCATTTGCTGGTCGTGTCTACCGAATTCGTCATGATGATAATGGGACGAGGATCACATTTATTAAAGCACTGAGCGGAACATTAAAAGTGCGAGATGAAATAAATTACGGAGATGAAGAGAACGGTATTTCAGAAAAGGTAACGCAAATACGCGTATATAGCGGAAGTAAATTTAAAACGGTTGATCACGTAGCGGCAGGTGAGCTTTTTGCAGTAACGGGTTTATCGAATGTATCTGTCGGTGATGGGGTGGGAGCACTAAAAGAAAGTGCTACGTATGAAATGGTTCCAACCTTAAAGTCCAAAGTTATCTTCGAACCAGCGATAAATATGAAGGAAGCATTGCACTATTTTAAAATTTTAGATGCTGAGGATCCTTCTTTGAACGTAACGTGGGAAGAGAGTTTGCAGGAGATTCATATCCATGTAATGGGGAAGATTCAACTAGAGGTATTAGAACAATTAGTAAAGGAGCGGTTCCACTTAAATGTAGCTTTTGATAATCCAGAAATTCTTTATAAAGAAACAATCGATACAGAGGTAGTTGGATATGGGCACTTTGAGCCGTTAGGGCACTACGCTGAGGTCCATCTTAAGCTAGAGCCAGGTGAAAGAAATAACGGAATCACGTTTACCAACAATTGCCACGCGGATGACTTGACTGTCGGAAATCAGAACTTAATTCGCCACCATCTCTTTGAACGGAAGCACCGTGGTCTATTAACAGGCTCACCTCTGACGGATGTAAAAGTGACGCTTTTGACTGGAAGAGCTCACAATAAGCATACATCAGGTGGTGATTTCAGAGAGGCGACCTACAGAGCGTTGAGGCAAGGGCTGGAAAAGGCATCTAACATCCTGCTTGAACCTTATTATCACTATAAAATTAAAGTCGATGTAGATCAAATGGGCCGTGTGTTATCAGACATTCAAACTGCACATGGAAGCTTTGATGCTCCAAAAACAGAAGGAGACAAAGCTATCCTAACTGGAATCGTGCCGGTAGCTACATTTATGAACTACACTAGTGAACTAGCTTCTTTTACACAAGGAAAGGGTTCAATAAAATTAACCTTTGCTGGCTACGACCGATGTCATAATGAAAAAGAGGTAATAGAGCAGATTAGTTACAATAAAGATGCTGATTCTGAATACACTTCCTCGTCAATATTCTGTTCTAAAGGGCAAGGCTATACCGTGACTTGGGAAGAGGCAGAAGGGGAAATGCATTGTTTATAAAATGCCGGGTTCAATAGTGGAGTGACCCCCGACGGCTGTATTTGCTGAATGTGGAGCAATACTATAATTCTAGCTGAAAAATATTTTAGGCTTGTTACATTAAAGGGTCGGTAATAGCTTTTTTTGCAGTTATAAGAAGAATAATGAAAAGAAAGTGAACCTACATTATTTTTTATTCGTAAATAGTGTTAAAAAAGTAAAGGAATAGGAGAAAGGGAATTTTTATTAAAAGGGGAGATGGACTTTGCTAAAAATAGCACGAATTGGCCTATCAGTAATTATTGTTATTGTAGCAACCTACATGTTAATTACTCGAAACTTTGAGTTTATGCCATACAATATCTTTTTGCTAAGTGTTTTAATGGCAGTGATGGGAGCAGATGAACTTAAAAAAGGGAGGAAAGGCTATGGATACTTGGGCATAGCTGCTTCCTTATTTTGTTTCTTCGTTACCTTTCAAGTAGTTTTCTTTGCGTAATGAGTTTCTTAAACGACAAGGGCGTTTCTGCATAGGTAGGAAGGCTCTTTATTTTAGGCTGTTTTCGCAAAGATTATTGCTTTTACAACAGTTGAAAACATTGTGGGCCTGCAGCGGAAAGGAACGGTTTAGTGCCCCAAACAACATATTTCATGAAAACAACCTTGTTTTTTAATAGACTGTGGTAAAGAACAACATTGCTATTGGCTATTTGTCTAAATCTTGGCATAAATATTATGAGAATGAGTGTTTAGGAGGCTGGTAGCGGTACTAACTCAAAAACAAAGCGTATGAAACGGACGGGACAATACGAAAAGAAGGGGGCAAGTAAATGGGGTAGGGACGATTTTGGCATTTTCTATTGCAGCAGGTGCTTTGAGTTTAGCATTACTTTTACTATCTAAAATAGAAAAATTGGAAAAAAGAATTAAAGACTTAGAAAATAAATAACTCATGTATTCCTTTGATTCAGGACTTGTATACTATTTGATGTTAATGAAGTGCGCCTTTAATTATTTGAATTATTGACAAATTAAGAAAATATTGTTAGCATAATTGAAAATAAATAGTTATAAGCGTTGAAGAGAAGAGTAGTTAAGGAATGGTTATTGACAGAGAGCTCTCATCCTGCTGAAAAGAGAGTAATAATCAGCTTGACGAATAAAGACTCAGAGCTTCTTACCAAGCTAATTCGATAATTAGGGATAGTAAGACGGATTCTACCGATATAAAGACAGGGTATAAATGTACCCGAAGAGGTTGATATAGCAATATATCAACAAACTGAGGTGGTACCACGAAATTACAACTCTCGTCCTCAAGATATTTATCTTGGGGATGGGAGTTTTTTATTTTTAAAATTTAACTTGGTAAAAGACTATTTGGAGGAGAAATGTAGTGGATCCAATATTATTAGATGTTCCGTCCCAATTAGAAACAGAAAGATTAATACTACGAGCGCCATTACCAGCAGGGGATGGCAGAGTCGTAAACGAAGCAATAAAGGAGTCCTATAGTGAATTAAAGGCTTGGTTGCCATTTGCACAGAATATCCCGGCTGTTGAAGAAACAGAAATTAATTTGAGAGAAGCTCACCTTAAGTTTTTAAAAAGAGAAAGTTTTCGTTTTCTTATTTTTCATAAAGATACCAATGAATTTATTGGTACGGCGAGCCTTCAGGGGATAGATTGGGACATACCAAAAGCTGAAATTGGATATTGGATTAATACAAAGTTTAGTGGTCATGGATATATGACAGAAGCGATAAAGGAAGTAACTAATTTTGGTTTGGAGCAACTGCATTTTAAGAGATTAGAAATTAGGTGCGAGTCTACCAATGAAAAAAGTCGTGCTATCCCTGAAAGATTAAGGTTTAACTTAGAGGGCACTCTCAGAAACGAGGATTTGTCAGCAGACAGAAAGAAACTAACAGATACTTGTATTTATGCCAAACTAGAGTAGTAATCCAAATTATTCTTGTTGAACTACCATTATGTATTCGTTTATTTTAAGAGCTCTAGGATGGCTAATGTGGCTACCCTGAGCGGTAATGCGCTAAGTAAATGGAGTAGTTTTGTTAAATAAGAAATATAGTAATAGTTTACATTTGTTCTAGGGGGAAAGAAAAAATGAGCAATGGCATTGTAATTAGACCTGCATCAAATCAAGACGTACCGGAGTTATATAACCTTATGAGACAGTATATTGTAGATTTTTATGAACAGCCAGAACCGAATGAAAATGATTTAAAAGGATTGATCAACCATCTGCTTGATAACCCTTCAAGTGGACTTCAATTTGTAGCGGAAGAAAATGGGGAATTAGTGGGCTTTGCTACGTTGTATTTTACTTTTAGTACATTAAGCGTGAAGAGACAAGCGATTTTAAATGACTTATTCGTTGCTCCTAATGTAAGAGGGAAAAAGGTTGGAGAGAAATTATTTCAAACTAGTTTAGACTACATACGAGAGAATGATTTTTCATCCATGACGTGGGAAACGGCAAAGGATAACGTTGTTGCGCAATCTCTTTATAATAAAATGGGTGGTAAATTAGCCCAATGGTTATTCTATGAAATTAGTTAGTGGTGTAACAGATACATTTACTTTTTACTTTAACTTAAGCAACAAAAGAAAAATCTGTGGGGTGTTCATTTGAATACATTTAATTACGTAGCAGAGTCGGAGAGATTAGTAGTTCGACCATTAAAAGAAGAGGATTACAAAAATTGGCTTAATGAATTTAATAATAGACTTCCATCTCAGCATAGACATGACAAAGGAAAGATTGATATGAGTGAATGTACGGAGGAATGGTTTACTAATTTGGTGAAAAAGCATCAAGAATTAGCATTGACTGATACTGCTCATGTATTTGGCGTTTTTCGAAAGGATAATGGTACACACTTAGGTATGGTAGACTTCTCCACTTTAGCAAGAGACGATTTTCAATGGGCAAGGATAGGCTACACCATCCATAATCAGCATTGGAGAAAAGGCTATGGCAAAGAGGCGGTCAGAGAAGCACTCAATATCGCTTTTAAAGACTTGAAATTCCATCGCATCGAAGCTCATATAAATGTTGATAATACTCCCTCTATGAATTTAGCAGAGAGCGTAGGAATGAAGTTTGAATGCAAAAGAAAAGGATTTATATTTGAATTTGGCGAATGGACCGACAATCTGGTCTATTATATAAATGCAAAATAGTAATGCAACGAACTGACGCAAGACTCGAAGAACCGTTGAGGCTGAGTAAATTAAACGGACTAAGTTTTGGAGATGGGAATAATGAAAAAAGAATTAGATACAGCAATTGATTTAAGAAAAAATGGAAATCCAAAGGAATCTAACAAATTACTTTTAAAATTGGTCAAGGAGTTTTCCGATGATGCATCTATTAACTATCAATGTGCTTGGAGTTTTGATGTATTAGGAGAAGAATCGAAAGCAGTACCCTTTTACGAAAATGCAATCAAATTGGGGTTGTCTGGAAAAGATTTAGAAGGGGCCTTATTGGGATTAGGGAGTACATATAGAACATTAGGAGAGTATGAAAAATCAAAGAACACATTTCTAAAGGGAATAGAATTATTTCCAAACAATAGAGCAATTCAAGTGTTTTATTCCATGACCTTATATAATCTTAATGAGCATCATACTGCTATGGAGTTACTATTAAAATGCTTGTTAGACACAACAACAGACAAGGACATCTTGAGCTATAAGAAAGCAATTGACTTCTACTCTAATAAGTTGGATGATATTTGGGATTAAATGTATTCCCTTTCTCTCTAACTTTATTCAATTAATACAAGCGGTTTCGTGAAATAAACTGAATAATTAGATAAAAAATCGTGCCTATTGTACAATAATAAGTAATTCAAAATACAGATAAGGGAGGTTCATAGGTATGATTAAAGGGCTTTATGAGGCACATTTACCAGTAAGCAACATATCTAAATCCATTGCGTTTTATCGCAGCTTAGGGTTGGAATTAGCTCATCAAGGAGAAGCAGTGACTTTCTTTTGGATTGAAAAAGGGAAGAGTTGGCTTGGCTTATGGGAAACGGAAAAAGTTGAAACCCCTTATCATCCTTCACTAAGACACATTGCATTCCATGTAGACTTAAATGATTTAACAGCAGCCAAAGAATGGTTAGAAAAAAGAGGTATAAACGTTAGGGAAGCTTTTAACTTCGCACCGGAACAACAACCAATTGTACTCCCAAACAATCCTCAATCACATGCTGCATTATATTTTAACGATCCTGATGGAAACTCTTTAGAGTTTATTGCCCCACTGAAAATAGATGAGGAAATCGATTTCAAGATGATGGAGTTAACAGAATGGAATAAGAAAAATTAATTTATTTTTACTGCGCAGCATGCGTTTCTAAAATAAGCTAAATTAATGGAGTGTACATTTGAACTACCCCCACTTAGCAAGCTTGAAGTGGGGGATTCCTAAGAACTCCATTCTATCGAACAGATATTGATTAGGCGATCCCTGTCGCACCGACAGTTACGAGACGAATGGCTTCGTTTCGGAGATTCAATCCTGCGTTAATATCCCTTTGGTGATGACTTCCACAAGAAGAGCATGTCCACTCACGCAAAGCGAGATTTTTAACGTCTTTATTTTTGTACCCACAACACGAACAGAGTTGACTACTGGCAAAGTTTTTGGCAACAACGACAACTTTCTTGCCGTACCACTCTGCCTTGTATTCGAGTATCCGTTTGAACTGTGACCAAGCTACTTCACTAATAGCTTTGGACATGTGGTTATTTTTCAACATGCCACTTACGGACAAATCTTCCAAGCCAATCACGTCGTGGTTTTTGACGAGATCGGTGGAAATTTTGTCTAAGTAATCCTTCCTCGCATTAGTGGTAGCTTCATGAATACGAGCGACTTTTTTTCGTTGTTTATCCCAATTTTCCCCACCTGTTTTCCGTCGCGAAAGAATGCGCTGTGCTTTTACTAGTTTTTCTTCCAATCTGCGGAACCATTTGGGGTTACCGAATACCGTTCCATCTGAAAGTGTCGCAAAATCTTTTAATCCCAGGTCCACACCGACAGCTGTATTTGTTTTGGACCATTCTTCTACCTCGGTTTCTGCAAGAATGGATACAAAATATTTTCCGCTAGGGCTCCGTCTAATCATCGCATTGATAATCCGTCCCGTTACGTCACGACTTTTCGCAAAACGAACCTTTCCAAGTTTCGGTAACTGGAGGTGCTTATCGAATACAGCGATATTTCCATTCGTTTGTTTTGTCGTGTACGATTGCACTTTATTCTTTTTGCTTTTAAAGCGAGGTGCTTTCGTTTGTTTTTTGTAATAGCGCTGGTAAGAATCGGCTAGGTTTTCAACCGATTTTTGAAGCGAAATACTGTCTACCTCTTTTAGAAAAGGATAGTGTTTTTTCAGTTGGCGGACTGCCTTTACCGTTTCATGCTTATTAAAAAAAGAACCTTTCCACTCATTGGTTGGGAGCTACCCCTTTTGCTTCATTTCCTCCACGATGTACCAATAAGCATCCTTCTCTTTCTGTTTACCGTGAAAGAAGTTGTAGACGAATCTCGAACAGCCAATGGTTTTGTTGATCAAATCAACTTGCTTTCTATTCGGGAAGATACGAAACGTAAAGGCTTTTTTGACTTGCATGATTTTCACCTCACCATCAGGAACGTTTGTTCTTATTATGCCATAGTGAGGACTATTTTGGCTATCGCCAACCGAAATTCATCTCCCCTTACCGCTGGGATAAATCCCTTCTCGCGCTTGAAGAGGGAGTCTTCTTTCGGGAAATGATAAAAGGTGCGTTTGTAACAATAGTCGGAAACTTTCTTTATTACATTAACGCACCCTTATATACAGTACCAGCAGCAAAATGTTGATGTAATGCCCCTTTACTGAAATTCTATCATCTAGTCGCGACAATCGACTTTCTTTTATACAACCATGAGCCTATGATAAAGGCAACTCCACCCCAAATAGCCATGTTCCCAACGCCAAACCAAAGTGAACTTGAAAGAATACTAGTATCGTAAACCATACTATCTCTCAAACCTTCAGCAAAATAGGTAAGAGGGAGGATGTTCGATACTGGTTGTAGCCATTCTGGCATGGATTCGATCGGGAAGAATACACCGCTTAAAAACATCATGAGAAAACTTATAATGTTTGCTACTCCCATATAGGCTTCTGTTGTTTTGCTGAATGCAGAAATGAAATAGCCTAAAGCATTAAAGGACAAGGCACCAATTAAAAAGATAACGATGAGACTAAGAATATTGATGTATAGATTGGCACCAAATATAAACACGCCAATTAATGATAATAGAATAATTTGGATAATGCTAAATAACAATCGCATGACCATATCGCTTAGGCCAAAGATTCCCATTTTGGCTGGAGTCATTCGTAGCCTTTTAATCAAACCTTTTCTGCGCATTTCTACTAGATCAACCATCCCAAACAGACCACCTTGGGCAATGGCTAAAGCGATCATCCCGGTTAAAAGGAAGTCCGTATAATCTAATTCGTTATTTCCAGATGATACTGATTCAAATTGCACTTCATAAATAGGGGCTGCACCAGCAGCAGAAAGGTTAGCTTGTTGAACGAATTTATCGAGAACGCCAGCAACGACTTGAGTAGAGGCATTTTGTTCGTTTTCTTTATTCACAATCAGTTCGATAGATGTTGCTTCTTTAGATGCTGGCAAGATGATTGCAGCATCAACTTCTTGCTCTTTTACCCATTCCGTTGCTTTCTCTTGACTGACAGTCTGGTCTGTTTTCACCTCTAGTACAGGAATCTGTTTTAACCCAGCTAACATCGTTTCTGATGTGGAATTTTGATTTTCATCAACAATAGCAACCTTTGATTGGAATTCATCACTAGAATCGCCACTAAAAATGACCATAAAGATGACCATTAAAATGACGGGGAAAAAGATACCCCAAAACCATGCTTGTTTCTCACGAAGGGTCAACTTTAATTGAGCAAGGAACATTTGTTTAAATTGTTTGTAATTGTTCATCTCAATCCCTCCATTCCTTGCCGGTAAAGGCGATAAAGACATCTTCCAAACTCATTTCGCGAATAGAGACCTGTTCGACCTGATACTCCCTATCTTTTGTGAATTTAAACAAGTCATAGAGCGTATCTTCAGGTCTTGCAGTCCATAGTTTTAGTGCAGTACATTCACGCTCTGTCCGGGCGACGGAATCAAGACTTTTTGAAAAAAGATCAGCCGCTTCTGCAGCTTCTTCTCCATCAAGGAATGATAATCTGACTTCTCTTTCTTCTGTTAACTTTTCAATGAGTGCAGACGGTGTATCTAGCGTTACGATGAGTCCTTGGTCGACGATGCAAACCCGATCACTTAGTTTTTCCGCTTCTTCCATATAGTGAGTGGTTAAAATGGTCGTTTTTCCTAACTTCTTTAGCTCTAAAATAATGTCCCAAATATTACGACGTGCTTGCGGATCAAGACCGGTTGTTGGTTCATCTAGGAAAATGATTTCCGGATCACTAATCATCGCAAGACCAATGGCGAGCCGTTGTCGTTGGCCACCAGATAGTTTTTTCACTTGATTTTTTCGGTGATCCGTTAGGTTTACTAATTCTAAAATTTCTTCGGTAGACCGTGCCTTATCGTAAAACGTAGCAAAAAGATTCAAATTTTCCTCAGGAGTTAACAGGTCAAACATCGCACTTGATTGCGGCTGTACACCAATCTTCTTTTTTATAGCTACTGCATCCTGCTCCCAGTTCCATTCTCCAAAATGTATTTCTCCTTGATCGGGAGGAACCAGTCCTTCAATCATTTCAAGTGTCGTTGTCTTTCCTGCTCCGTTAGGTCCGATGATGGTGAACACCTCACCAGCTTCTATTGAAAAGCTAATGTCCTGTACAGCACGAATCGAACCAAACGATTTTTGTAGATTCCTAACTTCTAAAACAGTCATTACTTCTCCTCACTTTCATGACAACCTATCGTTAAAGTAACTAGCATTAATTAGTACGTTTCAGTTATGAAAAAGATTCCTTTGATTTACCTTTTAGTGTTGTCCCTTAGTGTAGTAGTCAGTGAAACATTATTAGTCTTAAATCGTATAATAAGACAAAGAGTTTTAAGGTGGCGAGTGTGTTGAGTGTAGGTTCTTGGATTGGAATAGGTATTGCCATAGCTGTTGCAATAGGTTTATTTGAGAAAACGAAAAAGTAATGCGTGTCTACCATTTTTTACTAACAACATAGGTTACTTAGGTGACGTTAATGTTTTCTTAAAGAAAGATATCATGAGGAGGAGGGTAGGTATGTATCCAGAGTGGTTATCCATGGACAATAATGTGCTATGGGGGGCAATACTATTAATTTGTCATTTAGTAACAACTACCTTGGCATTGACTATATTCTCTTCAATATTTCGCAAAAATGCGAAAAGAGGATATAGTTTCTTAGTTCTATTGATATGTATGGGGGCGCTGACATTATTTAATGTATTTAATTACTCCATAGTTGTGGGTTTTATCTTGTGTTTAATGTATCTTAGTTTGGGGATCGTTACATATTTCTCTTTAAAAAAGACTGTGTTTTAAAAGATTGTTGCTTTTGACAACATAGCTATTTTCTTCAAAACCTAAAGGTACTAATTTACCCAGAAAAAACATCTTGGAAGAAATTTTAAGGGAAGACAGTAAACCGAATGGGGCGTAAGCAGGCTTGTTAAATAAAATAAGATTTAGAGAACGGGGGCATTACCAAAACAATGGTAGGGCCCTTTCCTTTTTTAGTAACTTCTTTAGTTGAAGTATATATATATAGCTATTAGTGGACAAGAAAATCATTTTGATTTCAAATGCTTCATTGACTTGGATTTATCAGTATAGTACTATTGTTTTTAAAATTCTGTTTTTGTATAAAATTAAAAAATATAACATACGAGGTTATAGAAAATGGAGCTAAGCAAGCTACATAAAAATGTAAAAATTCGTTTACTTGATGTTTTTATTAATAGTTTATCAAGTTCGATGTATTTTCCTTTTTTGGCCATCTATTTTGCTTCTCGATTTGGAGCGGAACTTACTGGTGTTTTAATGATCTTCACAGTAATTTTTGGTTTTGGTGCTGGTTTATATGCGGGATATTTTTCAGATTTGATTGGTAGGAAAAAAATTATTCTTGGCGCAGCTTTTGCAAGGTCTCTTGGTTTGTTGCTGATGATCTTAACAAATACACCGATGTTTCAGTCTACTGTTATAACGTTTATTGCAGTTCTAATTATTTCTGCTTGTGGTGCCATTACAGAGCCAGTCGCAGAAGCTATGGTGATTGATGTCACGACAACGGAAAACAGAAAGTCTGTTTATAGTGTAATGTATTGGTTCAGTAATCTTTCTGTAGTTATTGGTGCGGTTATTGGAGGGTATTTTTTCTCTACGCATCTTTTAATCATCTTAACTATTTCTTTCGTTCTTTCGTTAGTCTCTGTCTTGATGATTTCGTTTTTTATTACAGATACATATAAACCAGCGGGGGAATCGACAGTAAAATCACGTTGGGGTGTTCTAAAGGATATTGGATTACAATATAAACGTGTAAGTATGGATGTAACTTTTATGATTTTTACCTTAGCAACGCTATTATTTTTCACACTGGAATTCCAAATTTCTAACTATATCGGCATTCGCCTTGCAAAAGAGCTTGAATTTCAAAATCTACTCACTCTTGGTTCTTTTCATCTCAATGTTGACGGCACAAGTATGGTAGGTCTGTTAAATGCAGAAAACACGATTCTTGTCGTTGCAACAACGCTAATTATTGGAAAAATGATGAAACAATTTAATAGCTTGCGTGTTTTAATAATTGCTTTGTTAATTTATACAGGTGGCACCTTTATTTTAGGTTTTAGTAACGCGCCTATTCTATTATTGGTAGCTGGTTTTATTGCGACGGTTGGAGAAATTATGTTTTGGCCGATAAGACAGGCTTATTTGGCAGACCTTATTCCCGAAAATGCAAGAAGTTCGTATATGGCTGTTAATTCTTTCGTTGTTAGAGGAGCTTCCATTATTGCTTCTTTATTCATTACAATAGGAGCATTTGTTTCACCAATTATTATCAGTTCACTGTATGTAGTGATAGGTTTACTAAGCATTTGGCTATTTATAGTTTCTATTCATAAGATAAGTTATAGAAAAAATGCCAAAACCCTAGCTTGATAAAAGACAATAAAACAAAGCGAATCTCATCTTGCTGATGAATGGATGGAACGGTTAAACAAAAATATCAATAAAGTTCTCTTCACTCTAAACAATGAAAAATAGTAAATCGTGATTTGTCCCGACTCAAAGGAGCCTGTTTTTTTAAAGATAAACCTCTTTAAAAACAGGCTCTTTTTTTATTTACTACATGCTGCTTTGCTCTCTGTTTATATACCTAAATAACAGTTTTCGGACCCATAACAAATTTAATACCAAGCTTGTGAAGATAATGGGATACAGTACCGCTGAATACCACAACTTCCAACCATTATAATAAAAGAACGCTGTATTTACAGCGATTGATTCATAAATAGTCGCAAAGATTGACCAAGCCAATATATATACTATTTTTGCTAGTATTGATTTATTGTACGGAAAGGAATTTAAAAACAAAGTATTCACCGAAAAATAAATAACTGTGATAAAACAAACGCTGGTTAGCTGAGCACCCTCTGCTACATACCCATACAAGTGGTAAGTTAAGTCAAAGATAATATCGCATGTAATTCCAAGCCAATAGGCGAAAAAGAAGGTGGAATAAATTTCAATACCAGCTATTTTTTTAGGGGTGAAAACAGCAAGTAGAAACAATATTGAGATAGTTGTGTAGGCAAAAAGCATTATATTACTCCTAACTTTAACTTCTCCGAGTGAGTTTGTAGTTAGATATAACTATCAATAGTCATTAAGTATAATCAATCCCGTCAATCTTAGCATTGAATATCTTTTCTCTGAAAGATTCTCCTTTATTGGTATCGAGAATCTTCTGGCCGACCCGCAGAAAACTTTCTAATTCTTCCTCAGACAAAGAATTCATCTCAAAAGGAAAGAAATCTTTTTCTAATATGGCACCAATGATTTTCTGAAATATTTCTCCTCCTGAAGAGGTTATGGTGACCTTTTTATACCTATTTCGGTTTGGATCTTGATTAATAGTAATAAATCCTCTTTCTCTTAACGGTTTAAGTAATCTTGTTACAGTAGATAAATGCCAACAACCTATTTCGCTAATTTCAGAAGGTGTTAGTGTTTGGTTATTAGTGGAAAGGATAAATAAAATATGTTGTTGGGCTGGTGAAATATTATACGTTTTCGCCAGTTCAGCCCACTTTTGTTCCATGCAAAAATATAAGGCCCTTACCATTAAAACAGCATTTTGCTTGTAACCGAAATTCATGTGGACCCCCTCACTTGTATCTACAATTGTATTTACAACTAATAGTAATTATCACCTAACTTATAGGAATTCAAACTGTAACTAGATAAAGTTTTTATAAAATCGAAATATTCGTGTGTCTGCAGAGCTATTTAAGCATTTTTTCACTTACTAATAGCTTGTTTTATAGCAAGTAGGGTGCTGGAGTAAAAAAATATAGGAGTTGTTTCGGCAGCTCCTATATTTTTTAGACTTATTGAAGTAAAGGTGGGGGAGAGAAGAAAATTTACATTTAGCTCCTAAGTGTATAACCATTATAAATTCCCTACCTGTTGGGGAATATAGGATTAATCTGTCTAAAGGAATGAACCTATGTATATTTTAATAAATGCCATCTATTTGATAGCAGGGATTATATGGGGCGATTGGAGAAACTGGAAAAAGTATTATCCAACACTTCTTTTCTTCATTATAGGGGATTTGTTATATAACTTTTTGCTTTATGAGAAATCAATGTGGATTTTTCATGACGTAATTTTACCTAATCATACGATGGTTACACTTTTAGCAATGGTTATTTCTTACACTGTAACAGTACTACTATATTTAGGGAGGTTTCCTAGAGGGTGGAAAAAACGCTCTTTATGGTTTTTGTTATGGTCAGGTATATATTTATTAATTGAATATGTTAACAGTAAGCTAGGGTTTATTACCTATCATAATGGTTGGAATATGTGGTGGTCTGTTTTATTTACAGGTATTATTTTTTGGTTCTACGTCAAATGTTGGGGTAACATAGGCTACCGCGCTTTTGCTTGGTGGCCTTTTATAAGT